>NZ_JAMYLO010000011.1:0-191027 GCF_040318075.1 Mesorhizobium sp. M1328 | reverse complement strand
CCCCGACCAGCTCCGCCGATCACCCGTTGCTCAACCCGCGCCATACGGCGTAAAACCCGCCGAGGCTCTAACTGCAGCCGGATGAAAATTCAGTGGCAGGTCAAGCTCGGGCACGTCGCGCTCGATGGCACCACGATCAAGGCGAACGCGTCGAAACACAAAGCGATGAGCTATGAGCGCATGAAGAAGCGGGAAGCGGAGCTCACGGCCGAAGTCGACCGCTGGCTGGCCGCCGCCGAGGCCGCCGATGCGGAGGAGGACGAGCTGCACGGCACGAAGCGCGGCGATGAGATGCCCGATTGGGGGCCGACAAGGAGAGGCGGCTTGCCAAGATCCGCGCGACAAGGCCGAGTTGGAGGCAGAAGCGAAAGCCGCCGCCGCGGCGGAGGAGCGGCGCCGAGCCGAGGCCGAGAAAAGGCGCATCACCGAAGGTCGCAAGAAGAACGGCAAGACACCAGTGCCACCCTCCGCCGCGCCCGACGCCAAAGCACAACGCAACTTTACCGATGCGGCCAGCCGCATTCTTCTGACCAAGGACGGTTATATCCAGGGCTACAACGCGCAAGCCGCTGTCGACGCCAAGGCCCAGGTCATCGTCGCGCCCCGGCTCACCACCAGCATGAGCGACCACCGTCAACTGGTCGGCCTGATCGACGGCATTGAGGCCAATCTCGGCGCCAAACCGAAGAAAGCATCGGCCGATAGCGGTTATCTGAGCGAGCTGAACCTCCAGGCCTTGGCCGATCGCGAGACCAGCGCTTACATCGCAGCCGGACGAGCCAAACACCCCGCCGAAGGCAAACGAAAGATCAAGGAACCGCTCACCCAGGCCATGCGGGACAAGCTCAAGCGGGCGGGATGGCGAAGCAGGTACAGGCTCAGAAAGCAAATCGTCGAGCCAGTGTTCGGACAGATCAAGCAAGCAAGGGGGTTCAGGCAGTTCTTGTTGCGGGCATCGAGAAGGTGAGCGCCGAATGGGCGATAATCTGCACCGCCCACAACCTCACAGAGCTCGCCAACGCCGTCTAAGCCGGTTATCGTTCATGAAACGGCCCGACGCCAGGACTAACTGGACAGGCTCCTAGTCTAGCCCATCGCGGGATGCGCGCCGGGGCTCACGCACCCAAACTTCAACCTCTCCAAGATCCCAGGCCACACATCGGCTAGTCAGATGGAAACGGCGAGGAAAAGGTAGTAAGCATTCGGATGCGTCAGACAGTGGAGCCGGATCTTGAGTAAGTCATCCGAGATCACCTCGAAATCGCTTTCTGCTCGATCACTTTCCGGGCTTGCCTGGGTGTCGTCAGGGACTCTGATCTCTTCTTTCCTGCGGGTAGGGGTCGTCGCCATCTTGGCGCGCCTGCTGGCGCCGGAAAGCTTTGGTGTGGTCGCCGCGGTGCTGGTCGTTTGTGCTTTTGTCGAAGTGTTTGGACAGATCGGAGTCGCTCCCGCTCTGGTGCAGATGGACGAAGTCGGGCAGGAGGACGTTGCGACCGCGCTCGCCATCAGCCTAAGCCTTGGCCTTGCCGCCGCGGGAGCGATCATCTTCAGCGCTGCCTTGATAGGGCAAGGGTTCAATATGCCGGAGATCGTAAAGCCGCTGCGGTTGGTCGCACTGATCTTTCCGCTGCGAGCACTGGGCATGGTCTCGAGTGCGCTGGTCCAGCGTGCGCTTAAGTTCCGAGCGATGTCATTGATCGATCTTAACGGCTACGTCTTCGGCTATACGCCAGTGTCGATTGCGCTCGCCTATTATGGTTTTGGCTATTGGGCGATGATCTGGGGTTATATCGCGCAGACCGCGGTGTCGAATGTCGGCTACATCTTGAACAGCCCGCACTCCTTTCGCCTTTCCTACAGCCACGAGTCGGCGCGAAAGTTGTTGCGTTTTGGTGGCGGCATCACCCTTGCACGCATCGCCAGTTATATAGGAATGAACGTGGATTATTTCGTGGTCGGCCGTTTTCTGGGCCCCGCTGCGCTGGGCTACTATTCGCGTGCATTCTACCTAATGCAGCAGCCGACCAAGCTTATTGGCAACGCCGCTGACCAGGTTCTGTTTCCCATTTTCTCGTCGATCAAGAAGGAGGAGGCGCGGATCGTTCGCGTCTATTATCTCTGTACGGCCGTAGTCTTCGTGCTGTCTTCCCTCGCCTCGTTCAATTTGTTCTTACTCTCCAGCGAGTTTGTCAATGTATTGCTCGGTAATGCTTGGGCGAGCGTCGTACTCCCATTTCAGCTCTTCTGCCTGTCAATGCCTTTCCGCATCGCCTGGAAGACAAGTTCGACGCTCATCAGGTCCAAGGGCGCCATCCTGCAACTTGTTCTATGGCAGTTGTTTTACGCTTTTTCCGTCTTGGTCGCAGCGCTCATTGGGAGTTCTTGGGGCATCAATGGTGTCGCGATGGCAGTCAGTATCGCTATGGTACTCAACTATTGGGCGAGCGCGGCTGTACTGGCGACGCTCTATCCAGTCCGCCTCGTCAAAGAGGCCTTTGTGGTCATGAAGGCGTTGGGTGTAGCAGCTTTGGCAGCTTCCTGCACTTGGGCCATACTTTTACTGCCGGGTATTCGCGAAGCCGATGGGCTCTATCGCCTTGTCATTGGCGGGATTATGTGTGGCTTGGAATTGGTCATCGTCATGCTCTCCCTGGAACTGGTGTTTCCTGAGGAGGGACGTTGGCTCAAGGAGAGGCTCGGTATCACGAAGTACTTGCCAGCATCGCTTCGCTCTCTTGGCCTACAAAGGCGCTCTCGCTGATGGCCTCCTACCGTCGTCCCCGACAACATTTGTTTGGCTGGAACGAAAGATTTCTGACAAGATCAAAGAGGATATCCGCTTCTTGAGGTCTGATCGGCGCCCTTGCAACAATAGTGTGAGCGAGGCCTAAAGGCCGCCTTGCGCACCTCTCTAGTTGGGCAGGATGATTGCCACTCTTTCAGCGAGGTAGCCGGTGTCGTAACCTGGCGGTGCTGACCCAGAAAATCCTGGAGCAAAGCTGGCATTCTGGTGCGTTGTTTGCCTTTCGAGGCAAGCGCGGCGATCTGGTGAAGTTGCTCTGGCAGCGCGGGATCGTGCGGTATAGGCGCCTTTCGATTTGCCTTTGACGGGCTGCAGGCGATGATCTTGCGGTCTGCCATGGCGGTTCGGAACCGGTCGGCGTCGTAGCCCCTGTCGCCGAGCAGGGCTTTGGACCTGGGCAAGGCATCGAAACGGCATGATCGGAGAGGACCACAAGATCGACGGCAGCATGGGGCCTATTTCCTGGGAAGGCTCACCGGAACCAGTATCTCACTAACCAGCATTGTCGACGAATATCGGGGCGCTCAACGCTAGTACCGGGAATCCCTAATGACTGTATGAGGACACCGTCGGGCAGCGACTTAATTTTCCCTTCCCCTTGTGCGGCTGTTTGGACTGGAAACATCGCGAACAGATGTGCGAGGACATCGCGAATAGTTTTGCGCGTTTTGCGCGAGGGGGTCGGGACGCCATTCGGAGACAACAGCGCGATGGAAAAGAAACTGGAATCGAAGCGCCACTATCGCGAAAGGTCGAACCATTTCTACTACGCCACAGGCCATCTCGTCCGCCGCGTTAAGCAGCTCTGTCCCCGTCCGCTCCATACGCCTGTGCAAGGCTGGCGGCAAGTCCGTCGCCCTTGGCCCGGCTGCAACAGACGGCGTCTTCGACGGTTCAGACATCAGAAAATGGAAACCATGGACTTCAATACCCTCTCTCGATAGAATGGCAGACTGGTCGTGAGGTCCCCGAAAGGCTGTTCGCGATGTCTCCGGTCCAACATGGGCCCTCGTTTTGGGGAGGCATTAAGGGGTTGCGAGGTCTCTTAAGGCGGGTAAGAACTGAGAGATCTTCCGACCTGCACCACCCTCACCACAAACGGAGGAGAATCCACACAGGGTCAGGCAGTTATTTGCGATAGTTGATACGAGGTGCAAGATAATCGGAGCGCTTCACTGTCACATGCGAATTCTTTACTTCATCAACGGATTCGATCCCGGTGGCGCCGAGCATGGGCTGCTCACCTTGCTGCAAGCAGGATTTTTCAGCGGCCACCAGCTGAAGATTCTCGCCTGTTGCCGCGGTCGCGGGTCTCTTGCCGATCAAATCGCCGCACAGATCGGAGAGCACAATCTTATCCTGACTTCGCAGAGTGAAGAGCCTTCCTTGCGCACCTTCGTGGGCACGTTCTTTGTAATATTGCGCCTCATCCGGGAGTGGCGGCCGGATATGGTTGCATTGTCGCTCAAACAGGCCAATCTCGTGGGACGGCTTGCTGCGATGTTTGCTCCTCGGCTGCGCTGCGTTTCATTCGAACACACCGCCCGCTACCGCTCCCGGCGCGCCGCAGCCGTTTATGGCCCTGTGCTCAAGGCGCTGTCCTGGCGCGTCGACGAAATCTGGGCTGATTGCGACAGTACGCTGCAGGAGACGCAAGCATACTTCCTGCCGCGCAGGCGCCGGTCGCATATCGTGCCTCTGTTTTGCTCCGATGAGGCTTCCAGCCACAAGCGCGATTACGCGCTTCACACACCCTTGCGCCTTGCTGCTGCCGGACGGCTTATCCCGCTGAAGAACTTTGACCGCCTCATCGAGGCCATCCGAATGCTCCAAGACCGCGGCGTTTCTGCAAGCCTCGATCTTTACGGCGACGGGCCGGAACGGCAGGCGCTTTCGCGCAAGGCGGATGAGCTCGGCATTGGAGATCGCGTGCATTTCCGTGGCTATGTCGCGCGCTGGTTCGAGCTAGCCTGTGATCGTGACATGTTCATCAATCTGTCCGATACGGAAGGGTTCTGCATCGTCGTCGCCGAGGCGATGCTTGCCGGCCTTCCGGTGATCGCGACCGACGTCGGCGGTATCCGGGATTACGGCAAGGATGGAGAGAATATGCTGAAGCTTACTGTTCCCTCAGCGGAGATGGCGGTGACGCAAGCACTGGTGTTCGGGGGCGATGAAACGCTCCGCAAGAAGATCGGAATGCAGGCACGACAGGATATGCTGCAGGCCTATTCGCAGGGTGCTTTGCGTGTCCGCGCTACGGCGGTGTTGGGTGGCGGAATGTAAGGACCGGAAAAGGACTGGCGACCAAGATAGCCGGGCCGATCATGAATTCTGACGGCTCCGCATCTCACCTGTTCGACATGGTTCTCGACCTGGCCCTTCTCCCAGCCCGATGCCAGCGCGCAGGCCACCGGCTGGAGGAAGCGACGATTGTATTGCTGGTCCTTGCCGACGAACACCGTACGCATACGACGAAGGCCGCATGATTGGGACACGCGCGTGCGCGCGGCGGGCTCTATGATGGCGATGCGTGAAGGTCAGGCGGCCTGCTGATCGGCGGCCTTGTCGGCTTCGCGCAGGCGCTTCCATTCCCAAGGCAGTAGTTCGTGCAGACGCGAAGCGGGAAGATCAGCAATGCGGGCCAGGACATCGGCGAGCCAGGCTTTTGGGTCGACGTCGTTGAGGCGTGCCGTGGTGATGAGGGTAAGCATAACGGCGGCGCGGTCGGCGCCGCGCTGGGAACCGGCGAAGGTCCAGTTGCGCCTTCCCAGAGCAATGCCACGCAGCGCTCTTTCGGCCGCGTTGTTGCTGAGGCAGATTCTGCCGTCGTCGATGAAGCGGGCGAAGTCGGCCCAGCGCCTGAGCATGTAATTGATTGGCTTCAGGACCTCGGAAGAGCGCGAGAGGGTATCGCGCTCGCGGAGCAACCAGGCGTGCATGTCGTCGAGAAGTGGTTAGCTCTTCTCCTGCCGCACGGCATACCGCTCGGCAGCGCTGCGGCCGTTGATGGCGCGCTCGATCTCGAACAGTGCGTCGAGGCGCCTGACCGCCTCCAGCGCGATCGGGGAGATCGGTTTGCCCTTCTTGCCATCCCGGGCCTTTTTCGCGATGTCGGCCAATTCGAAGAATCCTCGCCGCGCATGGGCGTAGCAAAAGGCCGGCGTGATCGGCTGCTCCTTCCGCTGCGGGTCGAACAGCGGCTCGAAGCCACTGTAACAGTCGCACTGAAGGATGCCGGCGAACCCGGCCAGATGCTTCTGAGGACGCTCGCCGCGCCGGTCGCTCAAGGCGTAATAGATCGCCGCCGGCGGCGCAGGCCCGGCGAAGGGACGGTCATCGCGCGTATAGGTCCATATGCGCCCGGTCGCGCACTTGCCCTTCGCCAGGATGCGAATGGTGGTGTCGTCGCCATGAAGGCGCTCGGCCGCGAGCACATGGCGCTCGATCAGCTGGAAGAGCGGCATGACGGCGAAGGTTCCGTGGCCGACCTGATCGGCCAGCGTCGACAGCGGCAGCTCGATCCCCTCGGCCTTGAAGCGCGCGCTCTGGCGGTTGAGTGGAGCATGCATGCCGAACTTGTCGAACAGGATTGTCGCCAGCAGTTGGGGACCGATGAAGCCGCGCGGCGTGACATGGAACGGCGCCGGCGGCTGGGTGATCTTCTCGCAGTCGCGGCAGGTAAACTTTTCGCGCACCGTTTCGATCAGCTTGAAGCGGCGCGGGATCTCCTCCAGCGTCTCGGTCACGTCCTCGCCCAGCTTGGACAGCCGGAATCCGCCGCAGCAGGCGCAGGCGGTGGGAGGCTCGACGACGACGCGCTCGCGTTCGATAGTCTCTGGCCAGGGCTTACGCGCACTGGTCGCTTGCGCGCGAAGGCGCGCACGCTCTGGGTCTTCGCCGCCGCAGCGGCCGCGGCAAGCTCATCCTCGCTCGCCGCGGTCACGAGGTCTTCGAGCTGAAGTTCCATCTGCTCGATCAGGCGCGCCGTGCGTTCGGAACGCTGGCCGTATTTCTCGCGCTTCAGCTTCTCGATCATAAGCTGTAGATGTGCAATCAGCGCCTCGGTATCCGATAGTTTCGCCTGCGCGCTGGCAGCCACCGCTTCGGCTTGTCGGCGTGCTTCGCGTTCAGCCCGCAGTGCCGCCAGGGCACTCGCGAGGTCCGAAGGAAGATCATCCGGCTTCAACGTAAGACAAAACAATGCTTGCTCCACAACTAAGTCTGGTAATACTGACTATAACGTTCACTGTAAAATTCGGCACTGCCGAACTTTTGATACAGCTTGATTCTTTTGAGATCGACCTTGTTAAGCAGAACGCCAATACATTTATCCGCAAGGATCGGATTGTTGTTGAGGCTTTCGCGCACGAATGTACGAGCGGTCACGCCCCATTCAACAACCAGAATAAGGCCGTCGAGGTGCTGGACAAAGGACCTCACGTCCGCGACTGGAGCCAACGGGGGCAAATCAACGACGACGTAATTGAACGTAGAGCCCGCCTTGAGCAGAAAGTCGCCCATTTTCTCGATAGGCTGCACGGTCTTTGCGAGCTTTTGTTGGCTCTGGTTCACGCCGGGCAGGAACCGCAATGGCAATGACTGATGGGCCAGCAAATCTCTCGCGTTGAACTGTCCAGCCAACAAGTTGGCCAGGCCTCGTTCCCAGCCGTTGGCTAACATAGGGGACAAGCCCGGATTGTGGATGTCGGCATCGATCAACAGCGTCCTACAATGCTGCATAGCGAGAACCATCGCAAAATTAGCCGCGACCAGCGACTTCCCTTCTCCCGGGAGGCAGGAAACGATGCCGATCGCCTTGGTGCTCTTCCCTGGTAACTCGACATCAACGGCGACTTTCACCGTTCGCATCGTTTCAGCGAATTCCGAGCGCGGATGTTGCTCTACCCAGTTGAAAGCGCTGTTCCCCACCTCGATGAATGACGGCTCTTCGGTCGCACGATCACGCTTGTTTCGGCGAATTGGCTTTCCGTCCAGCAACGGGATCATTCCGAGCGTGTCAAGTCCGAGCTCATCGCGCACTTGACCCCTCGTGCGGAAAAAGCGCTCCCGGTACTCTCGAATTCCGCCCACACCGGCGCCAATCATGCCGCCGAGCACGACGCAGACCGCCAACGAAAGACGGCTGTTCGGAGAACTCGGGCTGCTGGGGTATGGTGCCTCCGAGATAACCCGCGCCTCCGTCAACGCCATCGAAAGGTTCTGCAGGCTCGCTTGGTACTGCTGCAGGACCTGTTCATATTGCGACTTGAGAGAGGACGCCTCAAGTTCGAGCTGGCTCAAGGTAACCAGCGTTTCCTTGGTCAGCGTATTGTCTGTTCGGAACCTGTGGACTGCGAGCTCGGCGTCGACCGATCGCTTCCGCACTGTCTCGAGCTCTTCCGCCAGTGCACTGCGAGCTCGGATAATCGACTCATCTTTGGCTCCGACTTGGTCAGAGATATAGATTTCCGCATACTTATTGGCTATTTTTTGCGCCATTTCAGCGCTAGGCGACCAAAATTGGACTTGCAGAATGTAAGAATCGCCTACACGCTCTACCGTTATATTTTCAGCCAGAATGTCAAATGCCTGCCACCGAGGATCGGGTCCTCGCGCCGCACTCGATTTCACCGGCGCTCCGCTTTCGTCGGAACTGCCGATGAATGACCGCACGACCCGAGCGACCGATCCTGTGAGACTGTTGAGCAACGAATACGGCGCTGACAAGAAAGGGCGATTGGTAGCAAGACCGAGGCTGTCAACGACCTTTAGCCCGATGCGGTCGGAACGCAACAATTCGACCTGGCTCAGCATCATCGGGTCAAGCTGGGTGGAGCTTCCGCTCTCTGTTAACTTCGTCACGACGGAGGGCTGGTTCTTGTCGATCAGGATTCTGGACGTCGACTCGTACAAGGGCACCTCGACCCGAAGATACGCCAGCCCCAGCACAAGGCCTACGAGAGCGCATGTAAGGACGAACCTCAACTGCCGTCGCGCTGCCGCCACGAGTGTTTCGAGATCAATCGTTGCCGACTGAGGATCGCCAAATATGAAGGCAGAATCCGGGTGCTGATTTTCAACTTCGCGGAGCATAAGCCTTCAAACCCGTGGGATGAAACTGGCAGCGTATCGCTAGTGACAAATACTATACCACATTGTCTGACTGTCTCGAAATTCAGTATCGACGCCGGGGGAGTCGCTCCTCGCCAAAGACGCAAAATCTTAACCTCGGATTGCAATAAATGAAACTCACGCGGCCCATGCTGTCTGCAATTCCGCTACACGTCATGCGATCCAATTAAAGGAAGAAATCGGGTCGTATTGCCAAATGGCAAAACATCTGAGCAAGAGATTCCGGGCCTAGGTTGAGCCTGTCCTGCGGAAACAGGGACGTCGATTGGAATGACTCGTCGATCACCGCCGCGCGATATCGATCACCGTAAGAGTTCTGGGCGCATTTGGCGCCTCGCGGAACGCCTCTCAGGTGCCCGAATAAGACAGGTTGCAGTCACATTTTGTATCGTGATGTGGGGTGTCATCCTGCTGATCGTCCTAATCTAAACAGCCAGAGCCTATAAAGGCGGAGAGTGGTCCACCTTATTCACTAAGTGGCTCGGCAGTTGCTCCCTTTCGGACTCATCGCGTGGGGTATTTGGCTTCGGAATCACGGATTCTTTGGAGACCGAGCGCCACACTAGCAGCATGACAGCAACAAAGTACCCAATCTGTATCAAGACCCCACAAATTAACGTTTGGACAAACGTACTCCAGAGCGAGGCGGTAAGCAAATATATACTGATGGCGAATGCCACCAGTACTATGATAAGGCCGCGCAAAAAAAGCAAAAAGGACATCGCCGTCCCACTCGCAGCCGCTCGCGTGACGCGCTCCGTGGCTATTCAGCCCTCAGCGCGTTAACCATCATAACATATCGGAACGGGTCAGAGCGATCAAATATTAGGAGATGCGAATAAAAACGCACCCTAACCTTTGCCAGGACGCTTTCGGCGGATATGGCGGCCGCGCCTCATGCGACCAATGCCACTCAGGCCTTCCTTCTTGTGCTCGCGCAGATGGCCAGCGTTTCGACCAAATGGCCGAAGCCCTTGCTCGATGCCTGGTCGACCATGAGCAGGTAGCGCGCGACCGGTCGCTCGCTGGTCGGCGGTGTCGCTCCCGATCGGCCATGCGATGGCCACGTCAGCCATAACGCTTGCGGCTCCATGACTGCGCCAGGTTGACGATCAAGAGCATCAAGAATGACAGCACCATCATGATCGCTGCAATCGCGGTTGCCGCCGGATAGTTGTATTCCTCCAGCCGGATGATGATCAGCAGTGGCGCGATCTCGGATTTGTAGGGCAGATTGCCGGCGATGAAAATGACCGAGCCGTACTCGCCGACACCGCGTGCGAAGGCCAGTGCAAAGCCGGTGATGATGGCCGGCGCGAGGCCCGGAAACAGGATGCGGGTGATGATCTGAAAACGGCTGGCGCCAAGCGTGGCGGCGGCTTCCTCCACCTCCTTGTCGATCTCCTCCACGATCGGTTGGACAGTGCGCACTACGAAGGGCAAGCCGATGAAGACCAGCGCAATGACGATGCCGAGCGGTGTATAAGCGACCTTGATCCCGAGCGGCGCCAGCAGGCTTCCGATCCAGCCATTCGGTGCATAAAGCGTGGTCAGCGCGATGCCGGCCACCGCCGTCGGCAGCGCGAAGGGCAGGTCGACCATGGCATCGACGATGCGGCGGCCGGGAAAGCTGTAGCGCACTAGCACCCAGGCGACGATCGTGCCGAAGACGACGTTGATGGCGGCGGCAATGAAGGCTGTACCGAAGCTGATTTCAAGCGCGTTGATGGTACGGCGATCGGTGACGATCGCCCAGAAGTCGGTCCAGCCGAGCGCCGCCGAGCGCCAGATCAGCCCGGACAGGGGAATGAGGATGATGAGCGTGAGGTAGGCAAACGAGAAGCCGAGCGTCAATCCGAAACCCGGAATGACGCTCGGCTGTCTGAACCGCCACCGCGCGGCGACGGCGCGAGCGATCGTCATGATACCCTGTTGCCCATTGGGTCAGCTTGCAGATCTGGTCGAAGATGCCTTCTTCCCCCAAGTGATAGCGCCGGACGTGTGGCACTTGGCTGAAAAGCGCGGTTCATCGGTCGATGTAGCCGTGATGCGCGAGATAGTTGATAACCTGTTCGGCCAGCTCCTCCGACGCGCTCACCCCTGCCGCCAGCACAATTTCCGGCGACTCTGGCTCTTCATAGGGGCTGTCGATGCCAGTGAAGTTTTTAAGTCGACCTAGACGCGCACTCTTGTACAGTCCCTTTGGATCCCGTTTCTCGGCCACGTGGAGAGGTGTACTCACGAAAATCTCGACATACTCTCCCGCAGCAAATAGCTCTCGGGCCATTTTGCGCTCGGCCCGGAACGGCGATATGAACGACGCCAAGACAATCAAGCCGGCGTCGACCATTAATTTCCCCACCTCACTGGCGCGCCGCAGGTTCTCGACACGGTCCGCATCCGTGAAACCAAGGTCACGGTTGAGGTCGTGGCGAACGTTGTCACCGTCGAGAAGATATGTGTGCCGCCCCATTGAGACGAGGCGCTTTTCTACCAGGTTAGCAATCGTTGACTTGCCCGCCCCCGAAAGACCGGTAAACCACAAGATGACCGGTTTCTGACCTTTCAGGCGCGATCGTATGGCTTTGTTTATCTCCACTGCCTGCCAATGAATATTGGATGCCCGACGCAGGGCGAAAACAATCATTCCGGCACCGACCGTCTGATTTGACAGCCGATCAATCATGATGAAACCACCCATAACGCGGTTGGACGAATACGGCTCGAACGCGATCGGCTCCTGCGTCGACAGGTTAAGTGCGCCGATCTCGTTTAGGTGGAGCGTCTTGGCCGCCAATTTTTGAAACGTATTCACGTCGACCTTGTACTTTATCTCCATCACGCTTGCACCCACAGTGCGCGAGCCAATCTTGAGATAATAGGTCCGCCCTGGGATGAGCTCGTCGTCGCTCATCCAGATCACGTGGGCCGAAAACTGATCAGAAACCTCGGGGCGGCTGGCAGCTGCACAAATGATGTCACCACGCGAAACATCTATTTCGTGTTCCAGAACCAAGGTAATCGCTTCGCCAGCCGCCGCCCATTCGTGCTGGCCGTCATAGGTGATGATTGACCTGACCCTGGACGTGCAACCGGACTGTGCGACAACGACTGGATCCCCAACGTTGACCACGCCACATGCGATTGTTCCCGAATAACCACGGAAGTTCAAATTCGGTCTATTGACCCATTGCACCGGCAACCGGAATGGGCCGGCTGTTTCATCGCGGACCACATCGACGGTTTCGAGGTGCTCGATGAGCGTCGGCCCTTCATACCACGCCAACCTGGCGCTCCGCTCCGCCACGTTGTCGCCAAAGCGTGCCGACATCGGAATGGAGAGTATCGTTTTGAAGCCAAGGTCCGCGGCGAAAGTCTGATAGTCAGCGCCAATCCGATCAAAGGCCTTCTGGGAGTAATCCACCAGGTCGATCTTGTTGATTGCGGCAACGAGGTGCTTGATCCCAAGCAGCGACGCGATGAAAGTATGGCGGCGTGTCTGCGTGAGGACCCCCTTCCGCGCGTCAATGAGAATGACGGCAAGGTCGGCATTCGACGCCCCGGTCGCCATGTTGCGCGTGTATTGCTCATGGCCAGGCGTGTCAGCGACAATGAACTTGCGGCGATGGGTCGAAAAGAATCGATAGGCGACATCGATGGTGATGCCTTGTTCACGCTCCGCTTCCAGACCGTCCACCAGACGCGCGAAATCGATGTCATCTCCAGTTGTTCCGTGCTTACGAGAATCGCGTCTCAGACCCGCGAGCTGATCCTCAAAAAGCAGTTTGGCATCGTAAAGCAGGCGTCCGATCAGTGTCGATTTTCCGTCATCGACACTTCCGCACGTCAGGAAGCGAAGCAGGTCCTTGCTTTCATGGCGCTCCAGGTACTGGCTGATCGCTGCGGGGTCTATCGGTATCGCGTTTATCAGAAGTATCCCTCCCGCCTCTTTTTTTCCATCGCCCCTGACTCGTCGTGATCGATTAGACGCCCAGAGCGCTCGGACGTTCGAGCAAACAGCATCTCGTAGACGATCTCCGCAACCGTCGACGCATCCGATTCAATTGCGGCGGTCAGCGGGTAGCAACCCAAAGTGCGAAAGCGCACCATTCTCATTTCCGGTATTTCGCCGGGCTCAAGCGGCAGCCGGTCATCATCGACCATTATCAGCACGTCCTGGCGCCACACGACCGGACGCTTGGCCGCGAAATAGAGCGAAACGACGGGAATGTTTTCCTTCAGGATGTACTGCCAAATGTCGAGCTCGGTCCAATTGGAAAGAGGGAACACACGGATGGACTCCCCATGACGAATCCGCCCGTTGAAAACGTTCCAGAGTTCCGGGCGCTGGGTCTTCGGATCCCAGTTGTGATTTTCCGTTCGAAAGGAAAAGATGCGCTCCTTGGCTCGGCTTTTCTCCTCATCGCGTCGAGCCCCGCCAAACGCTGCGTCGAATTTGTACTTGGTTAAGGCCTGCTTGAGTGCGTCGGTTTTCATAACGTTTGTGTAAGTGGAAGAGCCGTAAGTGAACGGGTTGATCCCTTCCTTCAAGCCCTGCATGTTGGTATGGACGATCAGATCCATGCCCGCGCACTCGGCAGCATCGTCACGGAACTGAATCATCTGCTTGAACTTCCAAGTCGTATCGACGTGAAGTAGCGGAAAGGGCGGGCGCGACGGAAAGTACGCCTTGAGCGCCAAATGCAACATTACCGACGAGTCTTTGCCGATCGAATAGAGCATTACCGGGTTTTGAAATTCCGCCGCCACCTCGCGGAAAATGTGGATTGACTCTGCCTCAAGTCGCTTAAGGTGGGTCAATCTTCCGTTGGAGACGAACGGGGTTCCATTCGTGGCCACCATATCGTGCAACATCTCACGCTTTCCCTCTTCACGATCCTCCATCGACAGAGCGAGGCGTGCTTTCCATCCGCGGCGTGCTCGTGGAGCAATCGGGGACTACACCGAGCCTCTGAGCCCAATTTTTCCGACGTAGAATTCTGCGTCGCCGTAAGCGACAAGATTTGCGAAATTGACATCTGATCGTTGGCGCCCCCTTGTTGTAGGTCCCTCGAGATTAACGACGATGCCACCAGCAACTCGAAGGACTGCGTCGCCAGCCGCCATGTCCCACTCCATGGTTCTGCCTGGCCGGGGATAGGTGTCCGTCTCACCTGCCGCTACACGCCAGAGCTTCAGCGATGGCCCTGCGGGAACGGCGCTAACCATATGGTCCATTATGTCGATCCCGTCCAAACTCTTCCGCCTGTGCGACTTTTGTACCGAGCTTTACCTGCGATAAATGAGGCATATCGGCGACACTCGCTGTGACCGCGGACACAGTGAACTCGATATTTTCATGACAGGTTGGAGCAGCTGATATGCTGCTCGATCCGCAACTGCTCGATCCATTAAATGCGTTGCGACAAGGGGCTGAATTGGTTGGTTATGTGTATGACTGTCAGCCGTTCGAACACACGAGAGCGCGAATGTTGAATAGATCGGTGCGCTGGCGAGCAGGCAGCTGCGCCGCGCTCGCATGCTTGTTACTCTTGTTCGTCTACGCGAATCTGTCGAATGGCCCTGCCCTAGCACAGGAGTACAACGTCGACGAGTACCGTCTGCAGACTGGCGACGTGATCGGCTTCGCGGTCATAGGCTATCCCGAGATGCAAAAGCGAGCTGTGATCGACCAGAGCGGTATAATTGTGTTGCCGGTCTTGGGCCCCCTAAAGGTTCGCCAGAAGACAATAGAGGATGTTCGCAAGGAGGTAATCGAGGTCCTAAAACCGAAGTCCCTTCCGCAACGATCCGCTGACGGCACTGAGAATTGGACCGGGTTCTATCCAGATCAGATTATAGTCGATATTGAGGAATACCGACCGGTCTATATCGACGGGGACATTGCCTCTCCTGGGACTCAGGCCTTCCGACCAGGAATGACTGTCCGACAAGCTGTGGCTGCTGGCGGCGGCTATAAGCTCGGTCGCGGCGAGGTTGAAAACCCTGAACTGACAGTAGCGGACCTTGGCGGCCGCCTCTACGTTCTGCGCATCAAGTATCAGGAAAGCCAAATCAAGGCTGCTCGCATAGAGGCGCAGCTGAGCGGCGCCAGGGCGATCGAGGTTCCGGACGCAGAACGTGACCCGAGCCTCGAACCCCGTCGCGACGAAGCTTTGCAGCAGGAACAGAAGCATCTTGAAGCTCTTTATGTGGATCAGGAGAAGGAGGGCGCTTCAATCAAGTTGGCCACGACCAAGGCGGCGGAACGGATGGGCTACCTGAAGGAGCAGCAGAAGGCGGATCGAGCTGGCGCGGCAGCGGATGCGGCTGAACTTGATCGCCTCAAGAAGCTCTTCGAAAAAGGTCTGATCCAGATCACCATGATCAACGATGCTCAACGCGCAGTGCTCTTGTCGGCGACCCGCGCTTTGCAAACCAACGCTGAGATCTCTCGACTTGAACGCGACCAAGGGGAATTGCAGCGCAGCCTTGAGAAGCTTACTGACCAGAGTCGAATTAACCTGTTGGCTGACTTGCAGACTGAAAGCGCGGCGATGATGGAAATGCGCGCTGAGATGGATTCATTGGCCAAACAAATCGCCTACGTGAGGCAGCTGCGCAGCGACCTTTTGGCCGAAGGGGGCCGCCGGGTTATGATGGGTGTAACCCGTTCCAATGACGGAAAGGCAGCGACGATCGAGGCGACCGAAGATACTCTGCTCGCTCCGGGTGACACCATCACAATTACGCTACAGGCCCCACCAGGAGCGGCGGTCGCGAACTAACTGATTAAATATTGTTACGGCGTTCATCGTCACACCTCCCCTGCCAGACGGAGGACGAAGCCCGCGAGCTGCTGCCGGCGCCGGAGCACTTGAAGTGGACGACGGCCCGGGACTTGGTTCCACCTTTTTACGCGGAGATAGAGCCCACCGCCGTCGCTATATCGGTTTCAGCTCCTTGGCGCGAATAGTAGTTTCGGCTAATATATGCGTGAACGACCGATCCCAGCAACTCTGTGCCGAGGTTGCGGCGGATAGCAGCAACGAAGAATGCTGAAAAGCAAAGAGATTCAATGGTTTTTTTTGCGGACGCCTGCACACACCAACGGAGAAGGGTTTGGATGACACTCCGTCCGTCAATCTCTCGTCAGGTCTCTGCGAACTTCAGGCTGCCTGATTGTCTAATTGATATCTCGTCCAAAAATCATTTCTGGCCAATATGGGGGCGATCGCAATTCTCTTCCTTCGGGCGCGACTAGGGATGGCGGATTTGCCGGGCAATTCACAGCACTCTGCCCACACGCTCGTGGCGGTTATCATCCCTGCCTACAACGCGGAGCCATTCATCGAGCGTACCTTGGCGTCCGTGCTCGCCCAAACGCATGAAAATATGGAAATAATAGTCGTTGACGATGGTTCGACCGACGCAACAGCATCGATCGTTCGACGACTGGCTGATGGCGACGGGCGCATCAAATTGCTCCAACAGAAGAATGGTGGCGTCGCGTCGGCGCGGAATGCGGGGGTGCGGGCAAGCAAAGGCATCTTTATAGCGCCTGTAGACGCCGATGATCTCTGGCACCCGACCAAGCTCGAAAAGCAGCTGCGTGTTTTCGCTGCGGCTGGCAATGATCTAGGGCTTGTCTACACACTTTACCGGACGATTGACGCCGATGATATGGTGATCATCACGCCGAAGCAGACGCACCCAAATGGATGGGTGTTCATGCAGCATCTCGGAAAAAATTTCATCGGCAACGGCAGTTCGGTGATGTTTCGGCGCGATGTTCTCTTCGAAATGGGTGGCTACTCCTCGCGACTGCGCGAGAGCGGTGCAGAGGGTTGCGAGGACTTCTTCATCCAACAGAGCATTGCCTCCAAATACCGTTTCGGCGTCGTTGAGGAGCATCTTGTCGGATACCGCCGAACGCCAGGGAATATGTCGGCAGATTTCGTGCGAATGCTCATCTCGCGTCGGATGGTGCTCGAGAGCGTACTTGCCCGCTGCACAGAGGCGGTGAAGCCGGTCCTGCTGGATGCGATCTTCCGCACCGATGTCGAGATTGCCAAGCTTGGGCTGGTGACGCGCCGATTTGCTGCTGTCGCCAGGAACTGCACCAAAATGCTCTGGCGATCACCTGTGCAGTTCGCGAAACTCGTTGCCGCATTTGCGGCCATTTTCCTGCGCGAGGTGAAGCGAGCACTTCCCCAACCGGAAAGCGAGGACCGCAGCTCAGGGGAAAACGGCTCGGAGATCGGAAGAAATTTTTGGAACTACTCTATTCATGAGTTTGCGGATTCCGCCGAGAAAGCCGACTACCGCGTGGTGCTCAGCAATCTTGCTGTAATGGACGAGAAGCTTGGACCAAGCGGAGCCTATTTGACGCGGCTTCCCGAAGAAGGGACGCTTGCAATGCCCAACGAGGACACGAATTCGGACAGCCTATGTCCCCTTCGAGACATGAGATGAAGAAGCTGTTGCTGGCTGGAGGAGCAGGATTCATCGGGTCGCACCTGGTCGACCGGCTTCTCAAAAGAAACGATTTGGACATGCTGGTTGTGGTCGACAGCCTATGGACCGGCAGAGCAGAAAACGTTGGTCATATCCGAGATCAACGCCTAGTGCTGGTCCGCTCCGAGGTGGAGCATTTCAAATCCGATTTCCAATTCGACGAGATCTTTCATCTTGCCTCGCCCGCGTCGCCGCCGGTCTATATGCGGGAGCCCGAGCGTACCGTCTCAGCAAATCTAATTGGCGCTATGCGGCTCTTGAAGCTGCTCAAAAAGGATGGGCGAATCTGCTTTGCGTCGTCCTCGGAGGTTTATGGAAATCCGTTGGTCAACCCGCTGCCCGAGACGTATCGGGGGTCAGTGGACTGTACGGGCCCGCGCTCTTCCTACGACGAAGGCAAGCGCTGCACCGAGGCGCTCCTCTTCGAAAGCAACCGTGTCCGCGGCGTCGATGTGCGGGTTGCCAGGCTCTTTAACGTCTACGGCCCGCGCACCCGAGCCGATGATGGGCGTGCTGTTTCCAACTTTATCGCCAATGCGTTGGCCGGCAAGCCGATCGTTGTCCATGGTGATGGTCTCCAAACCCGCAGCTGGGGTTATGTCGACGATATTGTCGATGGGCTCGAACGGCTGTTCTGGCTGGAGAACTTCAATCATGTGGGAGCAGTCAACGTAGGAAACGACCGGGAAATTTCGGTGCTTGAGATCGCGCAGTATGTTGCGGGCCTCATTCCCGGAACGACCATTGTTCATGGTGAGCCGGCGCCGCAGGATCCGACCAACCGGCGTCCTGACCTGACCCTATGCCGAAGAATCCTGCCGGGGTGGTCGTGCAAAGTGCCCTATGAAGAGGGTCTCGTGCGCACATTGCGCTGGTTTGAGGCCAATGGTGGAATTGCGGAAATGAGGGCAACTCACGCGATCTAGAGCCAGCAATGATCGGCGTGATCTGAGATAGGCGGGCGGCATGCACTGCGGAGCGGAAGGTGAATGAGTCAACGGTTCGCGTGACCGTCCTTATTGTCACTTACAATCACGCACGCTACGTGGCGGCTGCAATCGACAGCGCTCTCATGCAAGAGGCCGATTTCGGTGTCGAGATATTGATCAGTGAAGACTTTTCGACCGACGGAACCCGGAAGATTGTCGAGCGATATGTTTCCAACCATCCTGAAAGGCTGTCGGCGATCTATTCCGGCAGTAATGTGAGATCGAACGAAGTCGTCGCGAGAGGACTCCGGATGGCGCGTGGGCGCTACGTCTCGATCCTCGATGGCGACGACCTGTGGACATCCACGACCAAGCTGAAAGATCAGGCGGCCCATCTCGACGCGCACCCGGAACTCTCCGCAATATTCTACAATGCAGTCGTGGCGGATGGCGATGAGTTCACATCGACGCGGTGGACGCGGGCGGACCAGAAACCCATCGTGACGCAAAGGGATATCTGGGAAGGCAATCCTTTCGCAACTTGCGCCGGCATGATGCGAACCGCGTGCGTTCGAAATGTGCCGTGGTGGTATGCTGATTTCTTTCCGATTACTGACTGGCCGCTGTATGTGCTTTGCGCAAGGACAGCAGATCTCGCTTTTGTCGACGAGATAGCAGGTGTCTACCGTCTGCATCCGGGCGGACTCATATCGGCACTGCCAAACCGACCCAAGCTGGACGCGATCGAAGGATTCTACCGGCGCATGGCGCAGGTCATGGACACGCAGGGGGCAAATTCTGCCCGCGGCGGCTGCTCCCGCTACTTCTATGAATGGTCAATGCGGTATCTGGTAGAAGGCGATTTGCCATCGGCCAGATCGTGCTTCCTGCGGAGCCTTCGCAGCGGTGGTATCGGACGTGACGTGGCCAAACGCGACATTGTCAGGTTGGGGCTGCACCTGCTGAAGTCCTCGGTGCTCCAGAGATGACGGCGATCCGTGACTTCGAGTATCGCGATCCGATCTCGCCGTTGCCACGGAAGGCTGCTCGCCCGAAATGGTCAGTGATGATCCCCGCCTATAACTGCGCCTGCTTTCTTGCCGCAACGCTGGAAAGTGTGCTGGCGCAGGACCCCGGCCCGGCTCAAATGCAAATCGAGGTGGTTGACGACTGTTCCTCCGATGATCCGCAAAGAGTCTTGAATGAAATCGGTGGGAACCGCGTTGGCTTTTTCCACCAGCCGCAAAATTTAGGGCATATCGGCAACTTCCATACCTGCCTGGATCGTGCCCAGGGCGAACTCGTACATCTCCTGCACGGCGACGACGCCGTCCGCCCCGGCTTCTACGAATTGCTCGGACGAGGCTTCGATGCGGACCCGAGTACAGGCGCGGCATTCTGCCGGGCGATCTTCATGGATGCCCACGGACAGGAGCTGTCGATCCCGCCTGTAATGCAGTCAAGCCCCGGACGGCTCGAGAATGCGGCGGTTCGACTGGCGTTGGAACAGCACATCATGACGCCATCAATCGTGGTGCGCCGCGCGGTCTACGAAGAACTCGGCGCCTTCGACCGGCGGCTCAAATGCAGTGAAGACTGGGAGATGTGGGTCCGCATCGCTTCTCAATTTCCTGTCTGGTACGAACCGCAGGCCCTTGCACTTTATCGGATGCACCCCCAATCGAACACAGGGCGCCATATCCGAAGTGCCGAGGACATGGCCTACACGCGAATGGCGATCGATATTTTCAAGAGCTATCTTCCAACCGAGCTTGCGGACGATGTCGCCGCGTCGGCCCGGCGGACCTATGCGCTAAGCGCTCTCGAGACTGCGCGGCGACTGTTCGGCGCCGGCGATTGGGCTGGATGCTTGGCGCAGATGAGCGAAGCGTTCCGCTTCGATCCCTCACTCAAGACAATTGGTCGTATGCTGCGGCTCGTTGCAAGACAGGGAGGCAGGATTGTCCATCCTAGTTGAAACCGAGCAGCGGCCTGCAGGACTCCGGGAAGATGAACCGGTCCGGCTCGTTTTGGCCGGATGTGGAGCCGTCACAAAGCTCTACTATGCGGAAGCGCTTTCACGCCTTCAAAGCAGAGGCCAAGTTGCAGTCGCGGGGATATTCGATCCAGATGCGAAGCAGGCCGCACTCGTTCAGGCGCGACTGCCCTCAGCCAAGGTTGCGGCCAGTTTCGACGGCCTTTTGGCTATGGACGCCGATATTGCGATCATTGCTTCGCCACCTGGATATCACGCTGATCAGTCGACACAAGCGTTGGAAGCCGGGATGCATGTTCTGTGCGAAAAGCCGATGGCCACGAGCAGCTCCGAGGCGGCTCGTATCCTTGCGGCAGCGGCAGCCAACAATCTTCATGTGGCAACAGGGCTCGTCAGAAGGCAGTTCCCTGCGACGCGGTCGATAAAGGCCATGCTGGAGGGCGGAATGATCGGACGGTTACGAAGCGTCAGTTGTTTCGAGGGCGGCTCCTTCCAGTGGCCGGTGGCTTCGATGAGCTATTTCAGCTTCGCGGAGTCCGGTGGTGGTGTGCTTCAGGATATCGGCACGCATTGCCTTGACCTCCTGACCTGGTGGTTTGGAGAACCCGACGAAATCCACTACGCCGATGACGCAATGGGCGGCGTCGAGGCGAACTGCCTTGTCCGGCTGCGTTTTGACGGCTTCGACGCGACGGTCAGGTTGAGCCGGGATTGGGCTCGCCCGAATCTGTACCGCCTTGAGGGCGAACGTGGCTCGATTTCCTGGACAGTCAATGAGACCGAGACTGTCGAGGTCGCCTTGAATGGAAGTCGCACGACAGGCTGCGTTTCCTTCACCAATGCCGACGGCCGGTCGCGCGATTTTGTCGATGCATTTTGCGATCAGATTTCGGGCTTGGTGGATGCGGTCCGAAATGGGGCCCCCCTTTCCGTGCCGGCCAGTGTTGGGCGCAATGTGGTCGATCTGGTCGAAGGATGCTATGCCAGACGGAAACTGATGGACATGCCGTGGCTCGGTCCCGAAGAATTGCTCCATGTCGCTGCTTCCGCCGGGACCAGACAATGACCGGCACTGTTGCAGTGCTTGGCGCCAACGGTTTCATAGGTTGCCGCACCGTGGAGTTGCTGCAACTTTCCGGCTGGGCGAATGTGAGGCCGATCGTTCGCAGGCCGGATGCTTTCGCCAGTCTGTCTCGCTTTGCGATTGACGCAATGGTGGCGGATGCGCGTGATATTCAGGCTCTTACCGCTGCCTTTACGGGCTGTCAGTACGTCGTACATGCAGTTGCCGGTGACGCCCGCACGATCGTCGATGCTATCGAGCCCGTCTATCGTGCAGCCACCGCTGCCGGCGTGCTTCGTCTGATCTATCTCAGCAGCGCTTCCGTTCATGGCCAATCGCCCCCGCCCGGGACGGACGAAACGAGCGCGCTGCATGACGATCAGACGATCGAGTACAACAATGCGAAGATTCATGCCGAACGCCGTCTCGGGCAACTGTCACGCGACGGCGCGGTGCAGGTAGTGGTGCTGCGGCCCGGAATTGTCTTTGGCCCACGCTCCAGTTGGACCGGTGGTTTTGCCGACGAGCTCATTGACGGTTCCGCCTACCTGGTGGATGGCGGTCGTGGCATCTGCAACAGCGCCTATGTCGACAATGTCATTCACGCGATCAAGCTCGCCATCGAAGTGCCCGAGGCCTCTGGGCGAACCTATCTGATCGGAGACCGGGAAGAGATCAGTTGGGCAGATCTTTGCCGACCGATCGCCGAGGCACTGGGGTTCGACCTGGCCGCGATTTCGGCTTCAGCGCCATTGTCATTTGCTCCGAGATGGAAACAAGGACTGAAGGAAAGCCAAGGATATCGGCGGCTTGTCCGAAGCCTGCCAAGGCCTGTTCGCAGCGGACTGAAGGCAGGCTATGCCGAGTGGCGGAAGGCAGGACGCAATGCGACCGGTGCGACTACGGCCCCAACGGTCATGGTATCGGAGGAGCGTGCACTTTTGCACCAGTGCCAGACGAAACTTCCATGGCGCAAGGCCGAGCGTGAGCTCGGATACCAGCCGGCTGTCAGCTTCGAGGAAGCATGTCGGCGATCTGTCGGCTGGTTGACCTTTGCCGGCTACCCGACCTGCCGAAACGGAGCGGGTGAGAGATGACCACCCGCCCCGCTGCATCCAGCGTTTCAGTTGTCATCACCACCTACAATCATGCGCGGTTCCTTGCCGAAGCGATCGACAGCGTCCGCAACCAGACCGTGAAGCCGGATGAGATCATCATTGTGGACGATGGGTCGTCGGACAATCCCGAAAGTGTTGTTCGTCGATATGACGACGTCCACTACATCCGCCAAAAAAACCAGGGTTTGGCCGCTGCCCGTAACACCGGGATGACGGCAGCGCGCGGCGAATTCATTGCCTTCCTGGATGCCGACGACAGGCTGCGCCCGGTAGCGCTGGCCACCAATCTTGCCTTGTTTCACGACAATCCCGATTGCGCGTTGGTCTACGGTGCCTTCCGCTACATCGACGAGGCCGGTGCAGTCAGGAATACTGTACCACTGAGGTCGGTGGGCGAGGATCCGTATGCATGCTTCCTGACCGACAACCTGATTGGAATGCATGCGACGGTGCTCTATCGCCGCAGGACATTGGAAGCCGCCGGCGGATTTGACCGGTCACTGCGGGCTTGCGAGGACTACGACGTCTACCTTCGCCTATCTCGGGCGAACAAGGTGGCCTGCATTCCGGAATACCTGGCAGATTACCGTCGGCACGCAACGAATATGTCGAACAGCAATCCGATGATGTTGCGCGCGGCGCTGAAGGTCCTTCGCCGGCAGCGGGCCGTCGCGCAGACCAATCCGGATTGGGCGGCCGCCTACCGTCAGGGTGTCGAAAAATGGAAGTGCTATTATACGGACAAGCAACTGGGACAGCTTGGTACAGCGCTTCGGTTCCGCTCTTCACTCGCCGGTCAACTCAGCAGCACGATCGCCGTTTCGCTTGCAGCGCCGTTGCAGACCGCTGTGATGCTCCGGCATCGTCTCAGGCGCCGGTCAAGTCGGCACCGCTCGAGCGCCCGGTTCGGTGACCTCGAGCGTACCGTACCCTTCAGCACGGAGTTCGGTTTTGATCGCGGCAAGCCATTGGACCGCCGCTATGTCGAGACTTTCCTCGCGTCCTGTTCGTTGAACATATCCGGAAGGGTCCTGGAGATCGGCGACAACGCCTATACGATGCGTTTCGGAGGCAGTCGGGTTACCGCAAGCGATGTTCTGAACCGTTATAACGGCCACCCGTTGACAACCTTCGTGGGTGATCTGGCGACTAGCGACGATCTGCCGTCCGAGACCTTCGATTGTATCGTACTCACCCAGACCCTGCACCTTCTTTTCGATCTACCTGCTGCAGTCGCAACCCTGTGGCGGATCCTGAAGCCGGGAGGCGTACTCCTGATTACAGTGCCTTGGGTCAGCCCGATTGACAGGGGAGAATGGGGCGAGAGCTGGTTCTGGTCGATAACTCCGGCTGCCCTAAGGCGACTTCTGTCGGACAGGTTCGGGGCGAAGAACGTCGAAGTCAGCCACTATGGAAACGCGTATTCTGCGACGGCCTTCCTCTACGGCCTGGCGGAACATGAGCTGAATTCGGCATTACTTGATGTGCACGACCCCTATTGTCCGGTAATAGTGGCGGCGCGGGCTTTCAGGCGATGAGCGGCGCCGTGACAGCGCGTCAAACTGTCAGCAAATTCCTGCGACGGGGGCGCCTGCTTGCCGGTTTCGGTCGACCTATCGTGCTGATGTATCACCGCGTCGCAGAACCGCTCGTCGATCCTTGGGAACTCGCGGTTTCGCCGCAAAATTTCGCACGCCAGATCGAACTTCTTACGAAAGCGCGGGACATTGTTCCCCTGCAATGGCTGGCGCAACGGCTTGGCGAGAGACGGTCACCGAGAAATGCGGTGGCAATCACCTTTGACGACGGCTACGCGGATGTCCTCCAAAACGCCGTGCCGATCATGCGGCGTATGAACCGTCCTGCGACTGTCTTCGTCACCACCCATGCGATCACCGATCCCTCAGTGTTCTGGTGGGACATTCTATCCCGCATCATTTTGGAGATGCCTGCTCTCCCGAACACTCTGGAGATCGAGATCGCTGGCCGAAACTATGACTGGCGCGTTTGGGAGGACGCAATGCCGGCGGACTCCAATAACGCGATCAACCGCACGACACTCCATTTCGACTTGCACGCACTGCTGAAGCCGTTGAGTGCACACGAACGCGAGAAGGCCCTGGAGCGGCTGGCAAGATGGGCAGGAACCGACGCCAGTCCCCGAGGGCGCGATCGCGCCATGACGCATTCGGAGCTGCGGCAGCTCGCCGACACCGATGGCGTTTCGATCGGCGCCCACACCTGTACGCACCCATCCTTGCCGCTACTGAAACGGGACGATCTTGAACGCGAGATTTCAGGCAGCCGCCAAAAATGCGAGGAGATTACAGGACGGCGGGTGGTGGGATTCGCATACCCGTTTGGAGATTTCGATGGCAGCACCGCCAACGCCGTAAGGTCTGCCGGCATGGACTATGCAGTAACTACCCTGCCGCGCGAAGCTGGGCCTCGCGTCGACCCTTTCCGATTGCCGCGCGTTACGGTCGCCGATTGGGGTGAAGCTGACTTTCGGCGCATGGTGCTATGCCATGGCTGACAATTCAGGCGGACAGCCGCGTGTCACGGCAATTATAGTCGTGTTCAATGGTGAGAGTTATCTCCGGGAAGCTGTTGACAGCATTGTAGGTCAAAGCTTCACCGACTGGGAACTCCTCGTTGTCGACGATGGCTCGACTGACCAGTCGTCCGCCATCATACGCGGTTATGAGCAGCGGCTGCCGGGCAAGGTGCGACTATTGTCTCACCATGACAATGGCAATCACGGTATCAGCGCCTCGCGCAACCGTGGACTGACGGAAGCGCGCGGCGCCTATGTCGCATTTCTCGACGCAGACGATGCATGGCTGCCCGAAAAGCTTTCCGAACAGGTCTCCATCATGGAAAGCGATCCGGCGCTAGGCATGATCTATGGCCGGACTCTGATCTGGCATAGCTGGCAAGAGGCTGCTGACCGCGCGGACTTCTACTACCCGCTCGGCGTCGAACCAGACACCCGATACGAGCCGCCCATGCTGTTTGAGCTGCTGCTTCAGAACGAGGCCCAGACGCCGACACCTTGCAATGCCCTGATGCGTTCAAGCTTATTCGCAACGCTTGGGGGGTTCGAGAACAGCTTTCGCCTGATGTTCGAGGACCAGACGTTCTTTGCCAAGGCGCTCGCATTCGCGCCCGCCTATGTGTCCGGCCGGACCTGGGCAAAATACCGCCAGCATTCTGAAAGTTGCTCTGTTGCCTGCGCTGAGGCAGGCACTGTCGAGGCCGCGCGTATCACGTTTCTCAAATGGCTAAATCGCACAATGGCGGATAAGGGCGCCTCTTTCCGCATTCGTTCAGCAATCTGGAAAGCGCTTGCGCGCGAGCGCCGCAAGGTGATCAAGCGAAGTATCAAAGGATGGCTTCGGCGATGACTTCCCTACCGCGAGTGACGATCATAACCCCCTTCCTCAATGCGGAGGCAACTCTGGGCGAAGCGATCGCTAGCGTCCAAGCCCAGACAGTTGCGGACTGGGAGCTTTTGCTGGTCGACGATGGCTCGACGGATGACAGTGTCAGGATCGCCAATGATGTTGCAGCAACCGATCCTCGGATCAAGGTGCTGAACAGGCCTCCCGGATCCAAGCGTGGCGCGGCGGCAGCGAGAAACGCCGGAATAGAGGCCGGCAGCGGCGATTTGCTTGCCTTCCTGGATGCAGACGATCTGTACGAACCGCATATGCTCCGGACGGTTCTGGCGGCAGCCGATGCCAACCCGGAAGCCGCAATGATCTTCGGGCCGACGAGATGGTGGTATCCAGACGGTGAGCGCCCCGACTGGATCGAGCCGACGGACGGGCTTGCCGGCCGTTTGCATCAGCCCCCGCGGCTTCTAAGGCGACTTCTGCTGATCCAGAACGGTCACGTTCCGTGTACCTGTTCGGTGCTCTTGCGGAGGAGCGCGGTCAGCACGGTCGGCGGCTTTGAGGAGCGCTTCGATCTCTATGAAGACCAAGCTCTGTGGGCGAAGCTATTCCTGCGTCTTCCCGTCTTTGTTACGCCTGTAACTCTGGCACGCTACCGGCAGTATTCCGGTTCGACATCGGCGGCGGCGGCTGAGCGAGGGGTCTACGACCACATGGGGAAACACCCTGCCCGCGCTGCATTCCTCGACTGGGTCGCGCAACATTTGCAGGAAAGTGGACTGCGAGGCTTCCACGTCCGATGGACGCTGCGGCTGGCGCGTGCGCCCTACGTCGCGCCGCCGACGATTGGAAGCAGGGCCGACCGGCTTATCCTGAAGATCATGATGTGGACAGCAAAGCAACGGCGCCTGATTCGGCGTAAACTCGTGCGTGCTTCAGTTTGAAAACAAGCGTCAACGCCTAGTCACCCATCGGTGCGGAAAGCTGACACTGCCGAAGCCGGGTTGGGCGGTAACCGGTCGGTTGTCGAGCAAGCCGGGCATGACATCGAACACGGCGGCGGTCTCGACGTGGTCTTCGACCACCCTGTCGTCCGCCACTAGCGCCACATCAATCCTGTAGCGCCCTGGTCTCAGCATAAGGCTCTCTACATGCACCGTGTAGACTTCGCCCTGACGATCATGCTCGGAGTGCTCCATCGTGTCGAATGACGTCACAGGATCGCCGAGGTCGTCAATAATGGTAATAACGCATTGTGCAAGTTCGCGCGGCCCATCGACCTGAAGCCGAAAAACCGCCGGCTGCCCCGACGCGACGGGACCCGTTTTGTTGAAAACCTCGATGCCGACGACGCGCAGGCGGCCTCGCCCGGTGCGCGTCGTTCGTGTACTCAGATCGGTGCTCGCTCGCGCTTCCAGTGTCTGCAGATAATTCCGGACCAGGTCGCCCGTCGGGCCGTCGGCCAGGATCGTCCCGCCGTCGATAAGAATTGCGCGGTTGCAAAGCCGCTGCAGAACCGACATCTGGTGGCTAACGATCAGCACTGTGCGGCCCGTTCCGGCAACGCTTTCGGCCTTGGCAATGCATTTCTTCTGGAATGCGGCGTCGCCAACGGCCAATATCTCATCGATCACCAGAATATCGGGATCGACATGCGCGGCAATCGCGAAGGCCAAGCGTAAGTACATGCCGCTTGAGTAACGCTTGACGGGCGTGTCGAGAAACGGCTCGACGCCGGAGAAATCGACGATTTCATCGAGCTTGGATCTGATCTCGGCGCGCCGCATGCCGAGTATCGCTCCGTTGAGATAGATGTTCTCGCGGCCGGTCAGCTCCGCGTGGAACCCCGTGCCGACCTCCAGCAAAGCTCCCAGCCGTCCGCGTATCGTCGCGCGACCGGAAGTCGGCTCCACAATCTGCGCCAATATCTTGAGAATGGTGCTCTTTCCCGCGCCGTTGGGTCCGATCACGGCAAGGACGTCGCCTGCGCGCACCTGGAAGGAGACGTTCCTCAGGGCCCAGAATTGATCGTCTCCACCGTTGCGTCGACCCAAAGCGGGCTTCCTGTGAAGGATTCGCCTTGCGCCGCTGGCCAGCGCGTCCCGCAAGGTAGGGAAGCTATTGTTCGCCACCCCCAGTCTGTAGGCCTTGGAGAGATTGGTGGCTTCAATCACTGTGTCGGTCATTGCTCAGATCAGGTCCGGAAACGCGCGTTCGGACTTTGAGAAAATAGCCAGTCCGGCAACGAGAAGGGCCAGCGAGGAGAGAGTCGATATCGAGATCATGACCCAATCGGCGGGCGTGCCCAGTACGCTCCAGCGCATGGCTTCGACTATCCCCACCATAGGGTTCAGGCTGTAGAGCGGCCGCCAAAAGTGCGGCACGAGATTGCCCGGATAGACAACCGGAGTCATGAACAGAACTATCTGAAGGCTGAACGGCACGAGATATCCCACATCGCGAAAGCGGACATTGATCGCAGATAGTGCCACTCCCAGCCCCGTCGCCGACGCAGCCATGACGAGCACGAACAGTGGCAGGAAGATCACCTGTGGTGCCGGCCAGATTCCGAATGCCAGCAGCGCCGCGAACAAAAGAGTGAGGCCGACGATCATATCGGTCAGGCACGTGGCCATAGCGGATATGGGAATGATCAGACGCGGAAAATAGACGCGCTTCACAAGTTCCTGGTTGCTGACAAGGCTGCCCGTCATGCTGCCAACCGCCCGCGAAAAAAAATTCCACGGCACGAGCCCACACAGGACAAACAGCGGGTATGGCGCTCCGTTCGATGAGATGCCCACGAGTCGGCCAAACAAGACGCTGAAGACCGACATGGCAACGAGCGGCTGCAACATTGCCCAGAGCACACCCAGATAAGTCTGGCGGTATTTGACCTTGAAATCGCGCCAGGCCAGGAAGAACACAACTTCCCGATATCGCCAAAGTTCGGAAAGGTCGATCAGCCGCCGCTTGCGGGACGGATCGATCACTGTCTCAACAGCTAAAGGTTGCGGGTCTGTCCGTACCGACACTATGATGGCGTCCGCCCTCCCTTGACGGCCCCATTGAGGCCTACATTTCCGCGCAGTGCAATCAGGACTTTCTCGGAAGTCTATTCTCGGGGAACGCTCGAATGCCTGGACTATTGTTTCAGCCTCCGCCAGCCGGCTCTGCGACAACAGCCACCGCGGTGATTCCGGATCAGAAACAGGAGCCCTAAGACCCCTGCGCCGAAACTGCCGAGGCAAAACGCCCAGCGCCACGCGTCGAGCCCAATGGCTGGAGCGGCGCAAGCCAGCGGGCGATGAAGATTGTAGCAGTGGGGGCCAAGGGCGGCGGTGGTGCTGACGAGAAGGATCAGCATGCCACGGCGTCTGGGCGGCAGGATTTCCGTCAGGTAGGAAATGACCAGAGGTGGAAGGCCCCAAGAGCGATGCCCGAATGCCACGCAGCACTGTAAGGGATTGGATGTCTCGGCTAAACGCGGCAAGGAGCGAGACCACAGTGAGGAACAGCAACACGCCAGAGAGCACGAACTTTCGCCCGTAACGATCGGCGAGCCATTTCGGTAAGAAATTACGAACGTCGTGCCCCGCCGCGTACACTCCAGGCTTTCCTTCAGCCACGGCAAGCGATTCCAGCAGACCGAGTGTTGAGCCTCCAATCGCAATTCGATCGGCTCCTACGTCAGCCCGCTGGACAACCTTCTGGACATGACTCCTGCGCAACGTACCGTCCTGCCGGCGAAGGCCCTCCCTGACCTGCCACTGAATTTTCATCCGGCTGCAGTTAGAGCCTCGGCGGGTTTTACGCCGCCGCAACTCCACTCGGATTGAGGTTGCCTGCCGAGCGCATCTGGCTTCGGCAAGGGAAACACTGATGCGCTGCTCACAGGATTTGATTAAACGAGCACCAATGCATGACGAAATGCTTCTGATCCCTGGGACGCAAACTCAGCGTGATGCAGATGCTTTATGATCCGAAGCCGAATTGGCGGTGACAAGTTTCCTCTGCAGCAAGGGAACCGACGCAGCCTTTTGGATGCGCCGGAGCAAAGGTCTACGCGTGGCGGATTTCCGTCCCCAGCACCTTCAGGCATTCGCGGATGAACGCTGCAAGCGCCGTCCAGCCTTTTGCCGAAACCATCGTCCCATCCACATAAGCCTCCGTTGGAGACAGGTCGATATAGGTGCCGCCCGCAAGCGTCACTTCGGGCTCACATGCCGCCAGTGCGCCGACCTTCTTGCCACGCACGACGCCGTCTACCGCGATCAGGATTTGCACGCCGTGGCAAATTGTGAAGATCGGCTTCTTCGTTTCGTGAAAATGGCGCACCATCGCCTGCACACGCTTGTTCGTGCGGATGTACTCGGGACCACGACCGCCGGCGCAGTAAACAGCGTGGTATTGCTCCAGCTGCTTCTCAGCGTCGGAAAAGGTCTTGTTGATCAGTGCATAGTGGCCGAGCTTTTCGGTGTAGGTCTGATCGCCCTCGAAATCGTGCAGCGACGTTTTGATCAGGTCTCCGGCGCTTTTGTCTGGGCACACGACATGAACAGTGTGGCCCACCGCTTCCATCGCCTGCTGGTAGACGAAGATTTCGTATTCCTCGGTGAATTCACCGGTCAGCATCAGGATCTTTTTGCCTGGCATGGTACTTCCTTTCCTGTGACAACGGCCGGGCGAGACCTGTACTCGCCCGGTGGGTTTGAGTTTCTAGAAGGTGAATCGGGGAGGTAGTATTCGTTGGCACTGGCCTGCGTGATGATCGTCGACGACGGGTACGGGGACATCGGGACAAGTCTCAGTCGAACGCCAGCAACAAACGGTCGCGGGAATGCTCGATATGACGACGCATCGCCTGCTCGGCAGCGGCAGGATCGGCCGCAGCGAAAGCGGCCAGGATGGCCTCATGCTCGTCAAGCGCCTCTTCGGTGACGCGCGAATGGAACATCAGGCGAAAGATGTGGAAGTGGGTATGCTGGTGCGCCAGCGTCTCGCGCACGAGTTCGTTGTCGGCGAATTCCATGACCCTGTCGTGGAAAACAGCGTCCTGGCGGGCGAAGTTGGAATACCGCAGGCGCTCGTCCTTGCCCTCACGGCGCGCCATGACGCCTGCGGATTCCTGAAGTACGGCAAGTTTCGCCTCGTCCATGAGCGCCGCTGCCTTGGCCGCTGCATGAGGCTCGAGCAACAGGCGAAGCTCGTAGAGTTCGTCAAACCGTCGTTTCGTGATCTGCGGCGCAGCGCGGTAACCGATCAGATGCGTCTTCAGTACAAGGCCTTCGCCTTCGAGCCGGCCGAGCGCCTCGCGGATCGGCGTGTGGGAGACGTTGAATTCCTTGACAAGACTGTCGACCGTGATGCGCGAGCCCGGCGCAATCTTCAGCGACATGAGTTGCGCAAAAATCGCTTCGTAGACGTCCTCAACCAGGCTGCTGGAGCGCTGGATACGCCCGCCGGCGAGGTTCGCTCCGTCTACACTGGGTAAGTTCATGGCCTGCACGTTTTGCCTCTTGACACATTGAGTCGCTAACACGATGCTCCGACCAATGCAATCCTATATCATATACGATTTTATAGAGGATATAATTTGAGGCTGTTTCGAGACGAAGCAATGGCACTTGCAAAGGCCCTGCTGGAACAGCGTGCCGCCCTGGCAGCCCGTGCTTCCTCACCTGCGGAACCTGAACGGACCGCCAGCGTTGCGGGCGATGGTTCGGCGCGTCGATACGCAACCGCGCTGCAAGTGGAGTTTGACGTCAAACCCAGCCTTTGGGCCGAGTTGAACGCCCTTCCGTATCCCAATCCAGACATCATCACAGGATGCAGGTCATGAGCCTTTTCGCTGCCATAAGGCTGCCGCGCGAAATTCTTTTCGGGAAAGGCCAACGCCACGTCATCCCGGTTGTCGCGGCCAGGCTCGGGCGTCGAGTGCTCGTCTGCACCGATGAACGTTTTGCCGCAACAGGCCCGTTCGCAGAGATTGTCGCGGCGCTGCGAGCCGCCTCGATAGACGTACTGGTGCATGACCGTGTGCTACCCGACGTCCCCCGGGACACGGTTGCCGTCTGCGTCGAGGAAGCGCGGCAGTTCGCGCCCGACGTGGTGATCGGCATTGGCGGCGGCAGTTGTCTCGACATGGCCAAATGCGCGGCGTTGCTCATCAGTCACGGCGGTCAGCTCCAGGATTACTACGGTGAGTTCAAGGTGCCCGGCCCGACACTGCCGCTGATCGCGGTGCCGACGACAGCCGGCACCGGCTCTGAAGTCACCCCGGTTGCCGTGATCGCGGATCCGGATCGCACGTTGAAGGTCGGCATCTCCAGCCCGTACCTGATCGCGGCCGCGGCCATCTGCGATCCTGAACTGACGATGACATGCCCGCCGGCATTGACAGCGATCGCAGGCGCCGATGCGCTGACGCATGCAATCGAGGCCTTCACCGCCGTCAGGCGTGGGACCGATCCCGGCCTTCCCCAGAAACATGTCTTTATCGGCAAAACCGCTTTGACCGATCATTTCGCCCTGCTGGCGATCAAGCTGCTTGGCCGAAGCCTTGAAACGGCATACCGCCAGCCGTCTGACGAGGACGCCCGGGCCGACGTCATGATGGGTGCACTTGCAGCCGGCTGCGCGTTCGGAACGGCCGGTACGGCGGCAGCGCACGCAGTGCAATACCCGGTTGGCGCGATAACCCACACCCCTCACGGAATGGGTGTCGCCACCATGCTGCCGTACGTCATGAAGTACAACAGAACCGCCGCAGCGACCGAGATGGCCGAGATCGCCAGCGCGCTCTGCCTCGATGGAAAAGGCCGGAGGCCCGAAGAGTTGGCCGACGCGACCATTGGCGAGGTCAGTCGGCTGTTTGGGGCAATCGGGATCATCCCCACGTTGGCCGAGCTAGGGCTGCCTGCCGACAAGCTCGATTGGACGGCGGAACAAGCGATCGGTATCGAGCGCCTCATCAAGAACAATCCGCGGCCATTCGATTTGGGATCCATGCGACGCCTGGTCCAGGCCGCCTTTGATGGCGACCTCGCCAGCTGCGTCATGTAAACAATCGGGAATATCGAGATGAACACGTTTTCACAGGTTCTGTCGGATGATCAGGGCGTCAGCGACTTCCACACGATTTCGCACGGGCTGTATATTGACGGCCAATGGCGGCAGTCCGCGGATGGCAGGGTAATTCCGGTCATCGATCCTTCGACGGAAGCCGTCATCGCTGCCGTACCCGATGCGACCTTGGAGGACGCGGCCGCCGCCGTTGACGCCGCTGCCAAGGCGGCCCATGGCTGGCGGACAACGTCGCCGCGAAAGCGTTCCGAGATCCTCAGACGCTGCTTTGAGTTGATGACGGAACGATCGGAGGCACTGGCTACTCTCATCGCATTGGAAAACGGCAAGGCCCTGCGGGATGCCCGAGGCGAGATCGCTTACGCCGCGGAATTTTTCCGCTGGAATGCCGAGGAGGCCGTTCGCATTACCGGTGAATTCGGTACTGCGCCTTCCGGCACCAATCGCATTGTGGTCGACTACGAACCAATCGGCATCTGCGTCCTGATCACGCCCTGGAATTTTCCTGCCGCGATGGCGACGCGCAAGATCGCGCCGGCACTTGCCGCTGGATGCACGGTGATCCTGAAGCCGGCCAGTGAGACCCCGCTTACCGCCTACGCGCTAGCCGCGCTCTACCAGGACGCAGGCGTTCCGCCGGGGGTGGTCAACGTCCTGACAACCTCCAGTCCCGGGCCTTTGACAGCCGCCATGCTGGCCGATCCGCGGGTGCGCAAACTCTCCTTCACCGGTTCGACGGGTGTGGGTCGCGCTCTGCTGGCAGAGGCTGCCAGGCATGTGGTCTCGTGTTCCATGGAACTCGGCGGCAACGCACCGTTCATTGTGTTCGACGACGCCGATCTCGAAGCAGCGCTCGATGGCGCAATGGTGGCCAAGATGCGCAACGCCGGCGAGGCCTGCACGGCTGCAAACCGCCTCTACGTGCAATCTGGCATCTACGAAGCCTTCTCCGAGGGCCTCGAGAAGCGGATGTCGTCGCTCAAGGTCGGCGCCGGCACCGACCCGGACACGGAATGCGGGCCCATGATCACGAAGAAGGCGGTCGAGAAGATAGACCGCCTTGTCGTCGACGCGGTCGCACGAGGCGCGCGGGTCTTGTGCGGTGGCTCAGTGCTGTCCGGACGCGGTTTCTTCTATCCTCCGACGGTGCTTCGCGACGTGCCGGGCGACGCAAAGATGGCGCATGAGGAGATATTCGGGCCGGTGGCGCCAATCTCGAGCTTCGAAGCCGAGGCCGAGGTCATCGAGCGCGCCAATGACACCGAATATGGGCTTGCTGCCTACATATACACGCGCGATCTGGCGCGCGGCATGCGGGTGGCCTCCCGGATCGAGGCCGGGATGATCGCTCTCAATCGCGGGCTGATGTCCGATCCTGCAGCTCCCTTCGGCGGCGTCAAGCAGAGTGGGCTTGGCCGCGAGGGAGGGCAGCATCACGGCATTGCCGAGTTCATGGAGGCGAAATACCTCGCCGTCAGCATGTGAGCAGAAGAAGAATGCAAGGCGATCCCTTTCGCATCCGCGACCACGTTGCTGACTTTGACCAAATCGTGCAGGACATTGTTGACCGCAGCGAGGCCGCCCGCGCCGCCATTGCGATGGCCGCAGACGTGGCCTACGGACCAGATCCGACCGAGACGATGGACCTGTTCTTTCCCGCGTGCAAAAGAACGGCGCTTCCGGTGCACATCTTTGTCCATGGCGGCTACTGGAGAATGTTCTCCAAGCGCGACTATTCATACATGGCGACGACGATAACCCAGGCCGGGGCCATTGCCGTCATCCTCGATTATGCTCTGATGCCCAAGGTCAGAATGGCGACGATCGTCGACCAGGTGCGCCGCGCCAAGCAGTGGATCCTGGCCAACATCGCCGCTCATGGCGGAAACCCGGCGGCCCTGACTGTCAGTGGTCATTCGGCAGGAGCACATCTTGCAACGTTCCTGTTCGACGGCGCGCATACCTCCTCGAATGTGAGGGCAGCCCTTCTGCTGAGCGGGCTCTACGATTTGAAACCGCTCCAGGATTCCTTTCTCGCCAACGAGATTGGAATAACCGACGAGGAAGTCGCCATGTTCACGCCGCTCGCCTGTCGGCATGATCCTCAAACCAAGGCGACGGTTCTGGTCGGAGCCAATGAGACGCCACCCTTCCATCAGCAAGCCGATCGGTTCAAAGCAAGCTTGCTGCGGCAGGGATCGTTGGTAAGGTCGCATGTGCTCCCGAACCGCAACCACATGGATAGCGTCAGAGATCTCGGCGTGCCGGGGACCGAGGCTGCCGATTGCCTGGCAAAACTGATCGCCAAGGCCTGCTGACTAACTCGGGTTCTCCAGGCGGTTTGTTTTGCGCCACTCCTCGTACTCCCCGCGGGCATCGTCATGCAGCGGATAGTAGCGTTGCAACGGGCCGCCCTCCATGAGCTTCCCTCGTGAGAATTCCTCCCAATCATGATGCTTCTGTGATTCTTCGATCACCTTCGGGGCCATCACGACGGGAAGCACCACCACGCCGTCGTCGTCGGCGACGATGATGTCGCCGGGGATCACCGTGACACCGCCGCAGGCAATCGGAACGTTGACGGCATTGGGATAGATGCTGGTCTGCACGTGATAATTTGGCGTCCAGCCGCGCAGCCATAGGGGCAGATCGAGCTTTTCGACATTGGGCCGGTCGCGCATGCACCCATCGATGACGATACCCGCCCCGCCCCTGCCCTTGAAATACGTCGACATCATATCGCCGAAGACGCCCGAGCTCATGTCGCCGCGCGCGTCGACCACGACCACATCGCCCTCCTGCGCGTGATAGAGCACGTGCCGGTGCAGTTGCGTCTCCGGATCGGCATATTCTCCTTCGGTGAAGAGGTCCGGCCGCTGCGGCAGGAACTGCAGCGTCAGCGCCGGCCCCACGATCGACTTCCCGTGGTTTTGCGCCACCGGACCAACCATGTGCGGATTGCGGAAGCCCATGTGGCCAAGCGTGCCGGCAACCGTCGCGGCGCCGATCTCCCTTAGCGCGTCGATCAGGTCTTTAGGCGGCCGCGTAATGTCGGACGTATGCGTCATTGTGGACTCCGATTGAATGGAACTACCAGTTCGTAACAGAACCGTCGCGGCGCGTAAGGTGAGGCGCTTCCCAGAAACGCAAACTCTGCGCCTGGACCGCCACTTCGTTGACCTCGACGCCGAGCCCCGGCAGATCGCCGACCGGGTAATCGGTCCCGTCGAGCCGTGGTTGCACGGGGAAGAAGTCGGAATTGTCGAAGCCCAGCTTTATTTCGGGCGCCCTGGTCTCGAGCCACGCAAAGTTGGGTACCGCAGCGGCGAGATGCACGGTCGCGGCCGTGCACACGGGACCAAGGGGATTGTGCGGCATCAGGTCCACATAATGCGCCTCGCTCCAGCCAGCGACCTTCATCGCCTCGGTGAGCCCGCCGACATTGCAAACATCGATCCGGTTGAACTGATGGATGCCGCGCTCGATGTAGGGCAGGAACTGCCATTTGCTGGCAAATTCCTCGCCTATGGCAAAGGGGATTTCGGTCATCGTGCGCAGCGCTTCGTAGGCCTCCGGCGTTTCGGCCCGTATCGGCTCCTCGAGGAAATCAAGCACGCCGCGGCCGAGCTTGTTGCAGAAGCTCGCCGCCTCTGCCACCGACAGCCGATGATGATAGTCGAGGCCGAGGACCACGTCGCCGCCCAGCGCCTCGCGCGCCTTGTTCAGCATACCCGCGGTAGCGCCGATGGACTCGCGCGGCTCGAAGATGTCCTTGCTGTTTTGCCCGAAGGGGAAGAAGCGGATCGCCTGCCACCCCTGTGCGCGTAGTTCGCGGGCCCGTTCGATGGCAACATCGCCCTCGGCCTCGTCGCCGGTCGAGGCAAAGGTGGGGACGCGGTCGCGCTGCTTGCCGCCTAGCAGCTCATAGGCCGGCACCCCCAGTGCCTTGCCCTTGATGTCGTGAAGGGCGATGTCGATGGCGGAAATTGCCGCCTGAAGGACTCGCCCGCCTTCGAAGTACTGGCTGCGGTAAACCTCCTGCCAGATCCGCCCGATCTGCATCGGGTCGCGGCCGATGAGAAACTCGCGATAGTGCTCGACCGCGCCGGCCACGGCCCTCTCGCGACCGCTCAAGCCGCTCTCGCCCCAGCCGAAGATGCCCTGGTCGGTCTCGACCTTGACGAGCATCTGGTTGCGCGTTCCTACCCACACCGGATAGGGCTTGATCGCGGTGATCTTAAGCTTCTCAGTCATCCGCGCCCACGTTTCATGCGCATTCGCCCTATCTCAGTTGGCCTTGAGGGCCATTTCAGTTTCGCCGTCGAACAGATGCATCCGCTCCTGGTCGAACTCGAGCCAGATCTGCTCGTCGGGCGCGACGGCAATGTTTGGCGGCACGCTGACGTTGACGATGGCGCCGGACAGGAACGCCTGCACGAAGGTGACGTCTCCGGTCGGCTCCACCGTATAGGCCTTGGCCGGGACGCTGCCTGGCACCGCACTCTTGTGGAGCTTGATCGTCGAGTGACGTGCGCCGAGCACGACTTTCCTGGTCGTTGCTTTCGCCACCTTCTGGGCATTGCGCGGCGAGAGCTCAAGGCGCCAGCCCTCCGCGCCGGTCAACACCGTGTTGCCGTTTGCCGTCGAGGCCTCCAGCGGAATAAGGCTCATCGCCGGGCTGCCGATGAAGCTGGCGACGAACATGTTCACCGGATGGGCAAAGACCTGCGCCGGTGAATCGTATTGCTGCAGGTAGCCGCCATTCATCACCGCCATCTTGTCAGCCATGGTCACGGCTTCGAGCTGGTCGTGCGTCACATAGATGATCGTCGCCTTGAGGTCCTGGTGGAAGCGCTTGATCTCCGACCGCATCTGCACGCGCAGTTTGGCATCGAGGTTAGACAGTGGCTCGTCCATGAGGAACACGGCCGGGTCGCGAACGAGGGCACGGCCAAGGGCCACACGCTGCTGCTGCCCGCCCGAAAGTTCGCGCGGCTTGCGCTCGAGCAGGTGCGTCATGTCGAGCACTCGCGCCGCTTCCTTGACCTTCTTGTCGATCTCGTCCCTGGGGAGTTTGCGCATCTGAAGCGGGAACGCCAGATTCTTGTAGACCGATTTCTGCGGGTAGAGCGCGTAGTTCTGGAACACCATTGCGATGTCCCGGTCCTTGGGGTCGAGGTCGTTGACCACCCGCTCCCCGATGATGATGTCGCCCGATGTGATCGGGGTCAGCCCGGCGACGAGATTGAGCGTGGTTGTCTTGCCGCAGCCTGAAGGGCCGACGAGCGCAACGAACTCGCCGTCATTGACCGTCAGCGAGACGTGGTTGACAGCTTTGAAGCTGCCATAGCTCTTGACGAGATCTTGGAGGACCACGTGGGCCATCGGCAACTCCCTAGTGCTTGACCGCGCCTTCTGTAAGGGCGCGTACAAAGTATCGTTGCAGGACCAGGAACAGCACCACGACGGGCACGCTCATCATGAAGCTGGCCGCCATCAGGCCCGGAAAGTCCGTCGTATTTTCCGAGAAGAAGCGCTGGATGCCAACCGGCAGGGTCAGCTGCTCGTTCTTGGAGAGGAAGGTGTAGGCGTAGATGTATTCGTTCCAGGCGCCGATGAAGGAATAGATTGCGGTGGCGATGATCCCCGGCGTCGAGAGCGGCATCACGATCATGATGAAGGCCTGGAACCGTGTTGCGCCATCGATGCGCGCCGCCTGCTCAAGCTGCACCGGGATGTTGTCGTAAAAGCCCTTGAGCAGCCAGATCGCCAGCGGCAGGCCGAAGGTGAGATAGGTGAGGATCAGCGAGCCATGCGTGTTTATCAGACCGATGGCGCGCATCAGGATGAAGAGCGGTACGAGAAAGATCACCGCCGGGAACATATTGCGCAGCAGCACGGCAAAGAACAGGAAATTCCGGCCGGGGAAACTGAAGCGCGAAAACGCGTAGGCCGCAGGGACAGCCACGATCACCGAAAGGATTGTCGTGACGGTCGACACGAAAAGGCTGTTCCAGAAGAAGCGGAGGAAGTCCTGGCCGACGCTGTTCTGCGGATCGAGCAGTTTCTGGTAGCTGGCGAGGGTAGGCTCGTCCGGCCACCATTGCGGCGGGAATTGCGTCGCCGCGAACCCGGACTTGATCGAGGTGATCAGCATCCAGATCATCGGCAACGCAGTATAAAGCAGCATGAACACGAGGAATATGCGCCCGGCCCACCGCCATCCGTCGACGCGCATGCGGCGACGGGTCTGGGCTCGAGGTGCTGTCTCGGCAATCGTGCTCATGCGCTCCCCTCTTTCCGCTCGTTGCCGCTTAACGCACGGACGTAGAAGTAGCCCAGCGTCATCAGTGTGAGGAACAGGAGCACCGAATAGGCCGATGCCACGCCCCAGCGCTGCCGTCCGAAGGCGAGCTCATAAATGTGGGTTATCCAGATGTGCGATGCGTTCGACGGCCCACCGCCGGTCATGATCCAGGGGATGATGAAGGAATTGAAGTTGGCCACCGCGAGCAGCAGCATCGTCACCACCGAAACGTTGCGCAAGTGCGGGAAGGTGACGTGCCAGAAGCGCTGCCATGCATTGGCACCGTCGACTTTTGCGGCGCGCAGCAATTGGTCGGGGACTGTCTGCAGGCCGGCCATCATCATGATCATGGCAAACGGAAACTCGCGCCAGATATTGACGACGATCAGGGAGGGCAGCACCGTGCTGACATTGTCGATGAAATTCGGCGGCTGGTCGGCCATTCCGAGGCCCACCAGCACCGCGCCGATGATCCCGAAGTCCGAATGGTAGATCCACTTCCAGATATAGGAGGCGGCGACTGCGCTGATGACCCAAGGGATGATCAGGATAGCGCGCAAGACACCACGGCCGATGAAGTCGCGGTGGAGCGCCAGCGCTGTGGCAAACCCCAGGACAAAGGAGATGAAAGTTGACCCCAGTGTCCAGATCAGTGTGTTCCAGGTGACTTTCCAGAACACCTGACTGGTGAGGATGGTCGTGTAGTTGTCAAAGCCGATGAAGCTCTTGTCACGGAGCTGCAGACCAGGCGGTGTCTTAAAGAACGACAGCTCGATCGTGTAGTAGATCGGATAGGCGATGACGATGAGCATCACGGCGATCGCTGGGAGCACGTACGCGTAGTCCGCGCGATGCGCCCAGATCTTCCGCAGCGCGCCGGACCTGCCAGGTTGCAATTTTCGGCGAGCCTCGGCCTTGCTGGTCACGATCGTCACTTGTGGCGTGCCCTTATTCTTCGGAACGAGGCGGCTGCGCCAGCGGCGCAGCCGGTCAGGTCGTAGGTCAGGCCTGGACTAGAGTCCGCCCATCACGTCTTTTACCTTCTTGGCCGCGTCGTCCGCTGCCTCGTCGACGGTCATCGCTCCGGTCAGGGCATTCTGCAGCATGTCCGGGATGATGATGTTCATGATCTCGGGGGCCTGCGGCAGCGCTGGGAACGGGATGCCGTATGGCAGCATCGAGGTGGTGACGTCGAGGAACTTGATGTTGTCCAGACGTTCCTTCATCCACTTGGTCTTGAAGCCGTTGAGGTTGCCCGGGTTTGATCCGGCGTAGGCCATCTTCAGCGACCATTCAGGGCTCGTCCACATGCAGATGATAGCTTTCGCAGCCGGCTCGTCTACCTTGCCGCCCTCGACATATTCGGGCTTCAGGATGTGAATGTTCGAGCCGCCGAACACGACGGCGCGCTTGCCGTCGGGACCAGTCGGGATCAGGCCGTAGCGCATGTTGTCGATGACAGTCTGCGCCTTGTCCTTGTCGGTGCCCGTCGCCTTTTTCTGCAGGTCGAGCATGACGTTGTAATCGGACGGGTGCGAGATCATCATGCCGAGTTGGCCGGCTACGAACAGGGGCTGGTTATCGGCCTGCTGGTTGGTGAGTGCCGAAACCGGAACCGACTTGTCGCGAACATACATGTCGTAGGAGGCTTGCAGCGCTGCCTTGCTCTGCGGACTATCGAGCTGGACCTGCTCATAGGTCGGGTTTGCCGTGGCTTCGTCGAAGACGCCGCCGCCATAGGCCCATAGCTGTGGCATGAAGCGGTACGGCGTATTGCCGGCATTCTTGCGAGCCACGAGACCGTAGCCGGCAATGCCGAGCTTGTCGTGGATCTGCTTGGAATATTTGACGACGTCTTCCCAGGTTGCCGGAGCCTTGTCCGGATCGAGGCCCGCACGCTTGAAGATGTCGGCGTTCCAGATGAACGCCATCGTCTCGTTGTTGGTCGGAATGCCGTAGGTCACGCCCTCCCAGGTCACTGCCTTCATGGCGCCGGGCCAGAAATCCTCGGTCGAATACCCCACGTCCTCTGGCTTGAGCGGCTGCAGATAGCCCTTTGAGGCGAATTCGGTACCACCCAGGATTTGCAGGCGGACCGCCATAGGCGCGGCATTGCCCAGGAGCGCGGTGCGGAACTTGTCGAGAAGGTCGTTATAGGTGAGGGCTTGTTCCTCGAGCTGGATGTTCGGATATGTCTTGCGGAAGGTCTCGAAGAATTCCTTGTAGTACTGGCGCAGGAGGTCGGGGTCGCCCTCGAACACGCCCTGATACCAGAAAGTCAGTCGCCCCTTGTAGTCGAGCGGGGTGACTTTGGCGCAATCGGCCGCCGTGTCAAAATCCTGTGTGCCCGCAATCGAGCGTACATATTCCGGCGACCACTTGCTCAGGTCAACCGGCGGTGCACCCAGCGCCGATGTAGACGTCAGGGATGCCATCAAAGCAGTGGCGACAGTGCCGCGCAGGACGGCACTGCCGAGCGCAATTCTCGTCATAGGTATCCTCCCTGGTTCTCCCATGCCGCCCTGCGCCAAAGCAAAGCGGTCCTTGCTCGTTTCGATCGCGAGGATGCTTCTTTCAGCTCAGTGTATCCTCTCGATCGCTTGGTACGTTTTCAGATCATGGATTGCCTGTCAACGCGCCAGATCGTACATTGTTTGCGAAAGCCGTGTGTGATATCGGGCAAGGTATGTATTAAATTGGGGAGCCGACCTTGGCCGAAATAAGCGACTTCAAAGCGATGCCACCGGTGGGGACCGATCCCATCGGGGCCTCCAGCGAGGGCGCCTCGCTTTATGAATTGATCAGGGAAGACATCATCGAAGGACGGCTCGCCGCCAACGAACGGCTTGTGGTCACCGATCTCGCCCGGCGTCACGGCACTTCGACCAATCCTGTGCGCGAGGCCCTGCAGCTGTTGCGCGGCGAAGGCTTTGTCACCTTTGTCGCCAACCGCGGGGCGCGCGTCCGACCCATTGATCAGGATTTTGTCCGGGATATCTACGAGATCGGTGTTCTGATCGAGCCAGCCCTGACACGATGGTTTGTGAATATGGCTACCGGCGAGGACATTGCCGAACTCGAACGTCTCCAGGGCCTGATCGAAGAGAACAACTTCGCCGACACATTCAGGCACAGTGAGCTGGATACCGCTTTCCACACGGTGATGTACCAGCGGCACTATAACCGCCACGCCGCCGAGCTTTGGTGGAAGCATCGCGAAGTGCTGCGAGCCGTGAGCCGGCGTTTCAATTTCACGCTGGCGCGACGTGCCGCGATCATGCGCGAGCACCGCGAACTCATCGCGCTTGTGAAGGCGGGAGAGGCCGACAAGGCGGCCGAACTCGTTTCCCGCCATGTCGAGGGTTCGGGCAGGCATATTCTGGAACAGATGCGAGCGCGCAACGCCGCTCGGGCCGGATAGAATATCCAGTCCAGAACATCGTTAGCTGACCATTTTCAGGCAAAGGTAGTTGAGATGAAAATCACGAGCATTCGGCCGTGGCTGTTCAAGTCCGATGCTTCTTACTGGGGAGAGTTCCTGTTCGTCGAAGTGACGACCGACGAGGGAGTGAGTGGCTGGGGAGAGATCACCACCACGACAAGGCTCGCCAACCGCGCTCTCTGCACGATCCTGCGGCAGATCGGCGTCGCCGTGACAGGCGAGGATCCGGCGCGTATCGAGCATCTCTGGCACAAGATCTTCCGCAGCTTCACCTACATGGGAAGCCGCGGCGCCGCGGTCGAATGCGTGAGCGCCATCGACATAGCCCTCTGGGACATCAGGGGCAAAGTCCTCGGCAAGCCGATTTACGAGCTGCTGGGCGGACCAGTACGCGATGAAATCGCGCTCTACACCCATCCCAACCAGGCCAAATTCACCAGCAAAGAGGCTGTGGTCCGCGAAATTCTAGACATTGTCGAGTCCGGACACACTGCGCTCAAGTTCGATCCTTACCCCCACCAGGGCCGCAGCGCCGATGGCCTGCCCCGCGAACAGCGGGACGGCTACCTCGATGGCAGCATGACCCGCAAGGACGAGCGCGAAGCCGCCGAACTCACGGCTCTGATCCGCGAAACGGCAGGACCCGATGTCGACATTCTCATCGATGCGCATGGCCGCTTCGACGTTCCCACCGCCATTCGCCTCTGTCGGAGCCTCGAGGAGGCCGGCCAGATCGACTGGTTTGAGGAGCCCTGCCCGCCCGAGAGCCTTAACGCCCTCAAGCAGGTGCGTGAGAAGGTCAATACCGCCATCTCGTGGGGCGAGCGCGGCCACACGAAATGGGATTTCGTGCCGGTACTCGAGAACAAGCTCGCCGACTACATCATGCCCGACGTTACCTGGACCGGCGGCATTACCGAACTCAAGAAGATTTCTGCGCTGTGCGAAGCCTACTACGTCCCGGTCTCGCCGCATGACGCCGCGGGACCGATCAACGTGGTTGCGGGAGCGCAGGTGATGATGACCGTTCCCAACTTCTACAAACTCGAAACATCGGAGTGGAACCTCGGCAAATACGATCACCTGATCGACAGACCACTCGACATTTCGAACGGCAGCCTCAAGCTGACGTCGAAGCCTGGTCTCGGCATTGAGATGGATCGCGACTACCTGCAGGCCCACGAGATTGAGCTGGGCTAGCAACACTCTGTGCCGGCCCAGGGTGCGGGGCGACAAGCCGAAACGAGGATAAGTCATGGCAAAGACAGATGGCGCCGACGAAGCGCTCAATCGGGTGAACGCGAACTCCAAGCCATCCCAGCTTCGCATCACCGACATGCGGGTAGCCGAAATCGTCGGCGCGCCGTTCACCTCGACCCTGCTCAAGATTTACACCAACCAGGGCATCGTCGGGCTTGGCGAGGTGCGCGACGGCGCCAGTGCCACCTACGCGCTGATGCTGAAGAGCCGGCTGCTTGGCGAGAACCCTTGCGACATCGACCGCCTGTTTCGCCGGATCAAGCAGTTCGGTGGCCACGGCCGGCAAGGCGGCGGCGTCTCGGCGGTCGAGATCGCGTTGTGGGATCTCGCCGGCAAGGCCTATGGCGTGCCCATCTACCAGATGCTCGGCGGCCGGTTTCGGGAGAAGGTGCGCGTCTATTGCGACACCGACGCTACCGTGCCGAGCGGCACCGAGACAGGCAAGCGCCTCAAGCAGCGCATGGAGCTCGGCTTCACCTTCCTCAAGATGGATCTGGGGCTGATGCAGATCGCGGATGTACCCGGTGCGGTCGTCTCCCCTGCCGGTTCACTTGAAGGGTACCGCGTCCATCCCGGCCGCGGCCCGGTCAAAACCCTTGAAGAGCGACGCGCCCGCAACGCCGCGTACGATTTGCACAACATTGCCCACCCGTTTACCGGCCTCCATTTTTCCGACAAGGGCCTCGACCTGCTTGAGCAGTATATTGCCGAGGTTCGCGATGTTATCGGCATGGATATTCCGCTCGCCATTGACCATGTCGGCCACATCTCGCTGCAGAACGGTATTCGCCTCGCCAGGCGGATTGAGAAATACGTGCCGGCCTGGCTCGAGGATGTGATCCCATGGCAGTACACCGAGCAGTACCGGCAACTGCAGGCCGCCACCACGGTGCCGATCTGCACCGGCGAGGATATCTACCTTACGGAGGGCTTCGAGCCCCTGCTCAAAAGCGGCGGCCTCTCCATTATCCACCCGGACCTGCTCACCAGCGGGGGCATCCTCGAGACCAAGAAGATCGGCGACATGGCGCAGGACCACGGCGTCGCAATGGCCATCCATATGGCCGAAAGTCCAATCGCCGCAATGGCCGCGGCACATGTCGCGACCGCGACCGAAAACTTCATGGCGCTCGAATACCACTCTGCCGATGTCGACTGGTGGGACGATATCGTCACCGGCGTTCCCAAGCCGCTCGTGAAGGACGGCTTTATCACTGTTCCGGACAAACCTGGCCTGGGGATCGACGACGTCGTCGACGAGGTGATCTCGCAGCATCTGCAGCCGGGTGTCACCGGCATCTGGCAGCCCACGGATCACTGGGACAACGAGTATTCCTGGGACCGCACCTGGAGCTGAGGCGAAAAGAACCGAAGATGAAGATCACCGACCTCCGCTGCGCCGTCATCGGCAAACATCCCATCGTCCGCATCGTTACCGACGAGGGCCTCTATGGCCTTGGCGAAGTCGAGTTCACCAAGACCTATCTCAAGCCTTGGGTGCTGCATTTCCGCGAGGCGCTGATCGGCGAGGACCCTACCGACGTCGAGCGGGTGATGCTGAAGATCCGCCAACGCGGCTCTTTCAAGCCCTATGGCGCGGCGGTAAGCGCTATCGAGCATGCGCTGTGGGACATAGCCGGCAAGGCCGCAGGCGTGCCGGCCTACAAACTGCTCGGCGGCAAGGTGCGCGACAAGGTGCGCGTCTATAACGGCTCGATCCGCCAGAAACGCACGGGCGACCGGCCGGAGGATTACGCCGCTGACGTGAAATGGATGATGGAGCAGCCGCAGAACTTCTTCATGATCAAGCAAGGAATCTCGTTCCACTCCAACATGAAGGACACTATCGAGGGCTTCCATTACGGTGTGACGCAGACAAAGGCTGGCTATCACGGTGCCATGGATCAGGGCGTGATCAGCGAGCGCGGTTTCAACCACATGCTCGACTGCGTGATCGCGATGAAGGAAGTGCTGGGCGACAAGGTCAGCCTGGCGCTCGACTGCGGCCCGGGCTGGATGCTGCCCGATGCGATCAAGTTCGCTCGCGCGGTCGAGAAGTACAATTTGATGTGGCTCGAGGATATGCTGACCGGCGACTATGTGCCGTGGGTCAATCCGCAGGCCTATCGGGAGCTGACCACCTCCACCTCGACGCCAATCCATACCGGCGAGCAGATCTACCTGCGGCACAATTTCAAGGAGCTGATCGAAACGCAGGCGGTGCGCGTCATCGGGCCCGATCCGGCCGATATTGGCGGCATTGCCGAGCTCAAATGGGTCGCCGAGCACGCCTATATGCACTCGATCCTGATGGCACCGCACGGCACCGCGAACGGCCTTCTCGGCCTCGGCGCGCTGATCAATGTCTGCGCCACCCTGCCCGCCAACTACATCGCGTTCGAATACCCGAGCGCCTCCGACCCCTGGTGGGAGGACCTCGTAATCGGCCTGCCGTCGCAGATCGTGAAGGACAGCATGGTGGACCTGCTGGAAGCGCCGGGGCTGGGCCTCGATATCGACGCCGAAGCAGCCAGGAAGTATCTCGGGGAAGAGGATGCGGGCTTCTTCGACTGAACCATGCTTCTTGCGCAACCCCGCGCCGCGCGGACCGCTTCACGCAAAATGGCATCCAGAATGACCGTTTCGGGGCCGGATGCGGACTGGCAGCTTTTCAACAGCGGAGGGTCCAAAGCTGGACATTCAAATCGGTGCATCCTGAAAGCAACTAACGATGCGGGGAAGGATACTGCACGCCTGTACTCCGGCCTCCAACCGAAACTACTTCGTTGGCAATCCCGCAGCGACGAGGTCGGCTACCTGTCGATCAATCACTGCAGGATTGATATGGAACGTCATATCGCGCCACCGCGTGGCCTTAAGCCACGGCTGCATGGCAAGCGCCTTGAGGACTTCACTGCGTGCATCGTCAGTTTTTCCAAGATGGACATCGTTGATGGCACGTAGCAGCGGAACGGTGATCAGGAAGTCTGACGCCTTCGTGATCAGTGCAGCAGATTCGGCGTACTTTTCGATATCCGTCAGGGCATTTGCCTTCATCACGAGATAATAATCGGCGAAGTTTGGATCGTTCCTGAGCCCGTATTCTGCTCGCTCAATGGCCTTGTCTGTCAGGCCGCTGAAGCGGGCTGCTGATGAAAGGTCGCCGATGAGAAACGCGTCTCCGGGCGAAAGCGCAATCACCTCATCGGCCCTACGCAGAGACAGATCGAAGTTGCCCTCATGAGCGCTGACGTAGACGGATGACCACAAGCAGCTTTTTCTTGCGTCGGGTCCGAGGTTGGCCCGCGGAAGAACCTTTGCTTCCAGTTCGGACGCCATGCGCCAATGTTCGTCAGGCTTTTCGTCAAAGCCGAGGCTGGCCGCCAAGACGTGATCCCAAGCCAGTCCGCACGATAACAGCGACGAGTCGGGAAATTTGGCCAGGCCCTCAAGAATTATGTCCGTCGCCTTCACCAGGCTCTCGGGCGTGAACTGCCCAAAAAAGAAATTGGATCAAAGGAAGAAGTCGTACTCTTCAAGATCCGGTGTGTCCTTTTCCCAGACCTTCTTGTATTCGATGTCGTACATTTTTCCGCGCTGGCCACCAAGCGTGCCAATGATGCGTTCGATCGCCTCGTCCTGAATCACAAGGGGATTGCTTCCAGAGCGATCGAACTTTTCCGCCCAGAGGTTTTCGCCCGTGCGCGCGTCGATCAGCTGTGCGGTGATGCGCACCCGGTCCGTCTCCTTCCAGATACTGCCCTCGATCACGTAGGCCGCGTTCAATTCTTGGCCGATCCGGCGGACATCGGTTGGCTTGTCCTTGTAGACAAAGGTAGAGCTACGCGAGAGCACCTTAAGTTCGGTGACGCCTGCCAGCATCGAGATCAAATTGTCTGTCATGCCGTCGCTGAAATATTCCAGCTTCGGGTCGCCGCTCATGTTCTTGAACGGCAGAACCGCGACGGTCGGGATACCACCCTGGCCCATATCACGCTTTGTTCCATAGAACTGCCACCACGCCAGGACCGCTGTGACTGCTAAGACCAGCACCAGGAAGCTCGCCACGACTGGCAGCCGCGACCGGCTGCGGCTCGCCCGCCTGGGCTTGGCCTTGCCGCCGATCGTGACACGGTATGCCTCCACCGGCTCCGCGATGTTCTTGACCCTCTGCAGGCCCATCGACTGAAAGCCGAAAGCCAGCTTCTTCTCAACCTCGCGCGCGACCTTTGCAGACACCCAGATGCCGCCAGGCTCGGCAAGTTGTTCTAGTCGCGCCGCGATATTTACGCCCTCGCCAAACCGATCGTCACCCTCGACAATCACCTCGCCAAGATTGACGCCGATGCGCACTTCGACGCGCTGGTCTTTCGGCAAAGAGGCGTTTCGCTCGGCCAGCCCACGTTGCAACGAAACCGCGCATTCCATCGCCTCGACGACAGAAGAAAACTCCGCCAGCAGGCCGTCGCCCATCAGCTTGAAGATAGTGCCATGATGACGCGCTACTGTCGGCTCGAAAAGTTCCTTATGATCGGCGCGCACCCGTTCATGCGTACCCGCCTCGTCGCGCTCCATCATGGCAGAGTATCCGACAACGTCAGCAGCAAGGATGGCGGCGAGCTTGCGGTCCATTTCGGAGCACTCTGTCGGCGGCCAACCTCGGAGGCGAGGTGGCAAACCCTCCCGGTTCCAATCAGTTTCGCCTATCAGGACCTTACCCGCAAGCGGCTGCCGGTTACGAAACGACTTGATTGGGGCCGGACGCGGACTGTCGGCTATGGGAGAATCCGCCCGACTCCTTCCGATAGGCGAAAGTCGCTCTGGAAAAGCACCGCGGGGTCTTGAAATGGCACGACCGAGCCGGCGGGCGCATCGGCTCGAACTATTCCGCGTGGGAGCGCTCTAAGTCTCGATCGGGCGGAAAGTGGTCGCACACGGGAGCGGCCCAAGTAGGCTCATCTGCGCCAACAGGCGACTTGTGGATCAAGCTTGGAAGGCGGCTCCACCGACGCTTCGACACTACGGCCCAAATTAGCCCTCGCCGATGCTCCGGCTGCGCCAAAGGCTTGTTTGGATGCTTCAGCTTGGACCTGGTGGCTTGGCAACCAGGGGCAGTTCTAAACCGGTCGGGCGCGGCCAGACTTTCGAGTTTCAAGGTAAGCCGCCATGGATTTGCAATGATCTCCACGACGAAGCCATAGCGCTGGTTGCTCGCGCAACGCTATGGGCGTCCTGGTGGCTGCTCCTGCGGAAACTTGTCTTCATGGACGATTGCCACGGCCCGCTCAAGATTGCCTCTCACCTCGAAACCGATCCAGTGTCCGTCCATCAGGTGCGTTTGTCTCGGACAGGCGAGGAAATAGTTCCCCGCCTGCTGGGCAACAAAGTTGAGTTGCCTCCTCTCATTAATTTTAATCCCCTCTAGCGGAGCGGTGTACGCCCCCCAAATCGCATCCTCAGCCTCCAACTTCACTGGCATCTCTGACCGAGCATAAACCCTGGTCACCATCAGACCGTGCCTGAAATTCGAGGAGCCATTGATGAACTCGATCTGGACCGACCATTCTTCTGGCACGATGATCGTGAGATTGCCGCCCCAGTAGCCGTTGAAGTCGATAATGTCGGTCCGGATGTTGTCCCTGCGGTACCGCTCGACTTGGTTCCAATCGGCGACAATCTCGATAGCCACCGTCTTCGCTACCGGATCGTTTTTGATCCAGCTCGGGACGAAAGGCTTCCCAGCCAGCGCAATTCCAGGCAACAATGCGAAGGCGAGAAGGGCAAGGTGGGCAAAGCGCGCCATCGCAATCAGAGGCTCCTCCCGAGCGGAGCGGCCGAGCTAAAGCGACCGCAATCGAAGTCGACTAGGCCCATTCTTCAACCAAGAGAATACCCCCAAAACAAGATCCACACCAGCAAACCCCCTTTGGCGGAACGGAACAAAACTCGCCGTCGCCGGAGGCGCCCCAAGCGAACGCCCCACCTCGCGCAGGCCGATGTCTGCCCCCGAAAAGCGAAGGAGGAGTAAGGTTTCCGCGCCACGCTGATCGCCGCTCGGCAAAGGTCTGCTTCGGGCCGGAAAGCGGACAGATGCTTTTCAAACCCGGAGCGACAAGAGCAGACCTTTGTTCGGTGCAAGTGTGTCATGACGTGACCCAATGCGGTCGTTCAGTTGCGAGCGTCGCTGGCTGAAGCTGCGTTAGTCGGACGGAGGCCAATGGTATTTTCAATGGAACGCTAATATACATGGAAACCCGAACGAGCAGCGCCCGCCAGATACTTGAGGAATGCCATGCGAAGGCTCATCTTCACGGCAATGTGTATCGCCGCCGCAACAGCCGCTAACGCCCATGATTGGTACGAAGACAAGATTGACCCACAGACCAAATTCAAGTGCTGCGGTGGTTCTGATTGCCGCGCCGTACCTCGGTCTTCGGTGCGGTCCAGGGTGGACGGTGGGTACATTTATTTGCCGCATAATTTCACCATCCCACGGGACCGTGTACAGGAATCCCCGGACGGGCAATACCATATCTGCGAAAATAAATATGTCGTAACCAATCAGCTGTATTGGCGTTGCTTCTTCGCACCTCGTGTCGATGTGTCTATACTTCTAAAGCATTAACCGCGCATCGCTTCCGCAATTCACATCCGCAAGGTGCTAGTCCATTAATTCTGTTGGACTTTCTTCAAATTGTCGAAGCTCAAGCCGTGCGCGACTGCCCCAAGAATTTCATTGAATACGTCGCCGCTACGGAGAGCCTGCGCGCCCTGGGCTTAGACTCCGTAGGGCGCTGGGGCTGGTGACTTCTGGCGGACTTCGCGAATTCGGTGACAGTCCAGATTTCATCGTGTCGGCACGGCCGTGGTTGTATAGATTGGCTGCGTGGCCCGCCTTGCCTGCATTGACGTTCCAAGTCCACTCACCACGTGACGTAACGCGGTAACGGTGACGATTTCGACCCCGATGGGCAGCCAAGCGACAGGGATGACTGGGCGAGATATCAGTGCGGTCCATGCGGGAGCAGCATTCGCCAGATGCCGGAGCTACGGCTACAGTCTCGAATTTGACGCATCAGCACTTGCAAATCGTCGGCTGAGGTCTTTTGCTCGCGCGATAGTTGCCCTTGACCGTTGGATGGTTGGCGAACAGATGAACAAAATCGATCGACGGCGGCCAGAGTCAGAAACGGACGCCACCGTAAATGCTGCGAGACTTGGAACTCGGCTGCGCCTCGCCCGCCAGACACGCGGCATGACGCTGAAGACGCTGGCCGCGGCTGCGAATTGCTCGGAAAGCCTGCTGTCCAAGATCGAGAACGGCAAGGCTTCGCCGTCCCTGCCCATGCTTCACCGTCTGGTTGAGGTTCTCGACACCAACATCGGCTGGATGTTCGAGCAAGTCGATGACGACGAGGCGATCGTATTCCGGGCGGGCGCAAGGCCTTTGATTGCGCTCGACGCGCTACGGCGTGGCGAAGGAATTTCGCTCGAACGCATCATTCCATATTCGCCTGGCCACCTCTTACAATGCAACATCCATCACATCGAGGCAGAGGGCTCGAGCGAAGGTCCGATCCAGCACGCCGGCGAGGAAGTCGGCTACGTGCTCGCCGGGCGGATCGAACTGATCGTCGACGGCAAGAGCCATGCTCTCGCCACCGGCGATGCCTTCGTGTTCAGGTCGGAGCTGCCGCATCATTACCGCAACATCGGCGAGGAACGCGCTAGCATTTTCTGGGTCAACACGCCGGCGACTTTCTGAGCAACGCTTTGCGTTCATTTGGATTGACAAATATTCAAGTCTCTTGAATGCTTGCCTCGTGCCTGTAGCACCAACGGGACCAGCCGAGGTCTGGTCCGCAAGCAAGGGGAACCGAAATGCGTCTGTTCAAACTTCTCGCCGGCTGTGCCGCCGCCATTGCCATGGGCTCGGCAGCCATGGGATCGGCGCTTGCCGATACGTTCGCTCTCGTCAACATCAACCAGCAGGCCCTGTTCTTCAACCAGATCAACGAGGGCGCGCAAAAGGCAGCCGACGCCGCGGGCGCCAAGCTGGTCATTTTCAACGCCAACAATGTGCCCAGCGCGCAGAACGACGCGATCGAGAACTACATCACGCAGAAAGTCGACGGCATCATTCTGGTCGCCATCGACGTCAACGGCGTCAAGCCTGCGATCACCGCGGCCAAGGCGGCCGGCATTCCCGTCATAGCCATCGACGCGCAGATCCCCGACGGCGACAATATTTCGTTCATCGGCGTCGACAACACCAAGGCCGGCGAGGATATCGGCAAATTCTACGCCGACTATGTGAAGACCGAGATGGGCGGCAAGGCCAAGATCGGTATCGTCGGCGCACTCAATTCATTCATCCAGAACCAGCGGCTCGACGGCTTCAAGAAGGCGGTGACCGAAAGCGGCCAGGCCGTCAACTTCCTCGACACGGTCGACGGCCAGAACGTTCAGGAGACCGCGTTGAGCGCTTCGGAAAACCTGATGACCGCCAATCCGGACATGAACTCGCTCTATGCGACCGGCGAGCCGGCCTTGCTCGGCGCCGTTTCGGCTGTGACCAGCCAGGGCCGCACCGGCGACGTCAAGGTGTTCGGCTGGGATCTGACCAAGCAGGCCGTTCAGGGCATAGACGACGGCTGGGTGGTGGCGGTCGTGCAGCAGGATCCGGCCGGCGAAGGCAAGGCCGCGGTCGAAGCGCTGGGCAAGCTCAAGAAGGGCGAGAAAATCGATCCGATCATCAATATCCCGGTGACGATCGTGACCAAGAAGAATGTCGACCAATACCGCGCGATGTTCAAGTAAACTGCGTCGGCGACCGAGCCGCGGCGCCGCCTGAAGCTGCGCCGCGGATACCTTGCAATCGCGTGGAATCCCAGATGAGCAGTGGCCAGACCTATCGGGTGCGGATGAGCGGCATCTCAAAGCGCTACAACGCCATCCAGACGCTCGATGATGTGTCGCTGACGCTGAAGCCGGGCGAGGTGCTGGGGCTCGTCGGCGACAATGGCGCCGGCAAGTCGACATTGAGCAAAGTGCTGTCGGGGGCTGTGGTTCCCGACGCCGGCACCATCGAGATCGACGGCAAGCCGGTGATCTTCAACTCGCCAGCGGACGCACGTGCGGCGCGCGTCGAGATGGTCTACCAGGACCTGTCGCTGTGCGACACGGTCGATGTCGCCGGCAATCTGTTTCTCGGCCGCGAGCCGCGCCGCCGCATCGCAGGCATTTCCTTTCTCGACAAGAAGCGCATGCATGACGAGACGCGCCAGATGCTCGATCGGCTCGGCATCGTCATTGCCGACACGCGGCTCAAGGTCGAAAACCTCTCCGGCGGGCAGCGCCAGTCGATCGCGATCGGCCGCGCCGCCTCGTTCGAACCGGCCGTGCTGATCATGGACGAGCCGACGGCAGCGCTTGCCGTGGCCGAAGTCGAGGCGGTGCTCGAACTGATCCGCGCGGTCAGTGCGCGCGGTGTCAGCGTTATTTTGATCACCCATCGGCTGCAGGATCTGTTCCTCGTCTGCGATCGCATCCAGGTCATGTATGAAGGGCGCAACGTCGCCGAGCGGCTGATCGGCGAGACCAATATCGAAGACGTGGTCAATCTGATCGTCGGCCGCAAGTTCAGCGCGCGTTCCGCCACCAATGGCTATCGCGGTGGAGCGCCGGCATGAGCGACGCGATCCACGCCGCCCAGCCCTCACGAGTGCACAAGGGCACCTGGCGCGATGCGCTGCTCGCCAATGGCAGTGTCGTCTCGATCGCGCTGTTCTTTCTGGTCGTCTGCATCATCTTCTCGGTTGCGACCGACGCCTTTCTGACGTCGCCCAATCTGTTGAACATCCTGCGGCAGTCGGCGCCGCTGCTGATCGTCGCCGCGGCAATGACTTTCGTCATCACCACTGGCGGCATCGATCTTTCGGTCGGATCCGTGCTGGCGCTGGTGGCGACGCTGTCGGCGACGCTTTTGCAGTTTGGCCTGCCGTGGCCAGTCGTTATCCTCGCCATGTTGGCGCTCGGTGCCCTGCTTGGGGCGGTACAGGGCTATTTCATTGCCTATGAGGGCATCCCGTCCTTCATCGTCACGCTTGCCGGGCTTTCGGTGATCCGTGGCGTGGCGCTGCTGATCACCGGCGGCTATTCCATCCCGATCGAGCCCGGAAGCGCTTTCACCGTGCTGGGCCGCGCCTGGTTCCTTGGCGTGCCGGTGCCGGCGCTGATCGCGCTGGCGATCCTTACCATCGCCTATCTCGCCTTCAACGAGACGCCATTCGGCCGCTATGTCACCGGCATCGGCGCCAACGCCGAGGCGGTGCGGCGCGCCGGCGTCAACACGCGGCAAACGACGCTCTTCGTCTATGTGATTTCCGCCACCGCGGCAGCCCTTGCCGGGATCATCATTGCTGCCCGGCTTGGATCGGGATCTTCGAATGCCGGACAGGGTTTCGAGCTGGAAGTCATCGCCGCCGTCGTGCTCGGCGGCACCAGCCTGTTCGGCGGCCGTGGAACGATCATTGGCACGGTGCTCGGCGCGCTGACCGTGGCCGTCATCGGCAACGGCCTGATCCTGGCGCATCTGTCGCCTTTCCTGACGCCGATTGTCACCGGAACGATCATCCTGATCGCCATCTGGCTGAACTTCCGCCTGTTCCGCGGCGCCGTGCGGAGCCGTTGAGCCGATGAGCGGTCTGTTCGATGACGCAGTGCCCGGCCAGCGGCTGGCGATCGGGGTCGATACTGGCCATGTGATGACCGTGCTCGGCCCGGTTCCGGTCGACGACATGGGCATCACGCTGATGCACGAGCACATCTTGCTCGACGGCGCGCGCAGCTGGAAATGCCCCTGCCATCCCGATGACATGGCGATCGCCGAGCAGCCGGTGAACATCGAGATCATCGGCGAGTTGCGCATGAACCCTTACGTCAACCGCGACAACGTTTCGCTCGACGACGCCGACCTGGCGCTGTCGGAGCTGCAGCGCTATCGCGCGCTGGGCGGCCACACCGTCGTCGATGCCACCAATATCGGCATCGGCCGCGACCCCGAAAAGCTCGCCCGCATCAGCCGCATGTCCGGCCTGAAGATCGTCATGGGCACCGGCTTCTATCTCGAGCACACCCATCCCGAATGGCTGAAGGCGATGGATGTGGACGCGGTGACCGAGTTCATCGTCAACGATGTCGGTGGCGGCAAGACGCAGCCGCCGATCATGGCCGGGCTGATCGGCGAAGTCGGCGTCAGCAAGGATTTCACCGCCGAGGAACGCAAGTCGCTGCGTGCTTCGGCGCGTGCCTCGCGCGTCACCGGCGTGCCGCTGTCGATCCACCTGCCGGGCTGGGAGCGGCTGGCGCATGAAGTGCTCGATATCGTCGAGGCCGAAGGCGCGGATCTCCGCCACTCCGTGCTCTGCCACATGAACCCGAGTCACAACGATCTGGACTATCAGAAGAGCCTCGCCGAGCGCGGCGCGTTCCTCGAATACGACATGATCGGCATGGACTATTATTATGCCGACCAGGACGCGCAATCGCCCTCCGACGAGGAGAACGCACGCGCCATCGCCGCCCTTGTCGAGGCGGGCTTCGGCGACCGCCTGCTGTTGTCGCAGGATGTGTTCCTCAAGATCATGCTGACGCGCTTCGGCGGCTTCGGCTATGGTTATATCCTGAAGCATTTCATACCGCGCCTGAGACGCCACGGCGTCGAGCAGGCGGCCATCGACCGCATGCTGATCGCTAATCCAAAGAGCGTATTCGCGCGGCTCTAAATGGCCTCGAGTTACGACGGGAGTTCAAATGTCCAAGAAGAAAATCCTGCTTGCCGGCGAATCCTGGGTGTCGACCGCGACCCATATCAAGGGTTTCGATCAGTTTCCGACCGTTACCTACCACACCGGCGCGGACGAGTTGCTGGACGCGCTGAAGGCGACCGACTTCGACGTCACCTTCATGCCGGCACATGACGCGCAGCGCGGCTTTCCTCAGACCATGGAGGCGCTGTCGGCCTATGACGCGGTCGTGCTCTCCGACATCGGCGCCAACACGCTGCTGCTGCATCCCGACACCTGGGTCCACTCCAAGCCGACGGCGAACCGCCTGCGTCTGCTGCGCGATTACGTCAGCGGTGGCGGCGGTCTATTGATGTTCGGCGGTTACTACAGCTTCCAGGGCATCAATGGCGGCGCGCGCTACCGCAAGACCCCGGTCGAGGACGTGCTGCCGGTGAATTGCCTGGCCTACGACGACCGCGTCGAGGTTCCCGAAGGTTTTGCGCCCGTGCCGAAACCAGGGTCGAGCCATCCCATCCTCAGGGGCCTCGGCTCGGACTGGCCGATCCTGCTCGGTTTTAACGAGGTGACGCTGAAGGACGGGGCCGAGGTCCTGGCCAGTGTGTCGTCGGATTATGGCTCGCTGCCGCTGCTTGTCACCGGCCATTACGGCAAGGGCCGCACCGTGGCCTGGACATCCGATGTCGGGCCGCATTGGCTGCCGCCGCAATTCATCGCCTGGCCAGGCTACAAGACCCTGTTCGAACAGATGCTGGGCTGGGCGACCGGTGAGAGCTGAGCCATGCATGTCCACGTTGTCGGCAATGCCTGCGTCGATACCGTGTTTCGCGTCGGCCGCTTCCCTGCCGCGGGCGAGACTTTGAATGCCGTGAGCTATGCCGACGGGCTCGGCGGCAAGGGCGCCAACCAGGCGGTCGCAGCAGCACGGACTGGTGCAGAGGTGACGTTCTGGACGGCGCTCGGCAAGGACCCCGCTGGCGCATGGATCAGGAGCCGCCTCGACAGCGAGCTGTCCGACCTTGAGGTGAGCGAATTCGAGCTGCCGAGCGACCGCTCGACCATCGTCGTCGATCGAGGCGGAGAGAATTTCATCGTCAGCGGCGTCGCCTGCAGCGAAGCCTTCGACCCGGTTGCGCAGACAGCACTTGTCCGCTGGATCGCGCCCGGCGACATCCTCGTCTGCCAGGGAAATTTGCGGGCTGCCGTGACCAATGCCTGCCTCGGGGCAGCAAGGGAAAACGGCGCACGCACCGTTCTCAACGCCAGCCCGATCGATGCGATTTCGCTGCCCGATCTCGGCCTGGCGGAGGTTTTGGTTGTCAACCAATCCGAGGCGAAAACCCTGACCGGCCGGGATGATATGACAGCAGCCGCCGGCGCGCTGGTAGCCCAAGGCGCAGGCACGGTAGTTATCACGCTCGGCGCCGCAGGCTGCCTTGTGCTCTCCCCGGACTATGGAGAACCACTTCGTTTGCCGGCGCCGCAGGTCGAGGCGCTCGACACCAGCGGCGCCGGCGATGTGTTCTGCGGCTGCCTCGCCGGCGGGCTTGCGCGGGGCATGCCGGTCACCTCGGCGCTGGAGCTTGCGCTCGCGGCCGCCGCAATCGCTGTGACACGGCCGGGCACGCTGGCATCCTGTCCTTCCGCCTCCGAGATGGCGGTGCTCATCGATCAAATGGAGCTCTCATGACCCAGATCGGCCAATCCGGCGGCGACGCGCTTCTAGACCTTTTCGGCCGCACCAAGGTGGTGATCGGCGTCGTTCATCTGGCGCCGCTGCCCGGCGCGCCGCGCTATGACGGCGAGGCTATCGAGGCGATCTACCAGCGCGGGCTCGATGACGCCAAAGCCTATCTCGACGGCGGCTGCGACGGCGTCATCGTCGAGAACCATGGCGACCTCCCCTTCGCCAAGCCTGACGATATCGGCCCGGAGACGGCGGCCTATATGGCGGTTGTTTCCGACCGCATCCGCCGCGAACTCGGCAGGCCGATCGGCATCAATGTGCTGGCCAACGCCGCGATCCCGGCCTTGGCGATCGCCAGCGCTGCCGGCGCCGGTTTCGTCCGCGTCAATCAATGGGCGAACGCCTATGTCGCCAATGAGGGCTTTGTCGAAGGCGAGTCGGGCCGCGCGGCGCGCTACCGCGCCAGGCTGCGCGCCAACGGCATCCGCATTTTCGCCGATGCCCATGTCAAGCACGGCGCACACGCCATCGTCGCCGACCGTCCGGTGGAGGAACTGGTCAAGGACCTGGTCTTCTTCGACGCCGACGCCATCATCGCCACCGGCCAGCGCACCGGCCACGCCGCGGATTTGGGCTACATAAGCATGATCAAGCAGGCCGCCGGCCTGCCAACGCTGGTCGGCAGCGGTGTCACGGCGGACAACGCCAAGGATATCCTCGCCATTGTCGACGGGGTCATCATCGCCAGCGCGCTGAAGCACGACGGCGTCTGGTGGAACCAAGTCGACTCTGCTCGAGTAAAGGCGTTCATGGGTGGTCTGAAGCGATAGCTGACTTCAACCGCTTACCCCACCGAGGGCTCGGGCCACCTCCATCAGAGACGACGGACAGGCCCAGGATACTGTGCGACCAGATCGTCGACGGTCAGCAATGTAATGCCTTCCACAATCGATTGAGCAATCAGGATCCGATCGAAGGGGTCCTTGTGGATGGGTGGAAGCCCCTCCACCGCAATGGCATGCTCCCCGGTGATTGGCAGCTCATGATAGCCATTGTCTATCAGGCCCCGACGTAAAAGACGCGCATCGACCCTAAAGTCAGGGCGGCCCAAACTGCATTTGATGGCAATCTCCCAGAGACTTGCGGCGCTGAAGGTCAGGTGGTTGTCGACATTCTCGATCTCAGCAAGAGCGGCGGGCGGGAGCTTTCCGGGCTCGCCCGCCGCCCAGAGCAGAAGATGGGTATCGAGCAGAAGTTTCATGCATCGCCGCCAAACTGCTTCTCGATTTCCTCATCGGCCATGCGATCAAAATCGTCCGGAACTGAAAACTGCCCGGCCATAAATCCCACGCGACGCATTTCGCCGGCCGCAGGTGCGTCTATGGCAACGACCTTGACCATCGGCTTGCCGGATTTGGCGATAATGAAAGATTCGCCTTTGGCTGCCCTGTCGATAAGACGAGACAGATGCGTCTTGGCCTCGTGAATATTGACGGTGCGCATTGCGGGCCTCGTGACTTAGTTCATAAAACTTAGTCTAATTGGGCCTGATCTTCAAGTGTGTATCTTCCGGCGAATAGGATGGGGCGGATCAAATTGCCCATATCCTCGACTAAAGCCGTGGCAGATCTTCGTGCAGCCCGCCTGGGCGGAGGCCAATGCTTGTGTGAACCGCTCGCGCGATCGTGAGCACCACCAGCTTCTTCTGCTCCACAGGGCGGCATCAGCGCCCGGATGTCGAAGCCTGGGGCCGTGATGTTGGGCAGATGGACAGAATACGGGAGATCTCAACCGTGAGAACCCGTATCAGCTGACCGCGCTTGGGCACCTCGGCGCAATCGAGGCGATTGAAATGGGCAGTGCCTGCAAATTAGGGCGTCGAGGCCTGCGCTTTCGGCGCCCGTGTCGGCATCACCGCTTTCCTGCCCACGTGGGGCCCCGCGATGACCCACCATCCGCACGTGCACATGATCGTGCCGGGCGGCGCCGCCCGGCTCGATCGATGATAGTCGAGCAGCTGCTAGGCCGGCAACGCGCCCGATCTCTTTGCGGTCCAGGTGGCGATATAGTCCATCAGGCCGGGATTGAGGCAATCGTAGGGCTCGAGCCCGATCGACTTCAGCTGTGATCGGATGCCGTCCATGCGGCTCGGATCGACACCGGATTCGATGATCGACGAGACAAAGGCGGTGAAGCCCGGTGGCGACCAGCCGTCCTCCTGGAAGCGCTCGGGATGGATGAAGGACAGCCCCTTGAAAGCGTGGTCGCGCTCGACCGGGCCGTGCATGTGGACGCCGCAGCCCGTGCAGGCATGGCGCAGGATCAGCGCGCCCGGATCGACGATCTTCAGCTTGTCGCCGTTTTCGGTCACCGTCACGTCGTTTGTAGCGGCAACCGCCACGACCGAGAACAGTGCGCCTTCCGGCTTCCAGCATTTGGTGCAGCCGCAGGCATGGTTATGGGCGATCTGGCCCTTGACCTTCACCTTGACCGGGTTGCTGGTGCAGGCGCAGACCAGCGTGCCGCCGGCAAAGTCGGCCTTTTCCCGTGGCAGGCCATTGTCGATCTTAGGATGCAGTTTTTCCGGCATTTTTGTTTCCTCCCTTGTTGAACATCTGCATTTTTCGGCCTCTGGCTGGTTAGCCGGCGGCTTTCTCCTCCTCAGTAAACCACCACGCTCCTGATCGACTTGCCTTCATGCATCAGGTCAAAGCCCCTGTTGATGTCCTCGAGCTTCAGTGTGTGGGTGATCATCGGATCGATCTCGATCTTGCCGGCCATGTACCAGTCGACGATCTTCGGCACGTCGGTGCGGCCGCGCGCGCCGCCGAAGGCGGTGCCCATCCAGGTGCGGCCGGTGACCAGCTGGAACGGCCGCGTCGAGATCTCCTGGCCGGCGCCGGCAACGCCGATGATGACCGACTTGCCCCAGCCGCGATGCGACGATTCAAGCGCCTGCCGCATGACTTTGGTGTTGCCGGTGCAGTCGAACGTGTAGTCGGCGCCGCCGATCTGGTCGGCGCCGCGCTTGGTCATGTTGACGAGATGAGCCACGATATCGCCGTCGATCTCCTTCGGATTGACGAAATGCGTCATGCCGAATTTCTCGCCCCATTCCTTCTTGTCGTTGTTCAGGTCGACGCCGATGATCATGTCGGCGCCGGCCAGGCGCAGGCCCTGGATGACGTTGAGGCCGATGCCGCCGAGGCCGAAGACGACCGCCGTCGCGCCTTGCTCGACCTTGGCCGTGTTGATCACAGCGCCGATGCCGGTGGTGACGCCGCAGCCGATGTAGCAGATCTTGTCGAACGGTGCGTCCGGGTTGACCTTGGCCACCGCGATCTCGGGCAGCACGGTGAAATTGGAGAAGGTCGAGCAGCCCATATAGTGGAACAGCTTGTCCTTGCCGATCGAGAAGCGCGAGGTGCCGTCGGGCATCAAGCCCTGTCCCTGCGTGGCGCGGATCGCGGTGCACAGGTTGGTCTTGCGCGACAGGCAGGACGGGCACTGCCGGCATTCCGGCGTATAGAGCGGGATGACGTGGTCGCCCTTCTTGACCGAGGTGACGCCCTTGCCGACGTCGACGACGATGCCGGCGCCCTCATGGCCGAGGATCGCCGGAAACAGGCCTTCCGGGTCGGCGCCCGACAGCGTGAACTCGTCGGTGTGGCAGATGCCGGTTGCCTTGATCTCGACCAGCACCTCGCCCTCGCGAGGGCCCTCGAGGTCGACCTCCATGATCTCCAGCGGCTTTCCGGCGGCGACGGCGACAGCGGCGCGCGTTTTCATCAGGCAATCCTCCCAAGGCAACCCATAGAGTTTCACATTCCGGTATTGCTGCGGATGATCTCGGAGTCGAAGACCGCAACACGCTCATTCACCGCCGTATCTCCGCGAAAAGACATAGGACTAAAGCAGACACGTAAGTCCACTTGCAGGGCTTTGATAAATCTTGTGGGGTCCGCTAAGCTCATTGTGGGCACCTTGAATTCGCGCTGGTCCGGGAACAATCGGACTTTAGTGCAAGAATGGGCAGTTTTATCGATGACGAGCGCGGTGCCAGGCACTCTCGCGGCCTTTTTGTGCTTTTTTTTCCAGACCGCCAACGTTGCGGACGTGATGGCCCAGGAAGTGACGGGCAAGCAACCGGTCGCAACCGGCAGGCCGGAAAGAAAGATAACCGAAATCAGAATAGGTTATTTGCGGGCCTACGCGCCGCAACTGGCGCTTTCCCTGCTGGACCTGCCGCCACCCGACGAAGGTGTCGCCGGCGCCAATGTGGCGATCGGCGACAACAATACGACAGGAAAGTTCCTCAGCCAGAAATTCAGCCTCGACATAACCGAGGTCAAGCCGGAGGCCGACGCGGCTCAGGCGTTCAATGATCTGATTGCCAAAGGTGACCGCTATGTTGTCGCGGACCTCTCGGTCAGGCAATTGCTGTCGATCGCCGACATCGCCCGCGACAAGGGCGTTCTGGTCTTCAATGTCGGTGCCACTGACGACAGCCTGCGCGAGGAAGACTGCCGGATAAACATTTTCCATGTGGCGCCGACGCGAAGCATGCTGGCCGACGCGCTGGCGCAGTATCTCGTAGTAAAGAAATGGCCGAATTGGGTGCTGCTCTACGGTTCGCATGAGCGGGATCATCTCTATGCGGCCGCGTTGCGCCGCGCGGCGGCTCGCTTCGGCGGTCAGATCGTCGCCGAGAAGGAATTCAAAGACACTGGCACGGCGCGCCGCACCGACACCGGCGCTACGCAGATACAGCAGCAGATTTCCGTGTTCACGCAGGATCTGCCGGAGCATGACGTGGTGCTTGTCGCCGATGAGAGCGAGGTGTTCGGAACCTATGTGCCCTACCGCACCTGGACACCGCGGCTGGTCGCTGGCACGGCCGGTCTTGTCGCATCGTCCTGGCATCCCGCGAGCGAGCAATGGGGTGGCATTCAAATGCAGAGCCGTTTCCTGAGGACGACCGGCCGGCGAATGCTGTCCAAGGATATGTCGGCCTGGACGGCGGTGCGGGCGGTGGGCGAAGCCAGCACGCGGACCAATGGCGACGATCCGAAGAAGATCAGCGACTACATCCGCTCGGACGATTTCTCGGTCGCCGCCTTCAAGGGACAGAAGCTGACCTTCCGCAAGTGGAACCATCAGCTTCGCCAGCCAATCCTGCTCGGCGACACCAAATCGGTGGTCTCAACATCGCCACAGGAGGGTTATCTCCACCAAATCTCCGAGCTCGATACGCTCGGCGTCGATCAGCCGGAAACGAAATGCGTCCTTAAGTAGAACCAATCGGGAGGAATTTTCGTGCAGAGACGAGCTTGCGCACTCGCCATTCTCGCAACCGGCTTCATGGCCAATCCGGCGTGGGCTTACACCGTTTATGTCTCCAACGAGAAAGACAATACGGTAACGGTCGTCGACACGGCGACGATGCAAGTGGTGAAGACCGTCGAAGTCGGCCAGAGGCCGCGCGGTATCACCATCTCGCACGACGGCAAGTTCATCTATTTGTGCGCCAGCGATGACGATACAATCGAAATCATCGATACCGCGACGCTGCAGATCGTGGGCACGCTGCCATCGGGCCCAGATCCCGAACTGTTCGTGCTTTCGCCCGACGGCAAGACGCTCTACGTCGCCAACGAGGACGACAATCTCGTCACCGCGATCAACATCGAGAGCAAGCAGGTCATGACCGAGATTCCCGTTGGGGTGGAGCCTGAAGGCATGGCCGTCAGTCCCGATGGCAAAACCATGGTCAACACCTCCGAAACCACCAGCATGGCGCATTTCATCGACACCGACAGCCATGAGGTGACCGACAACGTCCTGGTCGATACGCGTCCGCGCTTTGCGCAATTCAAGCCCGACGGATCACAGATCTGGGTCAGTGCCGAAATCGGCGGTACCGTCAGCGTCATAGACAGTCTCAAACGCGAGGTGGTGAAGAAGATCCAGTTCGCGATTGCGGGACTGCGGCCCGAAACCATCCAGCCGGTCGGCATCGCGATCAGCGCCGACGGCAAGAAAGCCTATGTCGCGCTCGGCCCAGCCAACCACGTCGCCGTCATCAATACCGAAACCTACGAGGTGGAAAAATACATCCTGGTCGGCCAGCGCGTCTGGCATCTCGACTTCACCCCCGATCAGAAGACGCTGATCACCACCAACGGCAATTCCAACGACATCACCTTCATCGACACGGCGACCGACGAGCCGGTTCAATCGGTCACGGTGGGCCAGCAGCCTTGGGGCGTGGCCATATCGCCCCACTAGACCGCAGCGATTATCAGGGAGGCCGGCATGATGAATATTTGCCGCGGGGATGCTGCAAGTGCACTAGATAACCAGCGCGCCCCGAAGGAGCCAGCGGCATGCAACATGTGAGGACAGGTGGACCTGGAGAGGAGGTGGCGGCGCTCGATCTTGCCGGTATCAGCCATTCCTATGGTCCGAAGCGGGCGCTCCACGACGTCTCATTCTCGATCGCGCCGGGAACTTTCACCGTTCTGCTCGGTCTCAACGGCGCCGGCAAGACAACTTTGTTCTCACTGATCAGCCATCTTTACGGCACTCGCCGCGGATCGATCCGCATCTTCGGCCATGATGTCAGCCGCGCTTCGGGCGAAGCGCTCAGACGTGTCGGCATCGTGTTCCAGGCACGCACGCTCGACCTCGACCTCAGCGTCCACCAGAACCTCTCCTACCACGCCTCGCTGCATGGCATTGGCGGACACCAAGCCCGGCAGCGCATTGCCGCGCTGCTGGACATGGTCAACATGCAGGGCCGTCAGCATGACAAGGCACGCAGTCTTTCCGGCGGCCAAATGCGGCGCATCGAGATCGCGCGGGCGCTGCTCCACCGCCCTTCCCTGCTTTTGCTCGACGAGGCGACGGTCGGTCTCGACATCCAGTCGCGTGCGGGCATTTTGGCCACCATCCGCAAGCTCGTCGAAACCGAGGGCATCGGCGTGCTGTGGGCGACGCATCTGATCGATGAGGTCGAAGCCGGCGACCATGTCGTCGTGCTGCGGCAGGGCGACCTGGTTGCCAAGGGTAAGGTGGCCGATGTCGTTGCGACGAGCGGTGCCAGTTCGATCCGCGACGCCTTTTCCAGGCTCAACCGCATCGAAACAAGCGGCATCGCGGAGATGTCGCCATGAGCGCTCCCGCAATGCCCGCAAAAGTCGCCGCCCTCACGCCGGTGAAGTTCGAACAATTTGGGCTCCGCCACTACCTCATTTGCCTCAAAGGGATCGTCGTGCGGGAGTGCCTGCGCTTCCTGCACCAACGCGAGCGCTTCATATCCTCGCTGGTTCGGCCGCTCGTCTGGCTGTTCATTTTTGCCGCCGGATTCCGGCAGGTGCTCGGTGTATCGATCATCCCGCCCTACAAGACCTACGTGCTCTACGAGGTCTACATCACGCCGGGCCTGTGCGGCATGATTCTGCTGTTTTCGGGCATGCAGTCTTCGCTGTCGATGGTCTATGACCGCGAAATGGGCAACATGCGCACCCTGCTGGTCAGCCCCTTCCCGCGTTGGTTTTTACTGATCTCGAAGATGCTCGCCGGTGTCGCCGTGTCGATCGCGCAGGTTTACGCGTTCCTGATCGTTGCTTGGTTCTGGGGCGTCAAGGCGCCGCCGCTCGGCTATCTCACAGTACTGCCGGCGCTGTTCCTGTCAGGCATGATGCTGTGCGCGCTCGGCATGCTTTTGTCCTCGATGATCAAGCAGCTCGAAAACTTCGCCGGCATCATGAACTTCGTCATCTTTCCCGGCTATTTCGCTTCTCCGGCACTCTATCCCTTGTGGCGTATCCAGGAGGCTAGCCCCCTGCTCTACAAAATCTGCCTCGCCAATCCGTTTACTTACGCTGTCGAACTGATCCGCTTCGCCTTCTACGGCCAGGTTGAGTGGCTGTCGCTGGGCGTCGTTGCCGGCTGCACGCTGCTGTTCCTTGCCGCCGCCATCATCGCCTACGACCCTTCGCGCGGCCTGATGACCCGCAAACAGGACACGAGAGGAAATGCCTGATGGCACGAATGAGCCTTGTTCGCGGCCTGGCTCTGGTTGCCATGCTCGCGCCGGGCGTCAACGCCATGGCAGCCAACCCCGATCCAGACTGGCCCTGCATACAGCGCAAGGTGCCGCAACTCTCGCTCGGCCAGATCTGGAGCGGACCGGACCTTCCTTCAGCGGCGAAGGACTGGTCGAACGACCCCACCATCTCCGCCCTGGTCGAGGAGCTGGCAGCTCGCCGGATGCCGATTGCGGAAGCTCAAAAGAAGATCAAGGATTTCGCCGCCTCCTTGCCGGCCGAGCAACTTGCACCCAAAATGGCGATGCTGGTGCAAGGCATGTTCGATCACATGGACGCCGAGCGCTCGCAGGTGATCTCCGGCATTTCTCGTTACGCCCACAAGCAGCTCGAAATGGCCGCCGCGTTGCGCAAGGAAGCGTCCGATGTCGATGCGTTGCGGGTAAAGCCGGATCCAGATCCCGAAGAGATCGATCGGCGAACCGAACAGCTGAAATTCGCAACGCGAATTTTCAATGAGCGCGTCCAATCACTGACTTACGTCTGTGAAGTGCCGACGATAATCGAGCAGCGGCTCTATCAATTGTCCAAGGTCGTCTCGGAAACGCTCGCCGCGAAGAAGTAGGACCTCATTCGATCTTTGCGGCGGATATCACGATCCACGGCCGGGCAGCACGCGCCAGCGCTGAACGAAATAACCGGGATGCGTCTCGATCCACTGGGCTACCAGCGATTGCGCCTGCATGAAGGCGGTCCCGGGATTCATCGCTAGGCCGTCCACCATCTGTTCGCGTTGTTCACAGGTCTGCGGCACATCCGTCAGGCAGACCATCATAACGAGCGTGTAAAGCATTACCCCTTGTCCCCCTCGAATCCCGAACCCCATGCCCGGGAGTTTCCGTGATATCGACCAGTCTGCAGGGGTCGCACATACGGATCGCTTACGGGTGTGAAAAGAACGTGGCCCCCGCTCTTTCGCGCCGCAATATAACATGACGCTAATCTAACGCCAACGACCGCAGGGCTCAGTCGCGGACGCGAGCGCATCGAAGACGCGCGTCCGGCTGTGCCAATGCCAAAAAATGTGAACTCCTGGAACGCGCTCTCCCACGGGTTCGACCGAAACAGGAATATCATTGTTGTCGACCTCAGACCGGCAGCCCGTTCTGCTTTCGCAGGCTTTTGTCGAATGCAGATGCGGGGACGAAACGACGCAGGAAACTGACCTGACGCGCCATTTTTCCAGCCGCATAGCGCCTCTTCGGAGCGGGATCGGTCGCAGCCGCCAAAACGGTCCTGGCTACCACTTCCGGCGCATCGCCTTTTTCCATCGCTTTCCGCACAGCTGCATTCATGCCAGCGCGCGCGGAATCATAGATATCAAGCAGCTGATCCGGCCTGGCGAGATTTTCTTCAAATGAGGTGCGGGTATAGGCGGGCTCCACCAACACGACGCGAATTCCGAAAGTACGCAGTTCGTGGTCGAGCGATTCGGAATAGCCCTCAACGGCATGCTTGGTCGACGAATAAAGCGCGAAATAGGGAGCTGGAATGAACCCCTGCACCGAGCTCAAATTGACGATTCTGCCCTTGCCTTGACGGCGCATTGTCGGCAACACCGCTTTGGTTACTCGCATAACGCCAAAGACGTTCACGTCAAATAACGACTTGGCCTGGGCCATCGAGGACTCCTCCGCGCCACCAAGCAGGCCAACGCCGGCATTGTTGACGAGCAGGTCGATGCGCCTGGTCTCGGCCAGCACGTCGTGGACAAGTTTCGCCACGGACGTATCATCGGTCACGTCGCAGGCCAGCATGGTAACGCCGTCGGATCGGTCGGCGACCGCGCGACGGCTGGTTCCGAACACGCGAAAGCCCGCGTTCTGCAGGGCTTTGGCCGTTGTGTGCCCGATGCCGCTGGATGCCCCGGTCACCAGGGCGACGCCTAGATTGGTCTTGTTCATGGAGGTCACTTTCTTCGTATTGGATTGGCGTGGGAGAAGCACGAAAGGTCGGAGCGAAAGGCGTCAATCATGAGCGCCTCCGGTGCTCGCGCCGGCCAGATCATCCGTCCAGCGCCGGAACAGCGCGCTGGCATTAACGCCTCCGAAGCCGAAGCCATTGGAGATTGCATAGCCCATCGCCATCGGCCGGGCCCGGTTTGCGACGAAGTCGATCCCGTCGCCGGCCGGATCGGGAGCGCCCAGATTGAGGGTCGGCGGTGCCATCTGATCCCTGAGCGCCAGGATTGCGAAGATTGCTCCGAGCCCGCCGGCGGCTCCGAGCAGGTGTCCGGTCGCCGATTTCGTTGCACTGACAGCTATCGCGAAATCGCGCCCGAACACGCTCTTGATCGCTTCGATCTCACCCAGGTCGCCTACCGGCGTGGAGGTCGCATGGGCATTGAGATGACGAACCTCGCGGGGCGAAATCCCTGCTTGGGCGATTGCGATCTCCATGGCCCGGCGCGCACCGTCGCCGTCCTCGGGACCGGAGGTGACGTGATGAGCATCCGCCGTCGTGCCGTAGCCGACAAGCTCGGCCAGCGGTCTTGCGCCGCGCGCCAGCGCGTGGCTCAATTCCTCGATGACCAACATGCCGGCTCCTTCGCCCATGACGAAGCCGTCCCGCGACTTGTTGAACGGTCGGGAGGCCTCATCAGGACGGTGATTAAAGGAGGTAGAAAGAGAGCGTGCCGCGGCAAAACCACCGAGACTGACGATATTCATGCATGCTTCCGTGCCGCCGCACACGGCGATATCGGCCTCGTTTGCGCGGATGAGACGAGCCGCATCGCCGATCGCCTGGATGCCGGCCGCGCACGCCGTCACCGGCGCGCCGAGTGGCCCCTTGAAGCCATAGCGGATCGAGATGTGGCCTGCCGCGAGGTTCACCAGGAAGGACGGCACCGTAAAAGGCGAGAGACGGCGGACGCCGCGCCGGTCGACCGTGCGCACCGCCTCGGTTATGGCTGGGAACCCGCCGACCCCCGAAGCGATGATCGTGGCCGTGCGCAAGCGATCCGTTTCCGAGGCAGGCTCCCATTTCGCCTGCGCAAGCGCCTCTTTTGCCGCCGCCAGCGCAAAGAGAATGAACCGATCTACCTTGCGCTGATCCTTCGCAGCCAGGATGACATCGGGATCGAAACCAGCGTCCGGATCTTCTTCCAAGGAGGGAACCACGCCGCCGATCTTCGCCGGCAGGTCTCCCACGACATCGTCCGAAAGCCTACGAATGCCCGAACGACCGGCCAAGAGGCGCGACCAGGACGCTTCGACATTGGCAGCAAGGGGCGTGACCGCTCCCATCCCTGTAACAACGATGCGTCGCATCTAGTCTCCTATCGATTTGGGTGGGCCGCCAGCGTTGCTCACGCCGTTCAAGTGGCGACTGCTTCGCGAACCTGATCGGTCGCCGCATCCAGAAAAGCCTGCGCGAGATCGGGGTCGTTGACGACCCGCGAGAGCAGCACCGCGCCGACCATTGTCGAGAGAACGGCCATGGCCTTGCCATCGGACTGCTCGCCATTGGCCTCGGCAATGAAACGGCCGAGAATCTCGAGATGCTCCTCGATCCCGGCTTCGAACGACGCTTTCACGTCCGTGCCCTGTCTAGCGGCATCCGAACCCAGCGCCACGATCGGGCAGCCGTCCATCTTTTCTCCGCGATGGTCCATGCTGAGATAGAACGCGATCACCGCGCCAAGCGGATCCTCGGGCTTTGCCGCGGTCGCGGCCGACCACCGGTGGGTGGCGCTCTCCATCGCCCGCCTGGACGCCTGCGCGGCCAGGTCCTCTTTCGACGCGAACTGCTTGTAAAAGGCGCCTTGGGTCAACCCGGCCCCCTTCATCAGATCCTTAAGGCCGATGCCGTCAAAGCCGCGCTCCCGAAAAAGCCGGCTTGCCACATTGATCACGGTCTCGCGGTTTTCTGCTGCTTGAGTGCGACTTACGCGCATCGCCATCTCCTTTTTTAGATTGCATTCGTAATCTATAACCTATATAGAGGTTGAACGCAATCTAAAAAGGAGAATACGAGATGATCAGCAAAACCCTGAGCGCATCGCTGCTGGCGGTGCTGTTTCTTGCGACCCCGGCTCTTGCCGAGGAAGCAACCATCGGACGACCGGTCGAAGGCGGCAGCCTGCACGAGGGACACCTCGACATGGTGGTCTACTACGTCCCGGTCGATGGCGACCTGCTGGAGGTCACCGCCACCTTCGCGCCGAAGACGGGGGGCGATCCGCTGCGCGTCGTCATGGGTCTCGCCAACGATGACTCCGTGGCCTTTTCCATGCCGGGCCACCAGGGCTCGCTTTACGCGTTCTCAAGGTCCGGCGAGCAGGTGACGGTCTCGACCGAGACTGACATGGATCTGCGAGCCGACGCGACAATGCGCTGACCCGACGTGCAGACCGCGACCTGCGTGCTGCGGACCGTGGGCTCTCGCGTCCGCGCGGCCGACGTAGAGGTCGAACGCAATCTACTCGATATGAGGAGATGGGCATGAAAACGAGACCCGCCATTGTGCTGGCGGGCGTCCTGTTCGGATGGTCCTCCCGAGAGCGCTAGGAGCAGGCAAAAGCCGCATTAGAGACGGCCACAGCAGCAGCCACCGGACAGAAACCAATAAGGTTCCACCGGATCAACGCCAGCGTTCCCCAAGGGTGGCGAGCATCATCAGAATCAGCCGACGGAGCGCCACGGTGCCTTCGATCGCGCCATCGAATAAGCTTGAGGAGAGGTCAAATGCTATACAGTTATTTTGTCGAGAAATCGATCCGAGACAGCTTCGACCACGTCAACAACCATCGCTGGGATGAGGCGGTGAAGGCACTCGCGCCGCATGTGCATCACCGCGTTTCCGGCGCCCACGCGCTTGGTGGTGAGCGCCACGACAAAGAAGCCATGCGCCGCTGGTTTGAGCGCCTCGGCCGCGTCCTGCCCAATCTCCATCTCACGGTCAACCACATCTGGGTGAAGGGCTGGCCGTGGCATACCACCGTGTTTGCCCAGTGGGACGGCACCGCAACGCTGCTCAATGGCGACGCGTCGTACGTCAACCGTGGTCTCCACGTGTTCACCCTGCGGTGGGGCAGAGTCTATGCACTTGAGGAATTTTACGATTCACAAGCAGCGGCCCGCGGTCTTGCCAACCAAGCGGCAGCTGGCCTCGAAGAAGCTGTCGCCGAACCAATTGTAGGCTAGCAGAAGCTCAGTCAAAGCCCACCCGTTCCGTGAACGCGGTGCGCACCCCGTGGCCCTCACCGCTTGGATGGCAGTCGCCTCGGCTCCGCAAATGCGTGCCACCAGCGATGCCTCCCGATCCTCGGCTCATGAACATCGGTCTACAGGTCACAGCCGATCAGTAGCTGACGCACGCCATCGTTTGTGAAAAGCGTTTGCCTGGACCGCGCGCCCTAACTCGCGCGGCCTCTAGTGTTCGGTTCCTCGTGCGGATAGAGCTTGCCGAACAGCGGCAGGTACATCGCGCCCTTGCGCATCAGAAAATCGTGGAAGGTCGCCATCGCCGGCGAGATCGCGTGATCGCTGCGCATCACCGAAAACCATTGCCGGCGGATCGGCATGCCGACAACGTCGAGGATGACCAGCCGGCCAGCCTCGATTTCCGCGGCGATGGTGTGGGCAGAGATGAAGGCGATGCCGAGCCCGGCCATCACCGCCTGTTTGATCGTCTCGTTCGAGCCCATCTCGACGCCGAGATCGTCGATGCGGCCAGGCACGTCGCTCAGGAATATTTCCAGCGAGATGCGCGTGCCGGAGCCGGACTCGCGAATGAGGAAATGTTCCTGGGCGATCCGCTCCTTGGATATCTCGCGCACCGAGGCCAGCGGGTGGTCCGGCGGCGCGATGATGACCAGCGGATGATCGCCGAAGACCGAGGCACGCACCGGGACTTCCTTCGCCGGGCGTCCCATCAGCGCGATGTCGATGTCGTGATTCTTCAGATTGTCGATCGTCTCGGCGCGATTACCAATGGCAAGCCGCATGTCAATGTCGGGATGTTCCTTCATGAAGGCAGCCATCAGCCGCGGTGCGAAATATTTGGCCGTGGAAACGACACCGAGTCGCAAGCTGCCGGCGCGCACGCCCTTGATCGCATCCATCTTGTCTTCGAGCAGACGAAGCCGCTCCTCGATGGCCTGTGCGGTCTCGACGAAGGCAAGACCTGCGGCAGTGGGACGCATACCGTCCGCCGTCCGGTCAAACAAGGCCAGCTGGAACTCTTCCTCAACCTGCCGCAACTGGATCGTCACCGCTGGAGGAGACAGGCCTAACACCCTGGCCGCACTGACGATTTTCCCGTGGCGGACGATTGCCTGAACGGTCTTGAACTGCTTGAGCGTGAGGTTTCTCATGCAGCATACTAAATTTTTTTTAGTGCCAAAGTAAAGTTATTGAATTTTACTTATCCAGCATCGTTTGTTTTCATTCCCCAATCCGGCCGACCCGAGGAGAGGCGGCTGGATCGGGAGGTTACGATGCCAGCGGCAACGCTCGACGCTTTTCTGAACTCCTATCTCGGCGAGCCGAACGAACTGCGCGCCGCGGTCGTCATGACCGTCCGTCGGCTGACGCAGGCGGCCACCACGATCCGCAACACCATCAATCAAGGGGTACTCGGTACCGCGTTTGCCGGAACCCGTGGCGCCAATGCTGACGGCGATGTTCAGAAGGATCTCGATGTCTTCGCCGACGACATCTTTCTCGATGCCATGCGCCACGCTCCGGTCGCGCTCTACGCTTCCGAGGAACTGGAGCAGCCGGTGCTCCTCGACCCGCAAGCGCCTCTTGCCATCGCCATCGACCCGCTCGACGGCTCTTCCAACATCGACACCAACGTGTCGATTGGAACGATCTTCTCGCTTCTCCCCGCAATTGGCGCGCCGGATGCGAATCCGGCCGTCTCGTTCTTGCAGGCAGGGGTGAACCAGCTGGGCGCCGGTTTCTTCATCTACGGGCCTCAGCTGGCGCTCGTTCTGTCTCTCGGCAGCGGCACGCACGTCTTCGTTCTCTCGGCCAGGCTCGGCACCTTCGTCCAGGCCTACGAGAGCCGGGTCATCCCCCAGCGTACCCAGGAGTTCGCCATCAACGCGGCCAACTACCGGCACTGGGATGAGGCGGTACGGCTCTACATCGACGACTGCCTCGAAGGCACCGAAGGCCCCCGCGAGAAGGACTTCAACATGCGCTGGATCGCCTCCCTGGTCGCGGACTGCTACCGCATATTGATGCGCGGCGGCGTATTCCTGTATCCGGGCGACAAGCGCAAGGGCTACAGGCAGGGGCGGCTTCGCCTCGTTTATGAGGCAAACCCGATCGCCTATCTCGTCGAACAGGCGGCCGGTGCCGCCACCGATACGATCACCCGCATCCTCGAAATCGAACCCGAGAGCCTGCACCAGCGCGTGCCCATGGTTTTCGGATCGGCGCGGGAAGTCGCGCGTATCACCCGCTACCACACCGAGCCGAGCGCCATCGGCGAGCGCGCGCCGCTGTTCAGCCGCCGCGGCCTTTTCAGGGCCTGAAGACCATGTCGGCAAAGCACCCCATCATTACCATCACCGGGTCGTCGGGCGCAGGCACTACCTCTGTCAAGCGCATCTTCGAGCTGATCTTCCGGCGCGAGAACATCGGGGCCGCCTTCATCGAAGGCGATGCCTTTCATCGCTACGACCGCGCCACGATGAAGGCGAAGGTGGCCGAGGAGGAAAAGGCAGGCAATCCGAACTTCACCCACTTCCACGCCGAGGCCAATGAACTGGCAATCCTCGAAGAGGTATTCGAGGAATATGGCCGCCGGGGAACCGGAAAGACCCGCACCTACATCCATGACGAGGATGAGGAGAAGCAGTACGGCACGCCGCCGGGACATTTCACCGAATGGCGCGAATTTCCGCCGAGCGACCTGCTCTTCTACGAGGGCCTGCATGGCTGCGTCGTCACCGACAAGATCAACCTGGCCAGGCACGCGGACCTCAAGATCGGCGTGGTGCCGGTCATAAATCTCGAATGGATCCAGAAGATCCATCGCGACCGCGCAACGCGCGGCTATTCCACCGAGGCAGTGATGGACGTGATCCTGCGTCGCATGCCGGACTATGTCCGCTACATCGTCCCGCAGTTTTCGCAGACCGCCATCAACTTCCAGCGCGTGCCGATCGTCGACACGTCCAATCCATTCATCGCGCGCTGGATTCCGACGCCCGACGAATCGATGCTGGTCATCCGCTTCGCCAACCCCCGCGGCATCGATTTCCCCTACCTGCTTTCGATGATCCACGACTCGTTCATGTCGCGGCCGAATTCCATAGTGGTGCCCGGCAACAAGCTCGACCTTGCCATGCAGCTGATCCTGACGCCGCTCATCCTGCAATTGATCGAACGCAAGAACCGTGTGTCGTGAGGAGGACGCCATGAACAGCCAAGCAGCAGCACTGAAGCCCGTCGCCGCCGTCTCGGAACGCGATATGGCCAACGCCATTCGCGCACTGGCGATGGACAGCGTCCAAAAGGCCAATTCCGGTCATCCGGGCATGCCGATGGGCATGGCCGATGTCGCAACGGTGCTGTTCAGCCGCTTTATCAATATCGATCCGTCGGCCCCCAACTGGCCCGATCGCGACCGCTTCGTGCTGTCGGCCGGGCACGGCTCGATGCTGCAGTATGCGCTGCATTACCTGCTAGGCTTTGAAGACATGCCGATCGAGGAGTTGCAGCGGTTTCGCCAGCTGGGCAGCCGCACCGCCGGACATCCGGAATATGGCCATGCGCTTGGCATCGAGACGACGACCGGCCCGCTTGGACAAGGCATTTCGACCGCTGTCGGCATGGCGCTGGCGGAGCGCATGCTTGCTGCCCGCCACGGCGCAGATCTCGTTGACCATTTCACCTACGCGATCGCCGGCGACGGCTGCCTGCAGGAAGGCATCAGCCACGAGGCGATCGATCTTGCCGGTCACCTGAAGCTCTCCCGGCTGATCGTCTTTTGGGACGACAATGCGATCTCGATCGACGGACCGACTTCGCTGTCGACATCGGTGGACCAGCCGGCACGTTTCAAAGCCGCTGGATGGCAGGTCCAGTCGGTGAACGGCCACGACACCGAAACCGTTGCGGCGGCAATCGAAGCGGCGCAGCAATCGGACCAGCCGTCCCTGATCGCCTGCCGCACGGTGATCGGCAAGGGAGCGCCCAATCTGGGCGGTTCGGAAAAGACGCATGGCGCGCCGCTGGGCGATGCGGAGATCGCCGCGACGCGCGAAAACATCGGCTGGGCCTACGCGCCGTTCGAGGTGCCGGACGATATCCTTTTCGCTTGGCGCGACATTGCCGAGCGCGGGCAAGCGGCACGCCGCGCCTGGGAGCAGCGGCTTGCCGCCTCGCCACGGCGGCAGGCTTTCGAGAGCGCGGTCGCCGGCGCCCTGCCCGACGCGGTGTTCGAAGCGCTCGGCGCTTTCCGCAAGGAGCATGTCGGGAAGGCGACCAAGGTTGCAACGCGAAAAGCCTCGGAAATGGCACTCGCTGCGATCAATGGCGCAACCGAACTGACCGTCGGCGGCTCCGCCGATCTGACGCATTCGAACCTGACGATCACCAAGGGTATGAACCGCATCGCGCCGGGCGACTACGCAGGCCGCTACATCCACTATGGAATCCGAGAGCACGGCATGGCCGCAGCCATGAACGGGATCGCACTGCATGGCGGCTTCGTGCCTTATGGCGGCACGTTCCTGTGCTTCGCCGACTATGCGCGCGGCGCGATGCGGCTCTCGGCGCTCATGGGCCAGCGCGTGATTTATGTGATGACGCATGATTCCATTGGTCTCGGCGAGGACGGCCCGACCCACCAGCCGGTCGAGCACCTGGCGATGCTGCGGGCCACGCCGAACCTCAACGTCTTCCGTCCGGCCGACATCATCGAAACGGCGGAGTGCTGGGAACTGGCCCTGAAGAGCGAGAACCGGCCGAGCGTGCTGGTGCTCTCGCGCCAGAACCTGCCGATGCTGCGCCAGACAGACAGCGACGAGAACCGGTCGAGCCGGGGCGCCTACATCCTGCGCGAGCCAGCCGGGCACCGCGCGGTGACGCTGATCGCCACCGGCTCGGAGGTCGAAATCGCGGTTGCCGCCGCCGAACGGCTGGAGACCGAGCACGGCATCGCCGCCGCGGTTGTCTCGATGCCGTGCTGGGAGCTTTTCGAGGAACAGGACGCCGGCACCCGCAAAGCCGTCCTCGGCTCAGCGCCGCGCATTGCCATCGAAGCCGCAGCACGGCTCGGCTGGGACCGCTGGATCGGCGACACCGGCACTTTCATCGGCATGGCCGGTTTCGGCGCCAGCGCCCCTGCCCCGGATCTCTATCGGCATTTCGACATCACGCCCGAAGCCGTCGCGGCAGCGGCGCTGAAGCTCATCATCTAGGAGGACGACCATGGCCCGCATCACCCTTCGCCAGCTTCTCGACCATGCCGCCGAGCACGGCTACGGGGTGCCGGCATTCAACATCAACAACATGGAGCAGGGCCTCGCCATCATGGAGGCCGCCAGGGCCTGCGATGCGCCGGTCATCATCCAGGCCTCGCGCGGCGCCCGTTCCTATGCCAACGACATCATGCTGGCCAAGATGATGGAGGCTTTGACCGAAATCCATCCGGCCATTCCGTTATGCATCCATCAGGATCACGGCAACAACGAAGCCACCTGCCTGTCGGCGATCCGCCACGGCTTCACCTCGGTGATGATGGACGGGTCGCTGATGGCGGATGCCAAGACGCCGGCGAGCTACGATTACAACGTCGCCATCACCGAACGTGTCGCACGCATGGCGCACTGGGTAGGCGCTTCGGTCGAAGGCGAGCTCGGCGTGCTCGGCTCGCTCGAAACCGGCCAGGGCGAGGCCGAGGACGGGCACGGCGCCGAAGGTGCGCTTTCCCACGACCAGCTTTTGACCGATCCCGATCAGGCGGTCGACTTCGTGACCGCCACCCGGGTCGACGCGCTGGCGATCGCCTGCGGTACCTCACACGGCGCCTACAAATTCAGCCGCAAGCCCGACGGCGGCATCCTGGCCATGCAGGTGATCGAGGCGATCCACGAAAAACTGCCCAACACGCATCTGGTCATGCACGGCTCTTCCTCCGTGCCGCAGGAACTGCAGGACATCATCAACAACTATGGCGGCGAGATGCCCCAGACCTTTGGCGTCCCGGTCGAGGAGATCGAGCGCGGCATCCGATACGGCGTGCGCAAGGTCAACATCGACACCGATTGCAGAATGGCCATGGCCGGACAGTTCCGCCGCGTCGCGACGGAGGACCCGCGCGAATTCGATCCGCGTAAATTCCTGAAACCCGCCATGGACGCCCTGCGCGACCTTTGCCGCGATCGCTTCGAACGCTTCGGCACCGCAGGCCATGCGTCGAAGATCAGGGTGATCGCGATGGATGAGATGGCGAAACGTTACGCCGCAGGAAAGCTAGACCCCCATATCGCAACCGCGAAAGCCGCCTGAGCGGCAAACAGGAGACCTGCCATGAACAAGATCGACATGCCGTCAGCAGGCACGCTCAAGGAAGGCAAGGAACGCTACCGGTCGGGCGTCATCCCCTACAAGAAGATGGGCTACTGGGAGCCGGACTACCGGCCAAAGGAGACCGACCTGATCGCTATGTTTCGGATCACGCCGCAGCCCGGCGTCGACCACGAGGAGGCGGCCGCCGCCATCGCCGGTGAATCCTCTACCGCGACATGGACCGTGGTGTGGACCGACAGGCTGACCGCCTGCGAGCTCTACCGCGCCAAGGCGTTCAAATCCGAGCCGGTGCCGAACACAGGTCCAGGCACCAGGATCGAGCAGCAGTACTTCGCCTATATTGCCTACGACCTCGACCTGTTCGAGCCCGGCTCCATCGCCAACCTGACTGCATCGATCATCGGCAACGTGTTCGGCTTCAAGGCCGTCAAGGCCTTGCGGCTCGAGGACATGCGCATCCCGGTGGCTTACCTCAAAACCTTCCAGGGCCCGGCGACCGGCATCGTGGTGGAACGCGAGCGGCTCGACAAGTTCGGCCGGCCGCTGCTCGGCGCGACGACGAAGCCGAAGCTTGGCCTGTCAGGCCGCAACTACGGCCGCGTCGTCTACGAGGCGCTGAAGGGTGGCCTCGACTTCGTCAAGGACGACGAGAACATCAACTCGCAGCCCTTCATGCATTGGCGCGACCGTTTCCTCTACTGCATGGAGGCTGTGAACAAGGCGTCGGCCGCCACCGGCGAAGTCAAGGGCCATTATCTCAACGTCACCGCCGGCACGATGGAGGAGATGTACGAGCGCGCCGAATTTGCAAAACAGCTTGGCTCCTGCATCGTCATGATCGACCTCGTCATTGGCTATACGGCGATCCAGTCGATGGCCAAGTGGGCACGCCGCAATGACATGATCCTGCACCTGCACCGGGCCGGCAACTCGACCTATTCGCGCCAGAAGAACCACGGCATGAATTTTCGCGTCATCTGCAAATGGATGCGGATGGCCGGCGTCGATCACATCCATGCCGGCACGGTGGTCGGCAAGCTGGAAGGCGACCCGCTTATGATCAAGGGGTTTTATGACACGCTGCGCGAGGAGCGCACGCCGCAGAACCTCGAAACCGGGCTGTTCTTCGATCAGGACTGGGCCTCGCTCAACAAGGTGATGCCCGTCGCCTCGGGCGGCATCCATGCCGGCCAGATGCACCAGTTGATCCATTATCTCGGCGAGGACGTTATCCTGCAGTTCGGCGGCGGCACGATCGGCCATCCGGACGGCATCCAGGCCGGCGCGACGGCCAATCGCGTCGCGTTGGAGGCGATGATCCTCGCCCGCAACGAGGGCCGCGACTATCTGCGCGAAGGGACCAAAATCCTCGAACAGGCGGCCAGATGGTGCACGCCGCTCAAGGCGGCCCTGGAGACGTGGAAGGACGTCACCTTCAACTACGAATCGACCGACACGGCCGACTTTGTGCCAACCGCAACGCCGAGCTTCTAGACGAAAGGAACCGTCGCCATGATGACCAATCCCGGAAACAAGGTCACGCAGGGACAGTTTTCGTTCCTGCCCGAGCTGACCGATGAGCAGATTTCGGCGCAGATCAAATACGCGCTGAAAAACCACTGGGCGGTCAGCGTCGAATACACCGACGATCCGCATCCGCGAAACACCTATTGGGAAATGTACGGCAACCCGATGTTCGACCTGAGGGACCCGGCGGGCATCCTGCTTGAAGTCAACAATTGCCGGAAAGCCATGCCGAACATGTATGTCCGGGTCACCGCCTTCGATTCGACCAAGGGCTGGGAAGCGCCGCGCATGTCATTCATCGTCAACCGGCCGCCCAATGAACCCGGGTTCCGGCTGCTGCGCCAGGAGCGTGACGGGCGCAGCCAGGGCTATTCGATCGTGCCTTATGCGACCGACAGGCCCGAAGGCGAGCGGAGCTAGGCGAAACCATGCTGGACGCGATAGCAAAGGGCGCTGCCGCGCAGGGCGAATCGGTGGATCTGCAGGCCGAGTTCGAGGCATCCAACATCGACGAGGTGATGGAAAAGCTCGACCGCGAACTCGTTGGCCTGAAACCTGTCAAGAACCGCATCCGCGAGATCGCCGCGCTGCTCCTGGTCGACCGGCTTCGCCGCAAGTTCGGCCTGACCTCGGGCGCGCCGACGCTGCACATGAACTTTACGGGAAATCCCGGTACCGGAAAGACTACCGTGGCGCTCAGAATGGCCGAAATCCTGCATCGTCTCGGTTATGTCCGCGAAGGGCACATGGTCGCGGTGACGCGCGACGATCTCGTCGGCCAATATGTGGGCCACACCGCGCCCAAAACCCGCGACGTGATCAAGCGCGCCATGGGCGGGGTGCTTTTCATCGACGAGGCCTACTATCTCTACAAGCCCGAGAACGAACGCGACTACGGCCAGGAATCGATCGAAATCCTGCTGCAATGCATGGAAAACAACCGTGACGATCTGGTTGTGATTCTTGCCGGCTACAAGGACAAGATGGACCGCTTCTTCGACAGCAATCCCGGCATGCGCTCGCGCATCGCCCATCACCTCGATTTTCCCGACTACGGCGTCAGCGAACTCAAATCGATCGCCGAGATCATGCTGGCGGAACAGAATTACCGTCTCAGCGAAGCGGCGGCCAAGGCGCTCGAAGAGTATCTCCCGATCCGCATGCGACTGCCGCATTTCTCGAACGCCCGTTCGGTCCGCAATGGCCTCGACCGGGCGCGGCTTCGCCAGGCCAGCCGGCTTTTCGCATCGCGCGACCGGGCGTTGACGAAAGCCGACCTTATCACCATCGAGGAATCCGATATTCGCGGCAGCCGCGTATTCGCCGAAGGTAAGCTCGAAGGCGAACCGGAGACGAAGGCGCGCTGACGAGACGACGCCGGTTGGTGTGCAGCGACCGGAAACGGACGACAGAATGGGAGCCTACGACCATGGATACCAAGACAATCATCGCGCCCTCGGTGCTTTCCGCGGACTTCTCGCGGCTCGGCGACGAGGTCGAAGCGGTCGTCCGGGCGGGTGCCGATTGGATCCATCTCGATGTGATGGATGGCCATTTCGTGCCCAACATCACCTTCGGTCCGCCGGTGGTCAAGGCGATCCGTAATCGAACGGACAAGGTCTTCGACTGCCACCTGATGATCGCGCCGGCCGACGCCTATCTCGGCGCCTTCGCCGACGCCGGCTGCGACATCATTACAGTGCATGCCGAGGCCGGACCGCATCTCGACCGTTCGCTGCAGGCAATCAGGAATCTCGGCAAGAAGGCCGGCGTGTCGCTGAACCCGTCAACGCCGGAAAGCGTCATCGAATATGTGCTCGACCGGCTCGATCTGGTGCTTCTGATGACGGTCAATCCGGGCTTCGGCGGCCAGGCCTTCATTGCGGCAGTCGTCGACAAAGTCAGGCGTGTCAAGGCGTTGGTCGGCCATCGTCCGATCGACATCGAGATCGACGGCGGCGTCACGCCCGAAACCGCTCCGCTGGTCACCGCGGCCGGCGCCAATGTGCTGGTCGCCGGCTCGGCCATCTTTAAGGGCGGCACCGAGGCGGCCTATTGCGCCAATATCGGCGCCATCAGGCAGGCGGCCGACGGGGCGATTCGGAAAGCTGCATAAAACCGTTTCATCGGAGGGCAAATATGGCGGCAATTCCACCTGTCTGCGATTTCGGCTGGCGAGCCATCGACGCCGTTTTGCCCGGCGTCGACGGCACATCGCATTCGATCTTAAGCCACGCCGGCCCGAACGGGTTGGTGGTGGCCTTCATCTGCAACCACTGCCCCTATGTGAAGGCGGTGATTTCACGCATGGTGCGCGACGCCAACGACCTCAAGGCCGAAGGCATCGGCTTTGTCGCGATCAACTCAAACGATGCCGGGGCCTATCCGGATGATTCCTTCGACAATATGAAGCTCTTCGCCAGCACGAACGCCTTCACTTTCCCCTATCTCCACGACGAGCGCCAGACGGTGGCGCGTGCCTACGGAGCCGTTTGCACCCCGGATTTCTTCGGGCTCAACAGCGAGTTGACGCTGCAATATCGCGGCCGGCTGGACGCGTCGCGACGCGACGCCGAATCGCCCAGGCTGAGGCGCGACCTGTTCGAGGCGATGAAGCAGGTTGCCCGAACCGGCGACGGACCACTCGACCAGATCGCCTCGATCGGCTGTTCGATCAAGTGGAAGGATGCTGCATGAACGTCGGCGCAGGCAGGCCGTTTGGGTCGCCCAAGGCGATCCTGTTCGATCTCGACGGCACGCTGGTCGATTCGGCGCCTGATATAACGGCCGCCGTCAACGAATTGCTGGCCGGCCGCGATCTGCCGCCGCTGCGTCTGGATCAGGTCAAGTCCATGATCGGCGGCGGCATCAGGAAACTGGTCGAACGAGCCTTCGCGGCTTCCGGCACGCCGCTCCTCGGCCGCGCGCTCGATGAGGCCAACCGCGTCATGGCGCCGATCTATCGCAGGCATCTGACCGGCCGCACGAGGCTGATGCCTGGCGTCAGGGAAGTTCTCACGCACTTGCATTTGAGCGGAATAGCCATGGGCGTGGTGACCAACAAGCCGCAGTTGGCGGCTCGCGAAATCCTGCTGCATTTTCGGCTGACGGAATATCTCGGCGCGATCGTCGGCGGAGACGCGGTGACATACTTGAAACCGGCGCCAGACGCGCTGTTGCTGGCGCTCGACCAGCTTCAGGTCGAACCTCGTGACACGCTGATGGTCGGAGACAGCGGCGCCGACGTGGCCGCCGCCCGCGCCGCCGGCATGGCAGTCATTCTGCTGCGTGGCGGATACAGCCAAATTCCCGTTGAAGAGCTTGGCGCCGACCTCGTTTGCGACAGCCTGTTCGATCTGCCGTCCGCGATGCAGAGGCTGCAAGACGCTGCGTGACCCCAAGCGCAAGACCCAGGCCAACGCCGGCCGTCCGCAGTCAAAATGGCCGGCGGTACAGCGTTATTTGGAGAATTGCTTCAGGTAGGCAATGACATTGGCGATGTCCTCGTCTTTCTTGAGGCCGACAAACGCCATCTTCGTTCCTTTGACCATCGCTTTCGGATCGTGAAGGTAGGTGGTCAACGTGGCCTCATCCCATTTGACGCCGGACTTGCCGGCCTCGGTCATGGCCTTGGAATAGCTGAACCCCGGATGCGTCCCGGCCGTTCGGCCGATGACGCCGTTCAAGGACGGACCGATCTTGTTCTGGTCCTTGTCTGCCACGTGGCAGACCTTGCATTTGGCGAAGACCTTCTCACCCGCCGCGGCATCCTGGGCCTGAGACTGGGCGGTGACAAAGGTGGCGACGGAGACGGCGGCGAAAAATGCGACTGCGCGCATGGCATTTCCTCATTGATCGTGTGAGTGCCCCGGACAATTTACGCGTGTCGATGCCTTGACCGCGGCATCCGCTTTTACGGGGGGGAGCAAACGTTCGTCCTTCCTCCTCGGACTGGCAGCACCTGCACGCCTCGAAAAGCTAGACTGCCGATGAAGGAAGTCAATCGTACAAAGGTCCTGTTTCGTTTTCCGACTGCGCGAAGGGGAAGCGCGTAGCGACACGCGGTTCACATTATTGACGCCTATTGGCCGAACACGTAGCCTCACTCCAGCCGGTTTGCTGTTTGGGCACCTTCAGGAATCCGCTGCAACTCCAAAGCACGAACTCTGGAGAGTTCGCCGCGCAGGCGACGATAAGTGCCAAATGGACATGGTCGATCTCATATTAACGGTGTGCCTTAGCGCCAATCCGGGCAATTGCCGAGATGAACATCTCTATTTCGAGAGCCGCGGCTCTCTGTTCCAATGCATGTTCCTGGCGCCCGCCGAGATCGCAAAATGGTCTCAGGAACATCCGAGGCTCAAGGTCGTGCGCTGGAAATGTGCCTTTCCGAGCAGGGAACGAGCGATTTGATCGGCATTCCTGGTTCGCATGTTCGACGTAAGATTGCCGCGGCAACATCGCAATCCACAGGTGATGAGCGACCTTTTGCGGTCGTTCCAGCAAAAATTTCCGGGTGTGGCCTGATCGCCTTGCCGTTCGGAATGCATATCGGAGGAGACATGCCGATCGACAGGGTACGACGCAAGCTTGTGAACGGCTGCACCGCGGTCAGCGCCGCGGTACTGCCTTTGTTGCCTCGGGCGGACCGCTCTCGCCGCTGCCGGCGGCCTTGAATTCAAGATCAGGAAAGTCGCCGACAACGTCTTTGCTTTCCAGGGCGTGGATGAATTGATCACGGCGGATGGCAAAGGCGAAATCCGTGTGGAGGCGACAGACACGGATGGCAAGGTATCACGGATGGCAAGGTATTTCGCGGCCATTGGCCGATGGAAACAGCGGGACTGTGAGGCGCACGGCCACACGTGCCTGTTCCGCCTGACTAAAAGCAACGTATGTCAGCTTCCGCCTGCGCGCGTTTCAGTTCGGTGCGCGCCGCCTTCGCCGGCGCGCTTTCGCGAAACAACCCAGCCGCCTCCCCTGTCGTCAACGACATGCTTTTGAAGGTCTCCGCCCTCTCATAGTTATCGTAAGGAAGGATCGAGGCGATAACATCGATCGAGCAGGAACAGCTTTCAAGCGCCTGACGTGTCTGGCCATTTGTTTGCATGCAGCCGAGCACGTAGTCGGCAATCGTTGCCGTCGGGTAGTCTCCCGCGGCGTTGGCCGAGTTCGCAAAGGCCAGCGCCGCAAAGGCCAGCGGCAAGGTGAGAGATCCAACAGACCTTATCATGAGGAACCTCCAGTTGGCCTGGACACCATGCATCCAGACGGGATCATCGCGCCAATTGGCGACGTACCGCAAAGCCAGTCAAGCTCCCATGGCCTGCGTATAGGACCAAAGGAGGAATGCCCTATCGACCGACAAGAGCCAGCTTCATGACCCGCTGCGCACCCTCCTTCACACGTTCATTTCATGCTTCGCTCACTATCGGCAGCCAGCGAGACGCACGCATACTTACTCGGAGGTGCCCCGTGGAATATATCGAAATAAAGTCAAATGTGTATCACCTATATAATACGAGAACAATATGGTTGCTATATATATCGCGGCTGGCGATCATCCTCCTATTAGTTTCTCGCACGATGCTTATTTTAATTGTTTCTAAATATTGCATCGCACCATATCGATATTGCAGCGCAACCACGCTTTGTAGGTTTTTGCTTGCCTGGCCTTTTACGATGACATAGCTTTTTCCTGTTTCCGGCTTCAAGAGCGCCACCGTCATCAGGGAGCGGCGGCAGTCTTTCGAAGACCAAGGGGGGCGGGCGGTAACGGTGCCCTCTGCTTCGGGGTAGGTCGTGACAGCTGCCGGAAAATAACTTCCCAACATGAATTGCTTGGGCAAGCCCTTGTGGGGCTTGACGGTCGATTCTTCACTGTGAACCCGGGAGGATTTTGGATGCGTGTACTTGCGAAAACTACCTACATTCTGACGACCGCGGCGTTTTTATCGCTCGGCGCTGCCTATACGGCTTCGGCCAATGAAGACCTTGCAAAGCTCGCATCGGATGCGAAGAACTGGGCGATGCAGACGGGTGACTACGCCAACACCCGCTATTCCAAACTCAACCAGATCACTGCGGATAATGTGAAGAACCTGCAGGTCAAATGGAGCTTTTCCACCGGCGTGCTGCGCGGTCACGAAGGCGGGCCGCTGATCATCGGCGACGTGATGTATGTCCACACGCCTTTCCCAAACAACGTCTTTGCTCTCGACCTCAAGAACGACGGGAAGATCCTGTGGAAATACGAGCCCAAGCAGGACACGAACGTCATTCCAATCATGTGCTGCGACACGGTCAATCGCGGTGTTGCCTATGGTGACGGCAAGATCATTCTCAACCAGGCCGACACCACCGTCGTCGCGCTCGATGCCAAGACCGGCAAGGTGGTGTGGTCCGTCAAAAACGGCGACCAGACCGACGGCGGGAAGGGCGAATCCGGCACGTCGGCACCCGTAGTCATCAAGGACAAGGTGCTCGTGGGCGTCTCCGGTGCTGAATTCGGTGTTCGCGGCTGGCTAGCCGCCTACAATCTGAAAGACGGCAAGCTCGCCTGGAAAGCCTATTCGGAAGGTCCTGATGCAGACACCCTTCTCGATCCCGAGAAGACGACCCATCTCGGCAAGCCTGTCGGAAAGGATTCCGGCACGAACACCTGGGAAGGCGAACAGTGGAAGACGGGCGGCGGCACGACATGGGGATGGTATTCCTATGATCCCAAGCTGAACCTCGTCTACTACGGCACCGGCAATCCCTCGACGTGGAACCCGGTCCAGCGCCCAGGCGACAATCGCTGGTCCATGACAATCATGGCTCGCGATGCGGATACCGGTGTTGCCAAATGGCTCTACCAAATGACCCCGCATGACGAGTGGGACTATGACGGCATCAACGAGATGATTCTCGTCGATGGCATGGAGGTCAACGGCGCCAAGCACGACGTGCTGGTGCATTTCGACCGCAACGGCTTTGCCTACACAATGGATCGAGCCACCGGCGAACTTCTCGTCGCCAAAAAATACGATCCGGCAGTGAACTGGGCGACGGAAGTCAACATGGATCCCAAGAGCGACCAGTATGGCCGCCCGCAGGTCGTCGCCAAGTATTCGACCCAGCAGAACGGCGAAGACACCAACTCGACCGGAATCTGCCCGGCCGCGCTTGGAACCAAGGACCAGCAGCCGGCCGCCTACTCGCCGAAGACCGGGTTGTTCTACGTGCCGACCAACCATGTCTGCATGGACTATGAGCCTTACAAAGTGAGCTACACCGCCGGTCAGCCCTATGTGGGCGCTACCGTGTCGATGTATGCGGCGCCTGGCGGTGACGGTAACATGGGCAACTTCATTGCCTGGGATGCAGCCAAGGGTGAGATCGTCTGGTCGAAGCCCGAGCAGTTCTCGGTGTGGTCGGGCGCATTGGCGACAGATGGCGACGTCGTCTTCTATGGTACCCTCGAAGGCTACATCAAGGCGGTCGATAAGGACGGCAAGGAACTCTACAAGTTCAAGACCCCGTCCGGCATCATCGGCAACATCACGACCTACGAGCATGACGGCAAGCAGTACATCGCCGTTCTGTCCGGCGTCGGTGGATGGGCCGGTATCGGTCTGGCAGGTGGCCTGCTTTCGCCCGATAATGCCGCTGCCTGGCATGGCGCCGTTGATCAGGGCCGTGCGCAGGGCGACCAGACCGCAGTCGTTGGAACCGCCGGTCTGGGTGCTGTCGGCGGTTACGCTGCACTTGCCGACTATACGACGCTGGGCGGCCAACTCACCGTCTTCGGCCTCCCGGACTGATAACCGGAAGAGCCTAACGACTAGGATCGAAAACGAGAGCCCGGGTCACCCGAAGCCGGGAACCGGGCTCTCGATTGCGCCGCGCACCCAACACCGATCAATGCCGCTGCACGACGGCAGCCAGGGTTTCTGGCAAATGAAGGAAGAGTCTGAATGATCGTTCGCATTGCAGTTTCCGCTCTCGCCCTGATCCTGCTGCCTCTGGCCAGCTCAAGTCTGGCACGGGCCGAAGACAGCATGGAAAAAGCCAAGGCGGTGAAGCAAGAAGGAGGCAAATATTTAGATGCGGACGGAAATCCGACCTACAAGATCGAAAACGGAACCGTCGATTGGTACACCTTCAGCGGGTATCGCCGGTATCACTCAGATTGCCATGTCTGTCACGGACAGGACGCCACAGGTTCGAGCTATGCGCCTGCCCTGGCTAATAGCCTGAAGAACATGGATTACGCCACGTTCCTGTCGATCGTCGCCGAGGGCCGCAAGAATGTCGGCGGCGGCAAGGAAAATGTCATGCCTGCCTTTGGCGACAACAAGAACGTCTATTGTTACCTGGACGATCTCTACGTCTATCTGCGCGCTCGCGCCGATGGCGCGGCACCCCGCGGCAGGCCGCCTAAGCACGAAAACAAGGCTCAGGCAGCCAAGGATGCCGAAGCATCCTGCATGGGTGGATGATATGACCGGCTGCACTGCATCGAAGCTGCGCGTCGTTCTGCCGATCCTCGGCGCGCTCGCCTTGCTGCCGTCGAACGTTCTGGCGCAAAATGCCGGGCTTGGCGCTGCGGGCGAACTGGTCGATCCTGACATTCTGCGCGTCTGCGCCGATCCCTCGAACATGCCCTTTACCGACAAGAGCGGCCAAGGCTTCGAAAACAAGCTGGCTGAACTGGTTGCCAAGAACACGGGGCGGAAATCAGTCGCTTACACGTGGTTTCCCAATGTTACCGGCTTTGTGCGCAACACGCTGGGGGCCAACCGATGCGACATCATCATGGGCTACGCCCAAGGTGATGAACTGGTGCAGAACACCAATGCCTACTACCGCTCCGCCTATGTGCTCGTATACCCGAAAGGCAACGGCATGGAAGGCGTCGAGACGATCGAAGACCCGAAACTTTCCGGCAAGAGAATCGGCGTCGTCGAAAGCACGCCGCCAACCGCCAACATGGCCACCAACAAGCTTCTGCGGACCGCCAAGATCTACCCGCTGGCGGTGGATACGCGCGTCACCCCTTCCATAGGGGAGGTCATGATCAAGGACATGCTCGCCGGCAAGATTGACGCGGCGGCCCTGTGGGGGCCGATGGCAGGTTACTATGCCAGGGAACTCGGAGCCGATGTCACCATTGTTCCGCTGCTGAAGGAAAAAACCGGCTCGCGCATGTCCTACCGCATCACCATGGGCGTACGTCCGTCCGACCAGGAATGGAAGCGGACGCTCAACCGGGTGATCAGGGAAAACCAGGCGGAGATCACCAAGCTCCTGCTGGGTTACAATGTGCCGCTGATCGACGAGCACGACAATCCGATTACGCAATAGTTGGGATGGGTCAGGAGGAGAAAATAACCTACGCGATGAACAATTGAAGAGAACTACAGCTACTTTCGATAGTTTTGTTTTTCGGCCTTTCAAAACCTTGTGTTTCATTTGTCCATTTTGAGACGTGATGGACGAGCCATTGCTTCGGTGCCCTGCAATGGTTGGCTAACCACCGGATCGGCCCCTTCGGGCTGGTAGAAGAGGAGAAATGTTATGAAGAAGAGCTGGACAAAACCGACCATGTGTCAGGTTGCTGCGGGCTTTGAAATTTCGCGGTATCTGCCTGCTGAAATTACTCCCAAGAAGTAGGCCGCAGAGGTGCGTGTCCCTGGCAACAGGGGCACGCATCCCTTGCCGCATGGGATTTTCGTGAAAGAGTTTGAGGCACGCAAAGCGGGCGGGACGTTTTTTGCGGCTGCAAATCGGCTGCTGGTCAGAGAAGCCGCGGGGCGGGCGTTTTCATGCGCTTGAGAATCATCGGATCGGCGGCAGGCGGTGGCTTTCCGCAATGGAACTGCAATTATCGTCTGAGCCGTGCGGCTCGCACGGGGGTAGCTGGCGTGCATTCACGAACCCAATCAAGTGTCGCCGCGTCGGCGGATGGGCTCGGCTGGGTTCTGTTCAACGCGTCGCCCGACATTCGCCAGCAGATCGCGGCAACGCCTGAATTGCAACCCGCGCACGACGCGCCGCTGCGCTCGACACCTATTCGCGCGGTGGTGCTGACCAACGCCGATGTCGATCATGTCGCCGGCCTGCTCAGCCTGCGTGAGCGGCAGCCTTTCGCTGTCTATGCAACGACTCAGGTTCTGGCAACGCTGGAGGCGAATTCGATTTTCAATGTCCTCGATCCGGCGCTCGTGCCGCGACGCATCTTGCCGCCGGCGCAAGAACTGGCGATCTGCGATGCAGACGGGCACGACACTGGGGTGGCTGTCGAGAGCTTTCCCGTGCCCGGGAAGATAGCCCTCTATCTCGAAGAAAGAGGCCAGCCGGATGCGAATTTCAGCTCCGATGCCGGCGACACGATCGGCGTTCGAATCGCCGGTGCCGGCAGTCGCGGCTCCGTCTTCTACATCCCCGGCTGCGCCCGCATCGATGCGAACCTGCGAACGCGTCTAGCCGATGCCGCATGCCTTCTGTTCGACGGCACGGTCTTCACCGACGACGAGATGATTGCTGCCGGCGTCGGCCAGAAGACCGGTGCGCGCATGGGGCATCTGGCAATGTCGGGAGACGCGGGGTCGATCGCCGGCTTGGCCGATGTGAGGATCGGCCGCCGTGTCTTCGTCCACATCAACAACACCAATCCTGTTCTGGACGAGAATTCTGCCGAGCATGCAGCAGTCAAAGCGGCTGGCTGGGAAGTGGCCCGCGACGGGATGGAGATGGACCTTTGAGTGATTTCCACGACGCAGCCAGCAACGGCCTGTCCTCCAGCGAGCTCGAAGCCGTGCTGCGGCGGGTCGGTGCCGAGCGCTATCACAACCGCCATCCTTTCCATCACAGGATGACCAGCGGTGCGCTGTCGAAGACCGAGATGCAGGCCTGGGCGCTGAACCGCTATTGCTATCAGGCCGTCATTCCACGCAAGGACGCTATGATCCTCGCACATGCCGAGGATCCGGCGTTTCGCGCCGCCTGGCGCAAACGCATCGAGGATCATGACGGCGAGAACGGCTGGAGCGGCGGTATTGCGCGCTGGTTGCACCTGGCGACCTCGCTCGGTCTCGATGCCGACGCGGTGAAGAGCGAGAGGCTGGCCCTGCCGGCGACACGTTTCGCGGTTGGCGCTTACCTCTCCTTTTGCACGAACCGGACCCTGCTAGAGGCGGTCGCGTCGTCGCTGACCGAGATGTTCTCGCCGCTCATCATCGGCGAGCGGGTACCCGCGATGCTGGCCAGATACGATTATATCACCGAGGACACGCTGGCCTATTTCAGCCGACGGCCAGAACAGGCCTCGCGCGACGCCGACTTCGCTCTTGCCTATGTGCTCGAACATGCCGACACGGCGGAACGCCAGCAGCAGGCGATCGATGCACTGGTGTTCAAATGCGATATACTCTGGGCCATGCTTGACGCGCTTCAACACGCCTATGGCGAGCCGGGCAATATCCCGCCCGGCGCCTTCCGTCCGGAGGCAGCCCAATGATGGCACTGCGCGAAAGAGCCATGGTGTCGCCGCAGTCGGTTCCATCGCTGCCGAAGCACGTGCGCATACAGTACGACCCCGTGCGCCAGGCGTTCGCCGTGCTTTCGCCCGAAAAGGTGTTCTGGCCAAACGATATCAGCCTCGACATATTGCGCCGCTGCGATGGACGGTCCACGGTCGGCCACATCATTGCCGGCCTTGCCGCAGATTATGACGCCGAACAGGAGGCTGTGGCGGCCGATGTCGTCGCCTTCCTGCAGGAATGGTCGGACAAGCTGCTGGTGAAGCTATGAGCGAGCCCCCTCTCCCCCCGATCGGCATGCTGGCGGAACTGACGCATCGCTGCCCGCTGCAATGCCCCTATTGCTCCAATCCGCTCGAATTGCTGAAGGCCAATCGCGAACTCGACACGCAGAGTTGGCTCGACCTGTTCTCGCAGGCGGCCGATCTTGGCGTTCTCCAGGTGCATCTGTCCGGCGGTGAACCGACGCTGCGTCGCGATCTCGAGCAATTGATCGCCGGGCTTTCGGCCCGCGGCGTCTACACCAACCTGATCACCGCCGGCGTCGGCATTGCGGATGGCCGCATCGAGGCATTTGCCGAAGCCGGACTCGACCATCTGCAACTGAGCTTTCAAGGCGCACGGTCGGCGACCACCGAGCGCATCGGCAATCACAGGGGCAGCCACGAAAAGAAGCTGGAAACGGCACGGCGCGCTCGCGCGGCCGGCTTGCCGCTTACCATCAACGCGCCGATCCATCGCCACAACATCGAGGAGGTACCGGAATTCATCGATCTGGCCCTTTCGCTGGGTGCGGAGCGTCTCGAGATCGCCAACGTGCAGTACGCCGGCTGGGCGCTGACCAATCGCGATCAACTGATGCCCGAGCGTGCTGCCGTCGACCGGCAGGCGGAGATCGTCGCGGCGGCGTGCGAACGGCTCACCGGCATCATGAACATCGATTTCGTCACGCCGGATTATTTCGCCATCTATCCCAAGCCGTGCATGGGCGGCTGGGCGCGCGACGCCTTCATGGTGACGCCGGACGGCACCGTACTGCCATGCCACGCTGCCCAGACCATCCCGTCGCTCAGCTTCGAGCGTTTTGGACCGCGCAGCCTGGCCGCGATCTGGACCGATTCCCCGGCATTTAATGCCTTTCGTGGTACGGACTGGATGCAGGAGCCCTGCCGCAACTGTGAGCGGCGCGAGATCGATTGGGGCGGCTGCCGCTGCCAGGCTATGGCAATCGCCGGCGATGCCGCCGCGACGGACCCGGCTTGCGCGAAATCGCCGATCCATGCGCGCATGGCAATGCTGATCGACGAAGCCCAGCGCGCTGCGGCGGTTCCTTCGAAGGACGGACCATTCGTCTACCGGCGTATCGGCGTCGTCACCGAGCCCGCCTGACTGCCGACCTATTCCTCTGGCCTTAGCCTCGTGAAAGCCGTTCGGCATGCCACGTCATATGGTCATGCATGAAGGTCGAAATGAAAAAATAGGAGTGATCGTATTCGTCCTGCATCCGCAATTTCAACGGAATGCCGGTTTTGGAGCAGGCGTCTTCGAGCAGCCAAGGCCTGAGGTCCTCCTGGAGGAAACCGTCTGATGTTCCCTGATCGACCAGGAATTCCGGGAAACGGTGTCCATCCTCGATGAGCGAAGTGGCGTCGTAGCGCCGCCACGAGGCCTCATCCCGGCCGAGATATTTTTCGAAAGCCGGCTTCGACCAGCCGGCTGTGCTTGGCTGCACGATCGGCGCAAATGCTGAGCAACTCCTGAAACGTGCGGGATTTTTCAGTGCGATCGTCAGCGCGCCATGCCCGCCCATCGAATGGCCGAAGATCGACTGGCGCGCCATATCGGCGGGAAATTCGCGCCCGATTACAGCTGGCAGCTCCTCGACGATATAGGAATACATGCGATAGTTCTTGGCATATGGCTCTTGCGTCGCGTCGAGGTAGAAACCGGCGCCGCTGCCGAACTGCCAATTGTCCTTTTCATCCGGAATGTCGGCACCACGCGGGCTGGTGTCGGGACAGACAACGATCAAGCCAAGTTCGGCGGCAATACGTCTGTATTCGCCTTTTTCCATTACATTCGCATGGGTGCAGGTGAGTCCGGAGAGGTACCACACCACCGGGCAACGCCGTTCCCGTGCCTGCGGAGGCACGAAAATGGCAAACGTCATTTCGCACGAGCAGCTCGTTGAGAGATGAGAGTAAACATGCTGGGCGCCGCCATGCGACTTGGCAGTCGAGACGAGTTTCGGGTGCTCTGGCATATATTCTTCTCCGCCAATTTTAACCGCCCACCATAGGCTCTACGACATCGAGGGTGATCGCGGCAACCTTGGTGGACCGGCTGGCGCAGGGCACTTGATCGGAGCCGGGATGGCCTGCCTTCGCCGACCGTCTTGGCGCAGCAAGGCACGAGAGGCCATTCGCTGGCGCAGCGTTGTCCAACGTCTTTCGCAAGCAGTGTGGGCGCTCGTTGGCGATGCTGGCTATAACAAGGACGCAATCACTGCGCAGGGCATCGGCGATGCCTTGCCGCTTCGGCGCGGCTATGGCGGACGAGCACGCACGCGTCATCGCGTGGGCTCGCAGTAAGCGCGCCAGGGTAGCGAGCAAGAACTGGTGAGCCGGCGGCTATTCCCGGCTGTCGAAAGCCACGGACAGGCCAAGGGCAGTTGCTGCCTCGACGATCGCCTCGGTTAGCTCTTCGTCGGATGCGACCAGATAAGGGGCGGCTTGCCGTGCTGCCTTTAATGTCGCTGTGATCGAGATGGTGTCACCACGATCCTCCCTATTGAGGACTGCGGCGATTGCTTGCTCTACTACCGGACTGATCCTCTGCACCTTACTCATCCAACCCTCCCCGTACGCGGCCCAGGGCGATGGTAATCTATCCACGGTTGTGTTCAATTCGATGTACGAAACCGTACAGACTTGATCGACTGGACCGTTACGGCCAGACATTTCTAATTTCGACGGCATCCTAGATCGACCAAGCCTCGCTACCGGGCCTCGACCGGCTACTCAGCAGATCGCCAGCGCGGCGCAGAGCCATGGCAAATTGCCAGGTTCGTACGCGAGCCCGGTCCAGGAGCTCGGCTCGGCCCACGGGCGCGCGCCCCTGTGCTTGGCGAAGATGTCGCCTAGAAATAGCCGAGGATGGATTTGACCTCGAGATACTCCAACATGCCCTCGACCCCATATTCGCGTCCGTTTCCAGACTGCTTGAAACCGCCAAACGGGGCGTGCGGATCCCAGGCCGGGTAATTGAGATGCACCTGACCGGAGCGTATCCGCGAGGCCACCTCCCTGACGGCGTCCACATCCTCGCCCTGCACATGGGCGCCCAGACCGTAGACCGTGTCGTTGGCGATGGTGACGGCCTCCTCGATTGTGTCGTAGGGGATGATGCAGAGAACGGGCCCGAAGACCTCTTCCTGGGCAATGCGCATGCTCGTGCGCACGTCGGAAAAGATAGTCGGCCTCACATAGAACCCGACGTTCAGATCGTGCGCACGACCCGGTCCTCCGGTGAGGAGCCTGGCGCCCTCAGAAATCCCGACGCCGATCATGGATTGGATGCGGTCGAATTGGGCACGGTTTGCGATTGGACCATGAGTTGTGGCTTCCGAAAGAGGATCGCCAATTACGATCTGGGCTGCGGCCCTTTTGGCGATTGCCTCGATCTCGGAGAGCAGCGCGCGTGGCACGATCATGCGCGTCGGGGCGCTGCATGACTGGCCGAGATTGCGGAAGGCGGCGGCTACGCCCAGAGAAACGGCGCGATCGAGATCTGCGTCCGGCAGGATCACGTTCGGCGACTTGCCGCCGAGCTCCTGCGCGACACGCTTGACCGTGGTCGCTGCCGCCTGGGCCACCGCAATGCCCGCGCGGGTGGACCCGGTAATGGAGATCATATCCACATCGGGATGGGAGGCGAGACCCATCCCCACGCACGGACCGTCACCTTGCACGAGGTTGAAAACTCCGCCAGGGAAGCCGGCTTTCTCGATCGCCTCGGCAAACAGCAGGGCGTCCAAGGGAGAAAGCTCGCTCGGCTTCAGCACGACCGTGCAGCCTGCAGCGAGCGCCGGCGAAACCTTGGCGGTGATCTGGTAAAGTGGCCAGTTCCACGGAGTGATCAAGGCGCAGACACCGATCGGTTCGTGGGTGACGGCGGTTTGCCCCCGTTGCTTGACGAAGCGAAAGTCTGTCAGCACATCGCGAGCGACCTTAACATGGGTGATCGCCAGCGGCACCTGCGCGCTGCGCGCATAGCCGATCGCCGCGCCCATTTCGAGGCTCAGGCATTGAGCCAGCAGTTCGCCGCGCGCCTCGAGCAGCGCTTGCAGGCGATCGAGCAGACCCGCGCGGTCTTCTGGCGTGGTCCGACTCCAGGTGGCGAATGCCCTGCGAGCCGCTGCAACGGCCGCGTCCACGTCCTCGCCATTTCCAAGCGGAAACTGGCTCACAACCTCTTCTGTGGCGGGATTGACGACGGCGCCCGTCGCGGTGCCGCTCGGCTCAACCCATTGACCGTCGATGAAAAACTTGTCCAGGTGGCCGTTGCGGGACAGGTGTTCGAGGGGCGTCATCACCCTACAAGGTCCTTCATGCGGTAATAGGCGCCGAGAATCGGCAGGAACCAGGGACGCCCGAAATAACCGGGGATCGCTGGCCAGTCGAAATCCTTCCAGGGATTGAGCTCGGGGTGCCCGTCCATGACGTCGGCCATGATGGTGCCCATCAACGTCGACATCTGGGTCCCGTGTCCGCTATAGCCCATTGAGTAATAGATGCCATCGCGCTCTCCGGCGCGCGGCAGGCGATCGCGGGTCATATCGACCATGCCGCCCCAGCAGTAGTCGATGCGGGTGCCGGCCAGTTCCGGAAAGACCTCGACCATCGCCGCCTTGAGTATCCGGCCGCTTTTTTCGTCGGATTGAGGATTGGACACGGCAAAGCGCGCCCTCCCGCCGAACAGAAGGCGATTGTCTGGCGTGAGCCGCCAGTAGACAACGAGATTGCGCGTGTCGACGATCATGCGCCCGGTCGGCATGAGACGCTTAAGGTGGTCGGGCGACAGCGGCTCGGTCACGATCAGAAAGGCGCCGACCGGGATCATGCGCCGGCGGATCCAGCCGAGCGGGCCAACCTGGGAAATGCCGCTCGCCAACAGGACCTGCCGCGCGACGATCTTGCCCTTTGGCGTCGTTACCTCATGCCCGCCTGAACCCTTGCGCATCGCCATGACGGGCGAGCGTTCATGGACGTCTGCGCCACGCCGGGCAGCGGCGGTCGCGAGGCCCCGGACGAACCGGCCGACATGCATGCCCGCGCTCTTGGGAAAGAGCAGCCCGCCATGGTAGCGGTTGGTGCCGACTTCGGTTCGCAGGTCCTCGCGCGCGATCATCCTGGTTTCGGGATCGACATTGGCCGCCAGCAGTTCCTGGCTGCGCGCCAGCATGTCGTAGTGTTCGGGCTTGGCGGCAAGCTTGAGCTTGCCGACGCGGGAGAAGCTGCAGTCGATCTTCTCTTCCTGCACCAACCGCTCGACCATATCGACGCCGGCGTCGAAAGCCTTGTAGAGAGCATTTGCGGCCGGCTTGCCGTGCTTGCCAGCCATGATTGCATAGTTCTGGGCAAAGCCGTTGTTGCACATCCCGCCATTGCGGCCGGACGCGGCGTTGCCGATCGTTTCGGCCTCCAGCAGGGCAACCCTGGCGCCCTTTTTGGCAAGGGCCAGCGCGGCGGAGGAGCCGGTCAGGCCGCCGCCCACAATCGCCACGTCGTAGTGGCCTTCGAGCGGTTTGGACGATCCTTCATTGAACGGCTGAGATGTGTCCAGCCAGTAAGAGGTAAACTTCATTTTCTTGACCACCAGTGTTGATTTGAGTGGAGCGACATCCGAGCGTAGTTGCGCGCCTACCAGCCGCGCATCCGCTCCCAACGCGCTTCAATCTTGGGGCTGTCCCCGTTGACGACGCTGTAGAAATCATGCTGGGCGGCCATCGCACACGCATGGTTGGGCAGAATCCGGACCCGAGTCCCGAGCGGCAACTCGGGCATGGACTTTCCAGAGCCGGCACGAATGGCGAGGATACCGTGTTCCTGGCTGGCCTGGGCCACGATCACATCTTCAAGCACCCGCCCCTTTTCGTCGCAGACCACGCCGTAACCTTGGTCGATCTGCTGATTTGCGGTTCCCCGGTCGCGCGAAAGCGCCATCCACCCGGCGTCGACCAGCACCCATCCCTTTTCCGGCTTGGCGCCGATCACGGTGGCCAACACGGAAACCGCGATATCGTCGATGGCACAGACCCCGACCCCGTGCTGGACGAGGTCGAAAAACATGTAGACGCCGGCGCGCAACTCCGTAATGCCTTCTAGATTCTCGGCGAAGTGTGCAGTCGGCGTCGAACCGAGGCTGATGATCGGGCAGGCATGGCCGTGTGCGCGCAAAGTTTCGACCGCGCGCAAGCTGGCCGAACGCTCGTTCTCGGCTGCTTTGATCAGCGCCTCGGGCGTGCTCAAGGTATAGGACTCGCCCGCATGGGCGAGGACGCCGACGAGATTAGCGCCCGCCTCGACGACCCTGTTGGCCACCTCGAGCAGCTTGGGATCGTCCGGCTTCAATCCACCGCGATGGTCATCGCAGTCCAGTTCGATGAAGACGGACGGCGTCATGCCGATTGCTTGGCGCACGTCGGCCAAAGCATCAGCCTGCTCCACCGTATCGAGCAGCAGCTTCAGGTCGATGCCAGTACGGCGACAAAGCTCCAAGGCACGCATGGCCGAGCCCGGCGAGATGCCGACCGCATAGGTCATGTCTCGAAAGCCATGGCCCGCGAAATACTCCGCCTCGGCGATGGTCGAGACCGTGATCGGACCGGGTTCGCGGTGGAACGCGCATCGGGCGACGTCGATGCTTTTGGCCGTCTTCATATGCGGGCGCAGCACCACGCCAAGCTTCTTGGCGCGCTCGGCCAGACCCTGGATGTTGCGCTCGAGCCGCCCACGGTCGAGAAGCAGCGCCGGAGTGACCAAGGCGTCGATCGTCCGAGCCGTCTCGCTCACTGCCAGGTTTGCCGCCCTCTTGTTCATAAGTTCGTTTCCTAAGTGAACGATTGGTTTGCCAACGCATACATATGGGCTGGCCCCTCGGAGACGGGTCGCTGCCCTTTGACCATGGCGGTCGCACTGCCGGACCGCTGAAGACCAAGGCTCTCAAGCCAGTCGCCCAATCCATCCTCGGCATAGACGTCGATGCGAACGAATTGATTGTGAAGCTTCGAAAGCTGGGCCAGGATCAGAAGCCGCGCGTCTTGGTCGCTCTCGGCTGCACAAGGGCCGACGACATAGCCGCGGCCAAACCTCCTCGCGATAGCGTAGCCTGCAATCCGTCCCCTGCGCTCAATGACCAATGCGTTGCCCACATCGGCGAGCGCAGCCACCATCGCCAGCCGGGGCATGCCCGTGGCCGATTCGTCGAAGGCCTGGATCGCCGCGAGGTCGGAGGCTGTCGCTTGACGGATGTCGTCGCGGGTACTCCGCGTCACGGCGGCAGTCAGCGAGCCCTGGTGCTGAAGCACCGTGCCCCAGCCAGTGAAGCCGCGTCGCTTGTAGAGCGCCAGCCCCTCTTCGGTTGAGTTGAGCAGCACGTTGCGACCGTGTGCCGCCTCAAGCAAGCCATCAAAGAGCCGGGCGCCGTTGCCGCCGCCTTGCGCGGAGCCAGTAACTATGATCATCCCGACCGTGGCATAGGAATGTCCGTAATTCCACGACATGGCAGTGCCAATCAGCTGTCCTGCCCGCTCGAGGATCAGGCCATTGCCGACCATCACGGCAAATTCCCAATCCTCATGGCGATAGGGCCAGCCCATCTCCTGCGACAGCTTCAGCGCGCCCGGCACATGGCGGGTTTCGAAGTTCATCAGCTCGATCGGGGCGCTGACGGTGTCTCTCTCATATTCGAGGGCCATAAGTGCAACGCTGTCTCTTGGTCCGAGGTCGATTTGAAGTCGGACCTTAAAGTCGCGCCTGCCAGGCAGATTTCCCTGCTGTTTTGCCCTGTTAACTCGACGGGATCATTCGTTTTGACCCCGTCCCTCGGCATACAAAATGGCGCAAATCGAGTGAAAACTACTCATCTGCCACCTTGCGTCGCCCATCATGGTTGCCGGTCGGCGTGACGTCCGTGCCTCTACACCGATGTAATCTCGGGCCTGACCACGCCATGCCGGAACACGCTGCAGCGATGAACGGCTTGATGCTCACAAGGAAGTTTGGATGATCTACATTAGCGAAGAGGAGTCTGCCGCCCTTGTCACGCATGAACTTGCCTTCGAGGCGGCGCGGGAGGCTCTCGTGGCAGCAGCATCGCGGCAGAGCTGGGTCTTTCCGGCTGTTCTCGGGCGCGCACAGGAGGCGACCAATACCTTCTCAATCAAATCCGGTTCGTCGGACGACCTGACCGGGGTGAAAATCGGCTCCTTCTGGTCGGGCAACCCGGCACGTGGCCTTCCCCGCCACAACTCGACCATCGTCCTGCTCGATCAGCATACAGGACGGCTCCGCGCCGTAATCGAGGCCGGAAAGGTGAACGCCTACAGGACGGCCGCAGCCGACGCGGTTGCGGCTGATCTTCTTGCGCGCAAGCAAGCCAAGGTTCTGGCGATCTTCGGTGCGGGCAACCAGGCGAGCTTCGAAGTGATGGCGCTGGCACGCATCCGCCCAATCGAAACCGTGCTGGTTGTGGCCCGGCCTTCGCCGCGGCGCGACGCTTTTGTCGATCAGATCGGCGAAAGGGGACTGAAGGCGCGCGCTGCCTTGCCGGAAGAAGCCGTGCGCGCGGCCGACATCGTGGTGACGGCGACACCCTCACGCGAACCGCTGTTCGATGCCGCTTGGGTGGGACCCGGAACGCATATCGTCAGCATGGGGTCGGATGCTCCGGGTAAGCGCGAATTGCCGAGCGAATTATTTCCCAAGGCACGTCTGTTTTGTGATCTGCTTTCCCAGTCCGTCCAGATCGGCGAGTTCCAACACGTGCGCGACGAGATCGACGCAGGCGTGCTTGCGGTAACACCAATCGGCGACGTCATCGAAAGGCGTGCGCCCGGACGCCGCTTCGACAATGAGATCACGGTCTTCGACAGTTCCGGTATCTCCCTGCAGGACCTCTACATGGCCGACGCGCTGATCCGCGCAAAGGCGTCCCACCGCTGATCAGCTTCGCACCGACAGGCCCCAGCCCCGACGGATTTTTCGACGGAGTGCTCTCCGGCAACAAGGTGACCCGCTCTGCAGTCGTGTCTGCGGCGGGCACGCCAAAGGGTTACCCACGTGATATTTCCGGCGATCAGCGGCTGGCGCGCCAGAAGGCGAGACGGTCCTGCAACCGATAGCCCTGGATAATCGCCGGCATAAACCACGGATTGCCACGATAGAGCGGGACGGCCGAAGGCGGTCGAAAGTCGAACGCAGTGCGCGACTGCTCGCCATGCCCCATCAACTTGTGGGCCGCACGCATGCCAATCCAAGGCGCCCAGACCACGCCCGAACCGCAGAAGCCGGAGGCATAGACCACACCGTCCTTCTCGAAGATGCGGGGCAGCATGTCTCGGTTCATCGCCACATTGCCGAACCAGCAATGCGAAAGGCGCACGTTCTCCAACTCCGGGAAAAGGTTCACCAGTCCCTTGCGTAGGAGAAGTTTCGGCGCCGCCGGATCGCCGACGCGAGAACTGTCACGGCCCCCCAGCAGGATACGTTTCCCGTCGGGCGACGGGCGATAATAGAAACCGAGTTGCCGGTTCTCGGTGATCGTCATCAGCTTCGGCATCAGTCGCGCCATGACATCGGGCGCAAGTTCCTCAGTCACGATGATCCGGCTGCGGACCGGAACCAGGCGGCGCCGCAGGAAGGGAGCGGCGCCGTCGGTATAGCCGTTGGTACAGACCAGAACCTGCCGTGCATCCACCGTCCCTGCCGAAGTCGCGACGCGGAACCCCGAACCGTTCCTCTCGATCGACTTGACCACTGTATGCGAATGGACCGTCAACCCGGAGGCGAGCGCCACCCGCAGGAGTTCAGCGTGGAATTTTGCGGGGTGCAGCCCGCCAATATCCATCCGAACGGTTCCGCCGCGGTAGAAATCGGTGCCGATATAATTTCGCTGCTCGTCATGCGGAACCGCGTAGGACTCGATCCCCAGTTTCTTCGCCAGCGTCTCGGCGCCGCGCGCCATCTTCCCATACTGTTCATATCCGAAAGCGCCCTTGAACTGGCCAACCAGTCGGAAGTCGCAGTCGAGCCCTTCGGTCTTGATGAAGTCGTAGAGGAATTCGCGTGCGACCTTGCCCTCGGCCTCGATCGCCATGGCCTTCTCTTCCCCGAAGCGCCGGGTGATCGCGGCATAGTCCGGCCGGATGCTTGCGCTCGTAATCCCTCCGTTGCGGGTGGAAGCACCCTCGCCCGGATTCATCGCATCAAAAGCTGCGACCGAGCGCCCTTCGCGCGCCAGCACAAGCCCGGCCGAAAGCCCGGCATAACCGGCGCCGACAATTGCCACGTCAAGCTTCTCTGCGACTGGCTGCCGCGGCAGCGGCATGACGGGCGCTGCTTCCCACCAGTAGGGTGTGCTCTTGTCGGCGATATGAGGCTCTTGCACGTGGCTGACTTCTCGCTGCATTGCAGGGGTAAAGATCTGCGGTCGGTGAAACTTCAGATGTGGTCGTCTCGGACGTCGAGCGCATCACGCAGCCCGTCACCGATGAAATTGAAACTGGTTACCGCAATGGTGATTGCAGCTCCGGGAATGATTGCCAGCCAAGGTGCGCTGCCCAGATATTGTTGGGCGCCATTCAGCATGTTGCCCCAACTGGGCAGTGGCGGCTGGATCCCGTAGCCGAGGAAGCTGATGTAGGCCTCCATGAGAATGGCGCGCGCGACCGTCAAGGTGGAAGCGACGATAATCGGCCCCATGGCGTTGGGCAGTATCTCGCGGAACATGATGTGGGTGCCGCTCAACCCCAGCATTCGGCCGGCGAGGACGAACTCGCGTTCGCGTAACGAGCGGACCTCCGCTTCCACAATACGAGCAACCTCCATCCAACTGGTGAGGGCGATAATAACGGTGATCATCACAGGACTGGGCTTCAGTGCGGCAGCCAGCGCCAGCAGCAGAAAGATCGATGGGAATGACAGGAATCCATCGACCGTGCGCATCAGCGTGGCCCCGACCCAGCCGCCCCGATAGCCGGCAATCACGCCGACCAGGGTGCCGATGAGCGTCGACAAAACCATGGCAAAGAAACCGACCAGCAGCGAGATTCGTCCCGCCATCAAAAGCCTTGCCGCCACGTCGCGGCCAAGCGGATCGGTGCCTAGAAAGTGGTAGCCCGTCAGCGGGGAGGCAAAGCGGGCCCGCAGATCGATATACAGTGAGTCATAGGGCAGGAGATGGGGGCCGAGGACGCAAGCAAGGCTCAGGAAGATGATCATCGCCAACCCGAGCAGCGCCAAGCGATGCCGCATGAAACGAAGTGCCGCGCGGTTGTTTCTCCATCGGCTTGGAGCTGCATTTGCGGTGAGAGCGGTCATATCGGCTGTCTCCTGTCGGGGAAGTTGCGCGCTCAAGCCAGGCGAATGCGCGGATCGACAATAGCGACGACAATGTCGGCGATCAGGTTTCCAAGCAGAACGAGGATGGCGGAGAACATCAGCAGCCCCATTACGACCGGATAGTCGCTGTAACCAAGGCTATCGAGGAACAACCGTCCCATTCCTGGCCAGGTAAAGACGGTTTCGGTCACGAGCGCGCCAGTGAGGACGCTGGGAAGCTGCATCCCGGCCAAGGTAATCATCGGCAAAAGTGCGTTGCCGACGACATGCTTCATCAGAATCCGGCGTTCACTCAACCCCTTGGCCCTGGCCGTCTTGACGAAGTCCTGGCTAATGGCGTCGAGAGTAGCCGTCCGCATGTAGCGGCTCCAGATCGCGACATGGACCAGCGACAGCACTACACTTGGCAGGATCAGATGGTGGAGATAGCCCAGGATCGAGGCATCGCCGATCTCGGACATATTGCCCGCGGGCAGCCAGCCCAGCTTCAGGGAAAAGATATAGATGCCGACGAGGCCGAACCAGAAGGTAGGGACCGACAACGCGACCATGGCACCGACAGTTGCGAGATAGTCGAACAGCGAGTAGCGGCGCGTGGCGCCCCGGATTCCGATCCAGGCGCCAATGGAGATCGCAATCGCGGTTGAGGACCCCATCAGCAGCAGCGTGGCAAAGAGATGGCTACCGATCACCTTCAAGACCGGCGCTCCGTCACGGAAGGAGTGACCCCAGTCGCCCCGCACCAGCCGCCATGCCCAGTCCAGATATTGAATCCATATGGGTCGATCGAGGCCCAGTAACCCCTTGAGCCGCTCGATGTCCTGCTGGGTCATTCCGGGATCGAGCCCAAATTGGGCGAGCGGGCCGCCGGGAAGGAGGTTCAGAATCCCGAAGCCGATGATCGAAACGATCACAAGCAGCACCAGGCTCTGCGAGAGGCGATTGAGCAGGAAGCCGCGCATTCGAGTCCTCCGTTGTGGGTTGACCATTTTAGTCTGTTGCCGCCGCCCGCGGGGGAATCGGGCGGGGCGGCGGCAACTGCGTGGATTAGGCCTTCCACTGCCAGGCCGCGGCATTCCACGATGCGGTGCGGGTGTTGGCGTTGGGCTCGAAGCCGTCCAGCCCTTTCTTGCGCCCGAGGACGATTGTGTAGGCGAACAGCGGCAGGAAGGGCAGATCGTGGCGCACCACTTCCTGCACGCGATTATAGATCCCGCGCCGTTCTTCCGGATCGAAACTGCGAGCACCCTTTTCGAGCAGGGCATCGACCTCAGGATTGGAATATTGCCCGGTGTTCGAACCGTGTCCGCCTTGAGCGGCGATTGCCTTCGTATGGAGCCGGTTTGTGGCGTCGGGGTCCGCGGCAATCAGATAGGTGACGCCCACCATGGCGGTGTCGAATTGCGACTTCAGCCAGAACTCGCCCCACATGACTGCAGCCGGCAAATTCGAGATCGTCATCTCGACGCCGATCTCGGCAAACGTCTGCTGCAGGAACTGCTGCGTCTGCTCGCGGAGGTTGTTGCCAGAAGTTGTCGAGTTGGAGAAGGAGAGTCGCACCCCATCCTTGGCGCGGATTCCATCCGGCCCCGGCACCCAGCCGGCCTCATCAAGGATTTGGCGCGCCCGGTCCAGATTGAACTCCTGAACCGGGAGGTTCGGGTCGTAGTAGTAGGACTCCTTCGGCATGAAGGTCTCGGTGAGCGTGCCCACGCCGTAATAGATCGTGTCGACGATCGCTTTCCTGTCCAACGCGGCGTAGAGCGCCTGGCGCACGGCCAACTCCTTGAACTGCGGGCGGCCCAAATTGAGGTAGATCGACTCCAGGGATGCCCCTGTCTCCAGTGTCACCACGCGGTCTGGTAGTTCGCGGGCTTCAGTATAGTGGTCGGCGGTGATGAACGACTGATCGACCAGGTCCACGTCGCCGCTCTTGAACTGCGTGTAGAGCACCGTCATATCGGGGATGTATTTGAAGATGAGCTGCTCGACATAGGGACCTTCGCCGGCGTACTCAGGATTGGCGACGAGCTCGATGTGATCGCCCGCGACGCGCTGGCTCCATTTGAATGCGCCGGTGCCGACCGGCGCCTGGTTGAACGCGGCTGTATTCGGATCGGCCTCTTTCTCCAGAATGTGCTTGGGCACGATGAAGGTTTCGGCCAAGAACGAAAGATAGGGCGCAAAAGCCTCCTTCATCCGCCATGTGATCTCGGTGGGCGAAACCACTGTGATGTCCTGCACGAGCGAATGGCCGCTCGTGCGCCAAGCGCGAAACTTCGGGTTCGTGATGAGTTCAAGGGTGAATTTCACGTCCTCGGCCGTGAAGGGCTCACCGTCGTGCCAGCGGGCATTGTCGCGCAACCGGATGCGCCAGTTGAGACCGTCTTCCGAAATGCCGCCGTTCTTCTGGCTTGGCACCTCGGCTGCAAGGTTTGGATGTAGGCCACCTTGCGGATCCATGCGGACCAACGCATCGAAAACCGAGAAATGGACCGCGTCATCGACTTCGATATGCGCCATCAGCGGATTGAACACGGTCGGCTCTTGCGAGAGGCCGACGACGACGCGACCGGCCGGGCCCGCAGCAGGGGTCTTGGCGAAGGCGGGCTTGCCCAACAGATTGGGCGCGATGAAGCCTGCAGCCCCACCTAGCGCGATCAGTCGCAGCGCTTCGCGCCTCGAGTAGTTGGACGTAGTCGATGAATTTCTGGTCATGGTAGTTCCTCTCTTGTTATTTGTTATGCGTTTGCTGCTACTGGACGGGCATTGCCCGGCCGCTCTCCTGGAATTGCCGCTACCAGTTGGCGCGTGTAGGCTGCTTGCGGGTTCAGGAATATTTGCGAGGGCGGCCCGCGCTCGACGATCCGGCCCTTCTGCATCACAGCGATTTCGTCGCAGATCTGGCTGGCGACGCGCAGGTCGTGCGTGATGAAGACCATCGACACGCCGGTCTCGCGCTGGATCTGGTCCAGAAGCTGCAGGATCTGCGCCTGGATCGACACGTCGAGTGCGGAGACCGCCTCGTCGGCGATCAACAGCTTCGGCTTGAACATCAGCGCACGAGCGATGCCGATGCGCTGGCGTTGCCCACCCGAGAACTCGTGCGGGTAGCGGCCAAAAGCGCCGGCATCGAGACCGACATGGGCCAGAAGCGCACGCGCTTCATCGCGCGCTTGGACATAAGGCATCCCGTGCGCCATCGGGCCTACCGTCATGATGTGGCCGACGGTTGAGCGTGGGTTCAGAGAAGCGAAGGGATCCTGGAAGATCATCTGGATCCGCGGTCGAAGCGGGCGGAACTTCGCTTCGGAAAGCTTGGCTATGTCACATCCCTCGAACAAGATCCCGCCGCCGTCACTGTCCAGCAGCTTGATCAGCAGCCGGCCCAGCGACGATTTCCCCGAACCGCTCTCGCCTACGACCCCCAATGTGCGGCCGGGCGCGAGTTCGAACGAAACCTCGTTGACCGCTGTCACAGTCCGCTGCGCGCCGAACAGCGCACTGCCGCCTCGATAGGTCTTCACCAGACCCTCAACCTTCAGGATCGGCTCCTTGCTGGCAGCCTCCGGACGAGGGCGATCTTCGCCGGTCAAATGCGGTACGGCTGCAATCAGGCGCTGGGTATAAGGGTGCTTGGGCGACTTCAACACCTGCCCGGCGCTGCCCTGTTCGACGACATGGCCCTTTTCCATCACCACGACGCTGTCGGCGATCTCGGCCACCACGCCGAAATCGTGGGTGATGAACATCACGCTCATGCCCTTGCGCCGCTGAATGTCACGGATCAGTTGCAGGATCTGAGCCTGGGTGGTGACGTCGAGCGCGGTGGTTGGTTCGTCCGCAATCAGCACCGTCGGCTCAAGCGCCAAGGCCATGGCGATCATGACCCGCTGCCGCTGCCCGCCCGAAAGCCGGAACGGGTACTGGTGATACATGAGTTCGGGATCTGGCAGGCCCACTTCAGTGAGCAGTTCGATAGCGCGGTTTCGACAGGTTTGTGGTGTGCCGAAGCCATGCGCGGCCATGGCCTCGTCAATCTGCGCGCCAACCGTCATCAGGGGATTGAGCGCCGAGAGCGGGTCCTGAAAGATCATCGACACGACCCGTCCACGCAGATTGCGCAGCTTGTCTGGCGACATGCCGACGATATTCATCCCCTCCAACTGGATGACACCCGATGAGAGGCGGATGACCTTTGGCAGAAGCCCCATGATCGCGTTCGCCGTGACCGACTTACCCGATCCGGACTCGCCTATGATGCAGAGGATCTGGCCGCGCTTCAGATCGAAGGAGATGTTCTTGACAGCATGGGTCCGTTCCATGCCTTGCGGCAAATTCACCGTTAGGTCGCGCACCGAAAGCGCCACATCGTGGGGGGCTACAGCCTGGATGCTTGCGACCATCGAGATCACCTCCCCTTTCAACCGAGCGCGTCCACCCTGTTGCGGACCGCATCATCGCCCTTTAGGCAGAAGCGCCTCACCGTAGCGGCCGTAGTCCGGCCTTCTCGGCGCTTCGCGCGCTGAGGCTGCAAGAGGCGGGTTCTGCTCATCCTGGCGGCTCCCTTGTGAAATCCGGTCCGTGTACCGGACTCTGTTCCCTTTTCTTGGAGAACTCTCCGAAGGGGCAAGCCCTGCCTATCGGATGTCCTCTGGAGCCTGCCTGCCATAAGGAAGGGTTGCTCCGTTCTTCCAGCCAGTTTGACTGTTCTGTTTCCGCAGAGTCTTCGAAACTTGGCCCTCGCGCGGCAGGAACTTCTGAAAAGAACATCCAGTTCGGCATTTCACTCTGTTCCCGTTTCGGCGCGGAAACCGAAATCAGGCAACCATATCCTTCATCCGGCAATACGCGCCCATGAGGGATAGGACCAAGGCTTTCCGGTGTACATCGGTCCCATGTGCAGGCCATGCCGCTGAGCGGATTGGTGACCGTACGGCCCATCGCAATGTCGGCCAAGGCGCTGCCGATCAAGGTCGACGAATGCGCCGTGTGCCGAACTGCCCATGCCGTAGATGACGCGACTGCGTGAAGTGTACTCCCGCTTGCCCCGCGCAGCGAACTTTTCGCGCAATAATTGCCTGTCCTGGGGGCTGCTAAACGCAGGAAATTCCGTCCAGGCACAAACTCCGCAGCCTGCCTCTGCAGGCGGGAGGTTAGGATGCTTCAAATTACCGGAGTCCCATCCATGTCCGCGCCGCTCATGCACATCGACTGCAGCCCTTCCCTCCCTCGCGAGGCGGACGTCGTCGTCATCGGCGGCGGCGTGGTGGGCGTGTTCAGCGCATACTATCTGGCGCGCCGCGGCCTCAAGGTCGCCCTGGTCGAGAAGGGGCGCATCGCGGCCGAGCAATCCAGCCGCAACTGGGGCTGGTGCCGCCAGCAGAACCGCGATGCGCGCGAGCTGCCGATGGCGACCAAGAGTCTCGACCTCTGGGAGAAGGTGGCACAGGAGACCGGCCAAGACACCGGCTTTCGCCGCTGCGGGCTCCTCTATCTCTCGCAAGACGAAAATGAGCTGGCAGGCTGGGCAAAGTGGCGCGATTTTGCGAGAACGGTCGGGGTCACCACACACATGCTGAGCGCGGAAGAAGCCACCGAACGGGGCAAAGCGACGGGCCGCAAATGGAAAGGTGGCGTGTTCTCGCCAACTGACGGAACGGCGGACCCTTCCAAGGCAGTGCCGGTTGCGGCGCGCGGCATCATCGCGGCGGGCAGCACCCTACATCAGCATTGCGCGGCGCGCGGGCTGGAGTTGAGCGCCGGCCGGGTGAGCGCTGTGGTGACCGAAGCGGGCACCATACGGACGAAAACCGTTGTCATGGCCGGAGGCGCGTGGGCTTCTTCCTTCTGCAACCAGCTTGGTGTGCGTTTTCCGCAAGCTGCCGTACGTTCGTCCATTCTGGCCGTGGCACCCGGCGCAAACAGCCTGCCGGATGCCCTGCATACCACGCGCGTCTCTCTGACGCGGCGCAGCAACGGTGGATACGCGCTGGCGATCAGCGGGCGGGCGCGTGTCGATCCAACGCCGCAGCAGTTCAGGTTCAGCCGCGAGTTTGTACCCATGTTCGCCCGCCGCTGGCGCAATCTGGCCCCGGGCGCCTTCGAGGGCTGGCGTCAAGGCCATGAAAGCCTGCGCAAATGGGCCCTCGACGACATCACGCCGATGGAACGGAACCGGATTCTCGACCCGAAGCCCGACATGGGACAGATTCGGCTGACATATGGAAGAGCCTGCGAATTGATCCCCGAACTCCAACGCGTCGCGATCTCCGATGTCTGGGCGGGTTATATCGACAGTACACCCGATGGCATTCCCGCAGCCGGTGAAGTGGAGGGAATTCCGGGCTTCATCCTGGCGGCGGGATTCAGCGGGCACGGCTTCGGGATTGGCCCCGGCGCGGGACATATGATCGCCGACATCATCACGGGCAGCGAGCCTATTGTCGATCCGCGTCCTTATAGGCCCGAGCGTCTGAAGACCGCTGCGTGGGGCAAGGTCGCTGAATTCTGAGAAGACCGTCTTGCCAAGGTACAATCGGTCGCACACGAGATTGAGGCCACGAGGCGGCCAGCACCAAAAAACAGGGAAGTGACGATGCGCGAATATGAGATTGCCGCCATTCCGGCCGACGGGATCGGCCCAGAGGTGATTGCCGCAGGTCTCCAGGCGCTTGAGGCGCTGCAGCAGCGCTGCGGCGACTTCAGGCTGCGCGTCCAGCACTTCGACTGGGGCTCAGACTACTACAAGGCACATGGTCGCATGATGCCCGAAGATGGCGTGGCGCAACTGAAGCGCTTCGACGCCATCTTCTTTGGCGCGGTAGGCGCCCCCGATCTGCCTGACGACATCACGCTCTGGGGCCTCCGGCTGCCGATCTGCCAAGGCTTTGATCAGTACGCCAACGTGCGGCCGACCAGGATATTGCCCGGGATTGTTTCGCCGCTGGCGGGCGTTGGCCCTGGCGATCTGGATTGGGTGATCGTGCGTGAGAATTCCGAGGGCGAGTATTCGGGCCACGGCGGCCGCGCCCATCGCGGCCTCCCCGAGGAGGTCGGAACCGAGGTCGCGATCTTCACGCGCGTCGGCGTCACCCGCATCATGCGCTATGCATTCCGGCTGGCGCAGTCACGGCCGCGAAAGCTCCTGACAGTTGTTACGAAATCCAACGCGCAGCGTCACGGCATGGTAATGTGGGACGAAATCGCAGCCGAGGTGGCGCGGGAATTCCCGGACGTCGCGTGGGACAAGATGCTAGTCGATGCTATGACAGTGCGTATGACGTTGAAACCTCGGAGCCTCGATACGATCGTCGCCACCAATCTTCACGCTGACATATTGTCGGACCTTGCAGGCGCGCTCGCGGGCAGTCTCGGCGTTGCACCGACCGCCAACATTGATCCCGAGCGGCGCTATCCCTCGATGTTCGAGCCAATTCACGGCTCGGCATTCGACATCGCCGGCAAGGGTATTGCCAACCCGGTCGCCACCTTCTGGACCGCTGCCCAGATGCTCGAACATCTGGGCGAGAGCGCAGCGGCCGTCCGGTTGATGAGCGCTGTGGAAACGGTGACGAGTGAAGGCGTGCTAACGCCCGACGTGGGAGGGACAGCGACCACGCAGGAAGTGACGGACGCCGTCTGCCGGACGATCCGCGGTTCGAACGTGTGACAGGTTTCCAATGAAGCTCGACAAGATCGACATCAAGCTCTTATCCCAATTGCAAAAGAACGGGCGGGTCACGAATGTCGAGCTTGCCGACCTGGTCAACCTTTCGCCGAGCCCTTGCCTGATGCGGGTGAAGAAGCTTCAGGCCGAAGGCTTCATCACCGGCTATTCCGCCCAGATCGACGTGTCCAAGCTCGGACAGACTCTAACGATCTTCACCGAAGTCACGCTCAAGCACCATCAACAGAACGACTTCGCGAGATTTCTCACCGCAATTCAGAAAGTCGATTCTGTCATCGAATGCCATCTGGTTTCAGGCGGCTACGACTATCTTGTGAAGTTTGTCACAGCGGGCATCAGCGAGTACCAGACGATCATGGAGCGCATGATCGAATTGGATATCGGAATCGACAAATATTTCAGCTTCGTCGTGCTGAAGTCACCGATCGTGAAATCCCATTTGCCTCTCGACATCATTTTCGACAAATGAGAAGGCAGCTCCGGCTCGATTCTCAAGCGGCGTGCGCTCGTGCCACGCTCCATCTTGTCGCGCGCGGCATTGTCGAATGACGATGTCACGTTTCAGGGGAGGCCGTCATTGTCACTCGTCTGAACGGTGCTTAGCCTAAAACTTCGACCGCATCTGGACACTTCCAGCGAACGCCTGTTTTCGCCTTGTCCTCGTCAAATGGCTTGAATATATATCCTGCAATGATATATAGTCAGGCAGCATGCACAGCTTGCGGAGTTGCGATGATCTAGCCTCGGGTCACAGTTGGACCAAAGGCAAAAGGCGAAAAGATGAACAAGATTGACACTTTGATCCACCGAAGAGCTGACGATCGCCGGAAGACCGCGCAAGCCTGTGTATCGCGTATTCTCCGGAACGCCAAAGCCCACGGCGTCGATATCTCTGTTGTCGGATCTCTCGCGAAAAACCGTTTCCGCGTCCACTCGGATGTAGATCTGCTGGTTCACGGAAGTACTGATCCTGCGCGCCGGGCCATGGTAGAGCGCTTGGTCGCAGACCAGCTTCGGGGAACGAACATTCCCTATGACCTGATCTTTGCCTCAGACGTTTCGTCCGAACGAGTACAGGAATTGCTCAATGACAGCGTTTAAGCATCCGGCATTCGCAAAGCTGTCGCCAAAAATCGCCCGCGCTGCGAAGGAACTGCAGCAAATCGAGGAATATCTGTCGGCTCATAGGAGTGAGATGTCACTCGGCGAATGGGGGGCGATCGCAGCTGTTTCGCTGGGAGTCCACAATGTCTACAACGGCATCGAGGACATCCTGCTCAGCCTGTCCAACGACATAGACGGCCTCGTTCCCCAAGGGCCTACGATGCACCAGGACGTGCTCGATCAGATGTCGGCGGAAATTGCAGGCATCCGCCCGGCTGTGCTCGACCCCGAGCTTTATCAGTCCCTGAGTGAGTTAAAGGGATTCCGTCACCTGGTGAGGCATCGGTACGGTTTTGACCTGAAAACAGACAGGGTGCAGGAAAACCTCGACAGGGTAAAAGAGGCATTTCCGTCTTTCGTCGAGGCCATTGTTTACTTGGAAAGCACTCTTACTGAGGAAAACACGCACGACAGTAATGGCGGCGGCGACGGCTCAGGAGGCGGGGCATCTGGTGGTCCCTGAACCAATGGCTCAGTCGTGTGCGCCGGAAGAGATTCTCCGGGCGTTGACCCCTGAGAATTGTCGGCTGGTGGCGCTGATCCATCGGTATCGACCGCAAAGCATCACGGAACTGTGCAGGTTGGCGGCGCGTCCGCAGCCGAACGTATCCCGCTCCTTGGCGGCCCTTGAGCGGGCGGGAATTGTCTCAATGGTGGGCTCCAGGCCGAAGAGACCCGAACTCGCCGTGCAACGAGTCACGATCGAACTCGCTGAGCTTCAGAATGGCCGATGCGAGGTCGACGATTCGTGAAAACAAATCGCCGGACCATCATCTTTGCTGCGCCATGGGCAACAGGGGCAAAGTCGATCAGTGGGATGCGAAGCCGCCGCTGACGAGGTTTGGCAAGTACTGGATGCGAAGCCTCGGTGACGCCGAGCCGATCGCCAAGAAGGAGGGTCGGAGCTTTTAGCGGTTTTCATTGGGCCCAGGAAGGTATCACGACAGGCGCTTCCTGCCTGTAAGCGGGTTTCGCCAGACATCTTGCGCCGGATCACCGGGCATTGAATGTCGTTTTCGGAGCCGTTCATATAGAGAAGATTCCCGGGCCGAGCGCGGACGATGACCAACTCGGCCTTGTTGGTGCATCACCTCGGGATTTTGCTTCGGGAGAACGAAGCGTCTAGCGTGATACTTAGGCCGGGAACCATACGAAAGACCCGGACGGGGTGAGTTTAGCCCTGGTCGATGCAATGCGCCCCGCTGATCATCCCTTCATCGCTGCCCGCACATCCTTATCGTCGAGGGTTTGGTCCAGCGTCATCCGCGTGCGTTCGAGGATTCCATCAATATCGTCGTTTGTGCAGCAGAGCGGCGGCGCATAGCCGAGAATGCCGCTGTTGAAGGCACGGATGACAAGGCCGTTCGCCCACGCGCGCTCGAAGATGCGACGCCCCGGATCGGCCGCCGCCGGCAGAGGCGTCTTGCGTACCTTGTCGGTGACCAACTCGATTGCTGCCAGCATGCCGCGACCGCGAATGTCGCCAACCAGCGGGTGGTCGGCGAGCGAGCGAAGCCCTTCCGTCAAGCGCTTCCCCGCCTTGCGCCCATTCTCGAGCAAGCCATCTTCATAGAGACGCAGGCATTCGAGCCCGACCGCCGCGCTCACGGGATGGGCCGAATAAGTGTAGCCATGGCCGACAGCCGTTTTGCCGGCTCCGTCCGCGATCGTATTGTATACATGGTCGGCCATGAAGACGGCGCCCATCGGCACGTAGCCCGAGGTCAGTCCCTTCGCTGTGGTCATGAAATCCGGCACGACCTCGTCTTCCTCACACGCGAAGAGGGGGCCGGTACGGCCAAAGGCAGTGATAACTTCGTCGGCAACGAACAGAATGTCGTGTTCCTTGCACACGGCGTGCAGAGCCTTCAGCCAACCTGTCGGTGGAACGAGAACACCGCCCGAACCCTGGATGGGTTCGGCGTAGAAAGCCGCAACGCGGCCCGCGCCGAGTTCTGCGATTTTGGCCCGCAGGGCCGCGACCGATGCATCGATGATCGCCTGCGGGTCGGAACCGACCGGATTGCGATAGGCGTAGTGCGAGGGAATTTTGTGCTGCCAGTCGTAAGGGACGCCGAAACCCGCATGGAATGCCGGGATCGCTGTCAGACCTGACCCTGCCGTCGAGGATCCATGGTAGCCATACTCGACGGAGATGAACTGGTCCTTTTGCGGCGTACCCTTGGCATGGTAGTAATAGCGAATGAAGCGGATCGTACTGTCGACTGCGTCGGAGCCGCCGAGCGTGAAATAGACATGGTTCAAATCGCCGGGCGCCAGTTCGGCAAGCCTGGCAGCAAGGCGAATGGCAGGCTCGGATCCCAGCCCGAAATATCCCGTCGCATAGGGAAGCTCTCTTAGCTGCTTTGCCGCCGCCTCAACAACGCTTTCCTGGCCGTATCCGATGTTGACGCACCATAGACCGGCGAATCCGTCCAGCAGGGTTTTCCCGCTTGCATCGGTCACGGTTGCACCTTTGGCGGATTTGAGCACCCGCACGCCCGTCTCCTCGTGGCTCCGATAGCATGAAAACGGGTGAACCAGATGTGCGCGATCGAGTTCGATCAGTGAGTTTGCCAGCATTTCTTCCTCCGATTCAGCGTAGTGCCTGACTGACGAGAGCATAAGTCCGGTGTGGTGTGGATTCGTCCTTCAACTCGTTTTCAGCGTGATCTGCTGCGCGGTCATGGTTCATTCCGGGCCTGAATTCTCTATGCCCAAGGTAGGCTGCCGCGGACAGCAGTTCCTCCCGACCAGAAGCTGAGCGATAGGCGTTTTGACTTTCCTTTGCCGCTGGCACCGCATCTTATGCCACGCACGGCTGAGAGATCGCGCGCCCGCCGAAGCCCGAAACGAACTCAGGCGCAACTCTCTGCCAAAGCTCTCACGCAATACAAAACAATCTGCTTCAGGGCGCATCGAATGCGGCGACTAGTCTTCTCCGGCCCTCATTATGATCCTTGCTGTTAAAGGCACGCAGTGCCGACAGGATTGGAAGGATCGACGCTCATGACCCAGTTCAGACCGAAATACATCACCTTCGACTGCTACGGTACACTGACCAACTTCGACATGGCCGGCGCGGCGAGACGCGTATACGGCGCGCAGCTCTCCCCAGCTGGGATGGCGCAGTTCATCAAGGATTTCTCGGCCTATCGCCTCGATGAGGTCCTTGGCGCCTGGAAGCCGTACAGCGAGGTCGTGCACAATTCCGTGGAACGAACCTGCAAGCGCAACGGCGTCGCATTCCGGCCCGAGGATGCCCAGCGCATCTATGCGGAAGTGCCGACATGGGGTCCGCACCCGGATGTTCCGGCGGGCCTGGCCAAGGTCGCCAAGGAGATTCCGCTGGTGATCCTGTCGAACTCCATGAAGAGCCTGATCATGTCGAACGTGGAGAAACTCGGCGCACCGTTCCACATGGTCATCACGGCGGAGGAGACCGGTGCCTACAAGCCTTTGATGAAGGGCTTCGAATATATGTTCGAGAAGCTCGGCTGCGGCCCGGAGGACATTACGCACGTGTCGTCCTCATTTCGCTATGATCTCATGACCGCCTATGATCTCGGTATCAAGAGCAAGGTCTGGGTGAACCGCGGCCACGAGCCTGCGAACCCCTTCTACGAATATACCGAAATCAAGGATATCGGCGGTCTGGCCGGCGCCGTCGGACTGGAGCCCGTTCGGGAATTCGCCTGAACGTCTGTTTGCTGGCGCAGTCGCGCCCGAGCGAGGCGCTCCCAAACGTTAATAGTCAATGGTTGCAATAGAGAAAGGGGCGGTTTTCACCGTCCCTTTCTTGTTGTTCCAACGCTTTAGGGCTGCAAGTGTTGCCACCTGCTTGCAAGATAACTAATTAAGCCCGCCAACATGAAGCGTCTTGACCTCGAGATATTCCTCGATGCCGAGCTGCGATCCTTCGCGCCCGACTCCAGAGTGCTTGACACCGCCGAAAGGGGCAACCTCGGTCGAGATCATGCCTGTGTTGAGCCCGACCATACCGAACTCCAGCGCCTCGGCAACACGCCACGACCGCTTGAGATTGTCGGTGTAGAAGTAGGCGGCAAGGCCGAACGGCGTACCGTTTGCGATCGCGATGGCCTCTTCCTCCGTCTCGAAGCGAAAAAGCGGCGCCACCGGACCGAACGTCTCTTCCGATGCCAGGAGCATCTCGGTAGTAGCCTCTCCCAGCACGACGGGCCGTGCATATTGCTTGCCCTCCGGCATCGTCTCGCTTTGGGCGATGACCCGCGCACCTTTCGCCTGTGCATCCGCGATGTGACGCTCGATCTTGTCGATCGCGGCCGCGTTGATCATCGGGCCGATCTCAGTGCCCTCGTCGGTCCCTGCGCCAACCTTCATCCGCGTGACGCGCTGGCTCAGCTTTTCGGCGAAAGCATCGTAAACGCCCTGCTGCACGAGAATCCGGTTCGCGCAGACGCAGGTTTGACCGCCATTGCGGAACTTGGATGCGATCACCCCTTCAACTGCCCTATCCAGATCGGCGTCGTCAAAGACGATAAAGGGCGCGTTGCCGCCAAGCTCCAGGCTCAGCCGCTTGATGCTATCGGCCGCGCCGCGCATGAGCAGCGCACCGACGGGGGTCGAACCGGTGAACGAGATCTTGCGCACCGTCTCGTTGGCCATCAGTTCGTTGCCGATTTCGATGGGCATGCCGGTCACAATGTTGATCACGCCGGCAGGAATACCTGCCCGTTCCGCCAGAACGCCGAGCGCCAGCGCCGAGAATGGCGTAAATTCCGACGGCTTGATGACAACCGTACAACCTGCGGCCAGCGCCGGTGCTACTTTGCGCGTGATCATCGCGTTGGGGAAATTCCACGGCGTGATGATGGCGCAGACCCCGACGGGCTCTTTCAGCACCAGAATGCGGCGATCGGCAGTGGGTGACGGAATGGTCGAGCCACCGATCCGGCGCGCCTCCTCCGCAAACCATTTCACAAAAGATGCGCCGTAGCGGATTTCCGCCACCGCCTCGGCAAGCGGCTTGCCTTGTTCCAGCGTCAGCAGGAGCGCAAGATCCTGTTCGTGCTGGCGGATGAGGTCGTGCCAGCGCTCCAGAAATCCTGCACGGTCGGCATGGGTCCTCTTCTTCCAGCCTTTGAATGCCCCAGCCGCAGCGTCGATTGCGGCTCTCGTCTCGTTCTCCCTCATTTCGGGAACTGTGCCGAGAACACTTTGGCTGGCAGGGTCAACGACATCGACCACGCCCTTCGTTTCCGCATCGCACCAGACACCGCCAATCAGCGCCTGCTGGCGGAAAAGGTCGGAATCGTTGAACATGCCAATCTTCGTCATCGCATTCATGGTCTTTCCTCTGCTCTTTCAGCTTAATCCTGCCAGCACGGCCTGCGTGATTGTTTCAGTCCTGTCCTTGCCTGCGATCGTGCCAATCCCCCGCGCGGTTGCGGACTCGATTGCCGACATCACTTCTGCCGCAGCATGCCCCTCGCCCAGATGCTCGAGCATCATCGCACCGGACCAGATCGCTGCGATCGGATTGGCGGTGCCGAGATGCGCGATGTCGGGCGCCGAACCATGGACCGGCTCGAACATGGAAGGCGCGCTGCGATCGGGATTGATATTGGCGGAGGCGGCGTAACCCAGCCCGCCCTGAATGGCCGCTCCAATATCCGTGAGGATGTCGCCGAAAAGGTTCGATGCGACGATTACGTCGAGGCTTTCCGGCGCCAGGACCATACGGGCGGCAATGGCGTCGATGTGGTACTGCGAGACCTCCACATCGGCATAGTCTTTCGCCAACTCGCGCGTGACCTCATCCCAGAAAACCATGGAGTGTTTCTGCGCGTTGGATTTGGTGACAGATGCCAGCTTCTTGCGGCGGGCCCGCGCCTGTTCGAAACCGAAACGGATGATCCGTTCGACACCCGTACGCGTGAAGATCGCAGTCTCAACCGCGACCTCATCGGCCGTGCCGGAATGAACGCGCCCACCGGCGCCGGAATATTCGCCTTCCGTATTCTCGCGGATGCACAGGATGTCGAAACCATCGGAGCGGAGGGGCCCCTGAACGCCCGGCAGCAGCCGGTGCGGTCGTATGTTGGCGTACTGCGTGAACGATTTCCGGATCGGCAGGAGCAGTCCATGAAGCGATACTGAGTCGGGCACTTCCGCGGACCAGCCCACAGCGCCGAGATAGATCGCATCGAATTTTCGAAGTGTCTCGATGCCGTCTAACGGCATCATTGCACCGGTCTCCACATAGTAGGCGCACGACCACGGGAATCTTGTGCCATCAAGGGCGAAACCGCCCCGCTTAGCCGCCGCCTGCAGCACCTGCCATGCCGCCTGCGTCACGTCCTTGCCGATGCCGTCGCCGGGGATGAGCGCTATCTTGTAGGTCTTCATTGATGGGGGTCCTCATTCGCACTAGCGTCATCGGAACAATAATGGACCGCCCGCCGCATTTTCCGTCGAGGATGAGCCGCCCGACGGCGTCGAATCGCGTCAGGCGGAACCTGGAAAGCCGATTGTTCTGGAGCCGCCGCGGGCGCTATTCGGCCCGACCTTGAGCACTGAACTCAGTCGTAAACGCAGACGTAGATCTTGCGCACGGTCTCGATAGTGCGCCAGACGCCGACGAAACCGGGCTTCATCACGAAACTGTCGCCGGCGCGGTAGGTCTTGGTCTCACCGCCCTTCTCCTCGATTTGGACGAGACCCGAAACGATGTGGCAGAACTCGTAGATAGTGCCCTTGATCGAGTGCGTCTCGCCGGGCGTCGCCTCCCAGACACCGGTGAGCACCCTTTCTTCCTTCGAGGAATCCTGCGCCCAGGTCTTAAAGGATGGATTGCCGGAAATGAGCCGCTCCGGAGCCGGTAATGCCTCCTTCGGCGCGAAGTCTGGAACTGTGTCGATCGTGATCAGAAGTGACATGTGATGTTTCCTGGTTAGTAGCCGAGTGTCCGATCGACGAGGCCGATCAATTCTTCTCCGGCGCGGTGGCGCCGGATATTGTCCACGACGGATTGTGCCGCCGTATGCGGTTGCGTCACCGAGGCGATGTGCGGCGTTATCATCACCTTCGGATGCGACCACAGCGGATGGTCTTGCGGGAGCGGTTCTGGATCGGTGACATCAAGCATCGCCGCAGATACGTGACCGGTGTCGAGCGCGTCGATCAGCGCGGCCTGGTCCAGTTGCGGACCCCTGCCGACATGCAGCAGCTGCGCCCCGACGGGCAGTAAGTCGAAGAACTCTGCATCGAGCATGCCGTGCGTTTGTTCCGTGAGCGGGAGCAGGCAGACAAGAATATCCGTTTGCTTCAGAAAGCCCGCGAGTTGGTCCGTGCCGTGAAAACAGGCGACGCCCTCTATGCGCCTTTCGCTGCGGCTCCACCCGGCAACCGGAAACTGGAACGGTTCCAAGCGCTCGATAGCTGCGCGGGCCAGCATGCCAAGGCCGAGAAAGCCAACCCGGCGTTCGGCCGCCTGTCGAGCGGCAATCGGTTGCCAGAGGCATCTTTTCTGCTGCTCGAGATAGGCGGGCATCTCCCGGTGGAGCGCCAACACGCCGAGCGCGACGTATTCCTGCATCATGCGTATGATGCCGTCCTCGACCATGCGCACCAGCTTCACATGGCTTGGCACCACGTCCTGCTTGAACTGGTCGACGCCCGCCCCGATGGAAAACAGCACTTCCAGATTGCGGTAGCGCGAGATCTCGTCCGGCACCGTCCAGGTGATGAGATAGCGCACCTTCTCCGGCTCCATCTCGTCTCCTGAATGGAAGAATTCCAGATCCGGGAGCTGGCGCGCGAAGATCTCGCGGAAGACCGCAGCACGCGCGGTATCGGAATTGAAAAGAAACGCCAAGGTGACCGCCCCTTCCTTCAGGCCGCAAAACGCGCGCCGAGACCGTGGATCATCTTCCAGCAAGCGGCGAGTTCACCAATATCGATATATTCGTCGGCACGATGAGCACGGCCGATCTCGCCAGGGCCGCAAATGATCGCGTCAATGCCGGCCTGCTGGTAAAGGCCTGCCTCTGTGCCGTAACTGACGGCTGTCAGCGGCTCCTGCCCCGTCAGCTCCGTCAGAATGGCCGCTAGCTCGCTCCCGTTGGCGGGCGCAAGGGCGGGATAGGTGCTCAGTTCGTGCCACGCCACATCGAAGCCGCTGTCTCGCAGGGCGAAAAGCCGGGCCTTGACCGGCTCAAGCAGGGAGGCTGGAGAAACGCCGGGCACGGCACGCGCCTCGATATCGGCTGTGCAGTGGCCAGCGATGATGTTGACCGCCTGTCCACCGGCGATGACGCCCACCTGCAAGGAAGAATACGGGGGCTCGAAATTGTCATCGAGCGGCCCGTCGGCGAGGGATCGGCCGTAGGCCACGGCATGCGTAATGACGCCGGCCATGGCATGCACGGCATTGAGTCCGAGATCGGGGCGTGACGAATGGCCTGATCGCCCGATCACCTCGAGTCGCGCGGCGGCCTTCCCCTTGTGCGCGCGCACAGGCTGCATCCGGCTCGGCTCGCCGACAATCGCGCCAAGCGGCCTCTCGCATAAGCTCGGCAACGCGGCTAGGAGATGCGGCACACCACGGCACCCCGCCTCTTCGTCATAGGAGAATGCGAGATGAACTGGCTGCCGCAGGTTCATCGCCGCAAGTCCTGGGAGCGCGGCCAATGCGCAGGCGAGGAAGCCCTTCATGTCGGTGGTGCCGCGGCCGTATAGCCTGCCGCCCTCGCGGCGCAGGACGAACGGGTCCGAGCTCCATTCCGGCTCGCCGGCCGGCACGACATCCATATGTCCCGAGATGATGTAGCCCCGACCCTGGCGCGGGCCGATCGTGAGGAAAAGGTTGGACCGGTCGCCCTCGGGACCGGGTAGGACCGTCACCTCGGCTCCGGCTGCCTGACAGTAGTCGCGGATCCAATCGACGATCGCGCCGTTTGGCGTGCCCACAACAGAGGGAAATCCAATCAGCGTCGCGAGGATTTCTTCCACGTTCATGGCGGTCCGCTCTGCTTGCACACTATCACCGGGTGCAACCAGCCTATCCGCAGGCGGCAGTGTTCCCTGCCGAATTGCGTCGTGCTTTAGCCGAAGATTGCGAAAAAGCACCTCGAACCAGCGAAACCTGCTGGCTTTCCCGTATAATGCTGCGGCAAAAGAGGCATGTCGCGATATGGTGATCGATGACAGGATCAACACCGGGTGCCTTGCGCATTCGTTGAAGGAGCGGATCGACTGTGACGCAGAGATCAGTACGCCTGAAATCCTTCGAACTGGTCGCGCGGGACATTGATGATGTCGACGTCAAGCTACTGCACGCGCTGTCGATCTCAGTCCGCTGGCCTCATCGGCCAAAGGATTGGGACTTTCTGCGCCGTGCCGGCCGCGGCATTGTTGCCGTTGATGGTATTGGACGCGTTTTCGGCAGTGCGATGTGGTTTCCCCACGGAGACGATTTCGCCACAATCGGCGTAGTGATCACAACGCCCCGCACGCAAGCGCAAGGCGGCGGCCGATGGCTCATGGACTTGGTGCTCGAGCAGTGCGGCGATCGCAACTTGGCACTCAATGCTACCCATGCTGCCTATCCTCTTTATGTCTCACTCGGCTTCGCGACCGAGGCGATCGTATACATGCGCCAGGGGGAGGTCCCACAGACGCTCCCAACAATGCCGGCCCTGGATGGTCAATTGCAGGCGTTACCGAGCGACAGGCTGAATGAGATCACGGCGCTGGATACGCGCGCGTTTGGGACGAACCGCGAGAGGCTGCTCGCGTTGCTCGCGGCCGATGCCTCAATCTGCACTTTGAGCCGCGGCGGCGAGATCGTCGGCTATTCCATGTGTCGCGAGTTCGGACGTGGTCACGTGATCGGCCCCATGGTCGCGCGCAACGATCTTGATGCGGTCCATCTCACAGCCGTGCATCTGAAGGAACTGGCAGGACGGTTCGCCCGCGTCGACACCCGCGAGAAGGATGGCGTGTTTGCCGCGTTTCTCCAGCAGTGCGGCCTCGGCATTGCCGAGACCGTTACGACCATGTCCAAAGGGCGCCGCTTCCTGAACCGAGAAGGCAATGGGCCTTGGGTCTATGGATTGGCCGGCCATGCCTTGAGTTGAATGCAAGCACGCTGTCGCCTTCAACCAGCCGTCAGAGGATCAGGTCGATCAGTGCGCGGCGTCGATCAACCGGCATAATGCGGTTGCCGTCACACGGCCGGAACGGCTGCCGCTTCGAATCTGCTCCTAATCCCGGATTCGGTTTCCGCTGCCGCCATAATGACCGTCCGACGCCCATCCGCCACGCCGTCCACGATGACGTGGCCGATGCCGCGCGAGCACGGCTCGATGCGGGCGTTGAGGTGATAAATGTCCCGCAGCAGATTGGATGTGATGACGGCCGGCGATGGCCCGCATGCGACCAGCCGGCCGTCCGCGATGACCATTGTCTGATCGCTGAAGCGCAGGGCGTGATTGAGGTCGTGCAGGGCGATCAGCACGACCATGCCTCGCGCCTGAGCAAGTCCCCGCATGAGGCCGAGCACTTCCACCTGCCGCGACAGATCGAGTGCTGATGTCGGTTCATCCATCAGCAGGATCTCAGGCTCGCGCACCAGCGTTTGTGCCAGGCTGGCGAGTTGCCGCTGGCCCCCGGAAAGCTCGCCAATGTTGCGGAAAGCGATGTCGGCGATGCCGAGCGCCGCTAGCGTCTCGTCGATGCGAGCCAGATCATCGTCGCCCACAGACCAGCCCATACCCTGCTTACGGGCGAGCAACACTGACTCATAGACGGTGAGCACCGCGTTGGCGGACGTTTCCTGTGGCATGTAGCAGATGCCGCTCTTCCCGCGAATGGCCCCCTCGACATGCATTGCTCCCGGACCGTGCAGGAGGCCGGCGATGCGCCTGAAGAGCGTCGACTTCCCGGCGGCATTCGGACCGATCACGGCCACGATGTCTCCGCCCTCGAACGCAGGCGTCGTCACATCCCGAAGCCGGAGGCTCGTGCCGTAGCGCGCGCCGAGCGCCTCGAGCCGGATCGTCACCATGAGCGCCTCGTGCTGGACAGGATGAGCGAGATGAAGAACGGGATGCCGATCAGCGAGGTGACGATGCCGATCGGGAAGACCGTCCCCGGGATAAGCGACTTGCTGACGACCGAGCTAGCCGACAGGATGAGCGCGCCCGCAAGGGCCGAGGCGGGCAGGAAGAAGCGTTGGTCCTCGCCGATGACCATGCGCGCGATGTGCGGGCCCACGAGGCCGATAAAACCTATGGTGCCGACGAAGGCGACGGGAATGGCGGCGAGGAGGCTCACCAGGATGAGCGTCTCGAGCCGCAGGCGACCGACTTTGACGCCGAAGCTGGCCGCCTTGTCCTCACCGAGCCTCAACGCCGTCAGCGCCCAAACGCGACGGGCGAAAACGGGTAAGACTGCGAGGAGAATGAAGGTAGTGACTGCAAGCTTGGGCCAGGTGGCCTTGGTGAGGCTGCCCATTGTCCAGAAGACGACCGCCGCCAGCGCTTCCGCCGACGCGAAAAACTGGACGAGCGCGAGCAGCGCGTTGAAGGTGAAAACCAGCGCGATGCCGAGCAGCACGATGGTCTCCGCGCTGACGCCGCGCTTTACGCTCAGCACGTGAATGAGGAAGGCCGCCAGCATCGCCATCACGAAGGCGTTGATCGGCACTACATATCCGACTGCGGCGGGGAGAAGCCTCACCCCGAAGGCAAGTGCAAGCGCGGCGCCGAAGCTCGCGGCGGCGGATATGCCGAGCGTGAAGGGGCTCGCCAGTGGGTTGTTGAGAATGGTCTGCATCTGCGCGCCGGCCACGGCGAGCGCTGCCCCGACGACAATGGCCATCAGGGCTACCGGCATGCGGATGTCCCAGAGCACCACGCGCACCTGCGGCGGCACCGTGTCGGGGAACACAAGTGCCCGCACGACCTCGCCAAGTCCGTAGCGGGCGGGACCGACTGCAAGGTCGACGCACAGGCTGAAGAGCAGGGCAGCGCCGAGGCCGGCAAGGATCAACTGCCGCCGCCAGACGAGAGCGCGGTAACGCCCCCGTCCATTGGTGCTGTCGAGCGCGGTGCTGACGGCCGTCGATTCAATCGACATCGGTCAGCGAGACCCAGTGGCCGGGTCTGTATGCGACGGGCAGGAATTTCTCGTGCAACTCCCTGAAGGTCGCCTCGGGATCGAGATCGGCGAAAAGATCCGGATGCAGCCACTTCGCCATCTGCTGGATGGCCACGAACTGATAAGGGCTGTTGTAGAACTGATGCCAGATGGCATGCACCGCGCCATCCTCGACGGCCTTCACGCCGGTCAGCGCCGGCCGCTCGGTCAGCGCCTTCAGCTTGCGCAGCGCCTCTGCCTGATCACGGCCGGGCCCGACGCCGACCCAGGCACCGCCCGGCACATAGGCTTCCCACCATCCGCCGGTGACGATGATCTGATCCGGGTCGGATGCGATGATCTGTTCGGGATTGAGCGTGCCGAACGTGCCGGGGATGATGTCCTTGGCGATGTTGTCGCCGCCTGCCATCTCGACGAATTTGCCGAAATTGTCGTCGCCGAAGCTCATGCAGCAGTCGTCGGAATAGCCGCCGGCGCGTTCGATGAGGACCTTGGGCCTTTGCGGCTTGGCCTTCTCGATGACATCGGTAACGCGCGCGATCTCGGCGGCGCGCCAGGTGATGAATTCCTCGGCGCGCTCCTCCTTGCCGAACAACTTGCCAAACAGGCGCATGCTGGGTTCGGTGTTGGTGAAGGGGCGCTCGCGGAAATCGACATAGACCAACGGAATGCCGGCGGCGGCGAGCTTCTCGATATACTTGCCGTCTTCCGTAGCCTGCTTCGACTCGATATTCATCAGGATGACGTCGGGCTTGAGCGAGACGGCCTGCTCGACGTCGAAAGTACCGTCCTTGAAGCCGCCAAAAGTCGGGATCTCCGCCATCCTGGGGAATTTTTCCAGATAGGCGGCGTAATTGTCCGGATCCGCTTGGCTGAAATCCTCGCGCCAGCCAGCGATGCGCTTGAACGGATCCTCGGTGTCGAGCGCCGCGACGAGATAGACCTGCCGGCCCTCACCCAGGATTACCTTCTCGACCGGGACGTTCACCTCGACCTGGCGGCCCGTGATGTCAGTCACTGCAACCATTTCGGCCCTGGCGGCCAGGGTCATCGACAGGGCGACTATAGCGGCCGCCATCGTCCCTGCTGGGATCTTTCCGAAACTCATCGCGCCCTCTCTTGAAGTGGATTAGCCAGAGGTGGCTTATAAAAGATGACTTCAATTCTCAAGAAATATCTTTTAGAGCCATTCCAGACTGGTGCGACGACAAGGGGTCTGGAATGGCGGGGGAGCCCAATTATTCGCTGCGGGACGAGATACGCGACTATTGGTCGACGCGCGCCGGAACATTCGACCTTTCGGTGGGGCATGAAATCTTCTCACAGCGGGAACGCCTGGCCTGGCACAGGCTGATACTCAAGCACTTGGGGCCTGGGGATGGGCGTCGCGCGCTCGATCTCGCTTGCGGCACCGGGGTTCTATCCCATCTCATGCACGACCTGGGTTATGCCGTGACCGGGCTCGATTGGTCAGAGGCCATGCTTGCCCGCGCGCGTGCAAAGGCGACGCAGAGGGAAAGCGGCATGCGGTTTCTGATCGGCGACGCCGAGCGCACCCTTGAAAAAGGAAAAAGTTACGACGTCCTCGTCACCCGTCATCTCGTCTGGACGTTGGTGGATCCGCGAGCGGCGTTCGCCGAATGGTTCTCGCTGCTCAAGCCTGGCGGACGGCTGCTGATCATTGATGGTGATTTCGTCAGTAAGACCTGGGTAACCTCTCTGCGACAAGTCCTGGAAAGGGCCATTGGCCGGACAGGCGAGCCGGTCCACGGACTGGATCAGGCGATGGCGGACCGCCATCGCAGCATCCTGTCGCGGCTGCACTTTTCGCACGGCGCCAAAGCGGACGAGGTTTGCGCGCTTCTCGTGGAGGCTGGCTTCGAGATACCGGTGGTCGACACCCGGCTCGGCGCGATTCATCGCGCGCAGGCACGGCACATGAACTTCCTCAGGGCGCTGGAACGCTCGACGCAGCATCGCTACGCGATCTGCGCGACCAAGTCGGCCTCGTAGTTGGGAAATTTCTAACGATTTCCACAACCCATCTATCGGCGATTATCGGCTCTCACCGCGCCATTCTTGATCTGACATCCGAACCGCAGACTGAATCCGATTGCTCGCAGCAGCCTCTAAAGACGGACAGCACAGGGCGAAAGACCACCGCGGAAACGTTAGAAAAGAAGCTGTACGGATTGTCCCTGCGCCGAAAGCAGTTTGACGGCCTTCCGATTAAACGAGACGAAAGTCTCCCCGCCAAGCCAGCCGCCTTCAAAAGCGATCACGCCGTCCGCGAAATCGCCGCCGGCATCGAGGACTGACAGCCCTGCCTCAACTGCGGGCCGGTTGACTACAACATTCGCGGTGTTCAGCAACGCCCGGATCGCCGCGGCAATATTTTCGCGCTCTGTCTGGTATTGCCGGGCCAGAACCCAGGCGAACTCGCACAAGGCCTGCAAGCTCACGGCCACGATGTCCGCTTTGGCCAGCAGGTCGACCGCAATGGCTGCCTACCCCTCATCATCGGCGACATAGGCGCGCAGAAGCACATTCGTGTCGGCCGTAACCCTCATTCCTTGCCGGACCCGGCCGCGGCGCCCGCTTCCGCTATCGCCTCGTTGATCTCCTCGATGCTGAGCGCCCGGCCGTTCGTCTTGCCTCTGAGGAAGCCGTGGAGGTCCCGGAACGACCCCTTCGCGCGTGCCGCCTTCAATTCTGCCCGACCGTCGGGCAGCAGATCAAGCTCGATCTTCTCGCCCGGCTTGATGCCCAGATGTTGCAGCACGTCCTTGCGGAACGTTACCTGTCCCCTTGTCGTCACTGTCAACGTTGTCATATCAAACATTCCCGTTCATCGCGTGCCAGCGTCCCTCGCCAAAGGGCCGATACGCATGACGGAGAGGTATGCATAACCACTCCCAAGGAAATAGAAAAATTCGAGTTGCCTCATCCGCTGTCTCCTCGACACTGTCTGGAGCCCGGGCGTTCAGCCGATCGTCGACACCACCACTACGTGCCAGCTGCCCTTACCAAGACTTCACGCGTCGCCTCCCAGTTTCCTGGTCGTCATGGCGCATCGAAGGCATCCTGCCCAAACATCAGGGTAGTAGCTGAGTTCCTGTATTGCGCAAGCGAGATCTCTGTCTTCGTTCTGTGAAAAGGCTTGCCGAATTGCTTCCCAACCACGCAACGTTACAGTGGAAGAGACGATCCACCTGGCATCTTCAGCCTAGGCTGAAGCACAAGCTGCTGCCTTGAGCCGGTTCACGAGCTGCAAGGTATTCTCTCGTGATTGGGGCAAGGTCTAAGCTAAAGCCAACTATGGCCTCCTGCCTCTCGGCGCACACTTTCGCCCAACGTTGGAGCGTAGGCAATATTGTATTAGCGTCAATTTGAATACCGCCATCGTCGGTCCCGGCTCAGCCCCGCGCGGCGAATAGGCAGTGGTGGCGATCACCGCTGGGCGGCGCAGGGCGCGGGCCTATCCGCGTCTCAGCCGCAGCTCGCGCGTGACTCCCGGCGACGAAATTCGAACTCCGGACCCTAGAGTCGAAGTTACTGGTGTCAAAAATAGTTGTTTTAGATGAATTACTTAATCAAAATGTCATTTTCGAAAGGCTGGAAAACCAAGATCATCGGATCGCCTAGAGTTGAGGCTTCCTTTTGCGCGCTTCGGTCGTTTCTGTTCGCGCGATCGATCCAACCGTTGGCGATTGAGCAGCATGGAATCGCCGAATTCATGCGTGCGGTATCGGTGCTCGGCGAAGGCTGCGGAGGCCTTGGCGAGCAGAGCATCGTCGGCAAAGGCGCGCAGGAGCTCGAAATGGCTTTCGCCAGACTGGTGGACGCCTGTTAGAATCGCATCGACCGCGCGAAGTGGCGTGCCCAGCGCGATGCGCCCCGTCGCAATGCCATTTCCGGCACGCACATTGCCGTCGGGGTTGGCAGCTGCCTCAAGCGCGCGCACCACGCTCGTGCCGATTGCGATGATGCGGCTTCCGCGGAGCTTCGCCCGCGCGACCTGCGCCGCCGTGCGCTCGGGAATGCGGTACGGCTCGTCGAGAGGGAGGCGCAAGTCGAGAGCGGGGTCCCCGGTGGAAGACACGCCCGCGGCATGCGTGAGTGTTGCGAAGCCCACGTCTCGCCGACGCCAGGCCTGGAGCGTGCGCCAGTTGAGTGCGAAGCCTGCCGATGGCGCCTCGAACGCCACCGGCCCGGCGGCAATCTTCGTCCAGACATTCCAAAGTGCCAACGGTTCGCGAACATGCGCATATTGGATCGGCCGGCCGTGCTGCGCCAGTCCTGCAAGCACCGCTGCGCGGTCGCCTGGGAAGCGCAACTCGAGAAGGCGAGGATGGTCGAGAAGGCACTCTATGACGGCTTCAAGCCGGCCGAGCCGGAGGTGATCGCCTGGTGATAGCGGGGGCGGAGGCAGCCGATTTTCCGTGCGCATTCGGTGATCGCCCGCGCCGAAGGCAATCGCCAGGAAGTTGGTTGGGTCGGGAAATGTCAGCCAGCCTGCCAGGCGGATCTCGATCGCCTCGTCGCTGGGAAGGTGCGTGCCGCGCAAGCTGGCAGGCAAGGTCGCGGCGTCATTGGCGATGACCAGATCGCCGGCATCGAACAGTATCGCGAGTTCAGTGCGCGACAGGTCGCGCGTCGCGCCGTCCGCCTCCACGACGAGCAGCCTGGCGGCGCGCCGATCCGGACGGTCGGCGGCAATCATCCGCGTGTCTCGGCGAGAAGTGTTGCGCCGGCCGGCAACGTATCGAGCATTTTTTCGATGATCTCGGCAGCAGCCAGGTCGGGACGCTTCAATGTCGACGGATCGGCGTTAGGAAGCGCCAGCGCGTGCAGCGGGGTGTCCATATCGCCGGGATCGAGCGCGAGGAGCCGGATGCCGTCGGCCTTCGCCTCCTCGTCCCAAATCGCCGTCAGGTGAGCAAGAGCGGCCTTGCTCGCACCATACGCGCCCCAGCCGGGATAAGCGTTCACCGCCGCGTCGCTGGAGATGTTGATCACCAGCGCGCCACGGCCCTCGCGCGCGGACGCGGCAAGTGCACCGAACAGTGCTTTCGTCAGCCGGAACGCGCCGACGAGGTTGACCGCGAGCGCTTTTTCCAGCTCTTCGCACTCGGTATCGGCAAGGAGCGCCAGTGGAACGGGCCCGAGGCTCGACGCATTGTTGATCAGAACGTCGAGCCCGCCTAGGCTCGCGGTGACCTGCAACGCGATCGGGTAGATGTCCTTTTTGCCGACGTCGCCGACGATGCCATGTGCGCCCGTCTCGTCAGCGATGCGTTCGACGTTCGCGGCAGTGCGGGCAACGAAGGCGACGAACGCACCCTCTCTGGCAAGCTGCCGGACAAGCGCCAGTCCTAGGCCGGACGTGCCGCCGGTGACTGCTACACGAAGTCCCTGAAGATCAATGTTGGTCAGCATTGACGATACTCCTTCAATCCATACAACCCATTGGTACAAGCTGAAGTTAACTTGAGGTCAAGCATTCATTCCGTGGATCGATGCGACCAGACTCACGTATCGCGGCGCACCTTCGCCTTGTCGGCCAGCGGGCTGATCGCATGCGAGCGGGCCGGAACGGGCGCAAGCGCAGCCGGATCGTGCCGAGCCGGATCGCCTTATCGTCTTGACGCCGCGTATTGGCTGTCGATCGAGGCATTGGCTCCGAGTTCGCCGTGATTATCGGGCCGGTGAAGGAAGCGTATCGCCGTGCAAGCGCCATCGGGTTGCGGCGGCGGAAACAATTCTCAACCTCGCCGAACGCCACCAGTACACTACCAATCTGCAGGCGCGGGGCTTGGGAGGCTCGCGATCGGGCCTGGTCGGACTGATGTTGCCCATCCACGACAATCGTTACTTCTCCGCCATGGCGCAGACTTTTGAGGGACATGTGCGCAGCCGGGGCCAATGCCCGGTCGTGGTCAGTGCCAGCCGCGACCAGGAGAGGAACGGCGGACGCGGAGACGTTTTCTCGATGACGGCGGCTTCGCCGGCTGACCAAGGCCCGCCGGCTGCACATGATCATGATCTGGACCGAGACGATCGGCTTCCTCGGAAGCTTCTCCACCGTTCTCACCTACTCAATGAAAGCCATGCTGTGGCTGCACATCACGGCGGTGCTGAGCTGTTTGTGCTTTGCCTATGGCGCCCTCATCGGCAGCTTATCCCTGAGCCTGTTGGAACTGATTCTGCTGCCGATCAATGCCTGGCGCCTGTTCGAACTTTTCCATCAAACTTAGCCGGGCCGAATTCAGGGGGCCTGAAAATGCCAACACCGCATCTCTGGCTGCTGCTCCGGTCGGCGCTTTCCTTCTGGGTGCTCGGCCGGATCTGGCTTGTGATCGCCGTTAGCGTGCGCTTTCAGGAAGTGGCAGAGCTCGTCGCAACGGCCGAGACGAGGCGCAAACTCGCCTAGCGCCTCAACGCCGCATAGTTCCGCTTTTGATGGGCGACAGTGGACCGGCGGCTTTCGGGATGACCATCTTCCCTGCCGAACAGCTGTGATGCGGCGCACTGCTGAAATCCAGCCCCGTAACTGACCGCTGGCTTTTCAGAACATGATGGCCTCTCGGCGAAGTCGAGAGGCCGTCGTGATCAGATCTCGGTTCCCTCGGCGAGTGTGAGCGCGTCCCCGATCTCGACATCCGGATGGCGAACCGTATTCTCGATCTCGGTGTGCCCAAGCAGGATCTGAACCGCCCGGAGGTTGCCTGTTGCCTTATAAGAAGCGGATCGAAACCGGAAGTTCGACGCGAATTCAACAGAGAGCTCGCCGGCTGTTCACGGCTGCTCTACGCGCTCAGTCCTAAGACAAGCCGCCAGAGAACTGGCCTTCCAGAAGCGACGCGGGTCAAGGGAACGTCGCCTCGCCGGGCATCTTTGCAACCGCGACGATCACTCTGGCACGCCGGAGATGCCCAGCGCCTCGACGTAACGCTCGGCGAACACCTCGTCCAGCCACGGGTTGATCTGTCTCTGCAGGGTGAGCGTGTAGGTCGGGAATGCCTTCATAAGCCGCCGCGCCGCCGCCTGCGCCTCGTCCAGCCGGTTGAGTTTGACCAGCGCCATGATCACCACCCGGTGCGAGGAGCCGTAGTTCGGCATCTCGTGCAGCGCGCGTTCTCCCCATGCCAGCGCTTCCTCGTAGCGCTCGAGCATCAGGTAGCTCATCCCGATGCCGGAGAGCGCGATGCCCTTCTCGGGGTCGACCGGGCTCAGCCGCATTGCCCTGTGAAAGTGCTCGATGGCGACGAGCGGGCGGCTGGAATGTGCGTTCACCCAGCCGCTGCCCGTATGGCCCTGCGCCGAATTGGGGTTGAGCAGCAGGGATCGCTCGATCGTGCGCAACGCCATCTCGTAGTCCTTCGCGCTGTAGGCGATCACCTGCGCGGCGAAGCGCAGGGTCGTGGGATCGTCGCGCGCTTCCGCCAGTACCTCTCGCGCCATGCGCGCGGCGACTCGGATATCGTCGGGCTCGTGCCAGCACTGGCTCACGGATAGGCTGCGGATATAGGCGCCGAGTGCCTTCGCCAAGTTGAAGCCAGGGTCGATGCTGAGCGCCTCGTTGGTGAGCCGGCGCACGTCGGCAAAGCCTTCGCGCGTCATGCTGTAGAAGCGCGGCAGCGCGCGAAGGTAGAGGTCGTAGGCGCTGATGTACTCGGTCGGCTTCATGCGCGCCTGCTTGATCTCCTCCAGCCGGATGCTCGGTTCGACTGCGCCGACGACGCTCTCGGTCACCTTGTCCTGCAGGTCGAAGATGTCGCTCACGTCGCCCTCGAAGCGGTTGGTCCAGACATGATGTCCGCTGATCGCGTCCACCAACTGTCCACTGATGCGCACCCGCGATCCTGCTCTGCGGATGCTGCCTTCTAGCACGTAGCGGACGCCCAGCTCGCGCCCGACCTGGCGCAGGTCCACCGCCCGGCCCTTGTAGGTGAAGGACGAGTTGCGGGCGATGACGAAGAAGGAGTTCACCCGGCTCAATCCCGTGATGATGTCCTCCACCAGCCCGTCGGCGAAGTATTCCTGGTCGGGGTCGCCGCTCATGTTGGTGAAAGGCAGAACCGCGATCGAGGGTTTCTCGGGCAAGGGAGGCGGTGCAGCCACCGAGGCGCTGGCGTCGGTCTCGACGCGGTAGGCGCGCACGGGCCGCTCGATGTTCTTGAGGCGCAGGTTGCCGAGCGGCGTGAAGCCGCAATCGAGCTTGCCCTGAAGGTGGTCGTAGGCGGTGCCCGAGACGACCACGGTGCCGGGATCGGCGATGCTTTCGAGTCGGGCGGCGATGTTGACCCCGTCACCGTAGAGGTCGCCGTCCTCCTCGCAGACCACGTCGCCGAGATTGACGCCGATGCGCAAGCGAATCCGCTCTTCCTCGGACCTCTCCGCCTCGTGTTCTGCCAGGGCCTGCTGGATCGCCATCGCCGAGGTCACCGCGTTAACGACGCTCGCGAACTCGCACAGCATCCCGTCGCCGGTGAGCTTGACAATCCGACCCTGGTGCTCAGTGACCAGCGGTTCGAGGAGGTCCTTGCGGTACATCTTCAGCCGCTCGAGCGTGCCGCGCTCGTCGCGCTCCGTCAGGCGCGAATAACCGACCACGTCGCAAGCCAGGATCGCTGCGAGGTGGCGCTGCGTGGTCATTGCACCGGCAAGCCAAGCGCCTGCACGGGGGCCGCCCCGCGTCCGGGTCCTGCCAACTTCCTGACGCCCCACGTGCATCGTATCCATCTTTCCCAGTCGCTGGCCGTTGCCGATACAGAACGGAGAACGCAGCTTGACCTTGCCTTCACGAGATTTCGCTATCCGGCTTGCGAGGCGTGGAGCGTTCCAGTCGCCGCGCCTACGCAGACTCTGGAGACGTTGACACGTCACTCCCAGAAGGCCGGAGATATTTCCTGTCCTGTGTAACCGGTTGACGCCACCGTGGCGGTGCTTTTGTCACGGCGATGTAACAGCGAGATGCCCTACGAGCGCGCGCATCAGCCATTACACCAGACGTTTGCGCTTAGAGGTGCTGAGGTCGGCAGGTGGTGCGAGCGCGACCTTCAGCATGGTCAGCTGCGATGTCTGCTTTTGGGCGAAAGCAAAATCCGCCTCTGCGGCCGATATTGAAGCGCAAAACTGCCGTTCACTTCGTGATAGATGTAGGCCGGCTTCAATTCAGAACCGACCTCGGCCAAAGGCTACCTTTGAGCCAAGACGACCTTAGTTGCATGTGATTGGGCAAACAGGCCGACTTCCTCAGTCAGCTATTGTCAAGCCGCTCGGGTTTTCATGTCTTCGCCGCTCACCATTTTGGTCACGGCGGGGAAATCGAGCTTGCCTGAGCTGAGGACAGGCACTTTCGCAACGACGCGCACCTCGGGCGGTACCCTCAGGTCCATGGCGCCATGGGCCTTGGCGAAGACCAGGAATTCGGCACGCGTCGCGCTGACGGCCTCGGTGATGAGGATCAAAGCAGTCGAATTCGGCATTCCGACACGCATACGTATTGGTGGTCAGACTCGCTGGTGGACGCCCTGTTCCGCCTCCGGTTGGCGCGAGCTAGCCTTTCGAGCCGGCTGGGGCGATTGCGCCTGGAACAATATCCGTGTTCTGAGCCACCTTGATTCGCCATCCCGACTGCCCTTCTTGGGCAATCAGAAGCAATATGCCTTTCCTAACCCCGGCCGGGGAGCCGTTAGGAGCAAATGCTCCTGTTAGGGTCCAAGTGTAATGAACAGCAGCAAGCCCCGGAGCCAATTCCACAACCGACGAGATATCGCCTTCTAATCGGCTATCCCGAAACATGGTGTCATGGGTGGCTCGGTGCGCCGCTTCGATCTCGGATCGGTTCTTCCACCAAACACCTACCACGTTAACGAAATTAGCATCGGAAACGAACAGAGACGCAAACTCATCCATGTCATGCCGGTTCCAAGCGTTCGCAAAAGCGGTAGCGACATGCTCGGGCTTACCAGACGTCACGCTCATGACCCACGTCTCCTGCGTACCTCCGCTAAGCATATAGGAGCCGGGACCGGATGCGACACGGCAAAGGTCAAATTTCAAACTGACGCACTACCGGCAGCGGAGGAATTGCGACATCCAATGTGGGATCCTGTTACGATCCCCTATGGCCATCCGAATAGTGGTTATCCTGGCGCTTCTTTCCGCCTTCGCCTACGGATTCGCAAAACTCGTTGAACGTTATGGCGGCGTTGGCGATCAGCCTTCTCCATGTGAGGAAGGCTCAACCCTTGATTGCCCAGACCGCAATGCGCCGCCACCTTAAACCTGAGCCTAAGCATTCGAGCGTGCTTGGAATAGGAAGTCGCGTTCGCGCCAATCAAGCGGAAGACCAAAGTCTGCACGGCAGAAGGGCGAATTGATGACTATCATCGTGACTTGATAGCATTGCCGCACCTTGCCCGAGGACGGTGTCTTCGCGCCATTCCATGCACATGCCATGGGTCGCAGTTGCGCCACAAATGCTCAGGGCGCCAGTCCGGCCTTCCCCCCAAGCGACGATCATGGCGTCGAGGCGCTGCAGGCTGATGGATGTTGTCTGGTCGGTCATCTTTGATGAAACCGTACCGGATGAAGACGCCGAAGGGGGCGGAAGCCGACTGAGAGCCCGCCAATTTCGTCTAAGTTCATGTCCGCCGTTTGCAAGTAAAAATGCGAAAAGCCACTACGATGCAAGGACTTAGCTTGCGTTCTTGAGCCTTCGACCTTTTCTCTAGCACGCGGCAGTAGCCCGGAGCAGTGGGTCTGAGTGCCCCTATTCTGCTCCTAGTTTTTGACGTTCGGAGACGACTAGATGGCCAAAATCAAGCTAACGAAATCTGCGGTTGACGCCGCCGCCCCGCAGGACCGCGATTACGCATCCGGCAGGGTGAAGACGGTGCAGGGCGCCGCGATGCCGCGCAGCACGTGTTCGCCCAGCGGCACCAGCGGTGTGGTGGTCTCGGCGGCGACCGCGCCCGAGATCAGCACCGAGCGGCCGAGCGGCCGGCATAGCCCCTCCAGCCGGCTGACCAGGTTGACCGCGGGGCCGATGGCGGTGAAATCCAGCCGGTCGACGGCGCCGATATTGCCCCACAGCATCTCGCCGAGATGCAGCGCCGCGCCGAACGGCAGCCGCGGCAGGCCCTGCGCCTGCCGCCCCGCATCGAGATGGGCCATGCCGGCGCGGGCGGCGACGACGGCGCGCAGCGCCGCCTCGCAGGCCTCGGCCGGCGCAGCGGTGACCGGGAAAATCGCCAGCACGCCGTCGCCGATGAATTTCAGCACTTCGCCCCCGAAGGCGTGCACCGCACCGGCGACGCGGTCGAACCAGGCGTCGAGCGCGGCGATCACCGCCGCGGGCTCGGTTGCCTCGGACAGGGCGGTGAAGCCGCGCAGGTCGGCATAGAGCAGCGCGGCGTGAATGGTTTCTCCGGTGCCGCGGCGCAGGGCACCGCCCTGCACCCGGGCGGCACTGCGCCGGCCGAGATAAGCCTCGAGCAGCGCTGTCAGCGCCGCCCGCGCCGCAAGTGCGGCAAGGGGCGCCGCGGCGAAGCGCGCGGCCTGGCGCAGCCGGGCAGCCTCGGCGGGGCCGAACGGCCGGGTTCCGGCCCAGCCCAGCACCGGACTATCCGGCGCCCGGCCAACCGGGCCCTCCTGCACCGGGCCGAGCTCCGCCAGCCAGTCGCGCCCGGCCTGGCCGAGCGGACCGCCGGCGAAGCCCAGCGCCTCGATCACTGCCCCGGTCTCCGCCCGCCAAAGCCAGGTGCGGCGGGTGATGATGGGATGCGGCACCGCGAGCGTCAGCGCGCCGCCGGCCAGCGGCAGGCCGTCGGCCAGAAGTCGGCCGCCGAGCTCGGCCAGAAACCGGTCGGGGGCGGCCGAGGCGCCGGCCTCGTCCACCAGCCAGGCGAGAGGCGCGGGCAGATCCATGGTGCGATTATGCGGCCACCGCGCCCGGCCTGTCATCCGCGCCGTGACGATGCGCAGCCGGCCCGCCGATCTATCCTCCCCCCGCCCCCCGGCGCTGGTACGGTCCGATCCTCGATGGCGCCGGGTTCGACACGCCCTGCGAGCCGGCGTCCGCCGTCAAATTGCAACGGGCTCACGGGCGGCGATATCGAGCGCGGAAGGCCGTCACCCCCTGCCCGTGTGGCCGTATTTGGGATCCGGGCCGGGATCACGCCCGGCTGCAACCTCGCCCAGCCTGCCGAGGTAATGAGCCCAGCCCTCCGCATGGCCGGCGCATTGCTCGGCATTGGGCAGGCCGGTGTGGGTCAGGCGCAGCAGCGTTCCGTCCGGCTGCTCGATCAGATCGATCTCGACCAGGCTCGATCCCGGCGGCACCTCATCGCTCTCTTCCCAGCCGAAGCTGTATGCCAGACGGTGCACCGGCACCACCTCCCGGAAGGAGCCGCGAGCGACGCGAGCCCCGGTAACATTGACGAGATAGAGCCCGCCGGGCTGCGGCTCGAGCTGCGCCTCCGTTCCCATCCAGCGCAGGATCTTCTCCGGATCGGTCAGGAGGGCAAACAGCGCAGCGGGGGGCGCCGGGATGTGTGTCTCGCGGCGGACGACGAGGGCCTCTTGCATCGGCCTCCTCCATAGTTGCGACAGTTGGAGCAATTGTAAACCATTTGGCTGCTCGTGCGATAGAATAGGATCGGACATCGACACTGGAGTGACAAGTGTGGCGAGATTCCCATGGCCACTCGCCAAGGAGCCGGTCCGTCTTGGCAATCCTGCCGGTGCCTTCGGCGAAGCGCCGGGCCGGTGATCTGAACATTCCCTTTTTCGGCGAGATCTTCGGCAAACGAACGGCGGGAGTTGGATATGAGACCGGAAATGTTGCTCGACACAAAGGGTCTCGCCAAGTCGGCCATAGGCGAGTGTTCAGGTTCTGAGCAGCAGGCTTGAACTTCTGTACGACAACCGATCTCAGCCTGATCATTCTCCCAATTGACTGCCGAAAATGACCGCCTTCCTACAATTAGCCGCCAAGCCACATTTGGCACTTGCAAACTCGCGCTGGGGTGTCGACCGCTTCTCTCACGCTCCCCCCATATAGATTTCCATGATCTGCCGGTCGTCGCGCACGTCCCGACGCGTCCCCTCGAAGCGCTTTTCGCCGGCCGCCAGGATGTAAAGCTTGTCCGCAATCGGCATCGCCTCGCGGATGTTCTGCTCCACCATCACAATGCCGATGCCGTGCGCGGTGAGGGTGGTAATGCGTTCGAGCGTCTCGATGACCATGGCCGGCGACAATCCGGCGGAAGGCTCGTCCAGCAGAATGAAGCGCGGTTCCGAAACCAGCGCCCGCGCCAGCGCAAGCATTGCCTGCTCGCCGCCCGAAAGCGAACCGGCCGCGGTACGGCGCCGCCGTGCCAAAGAGGGATATTGCTCGATCAGCGCCTCGATGCGCTGTTCGACTATCCGCCGGTCCGCGATGGCGTAGCCACCCATGCGCAAATTCTCCGTCACTGTCAGGCGCGGAAACACACCGCCGCCCTGCGGCATCAACACCAGCCCCTGGCGCACCACTTCATGGACGGCAAGGTTGGAGAGTGTTGATTCGCCCAGGCTCGCCGTGCCGCTCCACACCGGCAGCGCGCCGACAATGGCTTTGAGTAGGGTCGACTTGCCACTGCCGTTCGGCCCGAAGATGCAGGTAATCTTGCCAGCTTCCGCGCTCAGCGAGACGCCATGGACGATCTCCTGCTTGCCGTAGCCGGTAACGATGTTGTCGGTGGTGAGCGTGGTGCTCATTGCGGCCGCCCCAGATAGGTCTGCATAACCTCCGAATTGCGAACGATGTCGTTGAAAGGCCCTGTGGCCACGACACGGCCCGCATCCATGACGATTATGCGGTCGCACACGTTCCGCACCATTTCCATGTCGTGCTCGATGACCAGGACGGTGGTGCCGCGCTCGCGCAGCCGCGCGATGGCATCCACGATGATCCTGCGGATGCTGGGATGCACGCCCGCCGTCACCTCGTCGAGCAGAATGAGCGAGGCCTGGCGCATCACAACGCGCCCGAACTCCAGCAGTTTCTGCTGGCCGCCCGAAAGATCGGATGCGCGGTTGTCTGCGACATGCTCCAGCTTGAGCAGCGCCAGCGTATCGGCCGCCCGTTCGCGCGCGCCCTGCCAGTGGCCCTCGGCCGCAGCCGCCAGCAGGTTTTCGGTGACGCTCATATTGTCGAACATGGCCGGAATCTGGAAGGTGCGAGCAAGCCCCAGCCGCGCGATCGCGTGAGCCTTTCGGCCGCCGATTTCGTGACCGTCGAAGCGGATCTGGCCACGATCCGGCGTCACCGTGCCCGATATTAGGTTGAACAGAGTCGACTTGCCAGACCCGTTAGGTCCGATCAGGCCGGCGATCTCGCGCCGACCGACGTCAAGGGAGACACCGTTGACGGCCTTGATGCCGCCGAAATGGCAGTGGAGTTCGCGCACGACGAGAATAGGCTTGCCGGTGCCAGCCGTTTTGCCCTCGGCGGCGCTCAACTGGGCCGTCCCGGGCCGCCGCCGACAAGATTGCCGACCGCCTTGTCCAGCACGGCGCCAGACTTGGCCACGCGCCTCGAAAACAGGCCGGCGATGCCGTTTGGCAGGAACAGCACCACCAGCACGATGGCCGCGCCCAATATGGCGATATAGAAGGCGGTGTCACCCCAGTACATCCAGATGATGCGGTTTACGACAAAGAGCGCCACAGCGCCCAATGCCGGCCCCCACAGGCTGCCCAGCCCGCCCAGCAGCACCATCACCACCATCTGATCGGTGATGTCGCCGCCGAAGACGCTTTTCGGATTGATGAACGTGACCCAGTAGGCGAAGATCGCGCCGAATACCGAGGCGGTGACGGCACTGAGCACGAAGGTCTGCAGCTTGACCAGCGAAGTGTTGATACCGATAGCCTCGGCCGCCGGCTCATGATCGCGCAGCGCCTTGACCTTCAGCCCGAAACGCGAGCGCTCGAACAGCGCCCACGTAATGAGATAGGTGAGCGCAGCCGCGCCGAACATGGCGAAGTAGAAGAAGCGCTCGTCAAGAAAGGGCGGCAGCCCAATGCCGCCGATGCCGCCGGTGAAGTCCATCACCGAGGCGAACTGTATGAGCACCTCGGCGAAGGCCCAGGTGGCTATGGCGAAATAGGCGCCGCGCAGGCGCAGCGTCGGCGCGCCGATGATGATGGCAAACAGCGCCGTCACCACGATACCGGCCGGGAGGGTGGCGAAGAAGGGCCAGGCGAGCCTGTCGCCCATCAGCAGCGCCGTAACATAGGCGCCGAGCCCGAAGAAGGCCGAATGGCCGAAATTGATGTAGCCGGCATAGCCGCCGAGCATGTTCCAAGAGCAGGCCAGCCCCGCCCACATCAGCGCGCCAGTGGCAATGCGCAGCCAGTAGTTGTTGACCAGCATCGGCAGCAGCGCCAGCACAACGATCACGGCGATCAGCAGGAGGAGGCCGGCCCAGCTTGGCTTCATGTCCCGCCTCACAAGCCGTGCCGCAGGATCCCGCGCGGAGACACGAGAAGGACGAGGAATAGGGTGCCGAAGATCGCCAGCAGCGAATAGCTCGACCCGACATAGGTCGCGACGAAGGCTTCGATGACGCCGAGCAGCAGCGCGGCGACGAGGGCACCGCCGACGGAGCCCAAGCCGGCAAGCACAGCCACGAAAAATGCGAACAGAGTATAGCGCAGGCCGACTTCCGGGTTCACTGAAAAGATTGCACCCATTAGTACGCCGGCCATGGCAGTGATGCCTGCGTAGAGCCCGTAAACAGTGGCGCTGAGGCGGCGGATGTTGACGCCCATCAGTGCGGCGTTCTGCCGGTTTTCAGCCGTCGCTCTGATCGCCAACCCATAGCGGGTGCGGTAGAGGAACAGGAACAGTCCGCCGGCGATGGCGATCGCGAAGACCGCCGCGGCCACGCGGATCAGTGGCACCGTCACGGGCCCGACGGCGAGGCTCTCGCCGCTCAACACGGTCGGCACGCTGTGGGTATTGAAGCCCCACGCGGTCAGCATGCCGCCGCGCAGCAGCGTGAACAGGCCGAAGGTCAACGCAAGCGCCATCAATTCCGGCCGCGCCGTGCGGCTGTTGCGGACATTGTAGAGGATCGGCCCGATCAGATAGCCGATGGCGCCGAACAGCACGAAGGCCACCGGGATCGCCAGGAATCCGTCGACACCCAGTCCGGCACCCATGTAGTAGCCGAGATAGCCGCCCAGCACGACCCAGCCGCCCACCGCGAAATCGATGACGTGCAGCACGCCGAAAGCGAGCTGGAAACCGATCGTAAAAGTGGCGATAACGCCGCCGATCAGAAGGCCGTTCAGCAAGGTCTGTAGGAATAGATCCAACGCGGGAACCGTCCGTCAGCCAACGAAAGAGCGGAGTGCCGCGGCAAAGCGGCCGTACACACGATAGCATGGTCCGTCATTTTCCGAGCACGCGCAACCACCGTCATTGCGCCGGGCAAGGGTGATGGCGACGAGGCCCGCCCGCACCCTGCCCAGAACCGGCTATTTCCAAGCTGGCAGCGGGTAGGTGAGGTCCGCTGCCGCGGCCTCTTTCGGCCCCACCGCTACGGTCTTGCCACCCTGAATCTGGATCAGCACCGGCACCGGCTGGACGTTGTCGTGGTAGTGGATGCCTTCCTTCTCGAACTTGATCGGTCCGTAGAAGGTCTGGATGTCGGTCGCGGCTATCGCGTCCTTAAGAGCCACCCTGTCTTCAGGCGTGAGCCCCGGCTTCTTGCCAAGCCGCTTGACGGCATCGCCGAAAACGAGACCGCTGGCCGCGCAGGCCGCTTCGGTATAGTCGGGCTCGTGCCCGGACTTCTTTTGCGCCATCTCGGCAAACTCCTTTGCGGTGCCGAAGAGGTCGTCCTTATATGGAACTGACGGCAGCCACACGGAGACGCCGCAGGTGCCGTCGGCGTCCGTGGCGAGCGCCTGGGCGAAGGCCGGGTCGGTGACGCCATAGTGCATTATCAGCGCCTTGGGCCGGAAATTCAGCGACTTGGACGTCTTGACGACATTGATGAGCGGCTCCTCATGGCCGCCGACGGCGACGATATCGGGATTAAGCGCTGCGATCTTGGAGATGACGGGGGTAAGGTCGCCCGAGGCCGGCACCAATTCGTAGGCGACGACTTCCAATCCGGCCTCCTTGGCCCCGTCGCGAAAACCTTCGCCGGTTTCCTTCGAGAAGGGTTCGTTGACGCCGATCACAGCAATCGTCTTGGCCATGGGGTTAGACAGTTTCGCCAGCACGGCCAGCGATTTGCCCGCAGTGGTGTCCACGGCCGGGATGATGCCGAAGTTGAATTCCGGCTTGGCCTTCCAGACGTTTGGCGATTCCGCGGAGCCGGAAATCATCGGCACCTGGTACTTCTGGCAGATCGGCTGCACGGCGATAGTCGAGCCGCTGGTGTAGGGGCCGAATAACACGTCGACCTCGTTCTGGACGATCAGGCGCTCGGCGGCATCGGCGCCGGTCGCGGGGTTGCTTTGGTCGTCACCGTAGAACATGTCGACCTTGAAGCGCTCGCCGGCGACTTCAACCCCACCCTTGGCGTTGATGGCCTCGGCCCATAGGTCGTAACCGCGTTTGGTCAGGTTGCCGCCGAGGATGTTCTCGCCCGACAGCGAGGTGATAACGCCGGCCTTGAATGTCGTCACCTGCGCGCGTGCCGCTCGCACAAACGGGCCCAACGGGCCGGCTGCGAGGGCGCCGGCGCTGACGCCGAGGAACCGACGGCGCGAAAAACGTTTGCTGTTCGTGAACATCACTCAACTCCCTTCATCCGGTTATCAGATTGGAAACCGACGATATCTCTTGTTTATACCACTGTATGCCTTTTGTGCGGACAGAGAAGATATGCCTGGGTCAACAGGCGATGCGTAAGGCGGCTTCGGGTCATCAACGCGTAGAGGCGCCGCAGGCCGTGGATGCTCAATGCCTCGTCGTGCACCAGCTTCGTCGACGAATGCCTTTTGGGCGCCATTGGCGCCGCGAGCAGTTGTAGACGCGGCTCCTATTCTGCACCTAGACAGAGCAGCAGGTGCTCCCGATCGGTCGCTGGCGATGCAGGGCGTGGGAGCCAGCCCGCATCGTCAAATTCGCCGGCCACTCGCTGCGCGCTGACCTCGCCTCGTCGGCCGAGGTCGACGAACGCGATGTGCAAAAACAGCTCGGCCATACCTCCTCGGAGATGACCCGCCGCTGTCAGCGCCGCAGACATCGCTTCCGCATCAACCTGACCAGGGCTTCCGACCTCGAGGCAAAAAACCCCTCCTCTGCCGTTATTCCGCCGCTCAGGTTCGCGCGAACGCCTTCACCCTGAGCGCCAACAGACTGGTTTCTGCCATTCGGGCAGCCCCGGAGCCTCCAGGCCTGTTTCATCGCCAGGACAGCTGGTCTTTCGGCAACCGACCGCTCGGATCGAACACGTTCACTTTGTGCGGAAGATCGGGGCCCCAGTACCATAGCACCAGATTGCGGTCTTCCGTCTCCGCGCCCGGAGCAAAACTCGGCACCAGAATTCCAGCGATGCCTTCAGGCCGCAGCCGGTCATGGATGGACCAGGATGCAGGTCGCTCTCCGTTGCTGAGAGCCGTGGCCCAGGCGCTGCCCATGTCCGCAAGCGTGACAAAAGATTCTCCCCTCCCCCGCTCGGTTGTCAGATCAGTGATGTCCTCGCAGTCCACCTCATAAGAGCACAGCACGCAGGGGTCGATGCGATGCGCGAAGCCCTGGTTGGCTTCCTTGACAGCTGTCATGACGGTCAGCGCCAGATATAGCGCGGGCACACCTTTGGGATTGAATCGAGCGCCCCTGATCGCCGCTCCATCACCGGAACTCGGCTTGAATGCCCAACGTGGATGATGCGCCCGGTAGCAGGTTCCGACAAACCTCAAGCAAAGCCACCCAAGGCCATGTGATCGAGGTAGTCGCGAATAGCAGCGGCCTTGCCGTCCTTCACGAGGGCTTCGGCGGTCCGTCCACCGAATGCCGGCAGCGGCTGGGCTCGGTACCAGGCCATGGCCTGTTCCTTGCCTCCCGCCCAATCCGTCACGCGGCTGATGATCTCGAGCATCTCGCGCAGACGGCCCTGCGTCTTGGCCGTTCGGCTGCGCTCCAGCCGATAGAGGGTTTCGCGGGCAAGCCCGGCCGTCTGAGCCAACTGAGCCTTGGACATTCCAAAGCTGTCGGCCACCTGGTCAACGGCAATTTTCCCGGCCCGGTCCATATAGGACAAAACCAGGGGTTCCTTCTGCACGGATTTCTTGAGGACCTGCCCCATGGAGTTCCTTGTCATATTAACAGCCGCATTTACTGTGCAAAACATATGGCGCTTTTCGACTGGTTTCAAGCTCCAAGCGCATGGCGCCCCGAGAACCGGTCTTTGCACAGCTCCGAACACGACGGCAGCGCTGGATGAGGCGCGCGCCGTCAATGCGGGAACAGGACAGCTTGCGGAGTTGCAGCCCGGTGGTGAAAGTTGGGCGGAGGCCTATGTGGCGAGCGGTGACATGGCGGAGGAAATCGGGAAGTTGAAAAGCCCAAGAGGGCAAGCCGATCATCGCGCACGGCGGAGTGAGCTTTGCCCGCAGTCTCGCCGCTCAGGGACTGGTCGACCAGCTCGCCCTGATGGTGGTGCCCGTGGCGCTGGGCAAAGGCCTGCCGCTGTTCTCCGAAGTCGCCGCGCCGATGTCTCTCAAGCTGACAAGCTCGAAGGCATTTCCGGGGGCGCGGTGGCGCAGATCTATCGGCCGGCGTGAGCCCTGGCGAAAGTCCGGTTGCCGGCAATCTATCTACTCATGGACAACTTATTCATTCGGCGCGTGCCACCCTTCCATCAGACTAGCTAATTTCCCAGGCGATGAATCGGCAGGCTCTTCGGCACGGTGCGTGCGCTGCATGGCGTCTCCCAATACGCAACAAGGCCCCTCACGGGGGCCTTGTCCTGTCAACTTTTGCTCTGAACTCATTTCCCCATCAACTGCTTGGCATTCTCTAGCGTGATCGCGGTCGTGGCCACCGTCACCGTCGGCTCCACCGACGAAGCACAATCAAGCAGAATCTTCTTCGACATCTCGATCGCCTCCTTGGCGCCGGTCGGGTAGGTGAAGGTTGCCGCCCAGTCGCCCTTGGCCACGGCCTCGATGCCACCGGCTGGGCCCGGCAGGCCGTCGGTGCCGATAATCTTGACCTGCTTGCCCGCGCCCTTGGCTGCAAGCAGCGCGCCGGCTGCCATCATGTCGTTCGAGGCGTAGAGCACCTTGATGTCGGGGTGCGCTTGCAGCATGGCAGAAAAAGCGGTCTGAGCTTTGTCGGGCACCCAGTCGGCGGCCTGCTCGGCCACCACCTGGATCTTGTCATTTTCCTTCACACCATCCTTGAAGCCGTTGAGTCGCTCCACCGCCGGCGTCGAACTTGGCAGGCCTTCAAGCACCGCTGCCTCGCCGCCTTCCGGGAGCAGGGTCTTTGCGGTGTATTTGCCCGCTTCGAGCGCGATCTTGTAATTGTCGCCGCCGATGAAGGCGGTGTAGTCTTTACCTGGGTCGCCTACCGTCTTGCGGTCTAGCTCGATCACAGGAATGCCGGCATCCATGGCGCGCTTCACCGCCGGGGTCAGGGGCGCTGCCTCGAAGGGCGAGATCAAGAGCAGATCGACTTTTTGAGTGATGAAGTTGTCGACCTGCGATGTCTGCGTGTTGACGTTGCCGGCGCCATCGGCGATCTGCAGCGTGAACTGAGACACTTCCTTGACCGCCGCGCTCAGTTCGTCATTGACATGCTGGCGGTAGGGCTCGGCGTTGTTTGCCTGCGAAAAGCCAATGATGAACTGGCCGTCCTTGGCGCAGGCCTTGACCATAGGGTCGGCGGCCTCTGCGGTGCCCGCCATGCACAGGCACGTGCCGGCGAGCAGTCCAAGCCGCCAGGCACGCCACGATCCTCGTTCTATGGTTCTCATGCTCTCTCTCCTCCTTTTGGGGCCGCTGCGGCCAGACCTTGGTTTTTAACGCCTTCCACTTGCTCGCCGTCTGCCTGCTATCTGCCCAAACCCTCGCGGCGGCGAACAAGGGATTGAAGCACTGCCGCCAGCACGATGATCGCGGCGGTCGCGAGCAACTGCATGGCCGGGGTAATGTTGTTGAGCTGAAGGATGTTGGCGAGCGCGCCGAGCATGATAGTCCCGGCGACGGTGCCGACCATAGAGCCGGCCCCACCGAACAGGCTTGTCCCGCCAATGACCACTGCTGCGATTGCCGTGAGCTCATAGCCCATGCCGTCATTGGCGCTGCCGAAATTGAACTGGCCGGCATGAACGATGCCGGCAAGGGCGGCGGCAAAGCCGGTGATGGCATAAACTGACATCTTGACCACCGAGACCGGCACGCCGGAAATACGCGCCGCCCGCTCGTTGCCGCCGACGGCAAAGACATAGCGGCCGAAGCGCGTCGTGTTCAGTACCAAGGTGGCAATGGCGGCGAAGACGATGAAGACAATGGTCGCCACCGGCACGGTGTTGTTGAACAGACGCTCGCCCAGCACCGCGAAAACAGGTGGCGCCAGGCCGGGGCCGTCGCCATAGGAAATGTTGATGTACTGGTTGCCCGAAACGACCAGCGCGAGCCCCCGCGCCGCCTGCAGGCCGGCGAGCGTGACAATGAACGGCTCGAGGCGAAAGCGGCTGGAAATCATGCCCTGGATCATGCCGAAGACGGTGCCCATTACCAGCACGGCGAGGACGGTCGGGATAAGCCCGAAGCCGCCGGAGATCATCATCGTTGCGGTAACCACGCTGGAGAGACCGAGCACGGCGCCCACTGAGAGGTCGATGCCGGCGGTGATGATGACGAAGGTCATGCCGATTGCGATAATGCCGGTCTCAGACACCGCGCGCACGATGTTGGCCATGTTGTCGGGCGCAAGAAACAGGATCTCGCCATGGCGCCTCGGCGAGAAGATGACGCCGCCGATCGCCACCAGCACCAGGCCGATCAAGCTCTGGAAGCGCACGACCAAAGCGAGCGGATCGCGATGCACGGGTGCTGCCGCCAACGGGCCGCCTGCAACCGAAGTCGTCTCGTCAGACATTAGGCCTCCTTGCCGTTTGCTGCGGCCAGCACCGTGTGCTCGTCGACGCCGCCGATGAATTCCGCCACATTGCGCCCTTGGCGCAGCACCACGATGCGGTCGCATAGGCCGATCAGCTCAGGCATTTCGCTGGAGGCGACCAGAATGCCCAACCCTTGAGCGGCCAGTTGCCTCAGCCGCGCATAGATCTCGCCTTTGGCACCGACATCGACGCCGCGCGTCGGTTCGTCGAGCAGCAGCAGACGCGGATTGCCTAAGATTTCCTTAGCCAATACCACCTTCTGCTGGTTGCCACCCGAAAGCGCGCCGACGGCGATGTCGGGGTTCTTCGGCCGGATGTCGAACTGACCGAAGGATTGCTTCACCGCCTCCGCCTGCCGGCCCGGCGACATCAGTCCGGCCGGCGAGAGGCGGCGGATCACCGACATGACCAGGTTGAGGCCGACAGCCATCCTCAGCATTAGGCCGCTGCCGCGACGGTCGTCCGTGACGAAGGCGATGCCGGCCGCTCGCGCCGCCCTGATCGAATTGAGCTTCACCTGACGGCCGTCGAGGGCGACACAGCCCTCCCAGTGGCCGGAGAGGCCGGTGCCGTAAAGCGCGCTGAGAAGTTCGGTCCGCCCTGCCCCCATGATGCCGGCCAGTCCGACGATCTCCCCTTCATGCACATCGAGCGAAAGCCCTGTCGGGGCCTGCCAGCCGGCACTGTCGCGCGCCAGCCGGAAGCTTGCATCGCGCAAGCTGAGCAGTGCCCGGCCGACTGCTTTAGCGCGCTGGGGATAAAGCTCGTCGAGCGGACGCCCGACCAGCAGCCGCACCAACTCGGCTTGCGGCGCGTGCGGCTCGGTGACGCCGGCGACGCGCCCGTCGCGCATCACCGTCACCCGGTCTGCGATCTCGGGCACTTCCTCCAGCCGATGCGAGATATAGACGATGCCGATGCCGCTGGCGGCGAGCTTGCGCATGATGTCGAACAGCCTTTCGACCTCGCCCACCGTCAGGGCCGCCGTCGGCTCGTCCATGATCAGCACGCGCGACGCGTAGGACAGCGCCTTGACGATCGCCACCACCTGGCGCTGGCCGATCGAGAGATCGGCGACCAGTCGTGCCGGGTCAATGGCGAGTCCGATCGCTTCCAGCCGCCTGTGGGCCTCGCGGCGCATCGCCGCCACATCGAGCAAGCCGCCCGGGCGCATTAACTCGCGGCCCAGGAAGAGGTTCGACGCCACATCGAGCGTCGGTACGAGATCGAGCTCCTGGAAGATGGTGGCAATGCCGGCACCCTGCGCTTCGCGTGGATTGCTGAAGCGCACTGGCTTGCCGTCGATCTCAATCGTGCCTTCGTCCGCCGCATAGACGCCCGACAACAGGTTCATCAATGTCGATTTGCCGGCGCCGTTCTCACCGAGAAGGGCGTGGATTTCACCGGCCCTGAGCTCGAAGTCGACGCCGCGCAGAGCCTGGACACCACCGAAGCGCTTGACCGCGCCGGTGACCCAAAGCAGCGGCGCGCTCATCTCGGCCTCGCGCAGGATTGGCGGGCATGAAGCGTGGCTTGGAGTCGGACGGTGCGCGGCTCCGTCGCGGAGGATGCGATACGAGCGCTGAGCAAAGCGGCCGCCTGCCGGCCGATCTCGGCGCAAGGCTGCGCCACCAGCGTCAGCCGCGGCTCGAAACAATCGGCCCACTCGAAGTCGTCGAAGCCGGCAAGCGAAAGATCGCCCGGTATCGCCAGGCCCATTTCGCGGATCGCGCGGACTGCTCCGATCGTCGTCATGTTGTTGCCGGTGACCAAGGCCGTGGGCGGCGACGGCAAAGACAGTATGACGCGGGTCGATGCTGTCGCGGACGCGGTGTCTACGTTCCCGACCGACAAATAGCGCGGCAGGCAGTCAAGTCCGTTGCCGGCCAGGGAAGACCGGAACGCCTCGACGCGTTCGCGGGTCGTCGCCAAGCCCGGCTGGCCAGCGACGAAGCCGATCCGCTTGTGGCCGAAGGAGGCGACGTGATCGATAAGGGCTCGCATTGCCGAATGGTTTTCAACGCCGATCTGGTCGAAGCGCTCGTCGGCCAAGCGGTCTATCAAGACGCAGGGCAGCTTCTTCTCGGCCAGATAGTCGATCGCTCGCTGCGGCGCGCCCGATGGCGCCAGAATGACGCCGTCGACCCGCCGCTGATGGAACGCACGAACTACCGAAAGCTCGCGATCCGGGTCGTCCTGGGTGTCGGACAGGAAAACCATGAGGCCGAGACGCGCGCACTCGGCCTCCACTGCGCAGATGATGTCGGTGAAATAGGGATTGGAAATTGCCGAGATTGCCAGGCCGACGCTGTTGGTCGTCGAGACCTTGAGAGAGCGCGCCAGTTCATTAGGCTGATAGCCCATCGAGGCAATCACGTCGTTGATGAGCTTCGCCTTCTCGGGCGATACAAAACGGGTGCGGTTGACGACATGCGACACGGTCGAAACCGACACGCCCGCGCGGCGCGCCACTTCAGCCATTGTCGGCATGGCGGCTCGAATGGGGTGCTCGCAAGCGCTCCTCCCTCACTGTGTTTCCCATCCGCTCTTGTTCTGATTGGCGATTAGGCGAAACGATAATGCAATCGAAACGTTTGCGCAATCGTTTCGATGCTCAACATGCCGCAAACGAGATCAACGGCCGTTCCAGGTGATTGTCCAATGACGCTGTTAAGGGAAACCGGAGCGGCGGTCACCTCATCGGCTGCTTTGGAAGCTGCTTGGTTTCGTGCGAATGTCTTGGAAGGGTGGGGAAGTCGACACTGGCGACCCTTACGATGGGTGACTTACAGAGCCCGATCTGGCCAGGAGACGACCCACCTACCCTAGTTCCCAGAGACTCCTCGTAGGAAGACGCGAACATCGGTTATCGACCTGCCGGCCGCAGCCGCATTGTACTCCACCCGGTGACCCGTCTGCTCGATTCAGATGTCCGGGTCATCGAGAATGCGAGAGATCGTGCTGCACCCCAGCGCACTCATTGCGGGGTTGGTGCGATGGTAATACCAGACGAGACCCATTGCCTGCTGGAATGCCCAAGCGACACCGCGCTTCCACCAAAGATCTTCAACTTGAAGGACGCGCCGAAAGGTCGCCCTTCGCTCGCGGTCTAGAAGATGCCACGCGGCTACTAAATCCAGCGACGGGTCGGCTGGCCCGAAACTGCCGCCATCAAGCACTCCGACAAGACGCCCGCCCTGCACGAGAAGGTTTGCTGGGATAAGGTCCCTATGACTCATCACGACAGACCCAGCGGATGGCAACTCCCGGAAGCGAGTCCACAAATTGCGCAGTCGAGCCACATCAAGAAGACCCTCGCTGTTTTCAAAGCAAACACTCATCCAATCGTCATGATCCGAGAGATGTCCACCACGTCCTTGCCCGTCGAAGCGTCGGCCCCGTGTGTCCGCTTGGCGCAACGATGCCACGAGGTGTGCAAGGTCTAGCGCGAACGCCGAAGAACCAATTAGCCCGTGCGGCGTGGCAACCTCGCCTTCGATCCACGTTTGTAATGCCCATGGCATTGGATAGTGAGGACCTGGCTCGCCGAGCCCAATTGGTTGAGGCGTCGGAAACAAGCAATGTTCCCCAATTTCAACAATAGCAGCGGCCTCTGACCGAAGCATATCGGCGCATTCGGTCGGATTCATCGCCCTCAGCGGGAACCGGGCAGTGATCTTCGAGCCAACGCGGAAGATCGCATTGACGGTTCCCGACGATGTGACTGTGGTGAGGTCCTCATGACGGTACTGGGGAAATTGATCGCGGATCAACTGGCGGGCGATATCGATGTCGATATTCACTTGATCGTCATGCATCATGAGTTCGTGTCCTGCCGAGCTCGGTATGAAGGGCAAATAGTTGTTCGTTGTAGCAATTGGACGGAACAATGTCCGCTTTCTAGTCTTCGCAGTCAGATCCCAATATGTCTGCAACGCGCGCATTGTCGCCCGGCCGGTATGGGGACGGAAGCGGCCGTTTCATGTTGCGGCCCTGGTGGGAACTTCTTCAAGCCGTCTTTCATTGGCGGAGGGAACGCGCAATTTCACCCCTTCCCTTCCTTTTTGCTGACGGCGTCTTGGCAGCCGGCGTCTCCTTCGGGCAAGCGGCTTGTCCATCCGCTTTCCGTGGCAGATGTTGCAAATGCCAAACTTTGGTGCAGGAAACCAGGAATTAGTCGGAACTATAGCGACACGCCGAATCAGCCCGGCAGGAGGTCCAACTGAAGTGCTCAGATTTCGAATAAGTTGGCCCGCCGTACGGGAGACATTCAGAGAAATCACGAGGCATCTTAACATACTACTCGCGGCTTCCGTGAGCAGACTATCATATCCAAGGACTGCTCGTTGAGCGCCAAACCAGTGGGCCTCAAACCGTACTGCGCACGACTAGGCTCAGCGGCCCGGCCGGCAACATCGACATTATCCGTAAGTTGCGGATTTCTTCCTGGCTGAGGTGGGCATTTACCAATTCACCCGGTCTAGAATCCCTCACGCGAAAGGTTCGCGAGGTCCACGTCTGATAACCCTTCGATCCCAAGGGCAGGAAGAATATCATTATCTTCCTTGAGGTCGCGACCATAGGCCGCCGATAATATCGAAACTCCAGACTCGTGGAGTATCGCCGGATTCCCGCTAATCTTGCCCAATAGTACGGTCGACAGCAATCCGAACGGGACATCCTCGAGAATGTAGCGGCTTTCGATGGTTGTCGGGCCAAAGCCGCCGCGGCCTTGGCGGTCCATCTCCTGGTTCATCTCCGAAACCGTTCCCATCGGAACATGGAACGATAATGAAAAATGCTCTTTGACGGTGCGAACGGCGATGCCGAAATGGGCAGCGATGGCCAACCGCTCGGCATCCAGAGCCTCGATAAGGCGGCCGACGGCAGGAGTGACATTTCCCCCCTGGCTCCATTGCTCGGCCTTTTCCATGCGTGTCAGATTAAGAAGGGCAATTCCTAGATGGTTTTGCGGATTGAGGTTGCTAAGTGCGATCGCAAGCATCCCGTCGCGGTTGACAAAACGATCGCCGAACACGGTCGTGCAAAGTTCGTGTCCTTGATCCTGGCAACTGAAAGGCAGCGTCGCAACATCAAGCTTCTGGCGAATGGTGGTGACATGGACTTCAGTTGGTCCGAGCTGGCGGCCAGATAGGAGCGTCGTGCCCCAAACAACGATCGGCAACCTGACCTTGCGCTCGGCTAACCGCTTGGAGAGATACAGCGCCGCGAAGGAACAATGCGAACTGATGATGACGGGAATTCCATCAGCCAGGTGAGGGACCGCCGCATCCATCACCATCTTGTGGCCGTAAGCCGGAAGCGCAATCACCACCACGTCCGCGTTGACAATGGCGTCTTTGCAATCCTTGGCAATGCGCACCGGTACCGTCGCCGCGATATCCCCCGTCGCTTTTAACAATTCGCCAGTAGCCAAAGCCCTGGTGCGGTGTCCCGAGGGTGACCAAAGCATTGGCGAATGTCCCGATCCTGCCAAATAGGCGGCAAGGCCATAAGCAACTGCTCCGGCGCCCAGAATACTCACGCGCATAATATTCCTCCTGTTGCAGGCTTTGTGGTTTGAGAATTCTTGCCGTCGTCACCTGAAAGTTTTTCATCAGGTTGGAGCCCGCGTCTGCCGTCCTCGTCCGCCTCCGCCAGGGATTCCGGCTCTGAAGCCGGCCAAATGCAAAAGCCGTAACGAACATTGGTTTCCGCTTGACATATATCAAAAACGAATGAGACGATGTCAATCATACGGATTGCGCATGAAGGAGAGCATGGAAACCCGAGACCTTCAGACCTTCCTTGCGGTTGCTGCCAGCGGCAGCATCACCAAGGCGGCTGACATGCTCGGGCGCTCCCAGCCTGCGGTGACGCGCACCATTCAGGATCTCGAGGCCGAGCTTGGCTTCGAATTGCTGCATCGGATCGGTCGACGGGTGCAGCTGTCTGAAGAGGGAGTCGCCTTTGAAGAGGAAGCGCGGCGCCTGCTGATGTCCTTCACCGAACTCGCAGCGCGAGCCAAAATGATCGCCGCCGGCAGGGGACGGATCCTGCAGATTGTCACAACCTCTGCGATCGGGACCGGCTTGATCCCGACGGCCCTAGCTGAGCTCCAAGGTGCCGAGCTTCCGCACGAGACGCATCTCGGGCAATTTCTTCCTTCGATCGTCGCCCAGGAAGTGCGCAGCGGACGCGCCGAGATCGGATTTTCAAGCCTGCCGCTCGATACGCCCGGTCTGGATGTCCTGCGGCTGTACTCGGCGCCTGACGTGGCTGCCGTGCGGGAGGACGATCCGCTGGCTGAACTTGATGTCGTGCCGCTTTCGGGTTTTGCCGGTCGCCGCGTCGCCACGCTGCTCAATCCACTGCGTTTTCAGTTGCATGTCGCCAAAGCGCTGGCGTCTCGCGGCATCGACACTGGCCCAGTGATCCGGACCAATACTGCCTATGGCGCCTTGCAGATCGTGCGTCAGACTGGGGTGGCGGCTGTCATCGATCCCCTCACCGCCTATGGCGTTCCCCTGCCCGGTGTCGTCATTCGCCCTCTCGACGTAACCGTTCTCTTTTATTGGGGTGTTGTGGCTGCCGCAAACCGTCCCCTCCGTCCAGTTGCGCAGGCGCTGATGGATGCGGTCGAAGCGGTGGCTGAACGGTCAATTGCCGGTTTCAGGAAACTCGATCCAGCTTTGGCCGGCCAATTGGTCACCGATCCCGCCTCGGACACAAATAACGGGACGGGAATATGAAGCATATTCCCACCCCGGCAGCTTCGAGCGGCCTTGCCGCGCTGGAAGCCCAGCTCGCGCAGGATCTCGACTTTCTCGAGCTGCCCGCCAAGCCTTGGGTCCCCAAGCGCACGCACGATGGCGCCCCAGTCCGTGACGTCGTAGTGATCGGCGCCGGCATGTGCGGACTTGCTGCCACGGCAAAGCTTGTGCTGACCGGGATAACCAATGTCGTTGCCTACGATGCGGCTCCGGCCGGGCTCGAAGGACCATGGGTAACGTTTGCGCGTATGCAGACGCTGCGCTCGCCGAAGACCCTCCACGGTCCGTCGCTCGGGCTGCCGCAACTCACGTTCCGCGCCTGGTTTACGGCACAATGGGGACCTGAGGCCTGGCAGTCGCTGGACAAAATCCCCAAGGGCCAGTGGATGGACTACCTGGTCTGGTACCGGAAGGTTCTTGGTCTGCCGGTGCGCAACAGTGTACGCATGACCGGCGTCGCAGCCGTTGGTGATCTGATTGCAATCGATATCGAGGGCGCGGAAGCCGGCCGGGTTCTCACCCGTCGCCTCGTTCTGGCCACCGGTCGGTCCGGTCTCGGCGGTTTTGCCGTGCCCGATTTCCTCAGGGGCATCGATCGCGCCTATTGGGCCCATTCTGCCGACGACATCGATTTCGACGCGCTGAAAGGTAAGCGTGTAGCGGTTATCGGCGCTGGTGCCTCGTCCATGGACAATGCCGCAACGGCACTCGAAGCGGGTGCCGGCTCTGTCGACATGTTAATCCGGCGCAAGGAAATGCCGCGCATCAACAAGCTGACCGGCATAGGTAGCCAGGGTGTCGTCCTCGGCATCTACCACCTGCCCGATGCCTGGAAGTGGAAATTCTTCGACTATACCGCCTCGACCCAGACACCGCCGCCGCGTTCATCGACGCTTCGCGTGTCTCGCCACTCGAATGCCCGGTTCTTTCTCGACTGCGGCATAGTTGCGGTGAAGGAAGATGCGGGAGGCCTTCTGGTCGAAACCACACAAGGGCCGATGCGATACGACTTCATAATCGCGGCAACCGGCTTTTCAAACGATTTCAGCGACCGCCCGGAGTTTGCAGCACTCGCCCCACACATCCGCACCTGGTCGGATGGCCGATATACACCGGATATGGGGTCGCCACGTGCAGGCATGTCGGAGGCGCCGGACCTCGGTCCTGCCTTCGAGTTTCGCGAACGCGTTCCCGGCTCCTGCCCGGTGCTGGCGCACATCCATTGCTTCAACGATGCCGCGATGCTGACACATGGCAAGGTCTCCGGCGATATCCCAGCCGTCAGTGCCGGTGCCGACCGTCTCGTCCGCGGCATTGCGGCGTCGCTGTTTGCTGAAGATGTCGAAACCCACTTCGCCAATCTGATCGCTTACGACACCCCGGAACTTCTGGGCGACGAATGGGTCGATTCAACACCCTTGCTGCAAAAGGAGGCCGCGCTGTGATCGACGCAATGGACAAGGCCGCCGGTATTTCGCCGAACGATGCACTTTTCGCTGCGCGGCGGTTTCGGCCCGAATTTGTGCAAGGGGCGGAGGAATGTCGCCTCTCCGTCCTGCAGCCGGCAAACGATCAGGGGCTGGCGCCGAATTTGAGGGTTGCTCTGGCCCGTCGCATGGCCGCTCTGAATGCCGATCCCGTCCTGATGGCCGAATATGATGTGCAGCTGGCCCAACTTGGTCCGACAGAGCAGCTCAGGGCATTGGCTCGGGGCGAAACGGATCTCGATGAGCCATTGGCGACCATCGCCCGTCACGTCGACCTGATCACGCTGACGCCGAAAAAGGCGGAGGCGAACCACATCGCCCTCCTCGCCGCGGCCGGACTGAACAATCCTCAGATCGTCGCGCTCTCCGAACTGATTGCTTTCGTAAACTTCCAGACGCGGGTTGCGACCGGCCTGCGATTGATGAGATCGGCATGATTTCCTCGGTTCGCCTGAAGCCGCTGAATTGGCGTCCCTACATCGCACCGGTCGAGCTATCCGAGGCCACGCCGGAACAACTCGAAGCGATGAAGGTAACGCCGTCGGCCAAGAAAGTTTCGGAATATGTGCGCACCCTTGTGCATGATCCCGAGAGTTATCTTGCCCGCACCGTCTTGTTCAACGCGATCATGTATGTCGAAGGCGGGCTTGCCCGTCCCGACCGCGAACTTGGCGCATTGGGTGCCTCGATCGTCAATGGCTGCAAATTCTGCGCCGTGGTTCACGCCCGCCGCCATGCAGAGCTGACCAAGAGCGACGAAGTGGTCACCGCGCTCTACCTCGACAAACCCGAAAAGCTTGGGCTGCGCGATGCAGCAATCTACAGCTTTGCCCGCCGTCTGTCGGCGGCGCCGTCGGAAGCAACGGTGGACGACATCGCCTCGCTGCGTGCCGTCGGCATGAATGATGCTGAGATCATCGACCTGATCCACGCCATAGCGATCTTCGGCTGGGCAAACCGGCTGATGCACGTTCTCGGCCACGCGGAGAGCGGATGATGATGACCCACATGTCAAGGCAGTCCGTCCCACACTCTGAAGGGCTAACCAGAAATGCTTGAACTCAAAGATATAAGGCTGTCCTACGGAAGCACGCAGGTCCTGAACGGCGTCAATCTCTCGGTAAAGCGGGGTGACGTGGTGTCGATCATCGGCCCCAGCGGCACCGGCAAGACCACGCTGCTGAAATGCATCAACTACCTGGCCAAGCCGTCGTCCGGAACCATCGCGTTCGACCAGATTCGGATGGACTACCAGCGCGCCGACAAGACCGCTGTCCAGGCGATCCGGCTTCGAACAGCGATGGTCTTTCAGCAATTCAATGTCTTCAAGAACATGACAGTCCTCCAGAACGTGATGGATCCGCTTGTCGTCGTGCAGCGCAAGTCCGCGGACGAGGCGCGTGAAATCGCGCTGCGAGAGCTTGACCGGGTCGGCCTCTCAGCGAAGCGGGACAGCTATCCGTCCCAGCTGTCGGGCGGCCAGCTCCAACGCACCGGCATCGCGCGTGCGCTGGCGGTTCGTCCCGACGTGATGCTCTTCGATGAGCCCACGTCATCGCTGGATCCTGAACTCGTCGGTGAAGTTCTGAAGGTGATCAAGGATGTCACGTCGTCAGGGATCACTTCGCTGCTTGTGACCCACGAGATGCAATTCGCAAAGAACATCTCGAACCGGATCGTCTTCATGGATCGTGGCGTGATTGCCGCCGATGGCAGTCCAACTGAGATCTTCGATGCGCCATCCAGCCCACGACTTGCTCAATTCCTGCAGTCAGAACTCGCTTTTCAATAGCTCAACAAGAAGGGAACCAAAGAAATGTCTGCAATCACATCCAGTTTCTCCCGTCGCGCTGCCCTGGCTGTTGCCGGCGGCATCGCAATTGCCCTTGCAACCGCAGGGATCAGCTATGGTCAGACCGTTCGCACGATCAAGATCGCGACGTCTGCCGAATCCAAGCCGCTGGCATGGGGCGCGATCGGCGTCGAGCCGCAAGGCTATGAGCCCGATCTTCTGAGAGCGATCAACGCAAAGCTCCCGCAGTACAAGTTTGAAATGGAAGGTGTTTCGGATATCGCGCAGGAAACCGGCCTGGCCACGGGCAAATACGACATCGCGGTCGGTGGCTACTACAAGTCGCCTGAGCGCGCCAAGCAGTTCTTCATTCCGGAAAACCCCATGGGCGCCAGCCTGATGAAGATCTATAGCAAAAAAGGCAGCGGCATAAAGGAAATGAAGGACCTGGTCGGCAAGAGGATCGTTCCGACCACGGCCGGCGGTGGAACATACAAGTTCATTATGAACTGGCAAAAAGAAAATCCACAATACAAGCTTGATGTAACGGCATCTAGCGCCGGTATTCCCTATCCGAACCGACTGGACGAAGTTCAGAACGGCAAATTCGACGCGCTTGTTCTGCCTTCGAATCTCGGTGAGCAGACCGTCATCGAGGAAAAGAAGCTCGATATTGTGGCGTCCGATCCGGTCTTCAGCAACAACACCTACATGCTGATTCACAGGTCGGACGAAAACAAGGTTTTAGCCGACGACGTGAACAAGGTTCTCAAGGAATTAAAAGACGATGGCACGATCGAAAAACTCTCGCAGAAATGGTTCGGCGAGGACATCGTCAAATACATGAAGTAACAGGACATTTCCCCAAAGATGTAGCGATAGCCAGCGGTAAGGCTGAATTGAAAGAAGGAGCGTTTCAAAGTGGATGTTTCTGCTATGATTCCCGAGCTGCTCTCGGCGTTGCCGCTAACGCTCGCCATCACCTTTACCGCTATGGTCGTGGGCTTTTGCTTGGCTCTCGTCGCGACAACACTCCGGGTTCGGAGGATACCGGTGATCAGTCATCTGACTGACCTCTACGTGTCCTATGCCCGGAGTGTTCCCGTCGTCCTGCAGTTGTTCGTCGCGTTCTACGGGCTGCCCTTGTTGGTAATCCTGTTCGGCGCCGAGGATTTTATTTCTGCAACGATCGCTGCGATGGTGGGGCTGAGCCTCTATCATGGAGGGTATCTGTCGGAAGTCATGCGACCTGCATACCTGGCCGTCGATCGCGGCCAGCATGATGCGGCCGACAGTCTGGGATATACCTTCCGACAGAAGATCACCCGCGTAGTCGGCCCGCAAGCGGTGCACTTCGCATTGCCGGGCTATGGAAACTCCATCATCTACCTGATCCATAACGTTGCGCTGGTCATGTACATCGGGGCTGCGGACGTAATGGCGACCGCGCACTTGATCATGGAGCGCGACTATAACCAGTACCAGTTCGAAACCTACCTGGTGCTGGCGGTCATCTATTCGCTGATGTGCCTTGTCGCGTGGCTCATCGTGCGCTTCTTCGAGCTCCGCTCACCAATGCAAGCGCCAGAGGCGACGACAACAGCTCAGATCAAGAACGCGGCCGTCGCGAGCGTGTGACGAAAGGGTAATCCGACCATGTTTGATACCGAAATTCTGCTCCAGGACTCGCAGGAAATTCTGGGCGCCGTACCCGTGACGCTCGGCATGGCTTTCACGATTTTCATCCTGTCCACGATCGTCGGCAGCCTTTTTGCGCTCGTCGAATATAGGCGGATCCCCGTGCTGCGAGAGCTCATCATGGCCTATAAGGTCGTCTTCAAGGGCGTTCCGATGGTGATCGTGATTTTCCTCGCCTATTTCGGTCTGCCCCCGGCACTCCAGTTCCTGCTCTCGTTGCTCGGGATCAACTTCAACGCCCACGAAACGCCCAATTGGGTAATCCTTGTCATTGCAGTCACCGGTTGTGTTGCGGCGTTCCAAGCGGAGATCATCAAAGGAGCCCTCAACGCCTTCGATACCGGTCAGTCGGACGCAGCCCATTCGCTGGGCTATACGGGCGGCCAACTGTTCCGACGTATCCTATTTCCCCAGGTGGCCCTCACGGCAATTCCCGACCTGACAACCTCGATGATGGTCATCATGAAGGCGCTTTCGCTCGGATTCGCCATCGAGGTTGTCGATATCTTCGCCCAGTCCCAGTTGACCGCCGCGCTGAACTACTACTACCTCGAAGCCTTCGTCATTGCCGTCGTGATCTACATGGTGATTGCCTATATCGTCACACAGATTGCCGACAGGCTGGAGCGGGCGCTGAGGGTGCGGACCTGAGCGGAACCTCCTCGGAATTCTAAAGCATCGAGGTCGGGGGAATTCACCGCGCAGTACGGCCTGCAAACAACTGACGACGAGCATCGGGCGTGTCTGCAAAGGATCTGCGGGCTCATGTAAACGACGACTCCGAACCCTGGCGCAAGCTGCGGCCGAGGGCTTGCTCGACGGCCAGCAACGCCGGGCGGGCGCGGGTCACTGTGGGAGAGCTCAGTGGAACAACAAAAAGCAAAAAATGCGCATGTCGCCGGCCAATCGCAGCAGGACTTCATCAAGCTTCGAGAGGCCCGCGACAGGACATTGCCGATGCCAAAGCTCATTTTGCATGCGCTGCAGGTCAATGTCCGCGGAGGCGAACTGCCCGGGGAAATGGCCGGCGCTGCCTGAAGTCCCGCTCGACGCGCTGCCGGGGTCGAGGCCAGCTCGCAGCGGTCGCTTCGTTCGATGCGTAGGCCGACGAGGAGCCACAATTCGACGGATAGGGTGATTGGCCAGTTCTGTCTGCACGGCTGCCCGTCGTTCATGTTCCGGCAGGATCATACTGTCGCTTCCCGAAAGGCCCGTAGGAATACTCGCCGAACGAAAGCCAGGTGGCGGAGGCGATCAGTATCGGCACCAGCCAATGTCATTTGGGGACCGTTCGGGACGCGGCGCGTCGGACAGTGACGGCCGTGATCACAGACTACTTGGTCTCTGGGCTCATGCTGCAGGGCATACATTACTAGCAAAGACCGGGTGATGAACGCACGAGGCGAAAAAACCTCACCTCCGATCGGCGAATCTATCAAGCTGCAACTCTAAACTATCCGCCTGCCAGTTGACCGACACTCCTGTGGAGAACATAGCCCGCGACGACAATTACAAGTACGGCAAAGATCCGATTGAGCATGTTCTTGTACGAAGCGAGGCGTGTCGCCACAAACATGCCGATCAACCCGCCGCCAATGCCGCCTCCAATAAATTCTGCGGCCAGTTGCCAGTCGACCATTCCCGACAGGGCGTAGTTGAAGGCCGTCGCGAGGCCGAAAGCTGCGACGGCAAGCAAAGACGTGCCGATTGCATTGATCGTCGGCATTCCGGTCGCCAGGATCAATCCGGGAACGATGAGGAAGCCGCCGCCAATTCCGAAGAAGCCAGAGGCCGCACCGGCGACGGCGGCGACTGCAGCAGTCATCGCACACATCTTGGCATCGACAGGTCGGCCTGCTGTCGAAGAACGGCGCCGCGGGCGAAGCATCAGTGCGCCGACCACAAGCATAAGCAGCCCAAAAAAGAAAAGCAGATGCGTCCCGTCGATTGACTTTCCCAAGGTCGAACCTGCGAGCGCCCCAACCGAGCCCAGTCCTGCAAATACGATAGCACAACGCCACCAGACGTGCCCCTTGAGGGCATGGCCTCCAAAGTTCGCCAATGCGTTGGCGGCCACCGCCAGGGCGCCCGTGCCGATGGCAATATGCGGCTGAGCGACACCGACAACATAGAGCAGGAGCGGCGTGGCAAGGATCGATCCGCCGCCTCCGACCATACCAAGAGTGAAGCCCACCAGACTCCCTGAGCCCACAGCAGAAAACAAAGTACCTGTCATGATGCTCTTCGGACAAAGCAGCGGTCATGAGCAACCATCCCCGCCAGCATTAAGGCTACGAAAAGTACCGGCGATAATCCCAGAGACAACGAAGCTACCGCAGGGCCAGGACAGAACCCGCCCAGTCCCCATCCAAGGCCGAAAATCGCCGAACCTAGAACCAGGGGGGCGTCAATCCGCGAACTGACAGGCAAATGGAAGGTCTCCGCCAGAAATGGTCGTGACATCTGCCCCATCCAGGCTGTGCCTCCCGTTGCAACTGCAACGGCGCCGCCCAACACGAATGCGAGGCTCGGATCCCACGCGCCAGAGACGTCGAGAAAGCCCTGTACACGGACAGGATCAAGCATACCCGACAACGCCAGACCGTAGCCAAAGATGGTGCCCGCGGCCAGGGCCGCCATGACCTGTAATTTAGCGTGTCTCACAAGACTGCTCCGTGGAGAAGCGCGACGGCTAGAGCGCCGCTCAGAAGGAACGTCACAACGGCGACAATTGACCGCGGCGATAGCCGCGCCAGCCCCATTATTCCGTGACCACTGGTGCAACCCGAACCCATGCGGGATCCGAAACCGACCAGAAAACCAGCTATCATAACCAGCGGCAGTGACGCAGTGATGGTCGCGGTCGGCCAATGATGAAAAGTTAGGAAATAACCGACCGGGCCAAGCAGCAACCCGACGACGAAGGCAGCGTTTGTCCACCTATTGTTGCCTTGGAGCAACCCGCCAACAATCCCGCTGATGCCGGCAATTCTACCGTTCAGGATCAAGAGCATCATAGACGAAAGCCCGATCAGAGCCCCGCCCAAAAGCGAAGGAAGATAAGAGGTCATGACGGACCGTCCGAACAGAAGATCGTGTAGAGCGCCGAAACCAATTGAGCAGCCTTCTCGGCGGTCAACCGGTAGAAGATCTGTTTTCCGTCGCGCCGGGTTTCCACAATTTTGGCGTCCCGCAACACTGTCAGCTGCTGGGATAGGTTTGGTTGATGGATGTTGAGCTCATCTTCCAATTGGCTAACCGAATGCTCTCCTTCAACAAGGGTGCAGACGAGCATCAGTCGCATTGGATGCGCCAGTGTCTTTAGAAGAGCTGCAACTTCGCCGGCGCGGGATTCCATTGCGGCAAGCGACATCTCCATTTCGGTTTCATCGATAAGGATTTCGCTCACCACACTGCTTCTCCCAATGCGTTGAGGGGAAATTTTAGGTAGCGCTTACCGTTTCCTTCCGGCTCCGGCAAACGCCCAGCCCGGATGTTGACCTGCAAGGCATGGAGGATCAGCTTCGGCATAGGCAGCATACGGTCTCGCTCTTGACGCAGTGCGGCGAAGCCCTCTTCGGTCATGTCGGCCAGATGTGCATTGGTACGCTTCTGAGTGCCGACCGTGCTTTCCCACTTGGGTTCGCGTCCGCCTAGCTGGTAGTCGTGCCCAGTAAACAACCGCGTTTCGTCTGGAAGCGTCAGAATGGCCTGGATCGATCTCCACAGCGTGCGAGCGTCTCCACCAGGGAAATCAGCGCGAGCCGTTCCGCTGTCGGGCATGAAGATGGTGTCGTGAACAAAAGCCGCATCACCGATCACATAGGTGATCGAGGCCAGCGTGTGACCGGGCGAAAACATTACGCGCGCCTCGATTGAACCGACCTTGAAAGTGTCTCCATCCGAGAACAGCCTGTCCCACTGCGAGCCGTCTATGTGAAGTTCAGGTCGGTTGTAGATGCCTTGCCACAAACGTTGGACGTCGACGACCCTCGCTCCTATCGCAGTCGGCGCGCCGGTCTTCTCCTTCAGGTACTGCGCAGCAGAAAAGTGGTCGGCATGAGGATGGCTATCGAGAATCCATTCAACGGACAGCCGCTTCTCGGCGATGTAATCAAGCATCGCATCGGCGTTGCGTGTTCTGGTCGCCCCGGACTTCTCATCGAAATCGAGCACCGGGTCGATAATCGCGCATTTGCGGGTACTGGGATCCGAAACTACATATTGCACGCTCCATGTTCGGGGGTCGAAAAACCCTTTTACTGCCGGTCGGGTCCGCCTGTGCCCTTCCAACCATCGGCTTGCTGCCGACAGGTCTACCCCGAGCTTCTGGCCGAGTGCAGTAATCTCGACAGGCGACATTCGGCCATCGAGCGCCTCGCTCAGGGCATATAGGCTCAATGCGCGGGTGCCGGTCTTGCAGTGGGCAAAGACCGCGCCACCAACATCGGCCATAGCTGCCTGGAAGGACCGCACGTCCCCTTCCGTGATGGTCGGCATTGTGACAGGTATGAATTTGTAGGAGATGCGCGCTCGATCGGCAGCCTCTCGTTCAGCTTCGTTTCCGGGCTGGGCGGGCTCTTCCAAATCAGGGCGAACGTTTATCACTCCTGCGAACTTCTGATCAGTAAGCAACAGAATTTCAGACAGTGCGGGCTGCGGACCTACGGAAAGCCTATCGTTCACACGGATCATTCTCATGTCTGCTCCTAACGTCAATATACAATTGCATATAATGTATAATGATATTTGACGCAAGGGTTGTCGCGGCGAAAAAGCGAGCGGGCACCTATGGCCACAGCCTTTCCGCCCGTAAGGTCATCGCCGCCCCTGCCGGCATCATCATTTCTATCGATACCTCGCCCCCTGGTCGGCGATGAACGGAGATCTGGAGACCGCCCGCTGGGCCGCTCGGAAGCTCATGGCTGCCCAGCCGAGCTTCACGATCGAGAAATATCGGTCGCTGCCCTTCTTGTAGCCACATGCCGGCGCCCGTGAGGGCTCCTTTTGAACTGGTGCCGGGCGAGCATGCTTTGATAGCACTGATCTTAATGAACCCGAGGCCGTATCTGATCCTTGCCTTCATGGGCCGGCCAATATCAGAACCTTCCCGCATCGTTCCGCACGGTACGGCGGCTGAACATAGTGGTTCGTCTTTGCCCTCGATCAAATTCGTACTTGTAGGCTTTGGGGCATCAACACCGAAAGGTGCACTGGCGAGGAATGACTATCGATCTGCCAAACATCACTAACTGACGGGAAACATAAGGATGTGCCTTCTGGTGCTTCTGTCGAATTGACAGCGTGGTGATTGAAGGCGGAACCTGGTGCTATGCCAACGTTGCCTCTTCTGAGGCAGGCTGTTCCAGAAGCTGAAAGGGAGGATGAACATGAGCGAGGATCTGTCCGGTCGTCATGCCGACCGCATTCAGGCCGCGATCGCTTCGGACGCCGCCGCGAAGTCCGCGCTGGTCGCCTCTTGGCGACGCTCTTCCAGTTTGCATCGGCTCGATCCCGCCGATTGCAGGCCGCCACGCTACCTGACGGAAATGGAGTTGATCGCGGCCCGGCAACGCATTGAACCGCTCGTCCGGGCGGCCCAATCCAGCCTGGACCGTCTCTATCTCGCGGTGGGCGGGGTTGGCTGCTGCGTGCTTCTTGCCGATCGTGACGGCGTGCCGGTCGAGCGGCGCGGCGCGCCCGTCGACGACGAGACTTTTCATTCCTGGGGCTTGTGGACCGGCTCTATCTGGAACGAAGAAAGCCAGGGCACCAACGGGATCGGCACCTGCCTGGTGGAACAGCGAGCGCTGACAATCCATCGCGACCAGCACTTCCACACGCGCAACACGGGGCTGAGTTGCACCACGGCACCGATCTATGATCACCGGGGAGATCTTGTGGCTGCGCTTGACGTGTCTTCCTGCCGGGCCGATCTGACCGAAGCCTTCGCCAATCTCATTTCGGTGGCCGTGGTCGACGCGGTGCGTCAGATTGAGGGGGAGAACTTCAGGATGGCCTTCCCGAAGGCGCGGATCCTTCTGGCGCCAGTAGCCGACAAGGGCTCCGGCGCGCTGATCGCGGTTGATGCGGACGACCTTGTGGTCGGCGCGACGCGGTCGGCTCGCCTGGCGCTTGGAATTACCCAGCTGTGTCTCGACAAGCCGATGCCCGCGGCCGATCTGCTCGGTTGGACGGAGAGCGGGCCCGCAGTTCTCGCTGAGGCGGAGCGCGGCGTTCTGCAGCGGGCGCTGGCGCGAGCAGACGGAAATGTGTCGGCTGCTGCGCAGGCGCTTGGGATCAGCCGCGCGACGCTTCACCGCAAGCTCAATCGCCTGGACGTCCATAGGTCCCACTGACCATTCGAAAACTCACATGACTGTCGCAATTCTGCGACACACCGCGCCCGGCTACTGTCCTCGCCACGGTGACAATGGCGGCGGAAATCGCAAGTCTCTCTCCCTAAGCGTCGCATCCCGCGGCGTCTACTTTGGGAGGAAGACACATGAACAAGGTAGAATTCTCACGCGCGGTCAAGGCGCCGTTCGACAAGCGCTATGGCAACTTCATCGGCGGCAAATGGGCAGAGCCCCACTCCGGCCGCTACTTCGAGAACCACTCACCGGTAAACGGTGAGCTGCTGTGCGAAGTGGCGCGTTCGGATACCCACGACATCGAAGCGGCGCTTGACTCGGCCCATGCGGCCAAAGACACTTGGGCGCGCACCAGCGTGGCCGAGCGGTCGCTCATCCTCAACCGCATCGCCGACCGCATGGAGGAAAACCTCGATCTGCTCGCGTGCGCCGAAACCTGGGACAATGGCAAGCCGATCCGCGAAACGACCGCGGCCGACCTGCCGCTCGCCATTGACCATTTCCGCTATTTCGCCGGCGCCCTACGAGGCCAGGAAGGCAGCCTCTCGCAGATCGACGACGACACCGTCGCCTATCATTTCCATGAGCCGCTCGGCGTGGTCGGACAGATTATCCCATGGAACTTCCCGCTGCTGATGGCCTGCTGGAAACTTGCACCAGCACTTGCCGCCGGAAACTGCGTGGTCCTGAAGCCTGCCGAGCAGACCCCAGCCGCCATCTTGCTGTGGGCCGATCTCGTCGGCGATCTGTTGCCGCCGGGCGTGCTCAACATCGTCAACGGCTTCGGCCTCGAGGCCGGCAAGCCGCTCGCCTCCTCGCCGCGCATTGCCAAGATCGCCTTTACTGGCGAGACCACGACGGGCCGCCTGATCATGCAATACGCCAGCCAGAACCTGATCCCGGTTACGCTGGAACTGGGCGGCAAGTCGCCCAACATCTTTTTCGAGGATGTCGTCGCCGAGGATGATGATTTCTTCGACAAAGCGATCGAGGGCTTCGTCATGTTTGCGCTGAACCAGGGCGAAGTCTGCACCTGCCCCAGCCGCGCCCTCATCCATGAGTCGATCTACGACCGATTTATGGAACGTGCCCTCAAGCGTGTCGAGGCGATCGTGCAGGGCGATCCACTCGATCCGGCGACGATGATCGGTGCCCAGGCCTCGTCCGAGCAGTTGGAAAAGATCCTGTCGTACATCGACATCGGCCTTCAGGAAGGCGCGGAAGTGTTGACCGGCGGGACCCGCAATCTTTTGCCGGGTGACCTGGCGGGTGGCTATTACGTCAAGCCCACGGTGTTCAAGGGCAACAACAAGATGCGCATCTTCCAGGAGGAGATTTTCGGACCGGTGGTTTCGGTCACGACCTTCAAGGACGACCAGGACGCGCTGGCAATAGCCAACGACACGCTGTACGGCCTTGGCGCCGGTGTCTGGACGCGTGACGGCAACCGCGCCTACCGCTTTGGCCGCGCGATCCAGGCCGGCCGGGTCTGGACCAATTGCTACCACGCCTACCCCGCGCATGCCGCCTTCGGCGGCTACAAGCAGTCGGGCATCGGTCGCGAGACGCACAAGATGATGCTCGACCACTACCAGCAGACCAAGAATATGCTTGTCAGCTATAGCCCGAAAAAGCTTGGCTTCTTCTGATCGTCTTTTCGTCTACTGCGCGGCCCCGCGAGGGCCGCGCCCCAGGGTAAAAAATCGGAATAGCCATGCATGCGAAAGTCACGGCAACGCCGGCAGCGCTCGAACTGATCGCGGAGATCGTTGCCGAGCATGGACCGGTGCTGTTCCACCAATCCGGCGGCTGCTGCGACGGCTCTTCGCCCATGTGCTATCCGCGTGCCGGTTTCATCATCGGCGATCACGATGTGTTGCTCGGCCACATCCACGGCGCGCCGTTCTATATCGGGCTTCGCAATTCGAGGCCTGGAAGCATACGAATCTTGTTATCGATGTGGTGCCTGGCCGCGGCGGCATGTTCTCGCTCGACAATGGGCGGGAGAAGAGATTCCTGACGCGCTCGACGATCCGCGTCGTTCAGGCGTGAGGTAGGCCGAACTGCTTCTTGTTTGCCTCAGCGCAACGAACATCCCTGAAACCAGCAGCAGGATGTCGCTCTCCAAACGCGGACAAGCGGCATGAAACGCAAATTCAGCGACGATGCGACGATGGACGAAATCATGCATGGGTCGCCGGCGACCATCCGGGTAGTGCTCCAGCATGGCATGCTTTGCATTGGCTGCCCGATTGCTTCGTTTCACACCGTTTCCGACGCGGCACGAGAGCACGATCTGAGTGAAGAAGAACTCCGTCGCGACCTGCTGGCGGTGACAAATGCCGGTGGCCCGGATTAGGCTTTTTCACCACGCCCTTCCGCAATTACCAAGAGCCGGTGAGGCTCGACCACCATCACTTTCTGGCGTCCGCTTTTGACCAATCCATGATTTTCCCATGCCGAGAGCAGCCGGCTGACTGTGTGAAGTGTCGTGCCGGTCATCTCGGCAATGTCCTGACGTGAGATCGGGAAATCTATAAGGATGCCCTCGTCGGTCTTCTTGCCTGACTGCATGACCAATTTGAGCAGCCCACGGGCGACGCGCTGTTCCACCTGCTCGGTGGACATCTCGATGACGCGCGAATGAGCGTCCTGAAGCCTGCTGCCCACGGCCTTATACGTATTGGAGCCGAAACTGGGGAAATCGGCGGAGAATGTCGGCCATAAGCGACTCGGCCAAGCAAGAACGATACAATCAACCGCGGCAATGGCACTTGCCGGGTAGGTGGTGAGGCCAAGCGCATGGGCGATGCCCATCAACTCACCCGGACTTATGTATCGCACCGTCACCTCGTGACCGTCGGGAGTTGATTTCACGACGCGCTGCTTCCTGCTCCTGCTCGAACACCGGCTGGTCCTTGGCAATCCTCAACGACCTGGCCTGGCCGATTATGCGGTCGAGATCCGTGGGGGCTATGCCCCCAAACACAGGAAGCCCGGCAATCAGCGAGCGATCGAGGCTACCCAACGCTGTCCCCTCCCAAGTGCTGTTGCGCCCAACATCAGGTTCGCCGTGGTCAGGGCAGCCCAGTCATAGAATGTGTCATGGGCGGCCCTCGTGCGGCAAGAGGCGTGTATTCGCCGCCTTTCCCTGAAATTCCAATCTTGTTTGCGCTGCGGCAAATTCCGTCTGCCCAGTCACGATAGAAGGACCGGCGTGGCGGCCGCCCATGTCACCTATTACGCCCACCTGTTTTTTTCTCCTTGAAGGGACGTCATCCGGCTGTTCTCTCCTACGGGTTCCGGCCATTCTTTCTTATCGGCTCACTGTATGGCGGTGCGGCGATGCTGTTCTGGCTGCCTCTGTTTTACGGCAGGCTCGAGACCTCCAGCAGCTTCTCGCCCGTGGACTGGCATGTCCACGAGTTGCTGTTTGGTTATGCGGCGGCCGTTGTGACCGGTTTCCTATTGACCGCAATCCCGAACTGGACCGGAAGGCTTCCGGTGCAGGGCCTTTCTCTGCTGGGCCTCGTATTGCTTTGGTCCGCGGGGCGGTTCATCGTCTTCTTTTCGGCGCAGGCAGGCTGGCTGCTCAGTGCCGTCATAGACTGCGCCTTTCTTCTCGCGGTTGTCGCCGCTACCGCAACGGAAATCATCGCGGGCCGAAACTGGCGAAACCTCAAGGTCCTGCTGCCAGTGACGGCACTTCTGGCGGCGAATATGGTGTTTCATGCCGAGGCGCACTATCAAGGCGTGTCTGACATCAGCCGCCGTCTCGGCCTTGGCGCGGCGGTCGTCCTTGTCATGATCATAGGCGGCCGCATCATTCCTTCCTTCACCCGGAACCGGCTGGTGCGGTGAGAGACCGGGGCGCCTGCCGGTCCCGTTCGGCAGGTTCGACGTGGGAACGATCGCACTCTCTGCGGCCGGATTGGCGGCTTGGGCCTTCTTTCCCACCCTTTCAGGCACCGGCGCGGTGCTGATCGCCGGAGCGGTCCTCAATGCGGTCCGGCTTGCTCGTTGGGCTGGGGACCGGACGCTGCGCGATCCTCTAGTGCTGGTCCTGCACGTGGCATTCGCCTTTCGTGCCGATCGGCTTCCTGATTGCCGGCCTCGCTGTCTTCGTGCCCGAGAGAGTGCCCGCGGTGGCCGGCATTCATGCGTTCGGCGTCGGAGCGGTGGCCTGTATGACGCTGGCCGTCATGAGCCGCGCCACGCTCGGACACACGGGCCGTGAACTGCGAGCAAGTACAGGCACGTGCGGAATCTTTGCCGCTGTCGTGCTTGCGGCCATTTTTCGGATCGCAGCTGCGTTCGCGCCCACCGAGGCAGTGCTCCTTCATATCTCTGTGGCACTGTGGATCGCATCCTTCGTTGGCTATGCGGGACTGTTCGGCAGCATGCTGGTTCGACCACGCTTGCAAGTGCGACAGTCAAAAACCGCAGCCTGAAGGCGGGCGGAACCGGCTCGCCGGGCGAGACGGGCTCTCCCACGCACATTTCGCACGCCAATTTGCGCCAGCGCAAATCACCACGTCTGCCGGTCCAGTAGAAGAGCGCAACGGTTAGTGCCGTGACGAAGTCAAGAAAGGAATTCCCAATGAAACTGCCCCTGATTGCCGCCGCTATCGCCCTGCTCTCCATCGCCGGTGCGGCAAATGCCGAAGAACATGTCGTACAGATGCTGAACAAGGGAGAGAAAGGCTCAATGGTCTTCCAGCCTGCCTTTGTTCGGGCGGCGCCTGGGGACACGATCAAGTTCGTGCCCACCGACAAGTCCCACAACGCCGAAAGCATCAAGGGCATGATCCCGGACGGAGCTGAAGCCTTCAAGGGCAAGCCCAGCGCGGAAATTGCCGTGACCGTTACGCAGGAGGGGGTCTATGGCGTGAAGTGCGCTCCACATTACGGCATGGGCATGGTTGCGCTGATCGTCGTCGGCAAGCCCGTCAACCTCGCGGCAGCGGAAGCCGTCAAGCAGGTCGGGAAAGCCAAGCCGGTATTCGCCGAACTATTCGCCGAGGCGACCAAAACCGCTTCTAACTGACCTTCATTGCAGATCTCGCAGATCCCCCCGCTTCGGCGGCCGGGGGAAGGCCGGGTGGACCGAGGGGAGGTCCAGCCCGGCCTATTTGATTCCCGATTTCATGCAGCAAAGCCGATACCTTCCGTCGGTACATTAGTCTCCAAAACACAGACAACTGAAATGACGCAGTGGATTTGCGCTAGCGCAAAGACTTGGCTGACGCCGAGGCTATTCTGATGACATCGGATGGCCGACACCAAGGAGATGGAAATGCTTACGAGACGCGAAGCTTTGTTGGGCTCTGTTCTTACCGCAGCCGCGGTCGCCACCATTGGTGCAATGCCGGCAGTGGCAAGCGTCAAGCATGTCGCCGGGCTGCCCCGTGAAAAGATAACGCTGGTCCCGCCGCCATTCGTGCATACTCACGATCAGGTCGCCAAGGGCGGTCCAAAGATCGTCGAATTCACCATGACGATCGAGGAGAAGCCGATGGTCATTGACGCCGACGGCACGCAGCTCAATGCGATGACCTACAATGGTTCGATCCCAGGCCCCTTGATGGTCGTGCATGAAGGCGATTACCTTGAACTTACCCTCATCAATCCAGACACCAATACTCTCGCCCACAATATCGATTTCCATGCTGCCACTGGCGGGCTCGGCGGCGGCGAGCTGACGCTGGTCAATCCGGGCGAGCAGGTTACGCTGCGCTTCAAGGCCACGCGGGCTGGAACGTTCGTCTATCACTGCGCACCCGGCGGCGCGATGATCCCGTGGCACGTCGTATCGGGGATGAGCGGCGCGGTGATGGTGCTGCCACGCGACGGCCTCAAGGACGAGAAGGGCAACCCCGTTCGGTATGATCGCATCTACTACATCGGCGAGAACGACTTCTACATCCCTAGCGACGAGCAGGGAAAATTCAAGAAATATGAAACCGCCGGCGACAATTACGACGATACCCTCAAGGTGATGCGCGGGCTAATCCCGACGCATGTGGTGTTCAATGGCAGGGCTGGTTCGCTGACCGGCGACAATGCCATGAAAGCAAGGGTCGGTGAAACCATGTTGCTCGTTCATTCCCAGGCCAACCGCGACACGCGTCCGCACCTGATCGGGGGTCATGGCGACTTTGTCTGGGAACACGGCAAGTTCGCCAACCCACCGGCCAAGGATCTGGAAACCTGGTTCATCCGTGGCGGGTCGGCAGGGGCGGCGCTGTATACGTTCCTGCAGCCTGGCATCTATGCCTATGTCAACCACAATCTGATCGAGGCAGTCGAGCTCGGCGCGACCGCGCATTTCATGGTCGAGGGAAACTGGGACGACGATCTGATGATGCAGGTCGAAGCGCCCAGGGCGATCACCTCCTAGACCGGAGATCCGATCATCGGTGCGACCCCGCGGCGGAGCCAAAGGGGTTGCGCTTGCGGCCGGAGTTCGCACCATGTCCTTTGACCCCGTCACTACCTTCGGAACAACTGCGGCCGTCGCATTGATCGGTTGGGGCGTAAGCCATGCGCTCGACACGCGCCCTTTTGACCTCCCCCACCAAACCGCAGTGAGCGAACTGGTCGTCCTGGGATCCGGCTCGTTCGAGCACCCACAGGCTGGGGAGTTCCTCAGGGGGAACCATCCCGTCGCAGCGCCCATCATGCAGCAAACCATGAAGGCGCCGCTGGAGATCATGAAGTACCAGGTAAGCATTTCGGAATACGGACGCTGCGTGGCGGACGGCGCATGCAAGCCCGCCGACTCACGCAAGAGGGGCAACAGCATTCCGGTCACTGGCGTCAGCCACATAGATGCCGAAGTCTATGCGACCTGGCTGTCAGCCCGCACGGGACAGGCATGGCGGCTGCCAACGGACGTCGAGTGGGCTTATGCGGCCAGCGAAAAGTTCCGAGGTGACATTGAGGGCGGCGAAGGCGACCCGAACAACCCAGCGCAGCGGTGGCTCACCCGGTATCGGCTCGAGACTGCACTCGGGCGGAAACCTGATCCGGAACCGAGAGCTCAGGGGTCCTTCGGCACCAATTCAAAAGGCGTGGCAGATATCGCGGGAAATGTCTGGGAATGGACCTCGACATGCTATTCCCACGCCATAATAGCGATTGATGGCAAGCGGATAGAGAGTTCTATCCACAATTGCGGCGTACACGTTGTCGAGGGATTTCACCGCACCTACATGTCTGACTTCATTCGGGACGGAAAGAGCGGCGGTTGCGCAGTCGGGACGCCGCCTGGCAATTTGGGTTTCCGGCTTGTCCGCGACCGACCCAGCCCTATGCAGGCTGCCCTTCGGCGCCTGGGATTTTCCTGACGCACAAACACAGCTTCCTGACGCATACACGAGTGCATGATGACATTGAAATCAGCTTTTACCGATCGGGCTGGTCCCGTCGCGGAACGGCCGCTGGACCGTACCGGCGTCGAGCGCACGAGGATCAAAAGATTGGTCCGCGAATTCTATGCAAAGGTCAGGAAGGACGGGCGTCTTGGACCGATTTTCGCGCGCGAAATCACCGGCGATTGGGAACCTCATCTGGAGAAAATGACGGATTTCTGGTGTTCCGTTATCCTGAAGAGCGGCGACTACCACGGACGACCGGTGCCGGCACACCTCAAACTCAAGGATGTCACCGAGGCCGATTTCGATGTCTGGCTGACCTTGTTCCGGCAAACGGCGGTCGAACTCTTCGCGCCGGAAACCGCTGCAGTGTTCGTCGACCGCGCTGAACGGATCGCGACAAGCCTGAAGCTGGCGATGTTCTTTCGTCTCGCTCCGTAGTGACGGGCGATGGCGAACCGGCAGGCTTCGGCGAAACCCGGCCGGATTGACTTCGCGCAAGGAATGCTTCCCTCGAATTTCGTAATTTCCTTGGATGGCTCTCAACCTCTTCGTCGGTACGATCGTCATAAGCCTGACGGTAGTGATTCACACCTTTGGTCTTATCGCAGTCACGCGCGCAATGGGACATCTGGTGGCGCGATTTCGCATGCACGGGCGCCGCAGCCGAACCGTTGCGATGATCAGCGTGGTGATGGGGCTCTTCGCCGTGATGACAGCGGAGGTCTGGGTTTGGGCCGGACTTTACCGGTTGCTCGATATCTTCGCCGACTTCGAAACAGCACTCTACTTTTCCACCATCACCTTTTCGACGGTCGGCTACGGTGACATCGTACCCGCTCACGCATGGCGCGTATTGGCGGCACTTGAGGGGGTGAATGGATTCCTGCTGATAGGCTGGTCGACCGCGTACCTGATCGCGGCGGGGACCCGGATCGGCCCGTTCAAAGCCGGCGAGCATTTCTGAGGGAGCTCACACCGCCACCGAATGCCTGGCTGCTCCGGTCTCCAAATATCTGTCGAACTTTGCCGCAATGCTTCGAACAAAAGGCCGACTTTCGGCCGGCACGACGAAACAATCGCCATCGAGTTCAAGCAATCGAACGGGATCGTGAAGGGCGATCGAACTTGCCTGAAGAAGGAGCTTCTGGCCGGCTTCGCCGAAGCGTTCCAGCAGCTCGATCGCCGAAAAGCCGAAATCGCACATCAGTCGCTCGATGATCCAGCCACGGACGCAGTCATCATCGGAAAACGCGATGCCGCGGACCGCGGCCAGCCCGCCCCCTGCAACCATGCGACCGTACTCTGCGGTCGCCGGCATGTTCTGCACGTAGCCCTGGCGAAAACGGCTGATGGATGAAGGCCAAGCCCGATCAGTGTCTCGCAGCGATCCTCGGTGTAGCCCTGGAAATTGCGATGCAAGGTGCCTGTACGGGCTGCTTGCGCCAACGCATCGCTTGGCTTGGCGAAATGGTCGAAGCCCACGGCTTCATACCCTGCCTTCAGTACGAGGTCGGCGGCAATTTGCGATTGAGCGTACCGCTCCGCACGGCCAGGCAGCCACGCTTCGTCGATCATCGTCTGGTGCTTCTTGAACCAGGGCACATGCGCGTAGCCGAACAGCGCCATCCTGTCTGGTTCCAGGGTCAGCGCCTGCGCTACGGTGGAACAGACGCTCTCGCTGGTCTGGTGCGGCAAGCCGTAGAGCAGGTCCAGATTGACGGAACCGACGCCGCGTGAACGAACTCCGTCGACAACCGTCTTGGTCTGCAGGAAGCTCTGCTCGCGGTTGATCGCCTTCTGCACCTTCGGGTCAAAGTCCTGCACACCGAGGCTTGCCCTGGTCATGCCGATTTCGCACAGTGCATCGAGGCGCGCCTCGTCCATGTCGTTGGGATCGATCTCGACGCTGATTTTTGCGTCCTTAACAAAATCGAAGCTGTTCCGTAAGGCAGTCCCCAACGCCACCATATCCTCGGGCTTCAGCGAGGCACGCCATCGCGGTGTCTGCGGTGCGCTCGATCCCGACCAGTTGGTCGTACTCGCCAAGACCTCGTCAAGACACAGCGTTGACCCGGGGTTCGAACTGATCGGCGACGCAGAGGCCGTCGACAGCTATTCGAACGTGCTTTCGGGTGTGGTGAAGCTGACAAAGAGCCTTTCCGATGGTCGACAGCAGATCGTCGGCCTCCAGTTTGCGCCCGACTTTCTGGGACGGCCGTTCAAGGTGGAAAGCGCAATCAACGCGGAAGCCGCAACAGCAGTTTCCCTATGCTCATTTCCAAAAGCGGCTATCGAACGGATGATGAAGGAATCACCAGAGCTCGAGCATCGCCTGCTCAAGCAAACGCTGAACGAGCTCGACCATGCACGCGATTGGATGCTGACGCTGGGGCGCAAGACCGCTTCGGAAAAAGTGGCGAGTTTTCTCTTGATGATCGCCAGGAACATCGATCCCACGATTGATCCAGCCGCTAGGTCGGCGAGTTTCGATCTGCCGCTGACACGCGGCGACATCGCCGACTTCCTTGGCCTGACGATCGAAACGGTTAGCCGCCAGTTGACCAGGCTGCGGACCGACGGCGTGATCCGGATCGAGAACAATCGGCACGTCAGGGTGGACAACTTGAGCCGGCTGGAGCGGCGTTCAGGCGCCTAGTGCTCGTCGGCCATCCCGATCATGGGCAAGACGTGCTCCCGCTCGAAGGCGATATGCCGGCGCAAGCTTTCAAAGAATCCGCGCAGCATGAACCCGACGGCTTCCGCGTTGTGCAACCTCTCGCCATGGCCGATCGCCAGCAGGATTTCGGTCACCTCACCGGCAAAGCATTCGTCCTCGACATGCTCGGCGCGCAGCCGTCGGACTGAGGCAAGGTTGGCATCGCTGCCAGCGACAGAGGCCTCGTAGGCGGGAAAGATGATCGTCTCTTCGTATTGATGAATGTTGCGCAACAACGGGACGATCGCGTTGGCTGTGCCAAGGCATTTCAGGCGGTCGACATTCGGCAAGGTGTCGGCGATTCTTTCCAGGGCATCACAGAGCTGCAGTTTGTCCAGATGCGCGCGTTTCATCAACGCCACTGGTACCGCCTCTCTGCCGGATGTCGAACTGTCGCGGCCTGTTTCGAACCGCGACGATTCCCGCTCCCTCTCCCTGTTCAATGACAGCCTCCTGACCGTTTGCGAGATCAAAGCTGCCCAATCCAAAAGCAAATGGCTTTGACATGGATCAAGGCGGCGATCGGGAGACTGCTGAATTGGTATCGATGCGGATTGGCGTCCGCGCATCGGAATCCGACCTCGGGGACATGTCATGAAGTTCGGCACGGAAATCGTCGCTTTGGGCCTTTTCGCCTTTGTCGCGCTGGTGGCTGCCGGCTTTGGTGTGGACGAACCTTTTCGGCAGCACATGTGGGTGCTGCTCATCGTGCTGCTTGGCTTTATCACTATCCTTCTTCGCAACACGAGCTTCGCAGCGCCCGCGGCAATCGATTCGTCCGCCTATATGGATGGGCCGATCCGCTACGGTGCCATTGCCACCATGTTCTGGGGGGTGGTGGGAATGCTGGTCGGCGTCGTCATCGCGCTGCAGCTTGCCTACCCGGATCTTAACATCGAGCCCTGGTTCAACTTCGGCCGCTTGCGGCCTTTGCATACTTCCGGCGTGGTTTTTGCCTTCGGCGGCAATGCGCTCATTTGCACGTCGCTTTATGTCGTGCAGCGGACCTGTCGTGCCAGGCTGTTCGGCGGCGATCTCGCCTGGTTCGTGTTCTGGGGCTATCAGCTGTTCATCGTCATGGCGGCAACCGGCTATCTGCTCGGTATCACCGAGAGCCGCGAATACGCCGAGCCCGAATGGTATGTGGACCTGTGGCTGACCATTGTGTGGGTCGCCTACCTCGTCCTGTTCCTCGGCACCATCCTGAAGCGCAGGGAACCGCACATCTACGTCGCCAACTGGTTCTATCTGTCCTTCATCGTGACGATCGCGATGCTGCATGTGATCAATAACCTGTCGATGCCCGTCTCGTTCGTGGGTTCAAAGAGCTATTCAGCTTTTTCCGGCGTCCAGGATGCGTTGACGCAGTGGTGGTACGGCCACAATGCCGTCGGTTTCTTCCTCACCGCCGGCTTCCTAGGCATGATGTATTATTTCGTGCCCAAGCAGGCCAACCGACCTGTCTATTCCTACAGGCTGTCGATCATCCACTTCTGGGCTTTGATCTTTCTCTACATTTGGGCCGGTCCGCACCACCTCCACTACACCGCCCTGCCGGACTGGGCCCAGACGCTCGGCATGGTGTTCTCGATCATGCTCTGGATGCCTTCGTGGGGCGGCATGATAAACGGCCTGATGACGCTCTCGGGCGCCTGGGACAAGCTGCGCACCGACCCGATCATCCGTATGATGGTCATGGCCATCGCCTTTTACGGGATGTCGACCTTCGAAGGCCCGATGATGTCAATCAAGGCCGTCAACTCGCTCTCGCACTACACCGACTGGACCATCGGTCACGTCCATTCGGGCGCGCTCGGATGGGTTGGCATGATCTCGTTCGGCGCGATCTATTTCATGGTCCCGAAGTTATGGAGCCGCGACCGGCTTTATTCGCTGCGGCTCGTCAACTGGCACTTCTGGCTGGCGACGCTTGGGATCGTCGTTTACGCCGCGGTGATGTGGGTCTCCGGCGTCATGCAGGGCCTGATGTGGCGCGAATACGACGAGCAGGGCTTCCTGGTCTACTCCTTCGCCGAGACCGTCGCAGCCATGCATCCCTATTATGTCATGCGCGCTCTGGGCGGCGCGATGTATCTCGCCGGAATGCTGATCATGGCGTGGAACATCGCGATGACGATCCTCGGCTACCAGCGCGAGGAGCAACCGATGCCGGATCCTGTTCCCGCCCTCCAGCCTGCCGAATAAGGAGCCAGAAAATGGGCTTGATGGACAAACATGCCGTGATCGAGAAGAACGCCACGCTTCTTCTCGTGGGCTCCCTTCTGGTGGTGACGGTCGGCGGCATAGTCGAGATCGCGCCGCTCTTCTATCTCGACAATACGATCGAGAAAGTCGAAGGCATGCGGCCCTATTCGCCGCTCGAGCTCGCCGGCCGCAACATCTATGTGCGCGAGGGCTGCTACCTCTGCCATAGCCAGATGATCAGGCCGTTCCGCGACGAAGTCGAGCGCTATGGGCATTACAGCCTGGCGGCCGAGTCGATGTACGACCACCCGTTCCAGTGGGGATCGAAACGCACCGGACCGGACCTAGCACGGGTGGGCGACCGTTATTCGAATGGATGGCACGTCCAGCATCTTACCGACCCGCGCTCTGTGGTGCCGGAATCGATCATGCCAAGCTACGCATTCCTGAAAAATACACCGATCGAGGTGAAGGACTTCTCGACACATCTTGTCGCCAACAAGCGTGTCGGCGTCCCCTACTCCGATGACATGATTGCTAATGCCAATGCCGATCTCATGGCACAAGCGGATGCCAACGTCGACACGTCCGGCCTCGAAGCCCGCTATCCGAAAGCCAAGCTTGGCGATTTCGATGGCAACCCGCAGCAGGTCACCGAAATGGATGCCCTGGTCGCTTACCTGCAAATGCTAGGCACGCTGGTCGACTTCAAAAACTATGACGAGGCCGCCGGCTACCGCTGAGGAAGATATCGATGAACTACAATCTGATGCGGGAATTTGCCGACAGCTGGGGCCTGCTCGCCATGGCGCTGTTCTTCGTCGGATGCGTTGCCTTCGCGCTTCGCCCCGGCGGCCGCAGGGAAGCTGACGAAGCCGCCCGGATACCTCTCAAGGACGATTGACGATGAGCAACGAGCATATCGATCAAGTCTCGGGCATTTCAACCACCGGCCATGAGTGGGATGGCATCCGGGAGCTCAACAATCCGCTTCCGCGCTGGTGGATCACGACCTTTTACATCACCATCCTCTGGGCGATCGGCTATACCATCGCCTATCCAGCATGGCCGATGCTGAGTTCCGCGACCAAAGGCGTAATCGGCTATTCGAGCCGAAATGATGTGAAGAACGAGCTCGCCGCAGCTGAAATCGCCAAGGGCAAGTATGTTGCGGCTGTACAGTCGAAAACTGTCGTGGAGATTGCCGCCGACGATGCGCTGCGCGAATTCGCGGGTGCCGCCGGCGGCGCCGCGTTCAAGGTCAATTGCGTGCAGTGCCACGGCTCCGGCGCCCAAGGATCCAGCGGCTTTCCCAATCTCAACGACGACGATTGGCTGTGGGGGGGAAGTGCCGAGCAGATCCAGCAGACGATCACACACGGCATCCGCTTTGCATCGGACCCGGACACACGCCAATCCGAAATGCCGGCCTTTGGCGACATTATCACGGCTGACCAGATCAGGCAGGTCAGCGCCTACGTCGCCAGCCTGTCGGGACCTGTTCAAGACGAAAGTCTGGTCGAGCCGGGTGCCAAGGTCTTCGCGGAGAATTGCGTCGCGTGTCATGGCGAAAATGCAAAAGGCAACAAGGAGTTTGGCGCGCCGGACCTGACCGATGCCATCTGGCTTTACGGATCCGGGGAAGCATCGATCGCCGCACAGGTTCGCGCGCCCAGACAGGGCGTGATGCCAGCCTGGGGCGGACGTCTTGGCGACACCAAAGTGAAGGAGCTCGCCGTCTACATCCATTCGCTTGGCGGTGGGGAATAAAGGGGGGTTCTATTCCCGGCCTCCGCCAGCTAAGCGACGAGACCCGGCTAGCGCCGGGCCTCGATCGTATTTGCGGCATCGGCGATTGACTTGCATCAACGCGGCGCGGCCCATCATGCGGCAAAGTTTGGCTAGCACGCTGCATTCCGGACGTCGCCCACATCAGAGATGTCCGGTTGCACGGCAAAATGATCCGCTGCGACTGGAGATATTCGTGCTGGACAACATTCAGGTAGAGCGACTTGAGGCCGAGGCGGTCAACTCGGCCAAAACGCGTCAGCCGCTCTATGCCGCACGCAAGAAGATCTTCCCGAAGCGCGCTTCAGGCAGCTTTCGTCGCTTCAAGTGGCTGGTGATGGCAATCACGCTGGGCATTTACTACCTGGCGCCTTGGCTGCGTTGGGATCGGGGGCCGTTTGCCCCCGACCAGGCTGTGCTGATCGATCTCGCCAATCGCCGCTTTTACTTCTTTTTCATCGAGATTTGGCCGCAGGAATTCTACTATGTTGCCGGCCTGCTGGTCATGGCCGGCATCGGCCTTTTCCTGGTCACTTCCACGGTCGGCCGGGCCTGGTGCGGCTATACCTGCCCACAGACCGTATGGGTCGACCTGTTTCTGGTTGTCGAACGTGCGATCGAGGGCGACCGCAACGCGCGCATGAAACTCGATGCCGGGCCCTGGGCCGCACGCAAGCTTGTGCTGCGTGTATCCAAACACGCTATCTGGCTGGCCATAGGCGCGGCAACGGGGGGTGCCTGGATCTTCTATTTCGCCGATGCGCCAACTCTAATTCAAGAGGTCTTCACCGGGACCGCAGCGCCCATCGCCTACATCACCATCGCGGTGCTGACGGCGACCACCTACACGTTCGGCGGACTGATGCGCGAGCAGGTCTGCACCTATATGTGCCCATGGCCGCGCATCCAGGCGGCCATGCTCGACGAGAATTCGCTCACCGTAACCTACAATGATTGGCGCGGCGAGCCGCGTTCGCGCCACGCCAAGAAGGTGCTTGCCGCGGGGCAGCCGGTTGGAGACTGCGTCGATTGCAATGCCTGTGTCGCCGTCTGCCCGATGGGGATCGACATTCGCGACGGCCAGCAGCTCGAATGCATCACGTGCGCGCTCTGCATCGATGCCTGCGACGGCGTCATGGACAAGCTCGGCAAGGAGCGGGGACTGATCTCCTATGCGACGCTGTCCGATTACAACGCCAACATGACGGTAGCCACCGCAGGCGGTTCTTGCTCGGTGAACCCGTCGCTCGTGCGGACCGACGACGGCGTTTTCTCCGATAGGTTGGCCCATTTCCATCTCCGCAAAATCTTCAGGCCACGCACCTTCGTCTACATGGGCGCGTGGTCGGCGATCGGCCTTGCCCTGCTCTATTCGCTGCTGACGCGCGACCGGCTCGACGTCAGCGTTCTGCACGACCGCAATCCGCAGTTCGTGACGCTGTCCGATGGTTCGATCCGCAATGGTTACACCGTCAAGCTGCTCAACATGATCCCCGAGCCAAGGACGATTGTCGTCACCATGCAGGGCTTACAACGCGCCGAAATGAACGTCGTCGGGATCGACCTGCCTGCAGATCGCTCATTTGCCATCGCCGTCGAACCAGACCGGCTGAAGATGCTGAAGGTTTTCGTCCGCCAGCCGGCTGAACAGCTCAAGGGGCAAGCGCAGACATTCAAGTTCCGGGTCGAAGACAAGGCAAGTTTCGAAGTCGACGAATACACGGCCACGTTCAACGCTCCGGAGACCGTTAGATGAGCGTCAATATGCGAAGGCCCCGCGAATTTACCGGAAGGCATATGCTGCTTACCATTCTTAGCTTTTTCGGCGTGGTTGTTGGCGTGAATGTGACCATGGCGACGCTGGCCAGCACGAGCTGGACCGGTCTTGTCGTTGAAAACACCTATGTGGCGAGCCAGCAGTTCAACAAGAAGGCCGAGGAGGGGCGCGCGCAGGCCGCACTCGGCTGGACCGGCAAACTCACCATCGCATGGGGCGAGGTCCGCTACAGCCTCAGCGATGCCGCCGGGAAGCCCATTCCCCTGCATTCTGTGAAGGTTCTGTTTCGCCACCCCGCTTACGAGGCGGAGGACAAGTCCGTCACTCTGGCCTCTGCTACAGGCCAGGAATTTGCGGCGCAGCACACGCCGAGAGATGGCGTCTGGATCGTCGAAGTCGATGCCGATGCTGGTCTCGCCGAACCCTACCGCGATGTCCGTCGGATCATGATTTCCCAAGGAGCGCTGCAATGAGCTGCTGTGCGCCGGGCGCTGAAATGGCGCTGGCCCTCGATAGGGTCACACCCGTCTTGCCGTCAAACCAGGAGGTCAAATTGGCGAGCCGCTCGCTTGGCGATGACCTTCACCAGACCGATCTCTCAGTGCCGACTGTTCACTGCGGCGCCTGCATACAGACGATCGAGACAGCACTCGAAAAGCTCGATCGCCTCGAAGACGCACGGGTCAACTTGTCGACGAAACGGGTTTCGATCAGATGGCGTGGGAATGAGGCACCGCCATTCGTCGCTGCGCTTGAGCGGCTGGGCTACCCAGCGCATCTTTTCGAGCCCGAGGTTGATGAAAAAGACAAGACGCTTTCGGAACTGATCCGCGCCGTCGCGGTTGCCGGCTTTGCGGCGGGCAACATCATGCTGCTTTCGGTCTCGGTCTGGTCCGGCGCTGAAGGTGCGACCCGCGACCTGTTCCATTGGATCTCGGCGCTGATTGCCATCCCTGCCCTCGCCTTCGCCGGTGGCATTTACTTCCGCTCGGCATGGAACGCGTTGCGTCACGGCCGCATGAACATGGATGTGCCGATTGCGGTTGGGGTCTCGCTCGCCTACGCGATGAGCCTCTACGAAACCATCCACCATGGCGACCACGCTTACTTCGACGCATCGGTGTCGCTGCTGTTCTTCCTGCTGATCGGCCGCACGCTTGATCACGTGATGCGGGAGCGTGCCCGGACCGCGGTGAACGGTCTGTCACGGCTGGCGGCGCGTGGCGCCATGGTGATGCGTGATGATGGCACGCGCGATTACCGGCCGGTTGGCGAGATAGAACCCGGCATGCAGTTGCTGATCGCGGCGGGTGAGCGGATTCCGGTCGACGGCAAGATTATTCGTGGCTTCTCGGATCTCGACTGTTCGCTGGTTTCCGGTGAGAGCGTTCCCAGAACCGTGGCGTCAGGAGAAGCCGTACAGGCAGGCATTCTCAATCTCACGGGCCCACTGACGGTCGAGGCGACAGCCGCCGCAAAAGACTCTTTCCTGGCAGAGATGGTCCGACTAATGGAAGCGGCCGAGGGCGGTCGCGCGCATTATCGCCGGATCGCCGACCGCGTTTCGGCGCTCTATGCGCCGGTGGTCCATCTGACCGCCTTCGTGACGTTTCTCGGCTGGATGGTGGCCATCGGCGACTGGCACCGGGCAATGACGATCGCCATCGCCGTCCTCATTATCACATGTCCCTGTGCGCTTGGACTCGCCGTGCCGATCGTGCAGGTTGTCGCCGCGCGGCGTCTGTTCGAAGCTGGCGTCATGGTCAAGGACGGTTCCGCCATGGAGCGCTTGGCGACGATCAACGTCGCGGTGTTCGACAAGACCGGCACGCTAACGCTCGGACAGCCCCGGCTCCTCAACGCACCGTCCATCCACCCGACTATGCTGGCAATCGCAGCCGATATGGCCGCGCATTCCCGTCACCCACTTTCAAAGGCCATTGCAAACTTTGCAGGTTTCGCCGGCCAGCCAAAGCTCGATTCTGTCAGCGAGCACCCTGGATTCGGCATCGAGGCCACTGCCGCGGGCAGCACCTGGCGGCTGGGTAGGCGCGGATGGGCTGGATGGAAGGCCCGAACCGGCGGCGAAAGTAGATATGGCGGAACGGTTCTGACGAAAGATGGGATCATTGTGGCTTCCTTTGTCTTCGAGGACGCGTTGCGTGCAGACGCCAGAGCGGCCGTCGAGCAATTGAACAACGCGAGGGTTTCCGCGCAAATGCTGTCGGGCGACACCGCCGCTGCCTGCGGCGAGGTCGCGGCGGCGTTGGGCATCCATCACTTTGTTCCGGCGCTGCTTCCTTCGGGCAAGGTAGAACATATCGAAACGCTGGCGAAGGACGGCCACAAGGTGCTGATGGTTGGCGACGGCCTCAACGACACCCCTGCGCTAAGCGCGGCACACGTCTCGATAGCTCCAGCCACGGCCGCCGATGTCGGCCGCAAGGCAGCGGACTTCGTGTTCCTGCGCGAAAGCCTTTCGGCTGTACCGCTTGCCCTCGACGTCTCGCGCAAGGCCGGACGACTGATCCGGCAAAACATCGCCATCGCCATTATCTACAATGCCGTCGCCGTACCGATCGCCATTTCGGGGCACGTCACACCGTTGATCGCCGCAATCGCCATGTCCGCCTCGTCGCTGCTTGTCATCGGAAATGCATTACGCCTGGCGTCCTTTGCGACGAACGCACCGGAGACGGTGGGCAGGCGCGGCAACCGGTCCGCCATCGGCGCACTGGCGCGATCGTCATGACGACGCTCGTCTATCTGATACCTGTGGCCCTGTTCCTCGGTGCTCTTGGGCTATCTGGGTTTCTGTGGGCTTTGAGGAGCGGGCAATACGAGGACCTCGACGGAGCCGCGGAGCGCATCCTCATCGACCGAGATGACAGACCTGAAAGCTGACTGGCTGCGCGGTGCCGACATGATGGCGATGCCGCCGGCACTATTCGTTGAAACTGATGAAGATCAGGGCGCGGATAACGACCCAAGACGTGATGCTGCGCGCATCGCTGGCCGAGGCGCGTGAGTGACAATCTCTTATGCGTCTCGTCTTGGTTGACCGTCATGGCGTTAGCCAAGGCGAACGCATCTTTGTTTATGTCCGACAGGATCTCGATTTCAGCGCCATATACGACGATCCCGTCACCGAAGCGATGAAGGAAATTCAACGTGAACGTCGCCGTATGTAGAGCCCCGAACCCTCATCATTTTCTCGATCGCGCGCTGGCTCCGCTGAAACCATTCCTGGAAGACCCGCGCGTCGTCGAAACTTTCGATCAACAAGCCGGGCCACGTCTATGTCGAACGCCTCGGCTCCGACCATATGGAGCACCACGAGATTCATGAACTGACGGCCGCCGAAATCCAAAACATCGGTGAGCGCGTCGCCGGCGCGACAAGTCAGTTTGTCAGCCGCTCCAAGCCCATTCTCAGCGCCGCGCTGCCGACAGGCGAACGCATTCAGATCGTCCTGCCGCCGGCCGCTCCGGAAGGGGGCTCAATCTCGATCCGCAAGCAGGTGGTCAACAACTTCACGCTCGAGGAGTATCGCGACAGCGGTTCGCTCGACAAAGTATCGGTCGCTGTCGGCGGCCTAAGCGACATCGATCGCGACTTGATTGCCCATCTGCGCGCCGGTCGTATCTATGACTTCATCCATACGGCCATCACGAAACGGGTATCGATCCTGATCAGCGGCGGCACATCCTCCGGCAAGACGACGTTTCTGAACGCATGCTTGAAAAGCATCGATGCCAATGAGCGCATTCTGACCCTGGAAGACACACGCGAACTGTTCCCGCCCCAGGCCAACAAAGTGCACCTCGTCGCCTCAAAGGGCGATCAGGGCACTGCTGACGTGACGATTCAAAGCCTGCTCGAAGCATCGCTTCGCATGCGCCCGACCGCCTGTTTGTCGGCGAAATCCGCGGCGCCGAAGCCTTCTCGTTCCTTCGCGCGATCAACACCGGCCACCCCGGCAGCATGTCCACTGTCCATGCCGACACACCGATGGGTGCCTACGAGCAACTTGCCATGATGATGCAACAGGCTGGCTGTCGTCAGGTTATTCCAAGGCCGATCTGATGTCCTACATTCAGATGGTCATCCCGATCGTCATCCAGCTTCGCCGCGACGGCGGCAAGCGCGTCGTGTCGGAAATCTTCTTTGCCCGGGATGAATCATGAGCCAAGGCTATAAGGCCTTTTACCTGTTCTTCTGCACGGGAATCGTCTTTGCAGTCTGGATTCTTGGCTATGGCCTTGGCCTCCAGATTTTTTTCCGTGACGGCCGCATTCTCGAAGCGACGATCACCACCAATCCATTCGCCCCATTGCAACAATTCTGGCTCCACAAGAGCAACACCACATTGCAGATGGTCGCGATCGTGGCGCTCGTTCCGGCCCTCCTCGCCGGCGGCCTCGTCTCTTACATCGGCCTTCGGCCGCAAGGCAGCCCACTCGGTGACGCGGCCTTTCAGCGCGCGTGCTAGCCTCGATGTGATCGAGATGGGCAGCCATTGCGGCCATGGCGGCGGCGCCATCCGCTGCCTCGATCATTTCCGGAACCCTGATCTCGGCCGCACGATCTTCGTGGACCGACAGGAGACATACCAATGCGGTCGGCTGCTGGCAGGTCAGTGTGATCTCATAACCGTAGCGGATTAGCATCGAGAGCTCCCCCTAGCGGAAATCGACGGCCGTCAGCATATAGGAGGTGCGGCGTCCATGAGAGTAGGCTTCCCGCGCGACATCGTGGATCGAGTTGCGCGCTGCATCGAAAGCCGTGAGGAGATCCGCTTCGGACAGCTGCGTCCTGCCGGGCTGTGCCAGCGCGGCGGTCTCGACGAAGAACGGCACCTCGAACATGCCGTCATGGCCGACGAAGCGGACAGCATTGCGCACTTCGTCGAAGCTCCGGCTCCGGTTGGGAAATTCGAGGGTCACCGTCGGCATTCCTCTACTGAACATCGTGCAAGTTGGGCGCGTGCCATCAGGGTACCCTGATCTCTGTTGCGTCGTTCATTACGACGATTCAGCGACCCCATGTCTTCTGTTGCTGCCGATCGGCTGAGGCCGGTCATGATCTGGCCGTCTGCTTGGGCTGGAACACCGGTGAAGACGTGGTAGACGGTCCAGGAGCGATCCGTTTCGATGCGGCGGCCGTATTGATGGTCCACGGAATGGCGGCCGGGTGCTCCGCCTTCATTCTCCCACGTGCCTAGCGCGGTGGCATCGCGCACCCGCTCGGTGTCGTTGTTGTGGAGGTTCATTATTGTAGCCTTTCTTCATTGGCTGCTTCGGCGTGGATGGGCCCTGAATAGGGTATCAATCCATTCGCGTCCGTAATCGCCACCGCGTCCGGTTGCTGCGACATGTCGAGGGTCTGCGAAAGCTGCCGTGCAATCTCGACCGCGTCATCAAGATCGGCAGCTTCTGCGGTCTCGCAAGATCGGCAGCTTCTGCGGTCTCGCGGGCGACGACCGCATGTGCATCGTCAACGTCCCGGGTGCGGTAAAAATCGATCACCACTTCATTGATGCCCGCGCTCCCGTCTCGTCACAGCGTGCTGCTCTCAGCCCTTGCCGCGCGGGACGTTGGCGTTCGCGGCGAGCTTGATCTGGTTGCCGAACGTGCTTTCAGGCTTGGACTGAGCCTTTTCCTGCTTCGGCTTTCTGATCTCGCGATTGCTGCGTTTTTGTCCCTTGGCCATGGCCGAACGTCCTTTCGATGAGGGTTTCGCCGTCGCCTGCCGGCCACATGCCGACCGGCTCGAGACTGTCCTGCGTCGTCACCCGCTCATGACGTTCGTCGTCGTTGCGGATGCGGTATTGAGGTGAATCTCTCCGCGGCGGCAGGGTGCCGGTGATGTGATAGACGTCCCTGGGCAAAGCCGGTCTCCCGAAGCCGCTCTTCAGGCGGACAGCCTGGCCCACTGCAAAGCGATGTGCTGCGGTGTCGCGCGGAAGCTCCCGGCTGCGGTGTGAAAAGCTCGTTGCTGTCATGACAATTCATGGTCCTTTTCGAGTGCGGCATCGAGGTCCGCCGGATTGATCGGCACCATCTGCTGCAGTGGAACCTGCTTGGCGATCGCCGGCAGGTGGATGAAGGCGGCGACGCGTCGCCAGGCAAGCCGGGATAAGCCGTCGATTGACTCTTCGTCTTGGTCGACACGGTATTCTCCAGCCGGCTGCGGGGCATCGAAGCCGGGCAACAGGAATGCGGACGAAAATCGGACGACCGTCTGCGTGGTGCGTGTGGTCATGATAGGAGTCTCCGCAGGGACACGCGGATGCGCTTCCTGCATCATTCCCATCCGAACCGGAACGATCCCGCGGCTGCCAGTACATCCGTGGTCAGCACTGGACTTCGCCCCAGGTTCGAACAGAGCGAGATGCGCGCCGGATCGGCACTTGTGCATTCGCTGTCGAGAATTCGGTGGTGAATGGCGGGTCGTAGTCTCTGACACCGCGAAAGCCAAAACGGCCAAATCAACGTGGTTTACATATGCGCCTCAATTGGTGTTTTAACAAGGCGATCGGCATATTTATTTATTCTTCGACCCTACAGAACGGCATATCTCTGCAAAATAACTTCCCAAACACGAATGAATTTTCTTTTCGCCCGACGTGCCCGGGCAGCGGGAGCGGATTTGTATTTTTTGAAGTCTGCAAAATAGTTTTGGCACTCCTATCATTCGAGTGCCAACAGCACTATGTAAGTGTTGCGGCTGCCCCTATGCGTCGGCTGCGGAAAGAACCCAATGAAATTCCGGCCACTCCACGACCGCGTCGTCATCCGACGTGCGGAAGGCGATCTCAAATCCAAAGGCGGCATCATCATTCCCGACACTGCGAAGGAAAAGCCGCAGGAAGGCGAGGTCATCGCCATCGGCCCAGGTTCCCGCGACGAAAGCGGCAAGCTGGTTCCTCTCGACGTCAAGGCGGGCGATCTCATCCTGTTCGGCAAGTGGTCCGGAACCGAGGTCAAAATCGATGGCGAAGACCTTCTGATCATGAAGGAGAGCGACATCATGGGCATCGTCGAGAAAGCCGGAGCGGCCACCAAAAAAGCCGCCTGACCAGACTCCGACCCCTCACTGTCAAGATCGAACTGGACAAAACATCATGTCTGCCAAGGAAATCAAATTCTCCGCCGATGCTCGCGACCGGATGCTGCGCGGCGTCGAACTGCTCAACAACGCCGTCAAGGTGACGCTCGGCCCCAAAGGCCGCAACGTCGTCATCGACAAGGCCTATGGCGCGCCGCGCATCACCAAGGACGGCGTCACTGTCGCCAAGGAGATCGAGCTTGCCGACAAGTTCGAGAACATGGGCGCGCAGATGGTGCGCGAAGTGGCCTCGAAGACCAATGACCTCGCCGGCGACGGCACAACCACCGCGACCGTGCTCGCCGCGTCCATCCTGCGCGAAGGCGCCAAATTCGTTGCCGCCGGCATGAACCCGATGGACCTCAAGCGCGGCATCGACCTTGCCGTCAGCGCCGTCGTCAAGGAAATCCAGGCGCGCGCCAAGAAGGTGAAGTCTTCGGCTGAGGTCGCCCAGGTCGGCACCATCGCCGCCAATGGCGACGCGACCGTCGGCGAGATGATCGCCAAGGCGATGGACAAGGTCGGCAATGACGGCGTCATCACCGTCGAGGAATCGAAAACCGCCGAGACCGAGCTCGACGTCGTCGAGGGCATGCAGTTCGACCGTGGTTACCTCTCTCCCTACTTTGTCACCAACGCCGAGAAGATGCGCGTCGAACTCGATGACCCATATATTCTCATCCACGAGAAGAAGCTCGGCAATCTGCAGGCCATGCTGCCGATCCTCGAAGCTGTGGTGCAGAGCGGCAAGCCGCTGCTGATCATTTCCGAGGATGTCGAGGGCGAGGCTCTCGCCACGCTCGTCGTCAACAAGCTGCGGGGCGGCCTCAAGGTCGCGGCCGTCAAGGCTCCCGGTTTCGGCGACCGCCGTAAGGCGATGCTGGAGGACATCGCGGTGCTGACCGCCGGCCAGATGATCTCCGAAGATCTCGGCGTCAAGCTGGAAAACGTCACGCTCGACATGCTCGGCCGCGCCAAGCGCGTGCTGATCGAGAAGGATACGACCACGGTGATCGACGGCTCCGGCGACAAGGCCGGCATTGCAGCGCGCATCGGCCAGATCAAGGCGCAGATCGAGGAGACCACATCCGACTATGACAAGGAGAAGCTGCAGGAGAGGCTGGCGAAGCTCGCAGGCGGCGTCGCCGTCATCCGCGTCGGCGGCGCGACCGAGACTGAGGTCAAGGAAAAGAAGGATCGCATCGATGATGCGCTGAACGCCACGCGTGCGGCCGTTGAGGAAGGCATCGTGCCCGGTGGCGGTGTCGCGCTGCTGCGCGCCAAGGCCGTGCTGACCTCCCTTACAGGCGCCAACGCCGACGTGATCGCCGGCATCTCCATCGTGCTCAGGGCGCTTGAGGCTCCAATCCGTCAGATCGCCGAGAACGCCGGCGTCGAAGGTTCGATCGTGGTCGGCAAGCTGACCGACAGCAAGGATCGCAACCAGGGCTTCGATGCGCAGACGGAAACCTATGTGGACATGATCAAGGCCGGCATCGTCGATCCTGCCAAGGTCGTGCGAACTGCGCTGCAGGATGCCGGTTCGATCGCGGCGCTGCTCATCACCGCTGAAGCAATGATCGCCGACATTCCCGCGAAGGATTCCGCCCCGGCGGCAGGCAACGGCGGCATGGGTGGATACTGAGAACAGTGCCTGAACCGTTCGGCCAGCGCGGCCGGACAAAGCAATCCGCACTCCAACCTGGAAGGAAAACCTCCATGGCCATGCAGAACACCACTAAACAATCTCTCTCCCGTCGTTGGGAGGACTACCAGCCTTCGAAGACCATGCTGGTCTGGGCGTGCATCGCGGCCGTGATCGCCACGATCGTCATCGGCTTCAGTTGGGGAGGCTGGGTCACCGGCGGCACGTCCCAAAAGATGGCGGCCACGGCCAGCGACACGGCGCGTGGAGACCTGGCATCCGCCATATGCGTTGACAGGTTCAACGCGGCGCCGGATGCGGCGGCGAAGCTTGTCGAGTTCAAGGCCATCACCGACAGCTACAAGAAGCTTCAGTTCGTGGAAGCGGGAGGCTGGGCGACCATGCCTGGACAGACGACGCCCGACAAGCTGGGCATTCAAGGTTGCACCACCGCTCTCGCCGCCTGAAGCTCGCTTTGATTGAAACGACCATCGCCGGGACGCCCGTCCCGGCGCGCCCTTCCGATCAAGCTGAGCGGGGAACGCGACTGGTGATCACCTTCGAAAAGAAAACCGAGCTCCAGCCTGCGCCCGATGAAAGCGAAGAGAACCGCCTCGAGCAGACCCGCAAGGCTGCGATAGAAAGGCACCGGAAATCCGACACTGACGGGACTCGACGCCGTGCTCGCCAGACGGCCGAGGATAACGGGCTTATCTGAAGCGACCTGGACCGGCATCGTACAAGATCAAACATGGAACAGGCAGAGCCGAGTGCAGTCGGCGAACATGGCGCCGTATTGTTCGACGTGCGCGACAATGACCGGCTCTTTCCCGACGATGAGGGGACAAGGCTTGCTGGGGGCCTCAATGCTGCTCGTGCGGAGGCTTTCGCAGCCTTGGCAGACTATGTGAGAGAAATCGCACCACCCGACAGCCGCTGCTGCCTCGCAATCGAAGTCCGCGACGAAAACAGCCAACCGCTCTTGAAGGCGACAATGACTTTCGAAGTCGAGTTGATACACCGCCAATGAAGAATGTAGGCATGGCAATCACGCGGGCGACGGTCGTATCGCATGTGCCACAAGCGATCTGACAATCCGGTTCGCGCGGCCGAGATAAGACTTTGATGGCCACAACGGCATCCTTTCAAGTTTAGGTGGATTGCCCTCGCCAGGGGCGGCTTATGGCATCAGGCAAAAGCCTCGTAGGAGACGGTCACCGGAACCATCCAGTGGGTGTCATCAGAGAGTGCACCGGCGATGTCCGGCGCTTTCGTTACCCGAATTCGGATACCCTCCTGGAACAGTGGCAGATCGCAGGGAAACCATGCCGCGATCTGCCCGGCGATCTCCGTTGCCGCGGAAGCGCCGGCATCGAGTATCTGGAACGCATCGATCTGCAGAAGCCCCATGCGGTGATGCGGATCGCTCCCAGCGATGAACAGGCGCCTCGCGGTCGTCACCATATCGGTAGGGATTGGTTTACCATCTCGGATCGCAGCTGTGATCGTGCGGTCGAAACGTTTGTCGCGTCGCTTCCGAGTCAGATAGGCCCGCAACTGGTCGGGCTCGCCAGAGAGCAGTTCATCGCGGGCTCGGGCAACATAGGTCGCTCTGAACTGTGGTGAGCCCGATCACCCCGCCTTCTCGGCTGCCGGTCACCCGATTGATGCGCCCAACGACCTCCAGTGCGGTCCTGGTCGGATTGGTGCCGCGGGCAAGACCCTCAGAAAAAGCGGCACGGATCGCAATTTGCTGATCAGCAACAATGTTGGTGACGAGTTGCGCCGAGTGCTCGCGCAGCCAGGTCTCCGCCGCCATGTTCCGTGCATCCCAGCGCAGCACGACCTGAAAGCCGCTTGGATCGCGAAGCGCCGGCATCTGCTGACCGTGGCAACGCCGCCGCCGTTGAAGGTCTGCCGGATGGGCTCTTCCAGCGGCCGAAACGCGGCCTCGCCTAGGTTCATCGCCTGGATCGCGCCGTTGATGTCGCTGCGTGCGCGAACGGCAAACAATATTGCTTGGCTTGAATGGTGAACCCCGCCGAACGCGCCTCGTATTCTAGTTGTTCTGCCTCAGCACCCCGCCTCACTCAAGGCGCTCAACTATGCGGCGCAGGACGATGTTCGAGCGATGTCGTCGATCGCTTTCAATAGAAGGAGATCGGAGATGAGCCTTGATATAGGAAAAGTCGCCATAGCCTTGCTGGGGCTGCTTGCCTACAAGAACAGGGACAAGATCGGCGAGCTGATCGCGGGAAAGAGATCGACAGATCCCAATGGCGCCGGCTCCCCCGGCGGTCTCGGTGATATCTTGGACCGCCTCAGGAATGCAGGTGCGGGCGACCAAGTTGATTCATGGGTAAGTAAAGGATCACACCGGCCCGTTCAGCGCGAGCAGGTTGAAAAAGCAATCGACCCGCAAACGTTGAAGGATCTGGCCGAGCAAACCGGACTGTCCCACGACGAGCTTCTCGATCGGCTCACAAGAGAACTCCCCGACGCAGTGGACAAGCTCACTCCCGACGGCCAGTTGCCGTCGAGCAGTCTCCTGGACGAGGTCGCAATGACCGGGCGCACTTAGCGCCACGTCGCCACGACAGGTCAGGTTAGGTCATCCCGGGTCACTATCGCTCGCAATCAGGCGGTACGGGAAATGATTGCGAATTTGTCGTTAAAGTAGCGGCCCTTCGCGAACGCGGCTTTAAACGCGGCAAAGGTCTCCGGCGGTACTCCCTCAAACTCGTACCACTTGCCGCTGGCGACGAACCACACGGAAAGGACCTTGCGCTCGGGATCGTATTCAGTTTTGCGAATCGAGGTAGAGGGCACAAAGATCAACGAGCGGAAAAGCCGTCGTGTTCCCAAGAAGCCGGTGGCCAAAGGCTTTGCGAACGTAGCTCTAGTCCAACGCCGGCGGCCGGGTGAAACCGTTCACGCTGCGTCAATGCCCATCATCACCGATTGCTCGGGATAATCGAGCACGCGCAACGTGTCAGGCTGCGGTTCAGCTTTTGATACGCCGAGCCGCTCTATCTCTTTGTCTTGACGCAATTCCGAACGGAAAACCGTTTCACACGTTTCCTGGAATTGCTCTAGCGCCAAGCGGAGCAGGAAAAACATGACCCTGACCAATCGAGACATTGTCGAGCTGACGGCATGGCGCCGCAGGCTGCACCAGCATCCGGAAATCTCGAATGAGGAAGAGAAAACCGCGAGCGAGGTTGTCGACTTCCTCGCCGACACAGCGCCGGACAAGGTGCTAACCGGATTGGGCGGCCACGGTGTGGCGGCAGTATATGAAAGCGGCAAA
>NZ_JAMYLO010000010.1:0-215220 GCF_040318075.1 Mesorhizobium sp. M1328 | reverse complement strand
GCCCCGCTGGCGAAGGAGAAAATGATCGCTGCCTGATCCCATCGGACAGGCAAAACGGACCACTCTCAGACGCCAACTGTCCGATCAAGTACAAACTTCTACACGTCAGCGCGTCGCGGAGCGCCAGACCATCGTACGCGCCGTGGAGGTCTTGTCGAAGGGCGCCGAGGACGGCCGCGCCTATGCGCAGCTCCGCTCGCTGGCGATGAGCTGGCAAATCAGCGTCGAGGACGCCGCGCGCAGGATCGTGGCGATGACACAAAAAGAAGGCGACGATGACCAATCCGATCGCGCCTGAGCTCTCAGCCGCCGGGCGCATGCCAGCCAAGCCTCGCGCCGGCGTCTGGCGACGTCTGCTAAAACGGCCTCTCGCTTTGCTCGGCCTCGGGATTATTGCCCTTGTCTTGGCCGGCGCCATTCTTGCACCGTGGCTGACAGGCTACGATCCGAACGAGCAGATGTTCGACGGGCTCACGCTTGAAGGCGCGCCACTGCCGCCGGGAGCCCAGTTCTGGCTGGGCACCGACCTGCTTGGCCGCGACCTGCTGACCCGTCTCCTCTTCGGTGCGCGCACGTCGCTGATCATCGGCATCGTCGCCAATGGCGTGGCGCTTCTAATCGGCACGCTGGTCGGCATCACCGCCGGCTATTTCCGCGGCTGGATCGGCAGCGCGCTTATGCGCTTCACCGATTTGATGATGGCCTTCCCGGCGCTGCTGCTCGCCATCTGCCTGGCGGCGGTGCTCCAGCCGAGCCTGTGGATCGTCGCCATGGTGATCGCATTGGTGAACTGGGTGCAGACCGCCCGCGTCATCTACACCGAGACAAGTTCGCTCGCCGAGCGCGAGTTCATCGATGCCGAGCGCACTATCGGCGCAAGCGCCCCACGCATCCTGTTTCGTCATATCCTGCCGCACCTTTTGCCGACGATCATCGTCTGGGGCACGCTCGGCATCTCGACCACTGTGCTTCTGGAAGCGACGCTCAGCTATCTCGGTATCGGCGTGCAACCGCCGACTGCTTCCTGGGGCAACATCATCTTCGAAAACCAAACCTATTTCCAGGCAGCGCCCTGGCTGGTTTTCTTTCCGGGTGCGGCGATCCTGGCGCTGGCGCTAGCCTTTAACCTGGTCGGCGATGCGTTGCGCGACATTCTCGATCCGACGCAAAGGGGGCGGGCATGATCGCCTATCTCGGCCGTCGCGTTGTCCAGTCCGTGCTCATCTTGCTCGGCGTCTCTCTGATCACCTTTGCGTTGCTCTATCTGCTGCCCGCCGATCCTGTCCGCCAGATCGCCGGCCGCAGCGCCACGCCCGAGACAGTCGAGAACATCCGCCGGCAGCTCGGCCTCGACCAGCCCTTTGTCGTCCAGTACTGGCACTACCTGACCAGCCTGCTCAGCGGCGATCTGGGTCGCTCCTACATTCAGCGCTCGGAGGTCACGGAGCTGATCGTCTCGCGGCTGCCGGCAAGCCTGCTGCTGATGGTCGGCGCCATTGCTTGCGAAGTCGTGATCGGGCTGACGATGGGCCTCATCGCCGCCGTCAAGCGTGGCACCGCAACCGACCAGTCGCTGATGGTCGCCTCCTTCGTCGGCGTCTCGGCGCCGCAATTCGTCGTCGGCCTGCTGCTGCTTTACGTGTTCGCGGTGCGGCTCGGCTGGTTCCCGATCGGCGGTTATGGCACCTGGCGTCATCTGGTGCTGCCATCGCTGACCATGGGAATTCTCGGCGCCGGCTGGTACGCCCGCATGATGCGCACGTCGATGATCGACGTGCTGCGCCAGGATTACGTGCGTACCGCGCGTGCCAAGGGTCTTGCACGCAGCGCCATTATCTTCCGTCACGCGCTGCCCAACGCCATCCTGCCGGTCATCGCCATGATCGGCATCGACATCGGCATCTTCATGGGCGGCATCGTGGTTGTCGAAAGCGTGTTCGGCTGGCCAGGCATCGGCCAGCTAGCCTGGCAGGCCATTCAGCGCATCGATATTCCGATCATCATGGGGGTCACCCTGGTTTCGGCCTTTGCCATCGTGCTCGGCAATCTCCTGGCCGACACGGTCGCACCGTTCATCGATCCACGCATCAAGCTCAGATGAAAACAAAGAAAACCAGAGAAAGGGAACATGACATGGGAAAATATCTGATATCGACCGTGGCGGCATCGGCGCTTGCGCTGGTGCTTGGCATGACAAGCGTACGCGCCGAAGGCGCCGTCGATCCGAATGCCAAGCAGGGCGGCGCGATCACCATCACCTATAAGGACGACGTCGCCACGCTCGATCCGGCCATCGGCTATGACTGGCAGAACTGGTCGATGATCAAGAGCCTGTTCGACGGGCTGATGGACTACGAGCCGGGCACCACCAACCTGCGGCCCGACCTTGCCGAGAGCTACGAGATTGCGCCCGACGGCAAGACCTTCACCTTCAAGCTGCGCCACGGAGTGAAGTTCCACAATGGCCGCGAGATGACCGCCGACGATGTGAAATATTCGCTCGACCGGGTCACCAATCCAAAGACACAGAGCCCGGGTGCCGGCTTCTTCGGCTCGATCAAAGGCTATGACGACGTCGCTGCCGGCAAGGCGGAAAGCCTGGCGGGCATAACCGTCGTCGATCCCTACACGATCAAGTTCGAGCTGACCCGGCCGACGCCACCTTCCTGCATGTCATGGCGATCAACTTCTCGCATGTCGTGCCGAAGGAAGAGGTCGAAAAATACGGCGCGGACTTCGGCAAACATCCGGTCGGCACCGGCGCCTTCAAGCTCGCCGAATGGAGGCTCGGCCAGCGCGTAGTTTTCGAGCGCAACCCGGATTACTGGCACAAGGGCCTGCCGCATCTCGACAAGATCACCTTTGAGATCGGCCAGGAGCCGATAGTGGCGCTGCTGCGGCTGCAGAAAGGCGAGATCGACGTTCCCGGCGACGGCATTCCGCCAGCGAAATTCCAGGAGGTGATGGCCGATCCCGAGCAGAAGGCCCGTGTCGTCGAGGGCGGCCAGTTGCACACCGGCTATATCACCATGAATACCACCATGGCGCCCTTCGACAATGTGAAGGTGCGGCAGGCGGTCAACATGGCGATCAACAAGGACCGCATCGTCCAGTTGATCAACAACCGTGCGGTGCCGGCCAATCAGCCGTTGCCGCCGTCGATGCCCGGCTATGACAAGGAATTCAAGGGCTATCCCTATGACGTGGCCAAGGCCAAGGCCTTGCTTGCCGAGGCCGGGCATCTCGACGGATTTGACACGCAGCTGTTTGCCATGAACACCGATCCCAACCCGCGCATCGCGCAGGCCATTCAGCAGGATCTGGCGGCGGTCGGCATCAAGGCCAGCATCCAGTCGCTCGCGCAGGCCAACGTCATCGCCGCCGGCGGCGACAAGTCCGGCGCGCCGATGATCTGGTCCGGCGGCATGGCCTGGATCGCCGACTTCCCCGATCCGTCGAACTTCTACGGCCCGATCCTCGGTTGCGCTGGTGCCGTCCCAGGCGGCTGGAATTGGTCGTGGTATTGCAACAAGGAGCTCGACGCCAAGGCAGCCGAAGCCGACTCCATCGTCGACCCGGCCAAGGCTGGCGAACGCGCCAAGATGTGGAGCGAGATCTACGGCAAGATCATGGAAGACGCGCCCTGGGCACCGGTGTTCAACGAGCAGCGTTTCACCATGAAATCGGCCCGCATGGGTGGCGCCGACAACCTCTATGTCGACCCGGTCCACATCCCGATCAACTACGACAATGTGTATGTGACCGATGTGCAATAACTGCGACTACACCATCCACGGGCGCCACCATCATTTCGGCTGGGACAATTCCTTTGTCCCGACCGAACGGGTCGCGCCAGGGTCGACGATCGAGTTCCAGTGCCTGGACTCGTCCGGCGGGCAGCTGACGATGGAGAGCACCGTCGACGATGTTGCTTTGCTCGACTTCGCCAAGGTGAACCCGGTTACTGGGCCAATCTATGTCGACGGGGCAGAGCCGGGCGATGCCCTGAAAATCACCATCGAGGCGTTCAAGCCGTCCGGCTTCGGTTGGACGGCGAATATCCCGGGATTCGGTCTGTTGGCGGATGACTTCACTCAACCGGCACTGAATATCTGGAAGTACGACGCCGCCTCGCTCGAACCGGCGCTGTTCGGCAAGAGCGGCCGGGTGCCGCTCAAGCCCTTCGCCGGCACCATCGGCAATGCCCCGGCTGAGCCGGGTCTGCATTCGGTGGTCCCGCCGCGGCGCGTGGGCGGCAATCTGGACATACGCGATCTTGCTGCCGGCACGGTGCTCTACCTTCCCGTAGAAGTCGCGGGAGCGTTGTTCTCGGTCGGCGACACGCACGCCGCGCAAGGAGACGGCGAGGTCTGCGGCACGGCGATCGAGAGCCCCATGAACGCCGTGCTGACGCTCGATCTGGTCAAGGATGCCCGGCTGCGGACGCCGCGTTTCACAACGCCCGGTCCGGTGTCGCGACATCTCGACGCCAAGGGCTATGAGGTGACAACCGGTATCGGGCCGGATCTCATGGACGGCGCCAGGAGCGCCGTCTCGCAGATGATCGACCTGCTCTCCGGCCGCTACCGCATGGATCCGGTAGACGCCTATATGCTCGTGTCGGTTTGCGGCGACCTGCGCATCAGCGAGATCGTGGACATGCCCAATTGGGTGGTTTCTTTCTACTTCCCCCGCTGCGTCTTTGAATGAAGGTGGAGGACATCAAACGATCCGGGCAGGCCGCTGCGGAGAGTGGCTCCGTCAGGCCGGTACTCAGCGTCTCAGGTCTGAGCGTCGCCGTACGCGGCGAGGAGGGCGAGCGCGACGTCGTTTCCGACCTCACATTCGGCCTGATGCGCGGCGAAACGCTTTGCATCGCCGGCGAGTCCGGTTCCGGCAAGTCGATGACGGCGCTGGCCATCATGGCCTTGCTGCCGCAGCCGGCGGCACGCATCAGATCAGGCTCCATCCGGCTCGGCGATCAGGATCTCGCGGCTCTCAGCGAGAGCGGTATGCGCCGCATCCGCGGCGACCGCATTGCCATGATCTTTCAGGAACCGATGACATCGCTCAATCCGGTTCTTTCCATCGGCCGTCAGCTCACGGAGGCGATCGAGGCACACACCTCGCTGTCGCGCTCCTACTCGCGGCTGAGGGCGCTCGAGGCGCTGAAGGCAGTACGAATTCCGGATGCCGAACGGCGGCTCGAGAACTATCCGCACGAACTCTCAGGGGGCATGCGCCAGCGCGTGATGATTGCCATGGCTCTGGCCCTGAACCCGGATGTGCTGATCGCCGATGAACCGACGACCGCCCTCGACGTCACGGTTCAGGGCGAGGTGCTGGAGCTGCTGCGCGACCTGCAGCGCGGGCACGGCACCAGCGTTATCCTGATCACGCACGACATGGGCGTCGTCGCCGAAATGGCGGACCGCGTCATCATCATGCGCGATGGCCGGATGGTCGAGCAGGGCAGGGCGACCGACATCTTCACCCGCCCGCAGGCCGACTATACGCGCGAGCTTCTGGCCGCCGTGCCGCGCATCGGCGGCGGACGGAAGGCCGAAGACCGACAAGATGCCGCCAACATGCCGGCCGAGCTTGTATCTGTCAGCGATCTTCACGTCCGTTTCGACCTGCACGGCGGCTTCTTCGGCCGCGTTGACCGCAGGGTGCACGCGGTCGAAGGCGTCAGTTTCTCGATCGCCCCGCACGAAACCCTGTCGCTGGTCGGCGAATCGGGCTGCGGCAAGTCGACGACGGCCAAGGCGATCGCCGGGCTGGTGCCCTACACCGGCAGCATTTCAATCGGCGGCCACGACCTGTCGGCGCTCAGTCGAAAGGAGCGCAAGGCTGTACGCCGCAATGTGCAGATGATCTTTCAGGATCCCTTCGCGTCCCTCGATCCGCGCATGCGAGTAGGCGATCTCGTCGCCGAGCCTCTGCTGATCCACGGCATCGGCGACAGAGAGCAGCGGCACGCCCAGATCGCCGCACTGTTCGAACGTGTCGGCCTCTCCGCTGACCAGATGGAGCGCTATCCCCACGAATTCTCCGGCGGGCAGCGCCAGCGAATCTGCATTGCACGGGCGCTGGCGCTGCGACCGAAGCTGATCATTGCCGACGAAAGCGTTTCTGCCCTCGACGTGTCGGTGCAGGCGCGCGTGTTAAGGTTGCTGAAGGAGCTGCAGCGCGAATTCGGCGTCGCATATCTCTTCATCTCGCACGACATGGCAGTGGTGGAGAACATCTCCGATCGCGTGGCGGTAATGTATCTGGGGCAGATCGTCGAGATGGGCACCCGCGACCAGATCTTCTCCAACCCGCGCCATCCTTACACAAAGCGGCTGATCGAAGCCGTTCCGGTTCCCGATCCAGGCCGCCGGCGCGCCCGGTTCGCCCGTTTGGACAGCGAAATTCCAAGCGCTGTGCGGCGCATCGGTGAGGAGCCCCGGAAACTCAAGCTCAAAGATGTTGGCGACGGCCACCTCGTCGCCACTGATCGAGCTTAGGCTGCCTCTCCAGCCAATCCCGCAGAGGCTCGGGGACAGCTGCATACGTGATGTTCGAGCAGCGGAAAATGATCGGCGATGGCGCTCCCGCGGCAGCGCCGTTCGGCGATGCCGAGTTGGCAAGATCACCAGTTTACATCTGACATGTTAGCGTGCTAACGCTACGTGCACATTGATTTCAACGGAGATCGCATTGGCTTCCCGCTTTGGTCTTTCGGTTGCCCTAACCACACCCTTCGATCCGTCGGGGCAGATAGCACTCGCGCCGATGATCGCGCATGCCCGAACCTGCCTTGGCGCCGGCTGCAGCAGCGCGACGCTGTTCGGCACCACCGGCGAAGGAGCCTCGGTCGGCACCGACGAGCGGCGGATCGTCACCTAGGCCATGCTGGCGGCCGGTATTCCGGCACATCAGCTCGTCGCCGCAGTGCTGGTCGATGCAGCCGAAGATGCCGCCGATCAGGCCCGGCACGCTTTGCAGCGCGGCGTTCGCAACATTCTGCTCGCTCCGCCGAGCTACTTCAAGAATGTCGGCGAGGACGGGCTGTTCGGATGGTTTTCCGCCGTTTTCGCCGCACTCGGTCCGCTGGCGCGCGACGTGCTGCTCTATAACATCCCCTCAGTCACCATGGTGCCGCTCCCGCTTGGGCTGATTGGCCGGCTGCGCACCGCCTTTCCCGCTGTAGTGGCCGGGGTGAAGGATTCCGGCGGGGACTGGAGCTACAGTGAGGCGCTGCTTGAAGCGCACGGCGATCTGGTGATCCTCATCGGCGACGAACGGCATCTGGCGAGAAGCGTACGCCGCGGCGGACAGGGTGCGATTTCCGGCATGGCTAATTTTGTTACCGGCGAAATCGGCGCAATGGTCGAAGACGGCCGCGACGACCCACGCGTCGAGGACTTCGTGCTCGAATTGCTCAAATACCCGGTCACGCCGGCGGTGAAGGTCATGGTCGCGCGCAAGACCGGCGACGAGCGCTGGCTGGCGGTCCGCCCGCCCCTGGAGGCGATCGGCCCGCAAGGACAGCGGCAGCTTGCTGCTGCCTACAACAGGCTGTTTGCGACAGAGGCGGCCTGACCGACAAGGCCGGGCTGACCGACAAGGAAGCGAGCTGAAGTGGAAGACGGCAGCGAACCGATCACTCTCCGGGAGAAAGCCTATGCTAGCTTCACGCGGCATTTGCTGGCCCGCGATCTGCGGCCGGGGCAGTTCGTGTCACAGCGCGAACTGGTCGCTTTCACCGGACTGCCGCTGGGTGCCATTCGCGAGATCGTCCCGCGTCTCGAGGCCGAGGGACTGCTGACCACCATCCCGCAGCGCGGCATGCAGATCGCGCATATCGATATCAATCTGATACGCGAGGCGTTTCAGTTTCGGTTGTTCATGGAACGCGAGGCAGTGGCGCTATTCACGACCAGCGCTTCTGACGCCGAACTTGCCCGCATGCGGCGCGAACATGAGGAGATGCTGGCGCAAGCTCTGGGACAGGCGCCGACGCCGGAAATGGAAGCCAAGGCCCAGAACATCGACTGGGCGATGCACGATACCTTCATCAATGCGCTCGGCAACGAGATTATCGCCAAGGCCTATCTGGTCAACTCGGTGAAAATCCGGCTGATCCACCAGGAGCGTTTCCGCATCGACGGACGTGTGGTGCCGGTGATGCGCGAACATTTGGCGGTCATCGAAGCCATGGAGAGCCGCAATCCGCAAAAAGCGGTTGAAGCGATCAGTCTGCATATCGACAATGCGCGCCGGCTGGCGCTCCAGATCTGAGGAAATATAGCCGCGCCGCGGTTCGCGACGCATCCACAACGACAGCAACCGGGAGGAAGAAATGTCGTCCAATCTGTTCAACCCAACCAGGAGGCAATTCCTTGCCGGAACCGCGGCGCTCACCGCTGCCGGCCTTGTGGGGCTTCGCCCCGGCCTTGCCGCAGGCCTCGACTGGAAACGCTTTGCCGGGACGACGCTTGACGTCAATCTGGTGAAAAGCCCGCGCAGCGACACCATCCTGAAATATCTCGCCGAGTTCGAGGAACTGACCGGCATCAAGGTCAATGCCGAGGCCACGCCCGAGCAGCAGCAGCGCCAGAAGACGGTGATCGAGCTGAGCTCGGGCAAGCCGAGCTTCGATGTCGTGCATCTGAGCTACCACGTGCAGAAGCGCCAGTTCGAGAAGGGTGGCTGGCTGGCCGACATCGCCGGCTATCTCGCCGATCCGTCGCTCACCGACCCGGCGCTGATCGAAAGCGACTTCGCCGAAGCCGGCATGCTGTTTGCCAAGGACGGCCAGGGCGTGCTGCGCTCACTACCCTTCTCGGTGGACTACTGGATCCTCTATTGGAATAAGGAGCTGTTCGAGGCCAAGGGCCTCAAATACCCCGAGACCTTCGAGCAACTGGTGGCCGCCGCCGAAGCGCTGACCGACCCGTCGACCAATACATACGGCTTCGTCGCCCGCGGGCTCAAGAACGCAAACACGCCAGTGTGGACGTCGCTGATGCTCGGCTACGACATGACGCCGCTCGATGACAAGGGCAAGCTGCGCACCGAGGCTCCCGAGGCGATCGAGGCTGCCGCGCTCTATCAAAGATTGATGACCAAGTCCGCCCCTCCGGGCGTCACCGGGTTCAATTGGGCCGAAGCACAGTCTGCCTTCCTGCAAGGCAAAATCGGCATGTGGCTCGACGGCGTGGGCTTTGCCCCGCCGATGGAAAATCCGGAAAAATCGAGAGTGGTCGGCAAGGTCGGTTACGGCGTCATGCCCAAGGGTCCCAAGGCGCATGCCTCGGGTACCTTCGGCGACGGGATTGGCGTTACCGCCGCCAGCGAGAAGAAGGAGGCCGCCTATCTGTTCTGCCAGTGGGCGGTATCGCCAGCCATGGGCGCGCGGCTGTTGCAGGCCGGCGCCGGCGTTCCATTCCGCAAATCCGTGCTGGAGGATCCCAAGGTGCGCGAAGGCGTCACCATGCCGGCAAGCTGGCTCGATGCCGTGGTCGGCTCGGGCAATATCAGCCGGCTGGCGCTGCCGGTCATCATCCCCGTCACCGAATTCCGCGACATCTATGGCGTGGCGCTGACCAACATGATTGCCGGCGCCGATCCCGCCGCGGAGCTGAAGAAGGCCACTGAGCAGTTCCAGCCGGTTCTCGACAGGAGCGAGCAGGGCTGATGTCAGCCACCACCCCAGAACAGACCGGGGTGACGATGCCGGTTATCGACGGGAGCCAGACGATCCGGCTGGCTCCCAACTACTGGCCCTTCGTTGTCCCCGCACTCGTCGTCGTCGGCGCCGTCATCGTTTTCCCCTGGGCTTTCACCCTGTGGATGAGCGTCAATCGCTGGACGCTCGGCCAGTCGCGGAGCTTTGCCGGGATGGAAAACTATCTCCGCCTGGCCAGCGACCCACGGTTCTGGGAATCCCTTGTTCATACATTGACCTACACCTTCCTCTCGGTTGCAGCGCCGATGCTCCTGGGCACTCTGGCCGCCCTGATCTTCGATGCCAGGTTTCCGCTGCGCGGCTTGCTGCGCGGCGTCTTCGTCATGCCGATGATGGCAACGCCCGTTGCCGTGGCACTGGTCTGGACCATGATGTTCCATCCTCAGCTCGGCGTGCTCAACTACCTGCTGTCGCTGGTCGGCATCCCGGCTCAGGAATGGATATTCAACGCCAACACGGTCATCCCGTCGCTTGTTGCGGTCGAGACCTGGCAGTGGACGCCGCTGGTCATGCTGATCGTGCTTGGCGGGCTGGCCTCGGTGCCGCGCGAGCCCTTCGAAAGCGCCGAGATCGACGGCGCCAATGCCTGGCAGCAATTCCGCTATCTCACTCTGCCGATGATCGCACCGTTCCTGATGATCGCGGTCATCATCCGCACCATCGATGCCTTGAAGAGTTTCGACATCATCTACGCGATGACCCAGGGCGGCCCGGGCACGGCGTCGGAGACCATCAACATCTATCTCTACAACACCGCCTTCTCCTACTACGATATCGGCTACGGCTCGGCCATGGCCGTGGTGTTCTTCATTGTCATCGTGGCCCTGTCCTTCGTGCTGCTGATGCTGCGCCAACGCTCGCAGTGGATCGATACGGAGGGCAAATAGATGAGTTCACGGCTACTCAACCAGATCGGTCTGTTTTTCGCTGCCCTGGTTTTCGTCTCGCCGGCGATCCTGTTCTTCCTCTGGATGATCTCGCTGTCGCTGAAATTCGAGATCGACAACGGTGCCTATCCGCCGATCCTGATCCCGGAACGTTTCGCCTGGTCGAACTATGTAAAGGTGTTCGAGGAGAACAATTTCCTGCTCTATCTCTGGAATTCGGTTCTGGTGACCGGCACGGCGACCTTGCTGGCGCTGCTGATCGGCGTACCGGCCGGCTATGGCATCGCACGGCTCAAGGCTGAACGATCGGCGGTCGTCATCATGATCGCCCGCATGACGCCTGGGCTATCCTATCTCATCCCGCTGTTTCTGCTGTTCCAATGGATCGGGATACTCGGCACGCTGTGGCCGCAGATCATCATCCATCTGGTGGTGACGGTGCCGATCGTGGTGTGGGTGATGATCGGCTATTTCGAGACCACGCCGATGGAACTGGAAGAGGCGGCCAACATCGACGGCGCCAGCTCCTGGCAGGTTTTCCGGCTGGTTGCCCTGCCCATCGCCAAGCCGGGCATCGTCGTCGCGTTCATCCTGTCCGTGATCTTCTCGTGGAACAATTTCGTCTTCGGCGTGGTGCTCGCCAGCCGTGAGACGCGCACCCTGCCGGTCGCCGTCTACAACATGCTGTCCTACGAGCAGGTGAGCTGGGGGCCGCTCGCCGCGGCGGCGCTGGTGGTGACCCTGCCGGTGCTGATCCTGACCATGTTCGCGCAAAGGCAGATCGTCGCGGGGCTGACCGCCGGCGCCGTCAAGGGCGGCTGAGGGGCGCGCCCTGACATCACTCTTTTCCAGGAAAGATCCAATGGCATCGGTAACGATCAACAACGTGCAGAAGGCCTTCGGGGCCACCAAGATCATTCACGACGTCAGCGTCGATATCGCCGACGGCGAGTTCGTCATCCTGGTCGGTCCGTCGGGATGCGGAAAATCGACGCTGCTGCGCATGATCGCAGGCCTTGAGACGATCTCCGGCGGGAAGATCGCCATCGGCGAGCGTATGGTCAACAATCTGCGGGCACGGGACCGGAACATCGCCATGGTGTTCCAGAATTATGCGCTCTATCCGCACATGACTGTGGCCGACAATATGGGCTTTGCCCTGAAGATCAAGAAAGCCGACCCGACCGATACCGCTGGCCGGGTCAGGAAGGCAGCCGGCATCCTCGGCCTGGAAAAGCTGCTTGACCGCTATCCGCGCCAGCTTTCGGGCGGCCAGCGCCAGCGCGTCGCCATGGGTCGCGCGATCGTACGCGACCCGCAGGTTTTCCTGTTCGACGAGCCGCTCTCCAACCTCGACGCCAAGTTGCGCGTCCAGATGCGCGGTGAGATCAAGGCCCTGCACCAGCGGCTGGGTACCACGACGATCTATGTCACGCACGACCAGATCGAGGCGATGACGATGGCCGACAAGATCGTCGTGCTGCATGACGGCCTGGTCGAGCAGATCGGCGCGCCGCTGGACCTCTATGACCATCCGGCCAATCTCTTCGTTGCCGGGTTTATCGGCTCGCCCGCCATGAACTTCATTGCCGGCCGCATCGAGGAGGGCGTGTTTCGCAGCGCCGGCGGGTTGGTCCTGCCGTTGCCGGAAGGCGCCCAGCCGGCGGATGCCGCAGGACGCGAACTCGTCTACGGCATTCGCCCGGAACATATCCGGGCGACGGGACAAGGTATGCCGGGCACGGTCACGCTTCTCGAGGCGACAGGCTCGGAAATCTTCGCCAGGGTCGACTGCTCCGGTGAAGAAATCTCCTGCCTTTTCCGAGAAAGGCTTGCGCTGAAGCAAGGCGAAGGGGTGCGGATCGAGATCGACCGCGCATGTGCGCATCTGTTCGACGCCGAAACTGGTCGGCGCATCTGACTCGGTGGTCCGGTGAATGCGTGGTCGGCCTAGGTCGGCAAAGCGAATTCACCGGCGAGTTCGATGGCGCGGCCTTCGCGGGCCGATCTCTCGGCGGCGAGGCCCATGACGACGGCCCACCAGCCGTCTTGCAAGGTCACTTCCACTTTGCCTTGCCCGCGCACCGCAGCGGTGAAGCGGGCGTGCTCGAAATAGGTCGAACCATTATGGTCGCCTGCCTCGAGCAGCCGGGGGTCGACGGGAATCTCCAGCAGGCGTGGTCCAGGCGGATTGCGCGGGCTGACGATCAACTGGGGCACTGGCGCAGGGCCAAGGTGGGTCGGCCAGAAACGGCCTGGTCCGGGCACCAGACATTCGATCTTTCCGTCGCCGCCGACAGCGCAGAGTTCCTCCTGGTAGCGGCTGCCCTGGGCAAACATGCACAGTTCCAGCATGGCGCGCGCGCCGCTCGCGAAATCAGCCAGCACATAGCCATGGTCAACGATATCCGGCCTCTCACCGCCATAGCGTTCGTCGAGATGGTTTACGGCCTGTCCAGCGCTCGCCATCACGCGGACGGGGTCGGATCCGAGTATCAACCGCATCAGATCGAAGAAGTGGCAGCACTTCTCGACGAACGTGCCGCCGGTGTTGCGGTTGAACCGGTTCCAGTCGCCGACCTTCGTCAGAAACGGGAAGCGGTGCTCGCGGACCGTCAGCATGCGGATGCCGCCGGTGGCGTGGCGGGCCTGCTCGACGAATGCGGCGACGGGAGGCATATAGCGATATTCCATGGCCACCCAGACGAGCGGAAGCCGAGCTTTCAACGCCGCGATCCGCCCCTCGTCGGCGGCCTCGGTGAAGGGCGGTTTTTCCACCAGCACCGGCAGCGGTCGAAGTGCGGCGATCTCCTCCATCTGACTGAGGTGATGGTGGTTGGGGCTGGCAATCAAGACGCAGTCCACCTCGTCCATGGCCAGCAGTTCGGCGATCGACGCCGCCGATCGCGCGCCCGACGCCGTCGCCAGCGATGCTGCCAACATGCCGGGGTCCGGCTCGAAGATCGCTGCCACATGCGCGTCGGGCAACAGGGCGATGTTGCGGATGTGCTCGCGGCCGATCATGCCGCAGCCGATGATGCCGTAGCCGATCGATGATCTGGTCACGCTGCGACTTCCTCCGGCCTATCTGAAACGCGTGACGTACCGCGCCGCGCCCGGATCGAACCAGCTGCGGGAATATTCCGCGCTGGCGCCGTCGCCAGCCCAGGCGATACGTTCAATGAAACCCACAACCGTCCCCGGCGGTGGCCTGAACTCGAGGGGGGCCCAGTCCGGCGCGGGCGCGACGGCGACATGGTCTTCGGCGCGAACGATCGAAAAGCCGAGCGCGAGCCGGTAGTGGAGATAGAGGGATTCCGACAAGTCCTCGCGCTTGAGCCGCTCGGCGCGGCTGGCGTCGAGCCAGATCTCTTCGACCGCGGCCGGCTCGCCGTCGAGCCGCCGCAGCCGGCGTATACGGTGGGCTTCGCCGGCGCTGCCGAATTGCGGCAGGTCGGCGGGCTTGGGCAGCCGCTCGATGGATAGCACGTCGGCGCTCGGCAGGCCGCCACCGCCGATGCGCTCCAGGCGAAAGAAGGCATAGATCCCGAGCAACTCGCCGCGCGCCCGCACATAATTGCCCGAGCCCTGGATGCGATCGAGAAGCCCCTTTTCCGTCAAATCGGCAAGCGCGCGCCTGAGCGTGCCGACGGCAATCCCCAGGCTCGCGGCCATCTCTCGCTCGGGCGGCAGCCGCGCCCCGTCGGCCAGCCGTCCGGCCGCGATTTCGCGGATCAGCATTTCGCTGGTCTGCAGGTGCACAGGCAAGGGGCCGCGCATCTGGCTGGACCGGTGGCCGGGGTCCGCCCTTGTCAAATGCATCCGGTGCTCCAATCGCATCCCGGTTTCGGGTTTGGCCGCAAAAAATTGATACAGTATTGATCTACACAAAAACGAATGCTACGCAAGCCCTATTCGCAGCTCCGGACGTCATTGAAGAGTGGCCCGGACGTCTTTTCTGAAGAGTGGCAATGAGCATCGTCCCAATCACTTCGCCGGACCTCGACGCAGCCGAAGTCTCGTGGTTCGCCGCACTCTGCTCGGATGACTATCGGTATCTCGGCGTGCCGCACGGCGCGCTGCGCTCAAGCTGGGCGCATTGCTCCGAGATCGTGAAAACGTCCGAGGAACTCGGTTTCCGCAACATCTTGTGTCCGTCGTCCTATCAGGTCGGCCAGGACACGCTGAGCTTCGTTGCCGGCTGCGCGCCGATCACGTCGAAGATCAATCTGCTTGCCGCTGTGCGCTGCGGCGAGATGCAGCCGATCATGCTGGCGCGCACGATTGCCACGCTGGACCACATGCTGGAAGGCCGGCTGACGGTGAACATTATTTCGTCGGACTTTCCGGGCGAGACAGCCGACAGCGCCTACCGCTATCAGCGTTCGCGCGAGGTGGTGCAGATACTGCGCCAGGCCTGGACCAGCGACAGCATCGATTTCGAGGGCGAGGTCTATCGCTATAAAGGGCTCTCGACGGCGCCGGCGAAGCCTTATCAGCAGAATGGCGGCCCGCTGCTCTATTTCGGCGGTTATTCGCCCGACGCGCTCGAGCTTTGCGCCGAACAGTGCGACGTCTACCTGATGTGGCCGGAAACCAGGGAGGAGCTCGCCGGCCGCATGAGAGCCGTCCACCAGCGCGCCGAGCGTCATGGGCGGACGCTCGATTACGGCCTGCGCGTCCACATGATCGTGCGCGATACCGAGGCCGAGGCAAAGGAATATGCCCGGGAGCTGGTTTCGAGGCTGGACGACGAGCAGGGCAGGGCGATCCGCGAGCGCGCGCTCGACGCCCGATCGCTCGGCGTATCGCACCAGGCCAGGAACCGCCAGATCGCCGATGCCGAAGGTTATGTCGAGCCGCATCTGTGGACGGGCGTCGGGCGGGCGCGCTCTGGCTGCGGCGCGGCGCTGGTGGGCTCGACCGATCAGGTTCTGTCGGAAATCGAGGCGTATATGAAGATGGGGATCCGCGCCTTCATCTTTTCCGGCTACCCGCATCTCGACGAGGCGCGTCATTTCGGCACCAAGGTGTTGCCTCAGCTCAAGACATGCTCGCTCCCGCACGCCTATGGCCGTGTGCCGGAACGGATCCCGGCGACACCACTGGGAACGGGAGAGCGCCGCTGATGGAGCATGTTGTGTGTGATCCCCGCCTTTTGCGCAACGCCTTTGGGCGTTTCGCCACCGGCGTCACGGTCGTCACCACCGGCACGGCCGACGGCCCGGTCGCAATCACTGCCAACAGCTTCTCATCCGTGTCGCTCAATCCGCCGCTGGTGCTGTGGTCTATCGGCCGCCACTCGCGCCGGTTCGAAGCCTTCGCCAATTCCGCGCACTACGCCATTCACGTGCTGGCGGAAGATCAAATCGATCTGTGCTGGCGTTTTTCGAAGTCGGGGACGGACTTTGCCGATCTTGACCTGTCGTGGAGCGAGCACGGCGTGCCATTGCTGCCGCGCGCATTGGCGCGGTTCGAATGCAGCGTCGCCGACCGCTTCCCGGCTGGCGACCATATGATCCTGCTTGGACGTGTCCTTGAACTGCAGACGCAAGAGGGTTTGCCGCTGCTCTTTGCTGGCGGCAAGTCGCGCGCTCAAGAGGCCAGTTGATGACCGCCGGCGCCGCTCCGGGCTGGTGCCGTCGATTGGCGCACCACGAGATTGCAGGCAAGTTCGACGCGACGTGGCGGCGACCCCGAATGGGCCATGTCGTCGAGCAGCAGGCTAAGCGCAGCCGATCCGATCTCGCGCATAGGAATGTGCATCGCCGTCAGCGGCGGGTTGCAGAAGGCAGCGAGCGGCAAGTCGTCCATACCGACCACGGACACATCGCCAGGCACCGAATATCCGGCCTCCTGGACGCCGGCGATGGCACCAAACGCCAAGCTGTCGCCAGCCGTCAGCACGGCGGTGAAATCGAGGCCGCGGGCCGCGATGCGCTCGGTCACGGCCCTGCTTGCAAGTTCCGGCAACCAGTCCTGCACCTCGACCACGAAGTCGTCGAAGCCGGCAATGCCGGCCGTGATCAGCGCGTCGCGCCAACCTTCGTAGCGCCGCTCGATCGTGCGCCGGCCACGCCGCATCAGGAACAGGATGCGGCGGTGGCCGAGGCCGATCAGATGCTGCGCGGCAAGCATGGCGGCAGAGCGATTGCAGGGCGTCACGCTCGAATGGCGCATCGAGGGATCGTCGCCGTTGACGAGCACGATCGGCTTGGCGAATCCGGCTGTCAGCGTCAGCACATCGTCATCGTCCAGCGTCAGAAACAGACAGCCGGCGACGCTGTCATCGCGCTCGGATTCACGCAGCAGCGCGATTTCGTCCTCGGGCGCCGAAACCGGCCGGGTCACGAGTTCGACGCCCAGCAACCGGGCGCGCTCGTTGAGCCCATCAAGGACATGGTAGGTGAACTGATTGCGGGCACTGTCCACCATTGCCACGCTGCTTGCGGCCAGGATGACCTTGCGGCCGGCAACCGAGGCGGGAATGGCATAGTTCATCGACTTCGCCGTTTCGATGATCCTGGTGCGAAGCTCGTTCCTCACGCCGCCGACTCCGCTCAGCGCACGAGAGGCGGTGCTGACCGACACGCCGCAACGCGCCGCGATCTCCTCAAGTCGAATGCGGCGGCTGGGGCGGCCGCGCTTGCCCTGGATACTCATGCGCTCCGTCACCTCCGCCAAAGTCATCCGATTAATGCAAAAAATTTTCAGATTGCGCAAGAAAAATGGCTGTGAAACAGTTCTGATGAAGCGGGAGAAACGGGAGGAGTTATGCCGCTATCGGCCGAACGCCTGAATTCCGCGCTTGCCAGCCTCGTGGCCGGCATGACCGGCTTGCGTCATGACGGGCGGTTCCATGAGCCGAATCTCGACGGCACGCCGGGCGACTATGTCAGCTTCGACAGCTGGGAATGGCCGCAGGGCGTCGGGCTCTACGGGCTGGTTCGGCTGTGGGCGCAGACCGGTGACGATCGGCTGCTGCAGACGATCGAGGCTTGGTACGACCGACGCATCGCTGCCGGTCTTCCGGCGATGAACGTCAACACCACCGCGCCTCTGTTGGCGCTAAGTGAATTGTGGCGGCGCCGGCGCCAGCCGCGCTTCGAGCCGGTCCTGCGCGAATGGGCCGAGCAGGTAGTCACCGCCTTGCCGCGGACGCCGGAGGGCGGTTTCCAGCACGATGTTTCGGATCGGGTCAACGACGACGAATTGTGGGACGACACGCTGTTCATGGTGGCGCTGTTCCTCGCATCCTACGGCCAGGCTGCCGGTCAGCGTCGCTTCGTCGAAGAAGCAGAAAGGCAATTCCTGGTCCACGCCCGTTATCTCGCCGACCCGGCATCAGGGCTGTGGTTTCACGGCTGGACCTTCGCGGGACGGCACAATTTCGCCCGTGCGCGTTGGGCGAGAGGCAATGCCTGGATTACCGTCGGTATCCTCGAACTGGTGGAGTTCGCCGAAATTGCCCCCTCGGTCCGGGCCTATCTGCTCGGCGTGCTGGAGACGCAGATCAACGCCCTGCTCGAGGTGCAGGCAGGTTCGGGCGCATGGCACACTCTGCTCGACGACCCGACGTCTTACGAGGAGATTTCCGCCACGGCCGGCTTCGGCTACGGGTTGATGAAGGCCGTGCGGCTCGGAATCGGCTCGACAGAGTGCCGTGCCGCCGGCCTCCGCGCGTTGGCAGCCGTGGTGGCGAACATCGATGACAAAGGCGTGGTGGCGAACGTGTCCTATGGCACACGCATGGGCGCCGACCTGCAGTTCTATCGCGATATACCGATCCATCCGACGGGCTACGGGCAGGCGCTGGCCATTCTGTGCCTGACCGAAGGGGCGCGGCATCTGCAGTCGAAGGTGGAGGCGGCATGATGCGGACGCTCTATGGCGCGTCGCCGGGCGATATTGCCGGTATGGACACGGACCGGCTGAGGGCCGAGTTCTTGGTCGACGGCTTGTTCCGGCCTGGCGCGATCGAATTCGTCTACACCCATGTCGACCGCATGATCGTCGGTGGCGCGGTGCCGCTGGCCAACCCGCTGGCATTCGGCAACGGGGCCGAAGTCGGCACGCCGCTCTTCTTTGACGCGCGCGAGATGGGCATCGCCAATCTCGGCGGCAATGGTGCGGTCGCGGTGGACGGCCGGCGCTTTCCCGCGGCTAACCGCGACATCGTCTATGTCGGACGCGGAGCGCGTGAGGTGACGCTGGAGAGCGACGATCCGGAGAGGCCGGCACGCTTCTACATGAACTCGGTGCCGGCCGGCGCCGATATTGCGCACCGTCTCATCGTCAACAGCGAAGCCAAGCCGCTTGTGCTCGGCGAGGAGGCCCGCGCGAACAGGCGCACGCTGCGCATGTACATCCATCCCGAAGTGGCCCCGTCCTGCCTCTTGCTGATGGGGATCACCGACCTCGCGCCGGGCAGTGTGTGGAACACCATGCCGCCGCATCTGCACGAGCGGCGCATGGAAGCTTATTGCTACTTCGACCTCGCCGAGGCCGACCGTGTAATCCATCTGATGGGCCGGCCAGACAAGACGCGCCACCTGATGGTCGCCGACGGTGACGTTGTCCTGTCGCCCGCCTGGTCTATCCATATGGGTGCCGGCACCGGCCCCTATGCTTTCGTCTGGGGCATGACCGGCGAGAACCAGGCCTACACCGATGTCGATCCAGTTGCCGTGAAGGATTTGCGATGAGCGAGGCCGCGCAAAGCGTTCGGACGGACTTTACGCTGCGCCGGCCGCTCATGGCGGGGCAGCCAATCGTCTATTGGCGGCTCGGGTCTATCGCCGAGCAACGCTACGATGTGGCCGACCAGCCCATGCAAGGCGAGATGGATCCCTTCTTCTTCCTGACCAAGCACAAGAATTTCATTCCCCATGAATATCCGTGCCGCACGCAGTTCGCAGCGGAACGACGCGGCAAGCGACCACAGGTCAGCGCCGAATTCGGCGCCGAGCGCATTTGGCTGCCCTTCGCCTCGCCGCGCATCGACCTATCGGGCTTCTGGTTCCGGCCGACGGTGCTTGGAACCTGGGCCGAGACCACCATCGAGGCGGCCTCGACTGGCGAGGTGATGGTGCGGCTGCGCACATGCGGCGGCGCCATACTCTTTGCCAATGGTGAGGAAGCCGGCTGGATGGCGCCCTACGGCCGCAATCTGGAAAGTGCCGAGCACTTCAAGATCGCGCTGAGGGCCGGCCGCAACGACATTCGCATATGGTTCGACGATCTCGCAGAGCGCGACGCCCGCTACTATTTCCAGCTCGACTATCTATCCGGTCCGGCTGCTTCGGTCGCACTGCCGATCGAAGTCGAGAGCGGCGTTGCCGATGCGATGGAAGCAGCCCTCGACGACATGCATTTCGAGCGTCCCGCCTATGACGGCGGCGAGGTGGCGCTTGTCACCGGCGTGGCCCTGCCGCGCGACGCGCAAGTCGAGGTCGAGATCGAGGGCGATTTCATGTCGATCGAGACGCCGGTGCGCTTCGCCTTCGATCTGCCGGCGGGCCAGACGCGGCTGCCGATCGCCGATACCGAGCAGCTGCCGGCCGACTTTCGCCATTTCAAGGTGGCGCTGACGGTCGCAGACCATGCCGTATCGCGTGTCTTCGGCGTCGAGATATGCCACGCGCGCCGTCAGGGCGATGCGCCGGAAACGCTTACCGCGCGTATTAATGAGGCCTTGCGTGAGGTCGCCGGTCACGCCGAGGCCGACACCGTGCGCGCACTGGCGCGCCTGGCGATCGGCCAGCAGGGCGCCGAGACCGACGCCATGATCTCCGGTACGCTGCCGGCGATCGAGGATTGTCACGATTGCGCCGACTTCATCCTGGTGCCGCTGCTGTGGTGCCGCAAGGCCTATGGCGATCGGCTGGAAGTGAGCCTGCGCGCGCGCGTCGACAACGCCATCCTCGGCTATCGCTACTGGATGGACGAGCCCGGCAATGATGTGCAGTGGTACTTCTCCGAGAACCACGCGTTGCTCTTCCACACCGCCGCTTATATTGCTGGGGGCCTGTTGCCTGATGTGCGGTTCGTGCGGTCGGGCCGCCTTGGCCGCGAACAGTCCGCGGTGGGAGCCGCGCGGGTGCGGGCCTGGCTCGACCATTTCGAGGCATGGGAGATGGCCGAGTTCAACTCGGCGCCTTATTTTCCCATCGACCTCAAGGGCCTGTGCGCGCTCTACGCGCTGGCCCCGGACAAGGACATCGCCGAACGTGCCGGCAAGGCAATCATACGCCTGCTTGAAATCGTCGCCCGCTCGGCGCATCGCGGCATCCTCACCGGGGCGCAGGGCCGCTCCTACGAGCACACGCTGCGCGCCGCGCGTTCGCTGGAATTATCCGGCATCTGCCGCATGCTTTGGGGCAAGGGCAATTACGGCATGCGCTTTCATGCGCTGCCACAGCTGGCACTGTGCCTGCGGGATCACGATTTGAGCGTTCCGGACGGGTTGGCACCAATTGCTTCCCTCACCGACGATACGGCGTGGGAATGGACTTTCGCGCAGGGACAAGACCGCTTCGCGCGGCTCTACCACTACAAGACGCGCAACCATGCGATGGGCAGCGCCGCTGGCTATCGCTGGAATCAATGGGGTTATCAGGAGACCGTCATTCACGCCCGGCTGGGCAAGAATCCGGATGCGCAGATCTGGATCAACCACCCCGGCGAAGTGCTGCAGTCGGGATATGGCAGACCATCATATTGGGGCGGCTCAGGCACTTTGCCCCGGCTTCACCAATATCGCGACCTCGCCATCGTCAGCTTCTCCTGCTCGGATGAACAGCCCGACTTCACGCACGCCTGGTTCCCCGCACGTGCCTTCGATGCCGTGCAAGTGGGTGGCGATCGGGCGTTCGCGCAATCCGGCGACGCCTTCGTCATGCTGAAGACGGATGTGCCTCTCACGCAGGTCGTGGCCGGCCCGACCGCCGGCAACGAGCTGCGGGCGGCGGGACGCAGGACGACGTGGATCATTCGCCTCGGTGACCGGAATGCCAATCTGCCGGCGCTCGACGCCTGGGCGGACGCCTTTGCCGGCCTGTCGGTGCGGTCGGGTCCCGACGGCGAGTTGATCGTCGAGGATCCGGAGTACGGCACGGTGCATTTCCTCGCCGACGCAAGGATCGTGGCTGAGGGACGTACACTCGATCCGACCAACTGGACCGTGCGCGGTGAGGCGATGCGCATGAAGCACACAGAGTAGGGAGGAAATCGGCTGCGACGCTCAAGAGGAGAGGGCGTAGCGGCTTGAACTATCGGGGCGCCGCCCCGCTAAAGGAGGAGACGAAAGCATGAATAAGTCCCGCACTTTGCTGGCCGCGCTATCGGTCAGTCTGCTCGCATCGACCAGCGCGTTTGCCGGCGACGTGCGCATCATGTGGTATTCGGACGGTGTCGAAGGCGATGTCATCCAGGACATTCTGAACCGCTTCATGAAGGACAATCCCGACATCCACGTCACGCTCGACAACGTCGCCTACAAGGTGATCCAGGAGCAGCTGCCCATCCAGCTCGAAGCCGGCCAGGGCCCGGACATCGCCCGCGTCACCAACATCAAGGAGCTTGCCCAGCACTGGCTCGATCTCAGGCCACTGGTGGCTGACCCGAAATATTGGGAGGACAATTTCGCTGACACGCTGGACTGGATGCGCCCCGACGGCTCCAACGCCATCCCGGGTTTCATGACCCAGCTCACGCTCACCGGCGGCTTCGCCAACAAGACGCTGTTCGAACAGGCCGGCGTGCCGCTGCCCGGCGACAAGGCGACCTGGGACGACTGGATCAACGCCGCCGCCGAAGTGGCGAAGAGCCAGCAGCTTCCGGCTGCCTTCGCCATCGACCGTTCCGGTCACCGCATTTCGGGTCCGAATGTCTCCTTTGGAGCGAACTATATCGGCCCCGATGGTATGCCGGCGAAAGTGGACGACGGCACCAAGGCGTTCGTCGGCAAGCTCGTCGACTGGACCGCCAAGGGCCTGATGCTGAAGGATACCTGGGTGTCGGCGGCAGGCTCGACCTATCGCGCGGCCGCCGACGACTTCATCAACGCCCAGATCCCGTTCTACTATTCGGGCAGCTGGCAGGTCGCCAATCTGTCGACCAAGATCGGCGACAGTTTCGACTGGGTGGCGACCGGCTCGCCCTGCGGTACCGCAGGCTGTTCGGGCGTGAAGGGCGGCGCGGCGCTGGTCGCCATCAAATATACGAAGAATCCCAAGGACGTCGCCAAGGTCATGGATTATCTGGCCCGTGAAGACGTGGTGAAAGAGTTCAGCGAGCGCACGCTGTTTCTGCCCGCGCACAAGGGCGTCGTAGACAAGGGCGGGCTGAAATGGGTCTCGGCCGACAAGAACGTCGGTCCCGCGCTCGACAAGTTCGTCAAGGCGGCGGGCGAAACCCTGCCGGCGGCCGATGCAATGCCGCCGTGGAAGTGGGCCAACGCTTACTTTGCCGCGCTGGTGACGCGCGTCAGCCAGGTGATGGCCGGCGAGCTCAGCCTCGACGATGCCTGGGGCAGGATCGACCAGGATATCGCCGACAAGGTTGCCGAGGCGAAGTGACCGCCGCCGCGACACTGAAGACATGGATTGGCGCCGCCCTCGCGGCGCCGGTCGTGTGGCTGGCATCGATCGTCAACGTGCCGCTGAAGTTCTGGCAGCGCGCGACGGGCACCGGCGGCATGGCCGCGTTCTTCCTCGCCCCAAACATGGCGATCTTCGGCATTTTCGTCCTGGTGCCGATGATCATCAACTTCTTCTATTCGGCCACGTCGGGAACGGCCTACTTCCTGCAGGACCGAACCTATGTGGGGCTCGAGCAATACCAGCGCCTGCTCGATTGCGGCAACTATCTGGACACTGCCACTTGCCACGAGGATCTCTTCTGGAAGGCCGTGCACAATACCGGTCTGTTCGTCGTCGTGCAGGTGGCGCTGATGACGGTCGTGTCGATGGCGACAGCGCTGATCCTCAACCGCGAGATCGTCGGGCGCAGCTTCTGGCGCGCGGTGTTCTTCTTTCCGGTGCTGCTGTCGCCCGTCGTCACCGGCCTGATCTGGCGTTGGATCCTGCAGCGCCAGGGCCTGCTCAACCTGATCGTCCATGATATGGGCGGCGAGCCGCACAACTGGCTGACCGACCGTTTCTGGGCTTTCACCGCCGCCGTCAGCGTTTCGGTCTGGGCACATATGGGCTTCTATACGCTGATCCTGCTTGCCGGATTGCAGGCGATCCCGCGCGACCTTTACGAAGCGGCCGAGATGGACGGCACGAAGCCGGCGCGGGTGTTCTGGCGCATCACGCTGCCGCTGCTGATGCCGAATCTGCTTGTCGTCATCGTACTGACGCTGATCCGCGCCGTGCAGATCTTCGACGAAGTCTATGTGCTGACGGGTGGAGGGCCGGGAACCTCGACCCTCTATATCACGCAGTACATCTATGAGATCGGCTTCGCCTCCCTGCTGCGCAATCCGGGGCTGGCTTCGGCGGCTTCGATTCTGATGGGGTTGGTGCTGGTCGTGCTCACCTTGGTTCAGCTGCAGGTCGGACGCCGGGGTGAGCGGAAAGGAGCCCGCGAATGAGCGGCGTCATGACATTCCTGACCCGCCGGCGCGGCGGTCGCGGCTGGCATTGGACGGATATCGTGAGCTGGCTGTGGCTGCTCGGCGGTGTTGTCATCATGTTCGGTCCGGCCGTCTGGCTGGTGGGTTCGTCATTCAAGACGCCGGCCCAGCTTGCCGAGTTCCCGCCGACCATAATGCCTTATGTCAGCCAACAGGCGAGGGTTGAAGGCTACGACAAGCCGCTGGCCCTCTACAGGGTGAAGCTGCCGGATGGTTCGACCAAGGTGCTGGCCGAGGTGCGGCGCATCGGCATCATGGCGCAGATGGTCGACCCGCAGGCGCCGAACGATATCGTCAAGGTCAACATCGCCGACCGGCAGCCGGTGCGCGAAATCGGCTTCGCGACGGAGAACTACACCGAGCCCTTCGTCCATTTCGACTTCCTGCGCTATCTGCGCAATTCGGTTTTTGTGACGGCAATGGCGACGCTGATCACGCTGCTCACCAATTCGATGGCCGCCTTCGCCCTGTCGAAATACAAGTTCCGCGGCCGCGATCTGACGATGCTTGTGATCGTCGGTACGCTGATGGTGCCGCTGTCGGTCATCCTGGTGCCGCTCTATTCGGTGGTGGGCGCCGTCGGGCTGCTCGATTCGCTGTGGGGCGTGATCTTGCCGACGGTAGCGACGCCGACCGGCGTCTTCCTGCTGCGCCAATATATGCTGACCATCCCCGACGAGCTGCTCGATGCGGCGCGCATGGACAACGCTTCCGAATGGCAGATCTACTGGCGCATCGTATTGCCGCTTGCAGCACCGGCGCTCGCCGTGCTGGCGATCTTCTCGGTCGTCTGGCGCTGGAACGACTTTCTGTGGCCGCTGGTGGTGCTGTCGCGCAAGGAACTCTACACACTCCAGGTCGGCCTCAACACCTATGCCGGCCAGCTAAACGTGCAGTGGCACTACATCCTGGCGATGACCGTGGTGACGATGATCCCCGTCGTCCTCGTCTTCGTCTTCCTGCAGCGTTACATCACTTCCGGCATTGCCGGCACCGGGCTGAAGTGAGGATGTCATGGGACGGATAACGCTGACCAACATCGATCGCGCTTACGGCAAGATGAAGATCTTGCACGGCATCAATCTCGACGTCGGTGACGGCGAGATGCTGGTCCTCGTCGGCCCGTCGGGTTGCGGCAAGTCCACGCTGCTGCGGCTGATTGCCGGACTCGATCGGCCGACCGACGGCAAGATCGAGATCGACGGGGTCGACGTCACCAACGTTTCGGCCGCACAGCGCGGTCTGGCGATGGTGTTCCAGTCTTACGCGCTCTACCCGCACATGAGCGTGCGCCAGAACCTCGCCTTCGGGCTCGAAAACATCCGTATGCCGAAAGCCGAGATCGACGCGCGGATCACGGAAGCGACGCGCATGCTGGAAATTGCTCCCTATCTCGACCGCCGGCCCGGTCAATTGTCGGGCGGCCAGAAGCAGCGCGTGGCGATCGGCCGTGCGGTGGTGCGCAATCCGACCGCCTTTCTACTCGATGAACCGCTGTCCAACCTCGATGCCGAACTGCGCATCACCATGCGCGCTGAACTGGCGGGCCTGCACCGGCGGCTGGCAACCACGATGATCTACGTCACCCATGACCAGATCGAGGCGATGACGCTGGCGGACCGCATCGTGGTCATGCGCTCGGGGCGGATCGAACAGGTCGGCCGGCCGCTCGATCTCTACAACGCGCCGGCCAACCTGTTCGTCGCCGGCTTCATCGGCGCGCCGCGGATGAACCTGCTGCCGGTAAAGGTGCGTTCGGCAAGCGCTGGTGAGGTGCGTGTCGAAGGTCCGGGCGGGCTGTCGGCCTCGGTCGCGGCCGACGGGGTCGCGCTGAAACCGGGAGACGACGCGACGCTTGGCATCCGGCCACACGACATCCAACTTTCGGATGGCAGCAAGGGATCGGTGGAAGCGCGGGTAACGCTGGCCGAGGCGTTGGGACCGGAAACCGTTGTCCACGCCACCATTGCCGGCGACAGCAAACTCATCGCCGTTCTCAAGCAGCAGGGCGTTGAATCGCAAGGGCCGCCGATCAACCTCGCTCTGCCGCCGGAGCGCATGCATCTCTTCGATGCCGCCGGGCTGCGTGTCGCACCGCGTTAGCCGGCGGCAAGATAGCGGGTTGCTTTCATGAACCGTCGCAACTGCCGCACAGCGAACGCGTGTTGCGCGCTTGTCAAATAGGTGAACGTTAAGACAACCGAACTCTTCAAGAGGGCGCTCTCTGCGATCATTGCTGCCACGGTCTTCGGCAATACGGAGGTTCGCGCCGGCACGTTCGCGCGCCTGAGGAATCCGGCTGACTGATAATGCGACCTGTGCTGAGGTTCAGTACGAACCACCGATCAGGGCAGATGGGATGTTCGTCCGCGTGATAGCGGCGAGGCCGTGAAATCCGCGATCGTTCTGCAGTTCTGCTTTGTTGCAGAACCGCAGCTCGACGGAGACGTTCTCGTGAAACTGTACTGCGCACCGTGGGCTTCCAGCCTTGCCGAACATCTCGCTCTTCGGAAGACGGATACCTCCTTCGATAGCGAGCGCATCGACCGGGTGTCGAGGCAATCATGAGCCGAGCCCGCAAGATCGCAATTGCCATCGTTGCCCTTATGGTGATTCCAATGGCAGCTATTTGGAGCTGGCAATGGTTCACGAGGGGACGGTTCGAGGAAACGACCGATAATGCCTATCTCCGCGGAGACATTACCAGCATCGCTCCGAAGCTTGCCGGTTACGTCGTCGAAGTCGACATAGACGACAATGCCAGTGTGTCTAAGGGTGCTGTCCTGTTTCGCATCGACGACAGCGACTACAAGGCCAAGGCGGAGCAGGCGAAAGCCAACGTCGCCGCCCGGCAGGCGGAAATCGCCAACATCAAGGCAACTCGTGAACTGCAGGACGCATTGATCGCGCAGGCTGAGGCGCAGAAGCAATCTGCCGCAGCCGACCTGCAATTCGCCCGCGCCAACCTGAACCGCTACGTCACGCTGCAGAAGAACGGGACCGCAAGCGATCAGAAGCTGCAGGATGCGCAGGCCGGCCATGACAAGGCAAAGGCATCGCTGGACGGTGCAGAGGCCAATCTGCTGGCTCAAAAGTTGAAGCTCGGTGTCCTGGATGCACAATTGTCCGGTGCGCAGGCAGCCCTGTCGCAGGCACAGGCAGCGCTCGACCTGGCAATGCTCGACCTGGCCAACACCGTCGTGAGGGCCCCGGTCGACGGCATCGTCGGCAATCGCCAGATCCGTGTCGGCCGCTATGTCACCCCAGGGACGGCAGCCCTGGACATCGTTCCGGTTAACGATGTCTGGATCGTCGCCAACTTCAAGGAAACACAGCTGAGGCAGGTTGAGATCGGCCAACGCGTCCGCGTCATGGTTGATGAATATCCCGATCTGCAAATCGACGGCCTTGTCGACAGCTTCGCTCCCGGCAGCGGCGTGGCATTCAGCCTGCTTCCGCCGGACAATGCTACCGGCAACTTCATCCGCGTCGTCCAACGCGTGCCGGTCAAGATCAGGATGACGCGCAATCCGTTGCCCGGCCGCCTGGTTCCGGGACTCTCGGCTCGTGTTGCCATCACCGTCGGCACCAGGGATGCTCCGGCAGTAGCGCAGGAAATGCAGACAGGCGGGACCGCGGACGGGCGCTCAGCACAATGATGCACCTCGCCGAAACGGCGGCTGTGCAGCGCCATCCCGGCACCCTGCGCGCTTCCTTGATAGCAACCGGCGTCGTGCTGGCCGCCTTCATGGACGCGGTCGCATCCACCGCACTGTCCATCGGCCGGATCGACATGCTCGGCGACACCTACGCAACGTTGGACGAACTGGCGATGATCGACGTTGTTTTCATAGCGGCCAAGCTGACGGCGTTCCTTGTCGCTCCGCTTCTTGTGACGGCAGCCAGGCCGACCGCCTGCCTGCGCGCGGGGGTTGTCGCCCTTCTGCTGGCATCCGCGACCTTGACGTTGTCGGTGGACCTCACCTGGATTTGCATCTGCCGCATTGTGCAAGGGCTGGCCGGCGGCACAGTTCTCGTCGCTGGCCAGACACTACTGTTCTTTCGCTTCCCGCACCGGCATCAGCCCGTCGTTCAGGCGGTTTTTGCCGTAGGCGCCGTCATGGCTCCGACGACTGTCACGCCGGCCCTGCAGGGCTGGCTTGTCGACCATCTGACCTGGGAGTGGATATTCCTGAGCATCATTCCGCTCGGCATCGTCTCCCTTCTCCTTCTGGCGGCGGACGGCGATCGGACCTTTTGGCGGAAAACCAGGTTTCCTGCCGTCGAAATATTGTTGCTCGGCATCGGCGCCGCGCTTTTGACATACGTCCTGCTGCAAGGCAGCAGGTTCAACTGGTTCGACGACACCGACATCACCTTCCTTGCCGCAACCGGTGTGACGGCCGCCGGCCTTCTGGCCGTCTGGGAGACCCGCTTTCGTTCAGAAGGCTCACTGCTGGCCATCTCGCCCCTTGGCAATCCGGACTTTCGCTTCGGCCTTCTCGTCAGCTTCGTCGCCGGCTCTGCTCTTTCAGGCAGCGCCTATCTCATTCCGGCTTTTGCCCTCAACGTGCTCGATTTTACCGCCACGGGCGCAGGAGTGCTTCTGCTGCCCAGCGGAGCCATGCTCGCACTTGGACTTCTGTTGTCCGGCTTCGTCATCCAAAGGACCGGGATCCGCCCGATCACGCTTGCGCCATTTGGTATTCTCCTCTTCGCAGGCGCCATGTGGCTGCTGTCCGCTTCGACGAGCGGTAGCGGATCACCGGACCTGACCCTTGCTCTGCTGCTGCGAGGATTCGGCCTCGGCCTTCTGTTCGTGGCACTGACGCTGGTTACGCTGCAGCGCCTTGCCGCCAATGCGCTGCCGTTCGGCATCGGGCTGTTCAACTTCGGCAAGCAGGTGGGCGGTCTGACGGGCACAGCCCTCTTGCAAACGTATATTGATCACCAGAATGCCCACAATCGGACGATACTGGCGTCCCACCTCGTCAATGGCGATCCAGCCGTAGACCAGCGCTTGAGAGCCGCTGCGAACGCTCTGGCGAACAGTGTCGACAGCACTGCGGCGACCAAGGCCGCCCTGCCGCTGCTGCAGCGCGCGCTTGAGAAGCAGGCCGCCACGATCTCGTTCGACGAAGCTTTCTTCGCGCTCGTCCTGCTGTTCGCGGTCGCTGCGCCCTGTCTCATTGTCGCCAAACAATTGCTCGGCCGCCAAGCCGCTCCGCAGAACTAAAACCGCGTCCACGCCCTATACTTTGGAACAGATGTATTGGTCGGGAGAGGCTTCCAGATTATCTCATGAGCCGTGTCAACTGGACGAGATAGGGATGACGAATGCAGGGGTTTTTCCGGTTTCGCTCTGCAGCCAACGGAGAGGCAGGCGAGGGTCTTACCTGTCCGGCGCGCGCTTTCCAGCGGTGAGTGGCGCTGCCACTCTTTGATGCGTCATTCCAGTCGCTCCTTGCACGAGGCGATCGTTACGCGCGCAGGAGCATCCGGCCTTTTCCAGCTTCCGTAAAGGCGGCCGCAGCACCCACATTCCGTTTAATGCACGGATGTCCATGAGACGCGGGGGCATGGCGGTATTAGACTTGGGGCCGTGAGTTCGCCTGTCCAGATAGGGAACAAGTGCTATACGAAGCGCTGACAGTTCCTTTGTCCGGCAGGAGTAGCCCATGACAGCAGCGTCCAACTCACTTGACGAAACCGACTCCGAAGCATTGCGAGCGGCGCGGATCATCGAAAACGTGGTCGGTAACGCATGGGCGACCGACGCCGCCGGCAAATTCACCTACGTGACTCCGGCGGCGCTTTCGCTTCTTGGCATGACGTTGGAGGAACTCAATTCGCCTTCGGAAGAGGGCCGTTCTGGTTGGAAGCGGATAATCCATCCAGACGATTATGACGGCGCCGTCGCCACATGGCGTCGCTGTCTGCAATCAGGTGAGCATTACAATGTCGAGCACCGCATTTTGCGCCCGAGTGGTGCTTACGGTTGGGGGCGAAGTTCGGGACAGCCATTGCGCGACAGCCAAGGTCGTATCCATGCATGGTACGGTGCAGTGATCGACGGCGATGTTCCGTCCGTCGTCAGTAAGCGATTCGCGGATGTCGCCAATGCTGCGCTTGAGGAAAAAGCCGCGCCCGACGTACCGCATTCGCTGAAGGTTATTCATCCGGACGACCGGGCTGCGGCGGCTCATGCGGCCGCGCGCGCCTTCTGGACGGGCGTCCCACAAGTCACAAGACATCGGCAACTCAAGGCCGACGGTAACTATCGTTGGACCGAAACCCGCTCAGAGCCGGGGTACAGTGTAAGTGTCGATATCGACGATCTGGTGACAGACAGGGAGCCTCGGCCAACTACGACAGCGTCAGACCCGTCGGGCGAAAACGAAGCCGAAGCAATCCGGTCGGCGAGGGTCGTCGAGACCATATTCGGCAACGGATGGGCATTCGATGCGGCCGGTAGGTGGATCTACCTGCACCCGTTTGCCCAGAATTCCCTCGGGGTGACGCTGGAGGATCTGAATGCTTCGTTGAAGGAGGGTCATACCGGCTGGAAGCGGTTGCTTCATCCGGATGACTATGACCAGATCGCCGCCGCATGGCGTCACTGCCTGGAGACCGGCGATCATTTTAATGTCGAGTTTCGCTTTCGGCGCGCGACCGGCATCTATGTCTGGGCTCGAACCGCGGCACGACCAGTGCGCGACAGTCAAAATCGTATCACGGGATGGTTTGGCATCGCGCTTGACATCGACGTTTACAAGAAAACCGTCGCGGCGTTGCGCTATCGGGAGCGTGAGCTCTCACAGCTCGTGGACATGGTTCCGAGCCACATCTGGCGGCTGGCTCCGGACGGCGAGCCGATTTTCTTCAACAAGCGCATGGTCGATTTCCTCGGCCTGAACGTAGCGGATGCGGACAAGCCGGGGATGAGTCGGCTGGAGGTGGTCATAGAGACAATCCATCCAGACGACGCAGCAGCGTTCCGAAACGCGCTCCACCATTGCCTCGCCACCGGCGAGCCCTTCTCTATGAGACATCGCCTGCGCCGCGCCGACGGCGTCTATCACTGGATGTCGAGCCGGGCGGACCCGATACGGGATCAGGACGGACGCATCGTCCAATGGTATGGCCTCTGTCTCGACATCGATGATGAGGTGCGCGCGCAAGAGGCGTTGCGCGATCGGGAGCGCGAGCTCTCGCAACTCGTGAACATGGTCCCGGTCCAGATCAGGCGTCTGACGCCGGACGGCGAGCCGACCTTCTTCAACAAGCGCTTGCTGGACTTTTTCGGTCTGGACGACGTAGCGGCTTTGGACAAGCCGGGCATGAGCCGGCTGGCTGCAGTCATAGGGACCCTCGTCCATCCCGATGATGCGGCTAACTTGCTGGAGACGGCCCGCCACTCCTTCGCCACCGGCGACCCCTTCTCCTTGAAGTATCGTATGCGTCGTGCGGACGGTGCGTATCGCTGGGTTGATGGTCGCGGGGAACCGCTGCGAGATCAAAGCGAAGCGATTGTGCAATGGTACGTAGTTTCCATCGACATCGACGATGAGATGCGCGCACAGGAAGCGCTGCGCGATCGGGAGCGGGAGCTCTCGCAACTCGTGGATATGGTTCCCAGCCTGCTCTGGCGGTTGAGCCCAGAGGGCGAGCCGACCTTCTTCAATAAGCGCCTGATAAATTTTCTCGGCATGGACATAGCAGACACAGACAAGCAGGGCATGAGCCGGCTGACAGCCGTCATAAAAGCCGCCGTCCATCCCGATGATGCGGACAGCCTTAGGGAAGCGCTCAACCATTCCCTCGTCACCGGCGAGCGCTTCTCCAAGAAGTATCGCCTGCGGCGTGCGGATGGCGTCTACCGCTGGGTGGAAGGCAGCGCGGAGCCACTGCGGGATGAGAGCGCACGCATCGTCCAGTGGTACGGCCTCTCACACGACGTCGATGATCAGCTGCGCGTCGAAGAGGCGCTGCGACGCAGCGAGCGGCAGCTTCAGCAGCTCATAGATACAGTGCCAATGCAGATCTGGTGCGTAACGCCAGGCGGCGAGCCAGCATACATTAACAAAACTATGGTGGACTATATCGGCCTGAAGCTGGAAGATTTTGATGCTCCAGGATTGCCGAGCGCCATTGAAACCATCGTCCATCCGGAGGACAGGGCCGTATTGCTGGGAGCTCTAACCCATTCCTTCAGCACGGGTGAACCGTTCGAGCTGAAGTTTCGTAACCGGCGATGGGACGGTGCATACCGCTGGACTGAGGGACGCGCGGATCCGCTCCGCGATGAGAGCGGTCGCACAATCCGGTGGTACGGCGCCAACGTCGACATCCACGATTTTGTAATTTCTCAGGAAGCGCTGCGAGAAAGGGAGCGCTCGCTCTGGCAACTCGTCGAAACCCTGCCCGTAATGATCGATTGCGCTGCGCCGGACGGCGAGCCGATGTATCGCAGCCAGCAGCTCCGCGAATTCCTCGGCTACGAACTTGAAGAATTGGATGATGCGGGAAAATCCCGGTTGGCCGGCACACTCGACGCCGGCGTTCATCCCGACGACGTCGCGGGAGTCAAGGAGCAGTACGCACATTCGTTGTCGACCGGCGAGCCATACTCGCGGAAGCACCGTCTACGGCGCTTCGATGGCGAATATCTCTGGGTCGACACGCGCGCGGCGCCGATGCGCAATGCCGAAGGCGCCATTGTGCAGTGGAATGTTATCTGCCTGGACATCGACGGTGAGGTTCGGGCGCAGGAGGAGCTGCGTCTGGCGCAAGAGCGACTTGCACGGGCGAGCCAGGCGGCAAGCCTCGCCGAGCTTTCGGCGTCTATCGCGCATGAGGTGAACCAGCCACTGGCAGCGATCGTGGCCAACTCACACGCCTGCTATCGTTGGCTGGCCGCCGATCCCCCGAACCTCGAGCGCGCGAAGATCACGGCCGAGCGCATCATCCGCGATGCTAACTCGGCGGCGGATGTCGTCAGCCGCATCCGCGCCTTGTTCAGGCCATCCCTTGAAATGAGAACCAGTATGCCGATCCCAAGTGTCATTGCCGAAGCGCGTGACCTCATGGCTGAGGAAGCCATGCGGCGTCGCGTTCGCATGGATGTCGACATCGAAAGCAACCTTCCGCTCGTCGTGTTCGATCGCGTCCAGATCCAGCAGGTTTTGGTCAATCTCATCCGCAACGGCGTGGACGCGATGGACGCCATTGCTGGCGACAAGGTTCTTGGGATACGCGTGCGCCGGATAGAGGACAAAATCCAGATCGATGTCAGCGACCGCGGCCCAGGAGTCGAACATCCTGACAAGATATTCGAGCCGTTCTTTACGACGAAAGGGAACGGAATGGGCATGGGGCTCGCGATCTCCCGTTCGATCATCGAGTCTCACGGCGGACGCCTTTGGGCGGAGAATAGCGTGCCGCGTGGGGCGACATTCATCTTCACCCTCCCGGCTGAAGCGAAAGCTGCGCAATAACTGGCGGCGCTCAGTAAGCGCTTGGTTTTTCGGCTCTCGGTGAAGGGGCGCCGCCGCCCCGTGCAATGCATGGATTTCCATGAGGTGCGGTTGGGGCGTGGCGGGATTAGGGTGGCGACGTGAGTCCGTCAGCCCAGTCCAGCTATCAAGAGCAAGTGCTACACGAAGCGCCGACAATCTCCAGAGTTTGTTTGTCCGTGAGGGGCACCCGATGACGACAGCGCCCAACTCACTTGGCGAGACCGATTCCAACGCAACGCGCGCGTTAACGCATGACTTGGACCGATCCGGACCGGGAAGTGGCCGACCTTTCGCGACGAATGAACCGGGCCTGATTCGCGGCAACATGAGCAGCGATCTTGAAAGAGGCAGGTTGTCGCGCGTCTGGTCGCACCGTCCCCAACTCTTGCATCTGGGGCTTTTTATTACGGCCTATGTCCTGGGCTGCGGATTCGCCCAGTCGCTCGCAATCATACCCGGAACAGGGATTTCCATTTGGCCTCCGAGCGGGCTGTTCATCGCTACACTTGTCTTCGCCTCCAGGTATAGCTGGCCGTGGTGGGTGCTGGGGGCCTGTCTGGCCGAACTGTTCAGCAACTTCTTGTGGTTCCACACTCCGCTGCCCGCGGCCTTCCTGATCTTTGCCGGCAACGCTCTTGAAGCGGTGGCCGGCGCATGGCTTGTGAACCAGACCTGCAAGCGCCCAGTTCGGCTGGAAACGTTGCGGGACGTTCTCGCATTCGTCGTACTGGCCGCTGGAATTGCGCCAGTTGCAAGCGCGACGGTGGGAAGTGCGGCGCTTGCGTGGTTTGGCATACAATCGCAAACCTTTGCGACGGCTTGGCCGCTGTGGTGGATCGGAGACGCGACGGGAGTCCTGATCGTAGCGCCACTGGCGCTGGTCGTGTTCCAGAACTGGCGCGGCAAGGCGCAGCTCTCGGCAGCGCGGTGGATGGAAGCTTGCGTCCTGGGGCTGATTTTTCTTGGTATCGCCGCCCTTTCCTTGAGCGGCTATCTGCCCTTCGCCTACATCATCATGCCGCCTCTTCTTTGGGCCGCAGTGCGCTTTGAGTTCAGAGGCGCCGCCGTAGCATTGGCCGTCCTCGCTCTGATCACGGCGGTATTCACGATATCCGGCGCCAGCCAATTTGCCGGCGATCCCGAGTCCCAGAAGCACAACCAGATCATGCTGCAGCTTTTTCTGGCCATCTCGGCATTTTCGGCGCTCGTCGTGGCCGCCATATCCCGGCAGCATCAGGCGGCGGTGCTCACCTTGCGTGAAAGCCTTGAGGCATTGGGCGACCGGGAGCGGGAGCTCTCGCAGCTTGTCGACATGGTTCCGAGCCACGTTTGGCGCCTGACGCCGGACGGCGAGCCGACCTTTTTCAACAAGCGAATGGTCGACTTTCTCCGCCTCGACGTAACGGATTTGGACAAACAGGGCATCAGCCGGCTGGCGGCGATGATAGCGTCCACCGTCCATCCGGACGACGCAGCAGCATTCGGCGATACGCTCAGTCACTGCCTTGCCACCGGTGAGCGCTTCTCCATGAGGTATCGCCTGCGCCGCGCCGATGGCGTCTATCACTGGATGTCGAGCCGGGCAGAGCCGATGCGCGATCACGCTGGCCTGATCGTCCAGTGGTACGGCCTCTGTCACGACATAGACGATCAGATGCAAGCCGAAGAGGCGCTGCGGCGGAGCGAATTGCAGCTTCAGCAGATGATCGACGCTGTGCCGGTCCGCATCTGGAGCGCGGTGCCGACCGGCGGGCCGGTCTACTTCAACAAGCGATACCAGGACCATTTCCGCTCCGTGATCGCCAATTTCGAAACGCTCGGAGAGCCGCGCATCGAGGAATTGCTGCAAGAACTGGTTCATCCCGAAGATGCTCCCGAGGTGCTGCGCACGTTGCTGACCTGTTTCGAAACAGGCGGCGGTTCCGCGATGCGGTTTCGCTGGCGCGAAACAGATGGCTATCGCTGGGCGGAGTGCAGGGTCGAGCCGCGGCGTGATGAGGACGGGGCGGTCGTGCAATGGTACGGGGTTTCCCTCGACATCGACGAAGAGGTGCGCGCCCAGGAAGCGCTGCGACAAGCCTCCGACAAACTCGCGCAAGCCACTCAGGCTGCAAGTCTCGCCGAGCTTTCCGCTTCGATCGCGCACGAGGTGAATCAGCCGCTGGCCGCGATCGTCGCCAATTCCCATGCATGCCACCGTTGGCTGTCCGCCGCCCCGCCGAACGTCGAACGCGCGAAGATCACGGCCGAGCGCATAATCCGGGACGCCAATTCGGCGGCGGACGTCGTCGGCCGCATCCGCGCGCTGTTCAAGCAATCCACAGAGACGAGGACCAATGCGACGCTCAGCAGTGTCATCGCAGAGGCACGCGACCTCGTGGCCGAGGAAGCGATGCGGCGGGGCGTTCGCATCAGTGTTGATGTCGGAAGCGACATTCCGCTAGTCGCGTTCGATCGCGTCCAAATCCAGCAGGTTCTGGTCAATCTCATCCGCAACGGCATGGAGGCGATGGACTCTGGTGCGGACGACGGAGCTATCAGCATCCGCGTGCGCCATATCGGGGATGTTGTCCAGACCGAAGTCAGCGATCGCGGCCGGGGCGTCGAGTTTCCCGACCGGATATTCGAACCGTTCTTTACCACGAAAGAGCAAGGGATGGGCATGGGACTGGCGATCTGCCGTTCGATCATCGAGTCGCATAGCGGGCGTTTATGGGTCGAGAAGAACGAACCACGTGGAGCGACGTTTATCTTCACGTTGCCGATTGAAGCGAAAGCAGCGTCATGATGACGGACGGCCAAATTGTCTTCATCGTAGATGACGATGAACGCATCCGGGAGGCGCTCAGTGAGCTGCTGGCTGCGCACGGCATGCGTGCCGTAGCGTTCGGATCGGCGGGCGATTATATCCGCGCTGACAAGCCGGACGTCCCCGCCTGCCTCATCCTCGATATCGAGCTGCCGGATATTAACGGCCTCGATCTGCAGCGGCAGATTGCCGAGGGCGATCATCCGCCGATCGTTTTCCTGACGGGACATGGCGATATCCCGTCCTCCGTGCGTGCGATCAAGCACGGCGCCGTAGATTTCCTGACTAAGCCCTTCAGTGATGCGGACCTCATGGCCGCAATCCATGCAGCGATCGCCCTGGATCGGGCACAGCGATCGGAGCGCGCCGAGCTGGGCGTGTTGAAGCAACGTTATCTCGAACTGACGCCGCGCGAACGTGAGGTGCTGCCGCTGGTGGTCAGCGGCCTGCTCAACAAGCAGGCGGCCGCTGAACTGGGGATCAGCGAAGTTACGCTGGAAATTCATAGAAGGAACGTCATGCAGAAGATGGTCGCGGCGTCGCTCGCCGACCTCGTGCGCATCGCCGAGCGATTGGGAATACCGATCACGCACTCGCGCCGGGCAGGGGGGAGCTGAGCGTGGGCAAGCGGAGGCCTGTCGTGGCGATTGTCGACGATGACCCAAGACTGCTCGAGTCGCTGGAGGACCTTCTGGAGTCCGCCGGCTATGTGGCCCGCAGCTTCTCATCGGCGAGGTCGTTGCTGGTCAGCGGCCTGTCTGGATTGGACATGCTTATCACCGACATCGGGATGCCCGGCATGGACGGCTTTGAACTTCGCGACTTGGTCAAGAAGGCGCGTCCGGATCTGCCTGTGTTCCTGATCACCGGCCGCCACGAGATAGTGGATCAGCACCGCGCCAAGGGCATTGGCAGGCTTTTCCGCAAGCCGTTCGATGGCCAGGCACTGCTTGCGGCGATCGGCGACGCTTTACGCAACCCAGAAACGGAGGCTAAACATGAGAGTTGACCAATTGCCCTTACGGAGATCGACGCCGTCATCACAGCAGCGGCGGGCTGAAGCCGAGCAGCCGCTGGTCATTATTGTCGATGATGATGCCTCTGTTCGGGAGGCGCTGTCTGAATTGATCCTGTCGGCGGGTTTTCTGCCGGTGTGCTTTACCTCGACCCGTGAATTGCTTGACGCCGACGTGTTGGAGAGCCCCGGCTGCTTGATCCTCGACGTGCGCATGCCAGGGACGAGCGGTCTCGATCTGCAGCACCATCTTGCGAAAAACGGCAACCCCAAACCCATCATCTTCCTGACCGGGCATGGCGACATCCCGATGACTGTCCAGGCGATGAAGGCCGGCGCCGTGGACTTTCTGACCAAACCGGTGCGGGATCAGACGCTGCTTGACGCCGTGATCGCGGGCATTGCGGTGGACGCCAAGCGGCGGGCGGATGCGGTGATCGTCAAGCGCAACATCGAGCGCGTCGAGACGCTGACGCCGCGCGAGCGCGAGGTTCTGCGAGAAGTGGCGCGCGGACGCCTCAACAAGCAGATCGCCTTCGACCTCGGCATCAGTGAAGTGACCGTCAAGCTTCACCGCGGCAATGTCATGCGCAAGATGGAAGCTGCTTCCATCGGTGAGCTAATCCGGGCGTGGGAAACGCTGCCCCCGCCGATGCGCGAGGCCGGCGCGGCCAAGACTTTCGAATAGGGCCGAACCATGCCTCCGTCCGATAGGATCGCCCGGCGGCGGGCGCTTCTTCGCTAAGAAAAGCTTGCCCAGGACGATCCGGACTCAGGAAAACCTTTATAGAGCTTAGAGCGATAACCGCCGCGTGTAATCTGATGTTGACGCTGCACAGCCAAGCTTCTGCCGCGCATCCCCCGCTAGCAGCGACGCATTGGGAAAGCTTTGGAGCGGCCGTATCTCCATCACGACGACTATCGCTAATGCTGTGCCTTCAGGCATCAGCGAAGCTTAGTATGCTGGCGGCAGGAACTCGATCAGGGCCTTGGTGACGGCGGCTGGCTGCTCCTCCGGAACCCAGTGACCTGAGCCCTCGACTACTACGGCGCGTACGTTTTCGGCGACGTGGCGGAGATGGTCTTCGTACATCGATCCCAAGCCACCTGAGCCGCTTATTCCGAGTACCGGCATCGTTAGCTTGTGTTTTGCAAAGGCCTTGTTCTGCTCTTCGTCACGGGGAAAAGCCCGGTAGTACTCGAAGCCTGCGCGCAATGCGCCAGGCTGGGCATAGGAACGCCCGTAGACTTCGTCGGCTTCGTTGTCGAACGCGCAAGCATTTACCCCCTCTGCATTGTGAAACCACTTTAAATACTCAAGCTCGCGACCGGCAATGAGCATTTCCGGTACGTCGCGTACGGAATGGAAGCGAAAATGCCAAGTGCGAGGGCCTTGGATCAATTCGTTCCATGGTTCGATGCCTGGCAGTGGGACGTCAAGGATGGCCAATGTGGCGACTTCCTCTGGGTGCTGCGCCGCATAGGAATAAACCACCATGCCACCCATATCGTGGCCGACAAGATTGACGACCGGACCAAGGTTCAACTGATTGACGAGTGCGTGAATATCCTCGGCAATCGACGCCTTTTCGTAGCCGGCCGCAGGCTTGGCAGTGTCCCCCAAACCGCGCAAATCGGGCGCAAGTACAGTGTAACCGCGCGCCACCAGTTGTGGCATTACAAAGCGCCACATGTATGAGGTCGTGCCCCAACCATGCAACAACACAACAGTTTTCGGGCCGCCTACCGCCAGCAAATAGTGGTAGACCACACCGTTAACGTCGGCCTTGCCGTCGACGATACGTGCCGACAGGTCAGTCGATTGTCCGAGCGGCACGTCTGAGCGCGAAGCGTTGGCAGAAGTCGATGGTCCAGCAGCAAGGACCGCAATGAGGAAACCAGAAAGAAAGCTAAGGCGCATTAAAGCACTCCGGGATTGTGAGGTCCAAAGGGATCCAAGAGCGGCAAATGCCGCTTAATGTCTATAAAACGAAAGCTAGCAGATCTTTGGCCCGATACTAACACGCAGTATACATAAGTATATACGCCTCTAACCGGCGGTGAGTTGATTCCTCAATATAAGGACCACATTGGCGAATCTTGTCGCGGTCCGTTCGGGCGGTGACTTGCTCGTGATCAGCCGCTTCTCGTTTTGAGAAGCGGATCCTCATACGGATTGATAGGTTCTGTTTGTAGCGGCCGCCGCACGAGCGGCGGGTCGCGCACGACACTAACGTCATGGCAATTTTAGCCCCACCTCGGCGACAGCTCCAGGACCTCGGCGTGCCTGCCCTGCACCTTGGCATCGTATGACAGATGCTTCCGTAGAATAGGTTCGCGGCCCGGATCGGTGCATCCTGTTCCTCGCAAGCCATCACGACCGTCGCGTTTCCACCGCTCCTCGCTCGCTCCTCCCCGAACGCGACCGCACAGGCCGACTCGACGGTCGTGATGGTGAGCAGGAGTTCACAGCACATGGATGGACATGATGAACAAAGACGGACTTTTCTCCGCCGGCGGATCTCGCCGCGATGTCTTGTTGGCCGGCCTGATCGCCACTGTCGCCGCCGGACTGCCCCGCGCTGCTTCGGCCGCGAGCCGAAAACAAAACCTTTCCTCTTCCCCCTCAATCAAAGGAACCAAGACGATGAGCACCATCACGACCAAGGACGGCACCGAAATCTACTACAAGGATTGGGGCAAGGGTCCTGTCGTCACGTTCTCGCATGGCTGGCCGCTGAATTCCGACGCCTGGGACAGCCAGATGCTCTTTCTTGCCCATAACGGCTTCCGCGTGGTTGCGCATGACCGGCGCGGCCATGGCCGATCGAGCCAGGCCACGTCCGGCAACGACATGAACGGCTATGCCGACGACCTTGCAGCCGTGATCGAGGCGCTGGATCTCCGGGACGCTACGTTGGTCGGCCATTCCACCGGAGGAGGCGAGGTTGCTCGCTATATCGGACGGCACGGGACGAAGCGGGTGGCCAAGGCTGTTCTTATCGCCGCTGTTCCGCCGATCATGGTGAAAACGCCGGCCAATCCGGAAGGTCTGCCGATCGAGGTATTCGACGGCATAAGGGCTGGCCTCGTCAAGGATCGTTCGCAGTATTACCGGGACCTCGCACCGTTGTTTTATGGCGCGAACAGGCCGGGCGCCAAGGTTTCCCAGGGGATTCTGGATCAGTTCTGGCTCTGGAGCATGCAGGCGGGTCTCGTCAATGCGTACGAAAGCGTCAAGGCGTTCTCCGAGACCGATTTCACCGAGGATCTCAAGAAGTTCGACGTACCAACCCTGGTCCTGCATGGCGAGGACGATCAGATCGTCCCCGTCAAGGACTCGGCAGTCAAGTCGGCCCGATTGATCAAAGGCGCAAAGGATATCTATTACCCCGGCGCGCCCCACGGGATCACGGCCACGCACCAGGATCAGGTCAATGCTGACCTGCTCGCCTTCATCAAAGGATAGCACGCCCTCAGTCACGACCGCATGTTGTCCGCAATTCCTTGGAGCCGCCGATGACCACCTTTGGCAATGTTTCGCGCGCCCTGAACCGCATTTCGGGTGGCGCGCCAGGTCAAACCTTGTGCGCTCGCATAGCCGAGCGGTGGCCTGAATGCTGGTTCTGCCGGCTCATGTCCCGGATTGTGGAACCGAACCACTGCGCCATCGAGTTGGAGCGCTGGCAAAGGCGCGAAACATATGCTGCGCCACGGCTGCCATTCGGGCAATTGCGCCTGTGCAGCACGGAGGCGATCACCGGCGTTCGACACTACGTCGCGCTGTCGGGGGTCGCCGCCGCGCGCTTGTTCTGCCTTGAAGGCCAAAGCGCTCTCCAAGACGTCAAACTGGCTAAGCGCCGGGAGTTTATCAATCGGTAGCCGTTTGCGATTGCCGCTCATTTTGGCGGTCTCAATTCGGCGTGAAATTTTCTTGGCCAGCAGTTGCGACTATCGCAGCAGCACCGGCACAATTTTCGAAGGCAGGAACGACATGGGCGCACTATCAGGCAAGATCGCGGTGGTCACCGGCGGAAACAGCGGGATCGGACTATCGGCTGCAAAAATCTTTGCGGCCGAGGGCGCGCAAGTCGTCATTACCGGCCGTCGGCGGCAGGCGGTCGAGGAAGCGGTCGCACAGATCGGGGCAGGCGCGCTGGGCATTCAGGGAAATGTGGCCGACGTGTCGCACCATGACGAGGTAGCGCAGCAGATCCGCCAGAGGTTCGGGGCGCTCGACATCTATATGGCGAACGCCGGCATAAACACCATCACGCACTCGGCCGACGTCTCCGAGGCAGAATATGATGCGCAATTTGCCGTCAACACGCGAGGCGTCTTCTTCGGCGTCCAGAAGCTGATTCCGATCATGCGGAACGGCGGCGCAATCATCCTCACAGGCTCGCTGGCCAGCGAGAAGGTTCTGGACGGTCATGCTGTTTACGCGGGCTCGAAGGCGGCCATAAATGCCTTTGCGCGCAGTTGGGCGATAGAACTGAAGTCTCGCGGCATCCGGGTCAACGTGCTCAGCCCAGGTCCGGTGGATACGGCTATTCTCGATAAGCTAGGCATACCGTTTGAGCAGCGCGGGCCGTTTGAAAAGGCGATGGCCGAGGCAATACCCCTGGGCCGGATGGGGCAGCCGGAAGAGCTGGCAAAAGCCGCCCTGTTCCTTGCCTCGGACGCGAGCAGTTTCGTCACGGGCATCAATCTGCGGGTCGACGGCGGGATGGCAGTGCTCTGAGCCACGACTGCGATGTCGTCGCGCCAATAGACGGCCGAATAATGCCTAAGCAATCGGTCTTCCTCACGAAAATTTTCCGGGAAGCTGCCGCACGAGTCGCGCCAAATAGGTCGGAGGCGAGACGTTCCGTCGACGTGGTGCAAATTGAGCCACGTAAGCGGCAAGTCGCATTGCAGGGATCGACGCGCAAGAGAGAAGTCGGCTCGCCGATACGGCGGAAGGACCGAGGTCTCGCCCCGGTCCTTCAATTTTCTGTAGGTCGGGATCAGTGACCCCAGATGCCCTGGCCATATTCATCGTTGGGAGCAGTCGGCTTGCGTACGGTTTTCGGCACCCCGATATCGTTGTTCATTTTTTGGATCGAGGATGTATACATGTTGTCAGACGCAGTCGCAGGCTGCTGGGCTCCATTTGATCCATAGTGGTCGCTTCCGGCAATGGCGCTACCTGCTGTAATAACAAGCGCGGCGACAGCAAGGACTGTCATTTTCATTTCAGTAACTCTATTGGTAGCTTGGATGGTATTCACCCATACAAATATAGATGCCGTGACGCAGCGACACGATCAGACGGTCCGGCTGTTTGACCCATACGAACGCATTGGGCGATGCGGGCCGAAGGCCAGGGACTATGTCGTCTGCGAGAGGAGGCTTTGCCGCCATGTTCGATCCGGCCGGCTCACCAGCGCTCAACGGATCGACCGCGCCAGGTTCTCGCCACGGCGGCAGCGGCGTCTTGCAAACACAACTCTCTGGCCGCGCGCCCTCAGTGTCTGTTCCGGCGACTGCCGACAATGCACACCCGGCATAGATACCCTCAATCATGCTGCAGGGCACCTGATCTCCCTGGTGACCTACCCTGCACCTTGGCATTGTATGACAGACCCTTCCGCACAATAGGTTGGCGGGCCGCGTCGGCGCATTCTCCTGAGCATTGGTCACCACAGGCCACACGGGAGAAAGCAAATGCGAAACATAACTCGAGTCCTGGCGCTCACCGCGGCGCTTGCCGCGTCGGGCGGCGGGATGGCGCAGGCCGCGAATTCTCAGCCCAAGCCGACGATCGTACTGGTGCACGGCGCCTTCGCGGAATCGTCGAGCTGGGACGCAGTCATCACCAAGCTCAGCAAAGACGGTTATGTAGCGATAGCCGCAGCTAATCCGCTCCGCGGCGTTGCCAGCGATGCGAAAGCAGTCTCAGCCATCGTCCGGTCGGTTTCCGGGCCAGTTGTGCTGGTGGGGCATTCCTACGGCGGGCCTGTCATCACCGAGGCCGCCAATGGCAATCCCAATGTAAAGGCCTTGGTCTACGTGGCGGGTTTCGCGCCGGATACCGGCGAATCGAGCCTTACGTTGTCCAGCATGTTTCCCGGCAGCACCTTGGGGAGCGCGCTTGCTCCAGTCGCGTTGCCGGACGGCGGACAAGACCTCTTCATCGAGCCGGCCAAGTTCCGCGCCCAGTTCGCCGCCGACGTTCCGCAAGAGCAGACTTTGCTGATGGCTGCCACTCAACGCCCTGTTGCGCAGGCAGCTCTGGCAGAAGCCTCGGGCGTCGCCTCATGGAAGACGCTGCCGTCCTACATGATCTACGGCTCGGATGACCGGAACATCCCGGCAGCCGTCATGAGCTTCATGGCCAAGCGTGCGCACGCGGTAAAGACCGTCGTCATCGAGGGTGCGTCCCACGCGCTCATGGTTTCGCATCCCGACGAGGTCACGTCACTCATCGAGGATGCTTCTGCGTCGGTCAGTCAGTAGCAGGCTGGAAGCGCCTGCATCCGATCGAGCAACGAAAATAGACACGCAACACCAGGAGACTAGACATGAAGATCGTCGTCATCGGCGGAACCGGACTGATCGGTTCAAAGACCGTGGAGAGACTGCGAAACAAAGGACACGACGTGCTTGCGGCGTCGCCGAATTCGGGCGTCAACACCGTTACGGGACAGGGTCTGGCCGCCGCGCTTGCCGGTGCGCAGGTCGTCGTCGACCTCGCGAACTCGCCGTCGTTCGAGGAAAAGGCTGCCCTGGAGTTCTTCGAGGCATCCGGGCGTAATCTTTTTGCGGCCGAAACGGCCGCCGGCGTCCGTCATCACGTGGCGCTGTCGGTCGTCGGTACCGACCGACTGCAGGGCATGGGCTATTTCCGCGGCAAGTTGCTTCAGGAAAAGCTGATCAGGGAGTCCGGAATTCCCTACACCATCGTTCACGCCACTCAGTTCTTCGAATTCACCGCCGCCATCGCAAACACGGGCGCCGTCGGGGATACCATTCATATGTCGCCGGCCTACTTCCAACCCATGGCGGCTGATAATGTTGCCGACGCGATGGCGGACGTCGCGCTTGCCGCGCCGTTGAACGGCATGATCGAAATTGCCGGTCCGGAGCGTGTTCGCATGAGCGAACTTGTCGAGCGCTTCCTGAAGGCCACCAACGATCCCCGTAAAGTCGTCGCGGATCCTGGTGCTCTCTACTACGGCCAAGTGGCAATCGACGATCGAACGCTTATGCCCGGCGACAACGCGCGCATCGGCGCCGTGCGTTTCGATGATTGGCTCAGCCGATACACGCCGCCGAAATAAGCAAACAAAAGCGAACGCCGATCCTCTGATCCATCAGATCAGCACTCTCTTACCATTCGTATTTCAACAAGGAGACCAGACATGATCAAAACACTTCTCTGCGCGGCGGCGCTCACCGCCGCTTCTGTCACTGCAGCGATGGCCGATGACGCAAGCGTGAAGCTTGTCTACGACCAGGCTCTTCCAAACGTGCCCGGCAAGAGTATGAAAGCCGTGCTGGTCGAATACGAGCCGGGCGGAACATCGCCGGCCCACACCCATCCCAACTCCGCGTTCATTTACGCGACGGTCCTAGAGGGAGCTATGCGAAGCCAGGTCAACGATGGCCCGGTGACGACCTATCGCGCCGGCGAAAGTTTCTCGGAATTTCCGGGCGATCGTCATGCCGTCAGCGAAAACGCCAGCAAGACCGAACGTGCCCGCCTGCTTGCTATTTTCGTCGTTGACACCAGCGAGACGGAACTGACGACGAACGCGAAATGAAATCGTAGCCGCCGGGACCATCGGGGCGTATGCGAAGGGACGTCAGTGACATGAATTCGATCGCCAGCCGCACACTTGCGGGGATTTCGGTCCCCGATACACCGCTTGTTGGCCGAGCGATCGAACATGCCCGCCAGCGATGTGAACCCTACTTGTTCAACCACGTGGTCCGATCCTGGCTTTTCGCGGCCCGGATCGGACAGATTCAGAGTATCCAGCACGACGCGGAGGTTGTTGCCGTTGCAACCCTGTTGCATGACGTCACGCTCAATGAGGACTTCGCCGGGCCGCGCCGCTTCGAAGTGGAAGGCGCCGATCTTGCCCGCACCTTCGTTCGGGAAGGCGGCTTCGACGAGCGGCGCGCCCAATTGATCTGGGACAGCGTCGCCCTCAACTCGACGCCATCGATCGGCCTTTACAAGGAGGCTGAGGTGGCGCTGTGCACAGCCGGCATCTGCCTCGATGTCGTCGGCTTGCAATACAGCCTCGTTTCGTCAGCTGAGATTGCAAAGATCGTTGGCGAATTTCCGCGCCTCGGGATGAAGCGGCGGATGACGCGATGCTTTTGCCATATCGCCGAGATCAGGCCCGAAACCACCTACGACAACTTTGCCCGGGACTTCGGCGAGCGCTTTGTCTCCGGCTACAAGGCGCCTTCAGCAGTTGATCTTGTGATGAACACTCCCTTCGAAGAGTGAGGGCAGTTTCGATCCAGGTCTCTCGATCGAGGCCGGCCAGCTCAGCCGAGCCCTTCATATGACCCAAACGCTGTGCGCCTGTCGCATGCCTGCGGCAAAGCGAATTGCCGAGGGCAGCGTTCAGGGTGCCAATTTCCACCGCTTACTATACTTCGGTTTAGGCGCCCCAAACCAATCGAGTGGCAATACATATCATCGGCAGGATAGCAACAGTTTGGCTCACCGGTCATCCTTATGCTGCAATGGATTGCAAACACCTCAAGGAGATAAGTAATGAATATTGCAGCGTCACCGGTCGCTCCGAAAGGAAAAGCTGTCGCCCAACGCGCGAGTTATGCGGAGCAGTCGCCAGAACTTCTGAAGAAATTTATTGAATTTCTTGGTGCGACGCGAGAGGGGTCGATCGAAGAGCCGATCCGCGACCTTGTTGCAGTCCGAGCCGCGCAGCTGAACGGGTGCACCTTCTGCCTCGATATGCACGTCAAACAGGCGAAGATCCATGGCGAGCGCGAACTGCGCCTTTACCACCTGGCAGCCTGGCGGGATTCGACCTTGTTCGTTCCTCGCGAGCGTGCAGCCTTGGCATGGACGGAAGTCTTGACCAAGCTGCCCGAGCAGGGTGTCCCGGACGAGATCTACGATCGGGTCAGGTCGCAGCTTTCCGAGAAGGAGATTTCCGATCTGACCTTCGTTGTCATGGCGGTCAATTCTTGGAATCGTCTGAACATCGGCTTCAAACCCGTCCCGGGCTCGGGGGATGCGAAGTTTGGCCTGAGCAAAGCAGCACTAAGCTAATCTTTGGAATGGGTCAGAATGGCGCTTGTTTGGGCGCCATTCTGACGGCCAGGCAGGGGCGCCGACCTCGGCGACCAAACCCTGGAACCGATCCCAGCCTCCCGGCCGCGGCCGCGAGGCGCTCTCAGGAGGGCGTCATGCGCATTGACAGTCTGCATCCAGTAATATCGGCCCGTCTCATGGTGATCGATGTCGACGCTCCACTCCGCAGTGCAGCACTCTCACTTTCCAGGCCCGCAATAGGCCTGGTCGTGGTGTGCCACGGCAGTGGGGAGGCGGCAGGCGTGCTGAGCAAGTCCGACCTTGTCCGCCATCTGGCGAATTCAGGGCCAACAGAAGCGCCGATTGCGGCATTGATGAGCCGGTCCATCGTGTCCTGTGGTCCCGACGATGATCTTCATTCAGTCTGGCAGACCATGGCCGCGCAAGGCCTGCAGAATGTGCCGGTGCTCGGGGCTGACTCGAAACCACTAGGCGTCCTCGATATCCGTGATGCGATGAAGGCGCTCTTCAAACAAGAGGAACTGCAGGAACGGCTGCTTGCCAACTATATCAGCGGGATCGGCTATCAATAGATCATGGTCTCGCGATTGAATATACATAAGGATGTGTTGGAGTCGTCTTAGATATAATAGACAATAAATGCCGTAAATTATAGCGTATTGAAGCAAATAGGTGTCGACTAAGCCAACGGGGGAATGAAATGTTTCGTCCGGACATAAAAGAGGATGTCTTCGACAGCCCGCCCGATGGTCCTGGAAGTGGTATGTCCGTGCAAATGTCGACCGCCGGCATTGTCCATGACCTGGGCAATCTCATTCAGGTCGCCTCGTCGGCGTTGAACCACCTGGCCCGCGATCCGAGCATCCAAGCGGCTCCGGCGCTTGGGCCTGTAATTGCCGGCGCCAAAACGGCTTTGGAACGGGCTGGGGGCCTTGTCCGGCAAACCATCAGCCTGGCCCGAGAGAGCCGCGCGGAAATCGAATGCACAAACGTAGGTGCTTGCCTGGCTGAGATCGAAACCCTCGTGCGGAGCGCCTTGGATGCCAATTTCGGTCTTGAGCTTCGGGTTGGGTCCGACCTGCCTTTGGTGAGATGCGATCGCTTTGGATTGCAAAATGCGGTTCTGAATCTTCTGTTCAACGCCCGCGATGCAATGCCTGACGGCGGTTTCATCTCGATCGATGCCGGCTTGGCCTCTGAAAGCTCTACCGCCGGTCAGGTAGATATCCGTGTCGCGGACAACGGTATCGGGATGACCAGCGAGACAATGGTCTGCGCCTTCGATCCGTTCTTCACCACCAAAAGCGAAGGCCTCGGCGGCGTCGGTTTGCCGATGGTGAAGCGCTTTGCCGAGCAGTCAGGCGGAAGCATCGATATTCAGAGCACGCTTGGGGCAGGCACGACCGTCACTCTGCGGTTGCCTGCGGTGCGATAGCGGCCGGCCAATCTCCCTCCGGTGACAGACGTGACATACAATCGAGAGATAAAGATGGATGCACAAGTCGTTGAAAACGTCCAACAGCACCGTTTCGAGCTGCCGATCGCCGGCGATATGTTTGCGGCGGCCTATTATCGGCTCGAAGGCGGGAAGGTCGCGCTGATACACACCGAAGTCCCGTCGGAATTTTCCGGACAAGGGATCGCGTCGCGATTGGCCCAAGGGACCTTCGAACTGCTCCGCAAAACCGGCCGTAAAGCGATCTTGAAATGTCCCTTCATGAGCCGTTTTTTCGCCAAGCACCCGGACTACGCGGATGTCGTCGACGGCTAGTCAGGGCACGAATGTTGAGGGTTTCCCAGGGATCCATCCAAATGCACGACGAGTATGATTTGCAGAGGTTCGTCAGCGCACAGGATCCGGTCTACGACGACGCGCTGGCTATTCTCCGTCAAGGAATGATGTGCACTCCCTACATGGAGTTCATCTTTCCAAGGTTGGCCACCAGGCGAAGCGGTACTGCGCCTGAGCCATATGCAATCGCATCGCTCGACGAGGCCAGCGCCTATCTCTCATTTCCGATTCTCGGAGGCCGTTATCGGGAATGCGTTGGCACCCTGCAGCGGCTCTCCGGCCTAAGCGCTCGCGCAGCCTTCGGTGAGGTTGATGCGAAGAAGTTGCACGCGTCTCTCACGCTGTTTTCCGAAGCAAGCAACGACGAGTTCCTGCTCGAGACAATCTTCGACGTCTGGTTCGACGGTTTGCTCGATGAGGAAACGATGAACGATCTCTACTTGATGTCCTAGTGGTCTGCCTGCGCCACCGGCGTAAAGCCGTCGCGGCGCAGAGGTCACCATCCGCTGCCTTATCCCTCACACGCTGCCATCTGGCAGAGGCATGAGCTCGTGCTCTCCCGGCACGCCTGGGAAGCGGCCCTCGCGCCAATCCGCCTTTGCCTGCTCGATCCGTTCGGCTGAAGTGGAGACGAAGTTCCAATAGATATGACGTGGCTCGGCCAGGGGCTCACCTCCTATCAGCATTAGTCTCGCCGCATGGAAGGCAGGCGCCTGGAGCACAATCTCAGCGCCGGGCGCCAGAGCTATCAATTCAGCCTCATGAAACGTACCGAGCTGGCCGACAATTCCAACCTCACCGGCGACGATGTAGATCGCACGCTCACGGTGTTCGGGTTTCACCTGGTATCGGGCACCGCTCGTGAGCACAATTTCGGCATAGACCATGTCGGAGAACGTCCTTACCGGCGAGACCAACCCGTCGGACTCGCCGGCGATCAACGCAAACTCGATGCCGTCGGCACAGATCCTCGGTATTTCGGGGGCGCCAAAATGTGCGACATCGGCAGCAATTTCTTCATAGCGGGAGGGGAGGGCGATCCAAGCCTGAGCGCCGAAGAGATTGCTTCCCGAGGCCCGGACTTCCGGTGGCGTGCGCTCGGAATGGACGATGCCCGACCCGGCCGTCATCCAGTTGACCTCGCCAGGACGGATGGTCTGCACTTTACCGAAATTGTCCCGATGGACGATCTCGCCATCGATCAGGTAGGTCACGGCCGCAACGCCGATATGCGGATGCGGTCCCATATCGAAACCGTGACCTGCGTCGAATATGGCGGGGCCGAAATGGTCGAACAGGATGAAGGGCCCGATCATGAGGCGATTCGAGGAGGGCAATACACGCCTTATCTTCAGTCCGTCGGCAAAATCACGGACAGCCGGCTGGATGAGTGTATCGATGCCTGTGATATCGCTTTGGCGGGTGGTCATGGATCTCTGTCCTTCTGCATGCCTTGTCAGCCAGGTGCTCGAACGCGCTTGAACGGAGCGGCGCGAAAGACCGTCTGAATGGCATTGAGGAGCGCGAATTTGGAGCTCGCGTGGTGCTGTCCGGCGATGCCGCTTTCGTTAAAAGCCGAAACCCTCATCGACAGGATCGCGGCAAGATCTTCGGCCATTTCGGGCCGGTCGTGCAGCAGCGGCGCAAAGCTTTCCTGGTCTATCTCGTAAACCGTGACAGGGGTCATTGCCCGCAAACTTGACATCTCGCCAATGCCGGCGAGCAAGCCGGTCTCGCCGAAGAAATCGCCAGGTGCAAGCCGGCCGATCTCCTGCAGTTGATCATCGTCCTCGCCAATTTGCCGGACGATGACTCCCGTCCGTACGATCATGAGCGACGGCAGCATCTCTCCCTGTCGTGCGACGATCTCGCCCTTGTGGTAGCTGCGAACCGAGGCCGCTTTGGCGAGCGACTCCTGCTCGGTACCCGTCAGTGCCGAGAATACCGGTATGGAATTAATGAGTTCGATTGGGGTGAAGCCTTGCGACGCTGCCGTCTCGTCGCTCGGCCGGTTGGTCATGGCAATCGAAGCCGAAAGTGGCTGCGCCAGCAGTATGCCGGTCGACTTTGAATGGCGATAAATGAGATCGAAGATGTCGTTCCGAGCGGCACTTCGCTGGTCAATACTTGCGACGCGAAACGACAACTCTATCTCGATAGCTGCGGCATCCAGGCTTCTGATGGTAACCGAAGGCGGAGGGTCCTGGAGGATTGAATTACAGCTCAGCAAGACAGTGCGCATGAGATCTATGATGATCGCCGGCGTCTTCGTTGGCGCCACCTTGACGGTCACGGCAAGTCCATGGCTCTCGTCCGGACCGCTTAAATTTGTTACCCCGATCTTGGCGAGAAGGCTGTTTGGCAGTGCGACGACATTGTGGGTCGGGGTCAGGAGTTGAGTCGACCGCCAATTGGTCTCGACAACGCGGCCTTCGGTTCCGTCGCCCAGAATGATCCAGTTTCCAAGCACGTAAGGGCGGCCGAGGTTAAGCGCGATCCCCGAAAATACGTCACCAAGCGTATTCTGGAGCGCCAGTCCCAGGATGACGGCAAAGACGCCCGACGTGGCAATGAGCGTTCCGACCGGCACTGCAAAGACAAACGCCAGGATCGACAGGAACATTCCAGCGTAGACGACACCGACCACGACGTCCTGCAGGAGACGTGCCTCGCGCGGCTTTCGCTCAAAGACGAGATAGATACGGACAAATCCGATTAGCGCCCAGGCAAGGTGAACCCACCAGAGCAGCTTGACCGAGCCGGTGAGGACCGCTCCTCCGGTTGTCTCGTTGTCCCCTGCTGCCTCGTACGGAATGACGCGCAGGTCGACAACCATGGCCGACATCGCGAGGAAAAAGCCGAGTTGGACGACCAGCTTCGCATTGGCGAAGCGTCTGGGGATGAGGGTCCAAACGACGATCCCGGCGAGGCCGAGCAACACGATGTAGACCAGAGGAGAGTTCCACCAGTTCATGAACGATCACCGCCATGCCCAGTTCAACGTTTGGTCTCCGGCCCGGCGATCGGGCCTCTGCCGCTGGCCTTGTCTTTTTCGAGAACTGCTTCGGTGATCGAATTAGGCAGCCGTCGCGGCTTTTCGATCAGCCCGAGCGCAGGCATGGCGATGATGAAGAACGCAAAATAGTAAAGCGTCGCCAGTTGGGACATGACGACGTATGCGCCTTCCGCCGGTCGCGAGCCGAGCCAGCCGAGAAAGAGGGCATTGGCAACGAACAGCCAGAAGAGCACCCTGTACCAGGGGCGATAGACCGCCGAGCGCACCGTCGAGGTGTCGAGCCACGGCACCAGGAACAGCACCGCGATCGAGCCGAACATCGCGAGCACGCCGCCGAGCTTGGAATCGATCGGCCCGATATTGAACGTGATGGCCCGCAGGATCGCGTAAAACGGCAGGAAGTACCATTCCGGCACGATGTGGGCCGGCGTCTTCAGCGGATTGGCGATGCTGTTGTTGTCGGGATGGCCGAGATAGTTCGGCAGGTAGAAGACGAAATAGGCGAAGAAGAACAGGAACACGAGGATGCCGAAGGCATCTTTGACGGTGGCATAGGGCGTGAAGTCCACGACATCGGTTTTCGATTTGACCTCTATGCCGGTCGGATTGTTCTGGCCGACGACGTGAAGCGCCCAGATATGCAAGGTCACCACGCCCGCAAGCACAAATGGCAGCAGGTAATGCAGCGCAAAGAAGCGGTTCAGCGTCGGATTATCGACCGCGAAGCCGCCGAGCAAAAGCTGCTGGAGCCAGTCGCCGATCAGTGGGACGGCCGTGAAGAAGTTGGTGATGACAGTAGCGCCCCAGAACGACATCTGTCCCCAAGGCAGCACGTAGCCCATGAAGGCCGTCGCCATCATCAGCAGGAGATTGGTGCAACCGAGCACCCACAGCAGCTCACGCGGCGCCTTGTACGAACCATAGTAGAGCCCGCGGCAGATGTGGAGGTAGACGGCAATGAAGAAGAACGACGCGCCGTTGGAATGGAGATAGCGCAGCAGCCAGCCCGAATTCACGTCGCGCATGATCTTCTCGACCGAATTGAAGGCCAGCCCCGTATCCGGAGCGTAATGCATCGCCAGCACGATGCCGGTCAGGATCTGTGAAACCAGCATGATCGTGAGAATGCCGCCGAACGTATAGGCGTAGTTCAGGTTGCGCGGGACGGGATAGACGATGAAGCTGTCGTGCACCAGCCGCGGCAGCGGCAGGCGGGCGTCGAACCAACGTTCGATTCTGGTTTTGGGCGTATAGGTCGAGTGTTTGTCGCCGCTCATCGAAATGCCCCCTGCCTTAACCGATGCGGATCTTGGTGTCGGAAACGAACTGGAACACCGGTACCGCCATGTTCTCGGGCGCCAGCCCCTTTCGGATGCGGCCGGCGGGGTCGTATTGAGAACCGTGACAAGGGCAGAGCCAGCCACCGAAATCGCCTTCCTGGCCATGCGGGATGCAGCCGAGATGGGTGCAGACCTGGACCATCACCACCCAGGCTTCCTTGCCCGGCATAGTTCGGTTGGCGTCGGTTGCCGGCGCATCGGCCGGCAGGTTGGCGTTGCGGGCAATTGGATCCTTGAGCTCGGCGAGACTGACTGCCTGGCCGTCCTTCCTCTCTTTTTCGGTGCGGTTGCGCACGACCACCGGCTTGCCGTGCCAGTCGACGATCAGCGACGTTCCCGGCGTCAGCGAGGAGACGTCGACCTCGATCGCGGCGGGCGCTTCGACGCTCAATGTGTGCTCGGCTTTGGAGGTTTCGGAAAGGTCGGCCATGATGGCGACTCCTATTGTTGGAAGCTGCTTCATCGCGTTGGTGGCAATCGAGCAAAAGCAGGCCACGGCTTTCGCCTTTCCAGTCTGCTTATGTCGCGCGGAATATGCCGGCCGTGGCCGGGTGTGAGCCATCGTGCCAACGGCACGTGCGTCCAATACTTTCGTTTAGGATTTCCTGAGCGAAGGACTGGTCGGGCTGTCGATGATGTCATCATGGAAGGCTCTGGATTCCTCCAGATAACCGTTGGCCACTGAGCTGGGATATGCCCCGGCATTGCGCACGGCGATCCCGAACTTCAGCCCGACCATACCTCGGCATAGGCACGTCTAGCTGTCGGTGTCGTAGTCGTCGTCCCCGCCAAGTGCGAATTCTTGGAGCGGTGTCTTGCGTGGCAGGTTTTCCGCCCGGCGACGACCAATTGCGCCGATTCAATCGGGTTCAGAAAAGGGAAAAGCGGTGAAACTCTACTACAGCCCTCTCGCCTGCAGCCTGGCGGACCACATCGCACTGGAAGAGGCTGGTGTTTCCTTCGAGCGCGAAAGTGTGAACCTCAAGACCAAACGAACAGGCTCCGGGGATGATTTCACTACCGTCACGCGCAAGGGCTACGTTCCAGCCCTCATGCTGGATAGCGGCGAAACGCTGACGGAAAATATCGCCGTCCTCGACTGGATTGCGTCGCAATACCCGCCACTGGGAGTGGCGGGGCCGTTGGGCCGTACCCGCCTTCTCGAAGCGCTGGCCTACGTCTCAACTGAAATACACCGAAGCTTCAAGCCGATGTGGCACCAAAGCAGCGATACCGAAAAGGCCAAGGCGAGCGTGACGATTACGAGCCAACTCGAGTTCTTCGCTGACGGGCTCGAGACCGACTATCTGTTCGGCGACAAACCCACCGTCGCGGATTTTTATCTTTTCGTGATGCTGCTTTGGGCGGCGCGCTTCCACGTCCCTGTTCCCGCGCCTTTGCAAGCGCTTCGCGCCCGAATGGCTGCCCGACCGGCTGTGCGCATCGCAATGGATCGTGAGGGCCTCGTCTAAAGCCGGGGGTGGCTCCGAGCACAAGATCAGACGCAACATATTCTCTCGCCCCAACAGAAGGTCAGGAGTCATTGTCATGCTGCCGTTTCTGCGGATGCTACATCCAGCCGCTTCCAAGCGCCGGGATGGCCTACGTCTCGAATTTCTCCGGAGCGAAATCGAGGAAACGCTGGACCTTACCGACATTCAGTCAGAGCTCGCCGCACGGCCTCCTGGCAGAGTGGTTACAATCCTGGATTCGCCGCAGTCACCGTCGAAATAAACGCAATATTTCCTGTCGGCCGATGCGGCCGGCGGTCTAGTCGTTCCCGCTTGTTGGTCATCATAGAGGCTTCATCATGAGTGCGAGTAAGGCTCCCGAGACGGTCGATCATCGCCGCCGGCGCATTGTTGGTGCAACAGCAATGACGTTCGCCGCCACCGAACTCGGCTTGAGCGCGCCGGCAGCCACTTGGATGGTCGAGGCGAGGGCATCTGCGACGCAAGCCACGCAGAACGCGTTCGGCTCGCTCAGGCAGGTCAATGCCGGAAAGCTGAGCGTCGGACATGCGGAACTGGGGCCCGCCGAAGGTGCCCCTGTGATCCTGCTTCATGGCTGGCCTTATGACATTCACACCTACACCGACGTCGCTCCCCTGCTTGCCGCAAAGGGGTACCGCGTGATTGTGCCCTACCTGCGCGGCTACGGCACTACGCGCTTCCTGTCGGACGACACGATGCGCAACGGCCAGCAGTCGGCGCTCGCCGCGGATACGATTGCCCTGATGGATGCGCTGGGGATCGCGAAGGCCACGATCGCCGGCTGCGACTGGGGCGCTCGAACGGCCAATGTCGTTGCCGCGCTCTGGCCGGAGCGTTGCAAGGCGATCGTCTCGGTGAGCGGCTATCTCATCGGAAATCAGCAGGTCGGCATGGTGCCGCTGCCACCGGAGGCTGAGCTTCAATGGTGGTATCAGTATTACTTCGCCACGGATCGCGGCCGCGCCGGCTACGAGAAATACACGCGCGATTTCGCCAAACTCATCTGGCAACTCGCTTCGCCGCAGTGGAATTTCGACGATGACATCTTCCAGCGCAGCGCCGCAGCCTTGGACAACCCGGATCACGTCAGCATCGTCATTCACAATTACCGCTGGAGGCTCGGCCTGGCACATGGCGAGCCGGAATATGACGTTCTGGAAAACCGGCTGGCCGAAGCTCCCGTGATCACAGTGCCGACCATTACCCTTGAGGGTGATGCCAATGGCGCACCCCATCCCGACAGCAGTTCCTACGCCAAGAAATTCTCGGGCAGATACACGCACCGGATCATCACCGGCGGTATCGGCCACAACTTGCCTCAAGAAGCCCCGCAAGCCTTTGCCCAGGCTGTCATTGACGTCGGCGAATACTGATCAAGTCCATGACGTGCCCCGACCGTAAGGAATAACACGGGAAGATTTCGGGTTCTCGGCACAGCCTTCCGTCCGCTTAGGCGAGAACAGCTCTCCCGCTGACCCAGACCGACGCGATGTTGGCCCTGGAAGCGGAGTAGACGATCTTCTGAAGGATGCCGTCGCCGTCGTCGAGTTCGTCCCACAGGTGAATTGTGCCTCTGGGCGCGGCGGTGTCGACCAGGATCGCATCGAAATGGTAGCCAGGCGAGAATCGTCCCACAGGCAAGCCGAGTGCCGCGCCGCCGCCTGCCGTCGCCAAGTGGAAGGCCTCGCGAAAGTCGACGCGTGCTGTTCCGGCCGTGCCGCGCGCCTCGGCCGCTAGCGCCGGGTCGGTGCCGGTTTCCAGCATGCGCGACGACATGACCGTCGCGCGCATCGCATCGAACATCGAGGCGCTCGGTCCCCCGGAAATATCGGTGCCGAGCCCGACCTTGACACCCTTCTCGAGGGCCGCCCTCAACGGGAACACGGCGCCTGCGAAGTAGGCGTTGGAAACGGCGCAGTGCGCCACGGCCGCCTTGCGCACACGGATTGTCTCCATGTCGGCAGGCGTAATGAAGTTGGCGTGCGCGAGCACGCTGCCGGCGCGCAGCAGGCCGAAGCGATCAAGGCTCGACGTGTCGCTGATCCCGTGGCGCTGCAGCACGTAGCCATGCGCCCAGTCGCTTTCCGAGCAATGCGTCTGCACATGGCAGCCGCATTCCTGTGCGAGCGCTCCAAGGCCTTCGAGGGCGGCGTCGGTACAGGAGGGGATGAAGCGCGGAGTAATGACCGGCTTTACCCGTCCCGCGGCATTGTCCGGATGCCCATGCACGTAGTCGATCACAGCGCGCGTGCCATCGATGGCCGCGTCCGCCGAGGTATCGCGATAATAGGCCGGGCACTCGTCGGGATTGTCCATCGCCACTTTGCCGACCAGCGCACGTTGTCCGCGTTCGAGGCAAATGTCGACGAGCAGCCTTGTCGCGTCCTGATGGATGGTTGCGAAGTAGAGCGCTGTGGTCGTGCCGTCAGCGATCAGGTCGTCGACCAGAAGGCCGTAGCTGCGCCGCGCGAAGGCGAGATCGGCGTAGCGCGCCTCCAGGGCAAACGTGTATTTGTGAAGCCAGGTCTCGAGCGGCACGTCCAGCGCCCGGCCGAGCTGCGGATATTGCGGCGCGTGCACGTGAAGATCGACGAAGCCGGGCAGCAGATAACTCTGCGCCGGCAAGGTCGCCAGCGCGCCGGTCCGGCGTGCGGCCTCCACCCCCTCGTCATAGCCGGCATCATGCGGATGCAGCACCGAGGCGATGATGCCTGATTGATCGACTGCGATCAGGGCATGGCGCAACTCTTCCACGAGCCCGCGCTCCGGCGCGTGAAAGCCGCTGGCCAGAAGCGTCTTGCCGTTCAGGTTGCTCACCTGTCCTCCGCCGAAGAACAGCTAAGCACTGCGGCCGGGCAGCGCCAGAGCGCGTTCGCGAATGCCCGCCCGTCGATGCCGATAGCAATATCGGAGGGGCTGCCACTCATGCGGCTTGCGCCGTCGTGCCGTAGCTGATGCCCTTCTCCTTCAGCCAGCGGCGATAGGCGATGGACGAGCCGTCGGCCCGCGTCGGGATTTCCGTGCGCGGCTCGAGCGGCAAAAGAAGCGGGCGCTGATTCTCCAGGATGATGCGGTCCTGCAGGAAGATGAGCTGCTGGAATTGCACCAGTTCGGTCGTGGTCGACACGTCGTCGATCAGGAACATGACGGGGTGAGCGCGGCAGCGGTCCGGATCAAGGGGCTGCACGAACAGGCAGATCACGTCCCAGCGGGTAGCCGAGTTGGGGCAGGTCTTGTAAAGCATCACCGCGAAAGGATTGGCGACCCGATACATGTATTGGGTCATGATGCCGCCGGTCGCCGAGAGTGCTGCCTGTGGCTGGAAGAATTCGCAGTTGGTCGCCCACACCTCGTCCACGTCGCGGCGGATTTCGGTTGTGTAATGCCGCACTTCCGTGTGCGGCTCGGCGCCCAATATGTCGGTATGGACAAAGGGGAAATGCGCCATGTCGAGGAAATTCTCGACGATGCGGAGGCCGGACGCCTTTACCGCGATCGCGCCGCAAACGACAGGCCGGCGGTCGTCCTCATAGGCCTCCGGGATCGACAGCACATCGCCGGCCGGCATGCCGAGCGTGATCCATAGATAGCCGTAGCGTTCCTTGGCCGGGACTTGGCTGCCGTCGCCGGCGCGCGACACATTGACCGCGCCTGCCGTATCGCGGGCTACCAACAGATCGATGCCCAAAAGCCGGTTCGGCATCGTGCCAACCGGAATCTCGTTCAGCGCGTCAATGCAATACCATTGATCGAGGGCCGCCTGCTCCGCAGCTCGCTTCATGGTCATTGTTGCGTCCTTCCTGTGCTGTCTCACTGCCGATAGATGCGGTCCATCACGGCCCGGTGGTCGGCCATCGCCGCCTCGACATCGAAGGAGGCGAAGTCGCCTCTCGCGATAATCTGCCGGCCGTTGATGTAGGAATAGTCGACCTTGAAGGGTCCGCAAAGCACCAGCGCGGCGAGCGGGTCGCGCTCGGTGCCGGAAAGGCCGAGCTGACTGCGTTTGACTGCGATGAAGTCGGCGCACATGCCGGGCGCGAGATGGCCGATGTCATTGCGGCCGAGCAGGGCAGCGCCGCCGCGCGTCGCCATTTCGAGGGCCTCGCGCGCGGACAGCGCCGTCGGCGTGCCGCCGAAACCGCCGCGGCCGCCGGGCTTTTCGGAGAGATAGTGGTGCGGCGCGACACGCTGAAGCATCAGCGCCAGCCGCGCTTCCATGAACAGGTTCGACGTGTCGTTCGAGGCCGAGCCGTCGACGCCAAGGCCGACCTTCACGCCCTTGTCGAGCATCTCGCGGATCTTCGCGATGCCCTGGCCGCAGCGCATGTTGGCCGACGGGCAATGGGCGACCCCGGTGCCGGTTTCGGCGAAGCGGTCGATCTCGTCGCTGGTCATGAAGATCGAGTGGGCGAACCAGACGTCGTCACCGAGCCAGCCGACGGATTCGGCGAACTCGACCGGCCGCTTGCCATAGATTTCGAGGCAGTACTTCTCCTCGAAAAGCTCTTCGGCAAGGTGCGAATGCAGGTTCACGCCCTTGTGGCTGCGCGCCAGCGATGCCGCATCGCGCATCAACTCCGGAGTCACCGAGAAGGGCGAGCAGGGAGCCAGGATGATGCGGCTCATCGAATGCCGCGACGCGTCGTGATAGCTGCCGATCAGCCGTTCGGCATCCTTCAGGATATCCTCTTCCTTTTCGACGCAGCGGTCCGGCGGCAGGCCGCCCTGGCTTTCGCCGCGCGACATGGCTCCACGCGCAGCGTGGAAACGCAGACCGATATCGCGGGCCGCACCGATCGTCGCGTCGAGCGTGCAGTTGTTGGGCAAGATGTAGAGGTGATCGGAGCTGGTCGTGCAGCCCGAATGGATGAGCTCGGCCATCGCTACGCGCGCAGAGACGCCTATCGCATCGTCGTCGAGCTCGGCCCAGATCGGATAGAGCGTCTTCAGCCAGACAAGCAGCTCGTCGTTCTGAGCCATCACACGGGTGAGGTTCTGGTACATATGGTGATGCGTGTTCACCATGCCCGGCATGACGACATGACCCGACAGGTCGAGCACCTCGTCGGCGCTGGAGGCACTGAGTTCCGCGGTGGTGCCGACCGCCTCGACGACGTTGCCGTCGATCAACAAGGCGCCGTCGGAAATCTCGCGGCGCGTATCGTCGAAGGTGGCGAGCAGATCGATGTTCTTGACAAGCAGGCGGGGCATGATCGTCTCAACGCATGTCGCGGAAATAGGGTTCGCCGAGAGCAGCCGGCGCGGCCATTACCCGGCGCATGCGCTGCCAGGCAAGCACCGGCACGATGATCAGGGCGATCGTGCCGAGATAGGGCAGCATCGACAGGATCGGCGCCGCTATCGGCCAGTTGCGTGCTTGGCCGACGAAGCCGAGCGAGGTGATGAGACCGAACAGCAGAGCGGCCAGCACGGCGTTGAGGGGCCGGTAGCCTGCGAAGATGACGAGAGAGACGGCAATCCAGCCGCGGCCGGCCACGACGCCTTCCGACCAGGAGGGAACGAAGGCAAGCGTGAGGTAAGCGCCGGCGCCGGCCGCCAGCGCCGAACCCGCGGCGACATACCAGAAGCGGATGCTTTGCACCGAAATGCCGGCGGCGTCGGCTGCCGCGGGGTTTTCGCCCACCGCGCGCATGTTCAGCCCGTGGCGCGTGCGGAACATGATGTAATGCAGCACAACCGGCAGGACGATGTAGATCAGGTAGACAAGGATGTTCTGCGTGAAGATCGCGCGACCGAGCAGCGGGATGTCGCTAAGATAGGGAATAGCGATCGGCGCGAAAGTCGCCGGCGCCGGCATGCCGGAATAGGCGCGACCGATCGTTGCGGCCATGCCCGTGCCCATCAGCGTCAGCGCCAGGCCGCACAACACCTGGTTCGCCTTGACGACGACGGTTCCAACAGCGAAGACGCAGCCGACGAGGAAACCGACGGCAAGCGCAAGGACGAAGCCGAGCATAGGGTGCGGCGTGGCGACGACGACCGCGATGCCAGTGATTGCACCGAGCGCCATAAGCCCTTCGACGCCGAGATTGACGACGCCGGCGCGCTCGGAGAGCGTCTCGCCCAGCGCCGCCAGCGCCAGCACGCCGCCGGCGAGAATGGAGGTCTGGATCAGTCCGGCGATCATGTCCATGGGTGTTTCCTCAGCTCGCGGCCGGTTCGGTCCGCGTGATGCGGTAGTGAGCGAGTTCGTTGCCGATCGCCGTGAAGAACAGGATCAGTCCGGTGATGGCGAGCACGGCTGAAACGGTGATGCCTTGCGTCTGCAGGATGATGCCCGAATTCAGGATGACGCCCATCAAAGCCGCGCCCGCGAGCACGCCAAGTGAGGAACCGCGCGCCAGCACCGCGACCATGATGCCGAGATAGCCGAAATTGTTGGAGATGCCGCCCTGCAGGCGATGCACCGTGCCAGCTACTTCCAGCATACCGGCGATGCCGGAGATCGCTCCCGACATCAGCAGGACGACGATCAGGCGGCGTCGGAACGGCATGCCCGCATAAAGCGCCGCGCTTGGATTCGACCCGGCGACCCGCACCTCGTAACCCCAGCGCGTGTAGTTGAGCAGTCCTGCGATGACAAAGATGAGCAGGATCGCCAGCGGGAAACCGTAGTGCACGATACCCCAGAATTCGGGCACGTCATGCGGCAGACGCGCAGTGGTCGCGAGCGCGTGGCCGCTCGGGTCGAGCCATGGGCCGGTGGCGACATAATAGACCATCAGCGTCGCCACGAAATTCAGAAGCAGGGTGGTGATAAGTTCGCTGACATCGGCGTAGGCGCGCGCCAGCGTCGGCACCAGTATCCAGAGCAGCCCGCCGAGCGCGCCAGCGATGAACATAACAGGCAGGATCAGCCAGGTCGGGCCGGGAATGAACAGCGCGACCGCCGTGGCGCTGAAGGCGCCGGCATAGAATTGGCCCTCCGCGCCGATGTTCCAGGCGCCGATTCTCAGCGCCACCCAGACCGACAGGCCGGTGAGGATCAGGGGAGTGACCAGAAGCCCGACATCTTCCAGCCCGAAGCTCGAGCCAAAAGTCGAGCTGAGCACCTCCCAGGCGAGTTCGATGGGAGCATTGCCGCGATCAGCCAGAACCAGGCCGGCGACCACCAGCGCCAGCACGATCGCCAGGGCACGTGCCGCAAAGGCAACGGAGGGCTGCGCGGATGGAACGCGCTGGAGCTTGATCGCCAAGGTCAGTGCTTCCCGGCAGCGGCCTGGGCGCCAGCGCTGGACCGCATCTGCCCGCCCATCATCAGGCCGATTTCCTCGATGTCGGTGGAGGCAGTCTCCACCGCGCCCATAATCCTGCCATGGAACATCACGGCGATGCGATCCGACAGGTTGAACAGCTCTTCCAGCTCCTCGGAAATGAAGAGCACACCGACGCCGGCATCGCGCAATTCGACGAGGTAGTTCATCATCGTGTTGATCGCTCCGACATCGAGGCCGCGGCTCGGATAGGCGGCGATCAGAACCTTGCTTGCGATGCGCATCTCGCGGCGTGCGACGAGGCGCTGCTGATTACCGCCGGAAAGGTTGCGCATGGGCATGCCGAAATCGGGCACCGCAACGGATGCCGCTTCGGCGATCGTGCGCGCGAGAGCAGCCGCAAGGCGCGGTCGGAACGCGAAGCCCTTTGAAACAGGCGCCGACGCATATTCGCGGATTATGGCGTTGTCGGTGATCGAAAGCGCCGGCGCCAGGCCGCTGTGCAGCCGGTCTTCAGGAATGTGGCCGACGCCGAACTTCGCGTAATCGACCGCGCCGGCGGTCGTGACGTCCTTTCCGCCGAGCAGTATCTGGCCGGAGTGGATCGGCCGTAAGCCGGTGACGACCTGGGTCAGCTCCTTCTGGCCGTTGCCGGCCACACCGGCGATGCCGAGAATCTCGCCGGCATGGATGTCGAGCGAAACCTCGTCGAGAAGGATGCCGCCCACGTCATCACGCGCGACGACGGATTTGAGGCTGAGCACCGGCTCGGCGGAGATGCCGGCCGCGCCCGGCTGCCTGGCACGCAGATTGCTGAGCACGATCTCACGGCCAACCATCAGGCGCGCCAGCATCTTCTCGCTGCAGTCCGCGGTCTTTTCGGTGGCCACCTTGCGGCCGCCGCGCAGCACGGTGATGCGGTCGGATATCTCCAGGACCTCGTCGAGCTTGTGGCTGATGAAGACCACCGCATTGCCCCGGGACACGAACTGCTTGAGCGCCTTGAAGAGCTCGCGCGCCTCCGCCGGAGTAAGCACTGCAGTCGGCTCGTCGAGGATCAGAACGCGGGCGTTGCGCGCGAGCACGCGTAGGATTTCCACGCGCTGCTGCTCCCCGGTCGAAAGATCGGCGACGCGCGCGGATGGCCGCACCGCGAGGTTCAGCTTCTCGGCCAGTGCGGCAGTCCGCGCCTCGAGCACGGACGAGCCAATACGCTTGGGTGTTTCGGACCAGCCGAGATGAATATTCTCGGCGACCGTGAAGGCGGTCACCAGCTTGAAATGCTGGTGGACCATGCCAATACCGGCGGAGATCGCATCGACTGGAGACGCGAAACGTTTGGCATAGCCGTCGACGACGATCTCACCGGCATCCGGCTGATAGATGCCGGTGAGGATGTTCATCAAGGTCGACTTGCCGGCGCCATTCTCGCCGAGCAAGGCGTGGATCTCCCCCGGCATCACGTCCAGGTCGACATCCTGGTTGGCAACGACGCCGGGGAAATATTTGCTGATGCCCTTGAGCAGCACGAGCGGCGGCGCGCCGGAGCCCGGCTCGTAACGCCCAGGGGAGGTGGACGACACCTCCATGCCGCCGTAACGGTGCTCGCTCGAAGCATGATGAACTGGAACAAAATCATTCATCCTGCTTAGCTCTTTGCCTTCTGCCGCATAGTCTATCCGAAAACTCTGCAATCTTTCGGGATCACGCTTGGAGGCCGCTGACGCCTTCGATCGACCAATCCCAGTTGTAGAGTTCCTCTTCGGTCATGCGATGGCCGGCAGCCACCTTGACGTCGCCCTTGGTGTCCTTGATCTCGCCCTCGAACGGGCTCCAGCCGCCGAGAATCTTGTCGCGCACGGCATCGGCCTGCTTTGCGACCTCCGGGGGCACCGTCTCACCCCAGGCATCGCGGTCGATACCGCCGCCCATCGGCAGGATGGTTTGCGAGGGCGTCCACTTGCCTTCGAGGCGCAAGCGCACCTGGTCGACATAGAATTTCTTGAAGTCGATGGCGATCGAGGAGACGTAGGCCTTCGCCCCGTAGCGGCGGATGTCGGTATTCCACATGACAGCCTTCGCGCCGCGCTGCTCGGCCACCTGCAGATAGCCGGCTTCGTCCATGATGCCGAACAGAAGGTCGGCGCCGTTGTCGATTAGCGCGGTGCCGGCCTGGGTGGCAGCCTGCGGATCGAACCACGAGTTGATGACGATGGTCTGCATCGTAGCGTTGGGATTGACCGAACGGGCGCCCATCAGGAAGGCGTTGGTGCCGGAAAAGACCGACGGAACCGGGAAGGAGGCGACGTAGCCGAGCTTGCCGCTCTTGCTCATCAGGCCCGCGGCGACACCGGTGACGTAGGTCGGGTACCAGTGGGCGAGGTAATAGGTCGAGAGATTTTCGAGCGGGTTGCGGCCATCGCATTCATAGAAGGCGACGTCCGGCGAACGCTTGGCCACGTCGTAGAGGAAGTCGCCATAGTTGGAGGTGGCAAACACCATATTGGCACCTTCCGAGACGAACTGGCGGAAGGTGCGGGTCGCGTCGGCCGAATAGGGGATACTTTCGACGAACAGCGTCTTCAGCTTCGGGAACGCTTCCTGCACGGCCTTCATGCCCTGGTCGTGGCTCCAGGTCCAGCCTTCATCGGTCACCGGACCGGTGTGGCCGAAGGCGATGACCGCGTTTTCCTCGGCTACGGCGGCGAGCGGCGTTTGTGCATGCGCAGGCGTGATAAGGCCGGATTTCGGCAGGAGCAGCGAGGCGCCGGCTGCGGCGCCCATGTTCAGGAAGCCTCGGCGGGAGAGATTGCGCAGGTCGATCATGCTTCGGTCCTTTGTTCCGTGTTGTGTTCAGTTCGGGAGAGACAGTTCGGTTTCCATGAAGCGGTCGATTTCTGCCGACCAGTCAGCCAGCCATGCCTGCTTGATGTCGTCGTCGAGCCATGCGGCGGACAGGCCAGCCAGCGCGATCTGCTTCAGTGCCGGCGGCCCGAGCGCAAAATTTTCGACGATCAGCGCGTATTCGCGGTCGAGCGTCGTGCCGAACATGGGCGGATCGTCGGAGTGGATCGTCACGGTAAGCCCGGCCTCGATCATGCGGCGGATCGCATGGTCGGGCGCGGAGAGGTCGCGCCAGACAGTGGTGGCCAGCGTCGTGCTCGGACAGCAGGTGAAGACGATGCCCATCTCCCTGCACTGCTCCATCAGTGTCGGGTCGTCGACCACGTGGTAGCCGTGGTCGACCCGTCTCAGGCCGAGGATGTCGATGGTATCGCGCACGTAGCCCGCCGGGCCGTCCTCGCCCGCATGGTTGGTGACATTGAGCCCGGCCGCCCGCGCCCGCTCGACTATGCGCGCGAACATCGGCGGTGGGTTCGGGCGTTCGTCGTAATCGAAGCCGATGCCGATCACCTCAGCCGGGCGCTCGGCCAGAACCATGTCCAGGAAGCGCTCGCCACCTGCCGCGCCGAGCGGCTTCGCATGCGCCGGTATCAGCTTCGCTACGAGGCCATAGCGCTCCTTCGCACGGTGAAAGCCGTCGAGGATGCCTTCGAGCATTGTCGAATAGGCCACGCCATGAGCCAGATGCGCATGCGGGCTGAAGAACAGTTCGACGTAGCGCGCACCCGCCTTCGCGCAGCGCTCCAGTGCCTCGAAGGTGATGCGAGAGAAATCGTCCGCAGTCCTGATCGAGGCGCAAACCAGATCGTAAATCTTCAGGAAATCCAGCAGGTTGCCGTAGTTGTAGAGCTCCGATGTCGGTCTGCCGTCCGGCAGCGACACCGCGTTCAGCGCCGCCAGCTCGGCGAATGTCTCTGTGGAGACGGCACCCTCGAGGTGCAAGTGCAACTCGACCTTGGGTATAAGCTGAATAAAACTTGACAACGACATCGACGCTCACCCGCCCGGACCGGCAATCCCAAGCCGTACCTGGTTTTCTTGGGCGACGGACGGCTGCCAAGTTGTTCGATAATCGCGGCTTTTTCCAACTGTCCGATCACCTGATACGCAACAGATGTCAGGGAAACGGGGCTTGCACAAGCCAAAAAATGATGCCTAACTAGACACAATCGAAAACTGCTTAAAAAATGTGCAGGCCGGGAGAAATATAGGCATGAAGCACCTACTGGAAGCGCAGAACCTTGCGCCTCCGTCTCAAACAACGCGCCTGCGCTTCGTCGGCCAACTGGTGTCGTCGAGCTTTAGCGAGTTCGCCGACAGGCGTGCCGCTCGGCTCAATCTCGATCTGCTGGTGCACGAAGCCGCGGACGATTTTTTTGTCGTCCAGGTTTCGGGCCAGCCCGATCTCATCGATGCCTTCGAGATGGCATGTAGCCTGGGACCAATCGACTGTCTGGTGATGGACTGCGAACGGGCCGAAATTCGGGGATATTCCAGAGAGGAAGACGCAGAATGACGATACAGGCTGGATGGCACCCAGTGGCGCTGTCGGGGTCGATCGAACCGGGCAGTTCGGCCGGGACCCGCCTTTGTGGAAACGAACTGGTGGTGTGGCGCGACAACAGCGGCGAAGCGCATGTGTGGGAGGATCGCTGCCCGCATCGCGGTATGAAGCTGAGCTTCGGTTTTGTCCGCGGCGATCATATCGCCTGTCTTTATCACGGCTGGCAGTACGATGCGGCCGGCCAGTGCCGATTCATTCCGGCCCACCCCGATCTCAGGGTGCCGGCGTCCATTACCGTGTCTGCCTATAGCTCGGCCGAGGCGGCTGGCATGATCTGGACGGCGCTGGACCCGGCAGCAGCATTGCCCGAACTGCCTGCCTTGCCAGAGGAGGTGGTGCCGGTCCGCAGCCTGTATCTCGACAGTCCCGCCGGGATGGTGATCGATGTCGTGAAGGCCATGCCGCCTACGCCCTTCTCCGGCGGATCCGGGGTGGCTGATCTGAAGGCGCTGAGCGGGATGCTGTTCAGCCTGACGGTCGGCGAAGACACGCTGCTTCTTGGCCTGCAGGAACTAACCGGCAAACGATCGGCCCTGCACGTCGTGATTGACGGACCGGCAGCCAAGTATGCCGGCAAGGGGCAGGAGCATTTCTTCGCTTGGACGAGCGAGCTGCGTCATCATCTCGAGACCGGGCGTACCGGCGCGACCTCGACGACGCGGGCCGCATGATGGCGAGGATCACGCTCTACAACTACGAGCTGGACGAAAACTGCTACAAGGTGCGGCTGGCGCTTTCCATGCTCGGCCTGGAATGGCAGACCGTTGCAGTCGATGCATTTCCGGGGGCGGAGCAGAAGACGCCGCCATTCCTGGCCATGAACCCGACGGGCAGCCTGCCCATTCTCCGCGACGACGAGGTAACGATGTTCGGCGCCGAGTCCATCATCGCCCATCTGGCGCGCAGCCACGATTCAACGGGTGCATGGCTGCCGGCGGATGGTGCGGATTTCGCCAAGGTGATGCAGTGGCTTTTCTTTGCGGCCGGCGGTCTCGGCGTTGCCGGCGCCGCGCGCCGCCATGCCATGTTCGGTGCCGCCGGCGACGAGGCTGCGCTGCGTGCCGGTGCCGCGCACGCGCTCCGCGCCATGGACGACCATATGACCGCGCGGGGTTTCGAGAAGAAAGAATGGTTCGCTGCGGGCCGCCCGACTATCGCCGACATCGCACTTTTTCCGGCTTTTGCGCTGAGCCGCGATTTCGGCGTCGACCATGACGAGTATCCGGCGCTGCGCCGCTGGGCGCGTCGCTTCCGCGCGCTTCCCGGCTTCATGACCATGCCGGGCATCCCCGACTACCATTGACGCCCAACATTCAAGGAGAACGAGGCTGGCAGCAAAATGACCTTTCTCACGCGCTTTTCCGTCCAGCCGCTCTCGTCCATGACCCGGCGACTGGCTGGCGTCGCTTCCGGGCGAGCCGATCCCGATCTGGTCATTGCCGGCGCACGCGTGTTGTCGACCTATTCGGAGCGCGTGCTTCCAGGCCGCGAGATCTGGTTGTCGGGAGGGCGGATCGCCGCTGTGAAGCCGGCCGGCACCTATAAGGGCGGCAGCGCGAGGATATATGACGCCAGGGGCGGCATCGTCGCGCCTGGCCTGGTCGATCCGCACATCCACATCGAATCCTCGATGGTGACGGCCTGCGCCTATGCCGAGGCGGCGCTGCTCAACGGCACCACGACCCTCTTCTGCGACAGCCACGAGATCGGCAACGTCATGGACGTTGCTGGCATCGAGGCGATGCTGGAGGACGCGCGCCTGGCGCCGTTGTCCATCTTCCTGACGGTTCCGAGCACCGTCCCGGCAACTTCGCCGTTGCTGGAAACGGCCGGTGGCGACCTGACAGCCGAGAAGATCGGCGCATTATTCGACAAATGGCCGGAAGCCGTGGCGCTCGGCGAGAAGATGGATTTCGTGCCAGTGGCTATGGGCGATGAACGCAGCCATGCCATCCTCGCTGCGGCGCTGAAACGCGGCCGCCCGGTGTCGGGCCACGTCTATGGACGCGAATTCGTGTCGGCCTATGCGGCGTCCGGCGTCACCGATACCCATGAGGCGATCGACCGCGAGATCGCCGACGACATGCTCGAAGCCGGCATCTGGCTGTTCCTACGCGGCGGTCCGCCGACGACGCCGTGGCACAGCCTGCCCGCAGCGATCAAGACGATCACGGAACTCGGAGCCTCGCACAAGCGCATCGCGGTCTGCACCGACGACCGCGATGCTGACGACCTGATGCTCTTCGGCCTGGACTGGGTGACGCGCGAGGCGATGAAGGCCGGCATGACGCCGGAGCAGGCCTGGTCGATGGGCTCGCTGCATGGCGCGACGCGCTTTGGCATGGAAGGCGAAATCGGAGGCCTCGGTGGTGGCCGCCGTGCCGACCTGGTGCTGCTCGACGACGGCTTCGATCCCGTCAGCACGTGGTATGGCGGCGAACTCGTCGTCGATGATGGCAAGATCACGCCGCTGCTCGACCAGGCCCTCTCGACTCGCTACCGCTATCCGGACGCGGCCTACTACACAGTGAAGCTGCCGAAGCAGATCAAGCTGACGCCGGACCTGCCAACCGGCAAGGTGGTGGCGCATACCATCCGCACCGAACTGCCGGGGATCACGCTCGGCCACCAGAAGATCACGCTCGATCCGGCCAACGACTGGCAGAACCATTTCGACCGCCACGGCCTGTGCTTCGTCACTGTGGTCGAGCGCCATGGCAAGTCGGACGGCAACGTCGCCTACGGGCTGCTCAGCAATTTCACGCTGAAACGCGGCGCCGTCGCATCGTCCGTCGGCCACGACAGCCACAACATCATCATCGCAGGCGTCAACGAGGCCGACATGCAGGTGGCGCTGCGGGCGATCGAGGAAACGCAAGGCGGCGTCTGTGTCGTCGTCGACGGTAAAGTGACTGCCATCGTTGAACTGCCGATCGCCGGCCTTTTGTCCGACAAGCGCGTCACCGAGGTCGCGGAGGAGGTGAAGATCCTCAAACGGGAATGGGAGGCGGCCGGCTGCTGCATTCCCTATATGGGCTTCAACCTCATCCCGCTCTCGGTCATCCCCGAAATCCGCATCACCGACAAAGGTCTCGTGCTGGTGCCGGAAATGGAGATCGTCCCCGCCTTCGAGGCCGCCTGAGTGGATCCCTTCCGACTTGGGCTGGTCTCACCGCGCATCCATTATTTCCAAATGGTCGCGCGGCTGGGCTCGGTTCGCCAGACCGCGCAGGCGCTCAACGTGGCGCCATCCTCCATCAGCCGCGTCATCAAGGGCCTGGAGGACGAACTGGGCACGCCGCTCTTCGAGCGTGTGCGCCAGCGACTGAAACTGACCAGCGCAGGCGAGCTTCTCCTCTACCACGCGCGTCAGAGCATCACCGAGTTGGCGCGCGCCTCGTCCGAGATCAACGATCTCAGTGGCCTCAACCGCGGCTCGTTGTCCGTGGCGATCGTGGAGAGCGCGGCGCGCGGGCTGGTGCCGAACGCGCTGAAGGAATTCTGGAAGCGCCACCCGCAGATATCGGTCGATGTGCATGTCGCCGGGTCGCAGCGCGCCTGCGATGCGGTTGCCGACGGCGAATGCGATCTGGCGCTTGCTTTCGACGTGCGCGTGCCGCGCAACGTGCGCAAGATCGCGAGCACGCCTCTGCCGCTGGGCGTCGTCGCTCATCCGGACAGCCGCCTTGCCGGCCGCAAGGAAGTGAAGCTGTTCGATCTTGCCGGCGAACAGGTCATCGTCTCGGACAACAGCCTTGCTTTGGGCATTTCGATCGACGATGCGATCGGGCGCTCCATGATCGACCTCACGCGACGGTCACGGACCAACTCGATCGGACTGATGACCGAAATGGTGCGCCTCAACCTCGGCGTGGTGCTTCGCACCAAGCTCGGCATCGAACCGGAAGTGGCTGACGGATCGCTCGTTTTCGTGCCGTTGCGCGATTCGCGCATGAACCCGCACCGGCTGATGCTGCTCGCCCGACTGGAACGCGAAATGTCGGATGCGGCCTCCGCATTCGCGGCGCTGCTGGCCCGCATGGTCAAGGCGCTGCATGATTAGTTGTTGCATTTTGCGCATCGATAAAGAGAGAAATTTGTCTCTATCTCGAACAACTGAGCTTTGCGAGACTTCCCGGCCGAAGGGGATGTCATGAAGCAGAGTGCGGTCGACGCGGTCATTCGAGGGCTGAAACGGGCAGGGGTGAGCATCGTCTGCTATCTGCCCGATTCGCTGTTCAAGGAACTCTACCCGGCCCTTGATGCCGATCCGGATATCCGCACGATCCACGTCACCAACGAGGGCGAGGGCGCAGCGATCTGCGGTGGGGTCTTCCTGTCGGGCAAGCGCGCGGCGCTGGTCATGGAAAACTCCGGCTTGCGCGCCTCGGTCGAGCCGCTGGCCCGCATGGGCCTCGGAGCCGGTATCCCGGTCGTGATGCTGATGAGCTACCGCGGCGAGCTTGGCGAGAACAACTGGTGGGCAATCCCGCATGGCATCACCATGGAGCCGGTGCTGAACGCGCTGCGCGTGCCGTACCGGATCGTCACCGAGGAGGCGAGGATCGAGCGCGCCATCGTCGACGCCTATTCCTGGTCCTATGCGTCCTACTACCATTCGGCCGTGGCGCTTGGCGGCGAGGTGGTGCGATGAAACGCTTTGACTGCATGAAGGCGCTTGCCGCGCGGCTGAAGGATGAGCTGGTGATCCTTTCGCTCGGCGGCAGCGTCGATGAGTGGTACAACGCCGCGCCGCATATGCGCGAGGCGAGCCTGTTCCAGCAGCAACTCGGCTGCGTCACGCCGCAGGCCTTCGGGCTCGCCGCCGGGTTGCCGCACCGCCGCGTCGTTTCGCTCGATACGGATGGCGGCCTGCTCTTCAATCTGGGCATCCTGGCCACGCTCGGAAACGAACAACCGAAGAACCTCTTCATCGTGGTCTGGGACAATGAGTGCTACCAGTCGATCGGCGGCCCGCCGACGCATACGGCGCTGGGCCGCGTCGACCTTGCCGCGATCGCGCGCGGCGCCGGCGTCGAGAACGCCCATACAGTGCGCACGGTGGACGAGTTCGACGCGCATTGCGCATGGGGGCTCGCGATGGAGGCACCCTATATAGTGGTCGCCAAGGTCTCGGGAACGGTCCAGCCGGACATCAAGCGCAAACACAGCGACGGCCGCGAGGACAAGTATATCTTCGTCCGCCACGTCGAGGCGAGCGAAGGCATCGTCATCATGGGCCCGAGCGAGCACAACTGACGAGATCATGGGCATCCTCGGACCTGTCGTCCCCCGACGCGCGCTGAAACCCAGCTACGACTACGTGGTGGTTGGCTCGGGTTCCGGTGGCTGTGCGGTGACGCGGCGGCTGGTCGATGCCGGCGCCGACGTGCTCCTGATCGAAGCCGGCCCGACGGGTCTTGGGATCGAAGAGATCGAGGACCCCGGCAAATGGGTGCCGCTTGGCCGCGGCACCTATGACTGGGGCTATGACTATGCTCCGACACCGCGCGTGAACGGCCGTACCATCGGCATCCCGCGTGGTCGCCTGCTGGGCGGCTCAAGCGCTATCAACGCGATGATGTGGTATCGCGGCCATCCGCATGATTACGATGCCTGGGAGGCTGGCGGCGCCAAGGGCTGGAGCTTCGCCGACGTGCTGCCCTATTTCCGGCGTTGCGAGGACTGGCGCGACGGTGCAAGCGAGTTTCGCGGAGCGGGCGGTCCGCTCCGTATCGAGCGGCCGGCGGCACTGTGCCCGGTCGCGCAGGCGCTGATCGATGGCGCGGCCGAGATCGGCATCCCCGTAATCGACGATCCCAACGGCTCCAGCAACGAGGGGACGGCGGCCGCGAATTTCAACATCTTCGACGGCAAGCGCTGGAGTTCGGCGACGGGCTATCTCGTGCCGATCCTGGATCACCCGATGCTGACGGTGCTGACCAGATCCGCGGCCATCGGCCTGACGGTCGAAGGCAGCCGATGCGTCGCGGTCAAGCACCTCGTCGGCGGCGAAATCGGCGAAACACGCGCGCAAGAGAGCATCGTGCTCGCGGCCGGGGCCATCGACACGCCACGCCTGCTGATGCTGTCGGGCATCGGCGATCCGGTCGAACTGAAGCGCCTTGGCATTGCGGTCGTTTGCGCCCTGCCGGGTGTCGGCCGGAACCTTCAGGACCATCCGCTGGCGCAGGCGTGCGTCTTCCGCGCGAAACGGCCGATCGGACCCGTGGTGGGCAATGGCGGTGGCTCGATGGTCAACTGGAAGTCGCGTCCGGACCTGCCGCAGCCCGACCTGCACGCCTTTCCGGTCCAGGGCAACAGCGCCGAACCTGCGATCCGCGCGCGCTACGATGTATCCGGCGATGTCTTTTCCTTCGGTGCGGGTCTGATGCGCTCGAAGAGCGTCGGGCAGCTGAAGCTGCTCGACGGCAAGCCCGGCGGGCCGCTCGAAATCCAGCCGAACTTTCTGGCGGAACCGGAAGACCTCGACGCCATGGTCACCGCAGTCGAGATGGTGATGGAGATGGCGGCTGCAAAAGCGAACGCCGGTCTCTTCGCCAGCTTTGCCGCACCCGACCGCCGACTGACCCGCACCGAGACCATCGACTTCATCCGCGATGCGTGCTCGACTTTCTTCCACGTCTGCGGAACCGCCAAGATGGGCGAGGACGCGATGGCCGTCGTAGACAGCCGTCTCGCCGTGCACGGGCTGGACGGCCTGCATGTCGCCGATGCCTCGGTGATCCCGACGATCCCGACCTGCAACACCCACGCGCCCGCCACGATGATCGGCGAGCGCGCCGCCGATTTCCTGCTCGCGGCGGCAGCTTGAGGATGTCATGACCGACGGAACGCACACGGAGTACCCGCGATGACGCGAAGCCTCATCCTTGCTGCCGACACGCTGCTCACCATGGATGAAGATAACCACGTGTTGCCTGCCGGCGCCGTGCTGGTCGAAGATGGTCGTATCGCCGCGGTCAGCGCACTCGCAGCATTGCGCGCTGCGTATCCGGCCGTGGCCGTGAAGAAGCTCGACAATGCGGTGCTTTTGCCCGGGCTGGTCAATGCGCATGCGCATTCCGGTTTTCTGCGCGGCACGGCGGAGCACCTGCCGGTCTGGGACTGGCTGACGCTCCATATCAATCCGATGCATCGCGTGCTGCAGCCGCACGAGGCCGAGGCGGCATCGTGGCTCTGCTACGCGGAATCCGTGCTCGGCGGCACGACCACCGTCGTCGACATGTGGCGGTTCATGAAAGGCAGCGCCCGGGCGGCCGAGACGATCGGCAACCGCTTGGTCGCCGTGCCTTACGTCGGCGAGCATCCCGACTACAACTACTTCGACACGCTCGACATGAACGAGGCGATGATCGAGGGCTGGCATCGCAAGGCGGGCGGCCGCATCAATGTGTGGGTCGGGCTGGAGCATCTGTTTTATGCCGACGAAGCCGGCCAGCGTCGGGCGATAGAACTCGCAAGGAAACACGACACCGGCTTCCACACCCATTGCAGCGAGGCCGAGATCGAGATCGCGGAATTTAAGCGGCGCTACGGCAAACGCCCGATGTTCGCGCTGGACGACCTTGGCTTCTTCGAAACGCCGCGCGCCATGATCGCCCACGCCGTCTGGCTCGATCGAGAAGAGATCGAGCTTATTTCCAAGCGCCGCGTTTCGGTGGCCCACAATCCTGTTTCCAACATGAAGCTGGCAAGCGGCATCGCGCTGGTGGCCGAGATGCTGAAGGCCGGCGTGCCTGTCGGGATCGGCACCGACGGCGAGAAGGAGAACAACAATTTCGACATGTTCGAAGAGATGAAGGTGACTTCGCTGCTGGGCAAGCTGAAGGACCTCGACGCCGCCGCCATGGATAGCTGGCAGGTGCTGCGGATGGCCACCATCCTCGGCGCCAGGGCGATCGGGCTCGACCACGAGATCGGCTCGATCGAAGTCGGCAAGCGCGCCGACATCATCGCGGTCCGCACCGATACGCCGCGCATGACGCCGGTCTTCCGCGACGGACCTTATTTCAACTTCCATCACAATCTTGTCCACGCCGTGCGCGGCAGCGACGTGTCTTTGACTATGGTCGATGGCGAAATCCTGGCCGAGGACGGCGCGTTGCGCACCGGCGACCTGCGCGAGATCATCGCCGAAATCCATCGCGTCGCGCCTGGCCTGTTCGCCCGGCGCGCCGCTTTCCTTGCCGAGAATTCCGGCGGCAGCCTGCAATGGACCCAATAGGGCGGGCCTCGGTGATGAAGACGACGGACAGGGCGGCACTGGACGATTGGTACGCGGTGGAGACGGTCGCCGATCTAGATGGCGCGCCGAGCCGCACGCGGCTGCTCGGCCAGGACATCGAACTGGTCCGTGACATCACGGGTGCAATCACGGTTCGGGAGATCCTGGACGACGGCAACCGCGGCCCCGCGCTGCCCGTCCGGCAGCGCTACGGCTGCGTCTGGACGACGCTGGGCCAGCCCGGAAAGGAAATCTTCGAGATCGCCGAGGCATCGGAACCCGACCGCCGCTACGTGCCCTGCGGCTGGGTGACGATGCGGGCTTCGGGTTTGCGTGTCGTAGAGAATTTCCTCGACATGGCGCATTTCCCCTTCGTGCATACCGACATTCTCGGTTCGGAGCCGCACACGGAAGTGCCTGCCTATCTGAGCGAGATACGTCGCGAGGTGGACGAGGTCTGGGCGACCAACTGCACGTTCTTCCAGCCGCGCATTGCCGCAACGGAAAGCTCCGGCGCGTTTGTGCATCTGACCTATCGTGTGCCGAGCCCATTCGTTGTGATGCTATACCGTGTATGCCCCGGAGCGCCCGGTCGGCTCGATGCGATCGCGCTGTTCATCCAGCCCATCGAGGAAGATCTCTGCCGCGCCCAGCCGGTCATGTACCTTGTCGATTCCGCTTCGACGCAGACGGCGTTGCTCAACTTCGAACAGGTCATCTTCCTGCAAGACCGGATCATCGTGGAGAACCAGCGGCCGCTGCGCCTTCCGCTCGAGCCGCGGATGGAAATCCCGACACGCGCCGACGGTTCCTCCATCGCCTACCGCCGCTGGCTGAAGGAAAAAGGCATTCGTTTCGGCACGACCGCGGTAGCCACATGACCGGACCGGATCTCCAGGTACTTCGCCCGGCCTCCGTTGCCGAGGCGCTGTCGTTGGCAGGCGAGGGCGCATCGCAACTGGTCGCCGGAGGCACGGCGCTGCAGCTCGGCTGGGCGAAAGGCCTGCCAAAGCCGGGGTGCCTCATCGACATCGGCCGTATCGCCGGCCTGAAGGGCATCCAACCGGCCGCCGATGGGTTTCGCATCGGCGCACTGACGACCCTGGGTGCCTTGGAGCGTGACCGGGCAATAGGCGAGAATTTGCCTCTGCTCGCAGCCGCCGTCCGCGCCACGGCGGGACCTGCCGTCCGCAATCTCGGAACGCTGGGCGGCAACGTCGCCGGGCGCATGGGTTGCCTTCTGCCGGCCCTGCTCGCGACCGACGCGAAGCTGGAGATCGTCTCACCGGCCGGGCACGCCGTCGTGTCGCTCGCGCAATGGCTGGCCGCCGCGCCGTCCGCGGGCCTCATCAAGGCGGTGATTGTTCGACCGCAACCAACTGCCGCTCGCTGGACCCATCGCAAAGTCGGCCTGCGCGCCGCATTCACCCCAAGCGTGGCCGGTGTCGCCGGGCTGGTCGAGACAGCGCATGATCGCATCATCGTCGCGCGGCTCGCGGCCAGCGGCGGCGGGCAAGCGGCCCGTCTCGACCGCGCTGAAGCGCTGCTTGTCGGCCGGCACCTGCGGGAGATCGATTGGGCCGAGCTGCACGCCGCAATTCTGGAAGAGACGCCGGCGATCGATGATGCATGGCGGTCCGACCGCTATCGGCGCAGTGTCGTGGCGAATGCGCTGGTCTTCGGGCTCGGCGGAAAGTTGTCCCAAGGAGCACATTCGCCGCGCCGGCGGACCGTACCGTCCGGAAACCCACCTGCCGAAATTCTCGTGTCCCGATCGGAGATCGGTGCAAGCTGGCACCAGCGGCCGGACGGTGCGCCGAAAATCGCAGGCAGGCTCGAATACCTGACCGACCATCGCGAGCCCGGCATGCTGGTCGGGCGCATTCGGCGTGCCGGCGTCCCCCATGCAAAGATCGTTTCCATCGATACGAGCGCGGCCGAGGCGCTGCCCGGCGTCGCGGCGGTTGTAACGCACCGCGACATCGCCGGCAGCAATGCCTTCGGCATTGTCGTGCAGGATCAGCCTGCACTGTGCTTCGACAAGGTGCGCTATATCGGCGACGCTGTTGCTGCCGTCGCCGCTGTTGACACGAAGACGGCCGAACGCGCGCTTGCTCTCATCAGGGTCGAATACGAGCCGCTGCCAATTGTGAGCGATCCCCAACAGGCACTCGCCGCTGGAGCGGAGCCGGTCCATGTCTCAGGCAATCTGCAGTGCAGCTTCGAGTTCACGCGTGGCGATGCCGCCACGGCTTTTGCCAAGGCGGCTCATATCGTCGAGGCTGTCTACGAAACGCCGAGCCAGATGCACGGCTTTATGGAGACGGAGGGCGGCTACGCTTTCGTCGGTACGGATGGTACCCTGAACGTCTTTGCCGGTGGGCAGCATGGCCGCCGCGACAGCATGCAGCTCTCGCGCATCCTCGGCATGCCGCAAGAGCAGATACGGGTGGTCACCAGCCCGACTGGCGGCGCTTTCGGCGGCAAGGACGAGCTGACCGTGCAGCCGGCCCTGGCCCTGCTGGCGCTGAAGACCGGACGCGCCGTGCGGCTGCATCTCGACCGGGCGGAATCTGTCATCGCGGGTACCAAGCGCAATGCGATGTGTATCCATATGCGCACCGCCTGCGACGCCGAGGGTCGTCTGCTCGCCCAGCAGGTGGATGTGATCGCGGATGCCGGCGCCTATGCGTCGCTCGGCCCGGGCGTGCTTGAGACGGCGCTCGAACACGCCTGCGGGCCATATGTCGTTCCCAACGTCCTCAGCTCGGGCAGGCTCGCCTACACCAATAACGGCGTCTGCGGCGCGTTTCGTGGCTTCGGTGCCAACCAGATGGCCTTCGCGGTAGAGTGCCAGCTGGACCGTCTGGCCGAAGCCGCCGGCATCGACATTATCGAGATACGGCGCCGCAATTTGCGCGAGCCTAGCACGCGAGGCCATCTCGGCCAGCAGGTCGCGCCGTCCGAACGTCTGGCCGAGATGCTGCAAGCCGCCGCTGCTGACCCGATCTGGGCCAAGCCGCGCGGCCCGTCGTTCGACGGCTATGAGACGATCGGCGTCGGCATGGCGATGAACTATCAAGGCAACGGACTCGGCACGCTGCCGCCGGACCCGGCCGGAGGCGCGTTGCGCCTGGCTCCGGATGGCGTGATCGAAGCACTCTACGGCCTGGACGAGATGGGACAGGGCCTGCTCACCTCGGTAAAAGCCGCGGTCGCCGGAGCGCTCGGCTGCGGCCGTGACGATGTCCGGCCGGTCACCGGCGATACGGCGGCGACGCCCGAATCCGGTTCCTCTACCGCCTCGCGCGGCACTCACGTAGTCTGGCGCGTCGCGGCAGTCGCCGCACCATCTTTTACGCGCGACCTGCTGGCCGCAGCGGGCCAGGTGCTTTGCCGCGAAGCCGGGAAGCTGGCGCTGGCGCCCGGCGGCATCGTCGAGCGACATTCCAACAGTGGTTCACTGCTCATGAGTTTCGCCGAGCTTGCCGAGGCGTTGCCTCCGGACCGGCTGCCAGTTGCTGCCGTCAGCTTCGAGTTTCCGAAATCGGACTATCTGGAAGGCAATGCACGCCTGATCTTCGCCTTCGGCGCGACACTGGCGCGCGTTGCCGTGAGCCGCATCACCGGGCAGGTACGCGTGCTCGAGCTCCATCAGCACACCGCGGCCGGACCGATGCTCGATGCTGCCGCCTATCTTGGCCAGATCGAAGGCGGCGGCGTCCAGGGGCTGGGCTTCACCCTCACTGAGGACGCGGCGATGCGGGATGGCCGGTATCTTGCCGGCAACCTCGATTTCTACATGCTGCCAGGCATTGCCGACACGCCGGAAAGCCTCGCGACCTTCGCGTTGGAGGATCTGGACGAGGACGACCCGTTCGGTCCGCGCGGAGTTGGTGAGCTTGGCATTGGCGCCGTGACGCCAGCCATCGTCAACGCGATTGCGGACGCCACAGGGGCTTGGCCCGAGCGCATCCCGGTCGATCCTGAATGGGTACTCGACGCCCTGCAGAGGAGTGCAGCGTGAGCGCCGAGATCGAGATTACCTTTAACCTCAACGGCTGCCGCCGGGCGCTGGCCGTGCCTGCCGAGTTACGCCTGATCGACCTGCTGCGCGACCATTTCGGCATGACTGCCGCCAAGGTGGCTTGCGGCATCGGCCGCTGCGGCGCTTGCTTCGTGCTGATGGACGGTCGCGCGATCAATAGTTGTCTGCTCATGTCGTGGCAGCTCGACGGGGCCACCATCATCACCCCGGAAGGTTTCGACGACGTTCCCGAAGCCATTGTCCTGCGCGAGGCTCTGGCGGCCGAAAACGCCTTCCAGTGCGGCTACTGCGCACCCGGCATCACTGTTGCGCTGACCGCCCTGCTGCTGGAGAATCCGGCTCCCGACGAGTCTCAGATCCGCGCTGCGCTCGAAGGCAATATCTGCCGCTGTACCGGCTATCATTCCATCATCCGCGGTGCTCTCGCCGCGGTCGAGGCGCTCGCTTGCGGGATACGGACATGACGGTCATCATTCGAAACTGTAAAGCCAGGCATGCAGGCGTCAAGGCGTTCCTGGCCAAACCCAGAATGCGGCACCTGATCGGCGGCGGCTGGCGCGACGCCAGCGATGGCGCAACCTTGCCCGCGACCGATCCTGCGAATGGCGACACGCTCGCGCTGCTGGCGCGAGGCACAGCCGATGACGCCGGGCGCGCCGTTGCTGCGGCGCGTGCTGCTTTCGAAGGCGAGAGCTGGCGCGACATGACACCGTCGGCACGCGGCAACCTGCTATGGCGCATCGCTGACCTGATTGAGCGCCATGCCGATGAGCTTGCAGAACTCGAGACGCTTGACCAGGGAAAGTCGCTGAAGACCTCGCGCTTCGCCGAGATTCCCGCCTCGGCCGAGCAGTTCCGCTATTTTGCCGGTTTTGCCACGAAAATCCTCGGCACGACCATCCCCACCTCCATCAGCTACCAACCGGCGGGCAGCAAGATTTTCGCCTATACGGTGCGCGAGCCTATTGGTGTCGTGGCAGCCATAACGCCATGGAATTCGCCGCTGCTCATGGCCTCGATGAAGCTCGCCCCGGCGCTTGCCGCCGGCTGTACGATCGTGCTCAAGCCGGCTGAGGAAACGTCGCTCACCGCGCTCAGGCTCGGCGAACTGATGATCGAAGCCGGCTTGCCGGACGGCGTCGTCAATATCGTGACCGGTCTCGGTGAAACTGTGGGCGCAGCATTGGCTGCAGATTCCGATGTCGATAAGGTCGCCTTCACCGGCTCGACGGAAGTCGGAAAGATGATCGTCTCCGCAGCGTGCGGCAATCTGAAGAAGCTGACGCTCGAGCTGGGCGGCAAGTCGCCGGCCATCATCATGCCCGATGCGGACATGGGGCTCGCAATCCCCGGAGTGGCCCGGGGGATCTTCGCCAATGCCGGCCAGGTGTGCGTCGCCGGCTCGCGTGTCTATGCGCATCGCTCGATCTACGACCGTCTGGTGGAGGGTCTGGCGGAAGAGGCGCGAAAGCTGCGTCTCGGACACGGGCTTGACCCGGATACCGACCTTGGTCCGCTGGTTAACGGAACCCAGGCTGCGCGCGTCGCCTTCTATGTCGGCGATGGTGCTTCCAGCGGCGCCGAGATCATCGCCGGCGGCCGGCGCTTCGAGAACTTCTTCGAGCCGACCGTGGTTACCGGCGTACGCCCGGACATGCGCATGATGCGCGAGGAAATCTTCGGCCCGGTCGTTGCCGTGACACCGTTCGACGATGTCGCGGAGGCGGTAAGCCATGCGAACGACTCGCCCTACGGCCTCGCCGCAAGCGTCTGGACCCGCGACCTTTCCACTGCGCATCGCCTTGCCGCACGTGTCCGGTCGGGCACCGTCTGGATCAATTGCCATTCCTACTTCTCGCCGGAATTGCCGAAGGGCGGCCACAAGCAATCCGGTTGGGGCTATGAGAACGGCGCACCGGGCCTGGAGAACTATCTCGAGACGAAAACGGTCTGCGCGGTGATTTAGCCACGCCTTTCCCGCGATATTCGTGGATCGGCGGCTGACAGCCCTTCCATCGGCGGACAAGGATTGATCGAAAATTGCTCGGATCCTCCTGAGGACCAGTTCCTTGACGGCGCTGGTCCACATCGATGTTGCGCTTGACTTGTCCATATTATCGGTAATAAGTCATACATATTGCCTCGAAAAAAGACGGCAGGTCTGGGAGGACCAATGAAAATCACGGCCATCAAGGCGCGCGTCTGCAATGCGGAAATGCGCAACTGGGTCTTCGTTCGCGTCGAAACCGACGAGCCCGGCCTGTTTGGCTGGGGTGAGGCAACGCTGGAATGGAAGACCCGAGCCGTCGTTGGGGCGCTTCAGGATCTTGAAGCCCTGCTCATCGGGCAAGATCCGCGCAATGTGGAGCAGTGCTACCAGATACTTACGCGGCACGGCTTTTGGCGTCTCGGCGTTGAGGGAATGTCCGCTGTCAGCGGCATCGAGATCGCGCTCTGGGACATCCTGGGCAAGTCATTGAGCGTCCCCGTCTGGCGCCTTTTGGGCGGCCAGGTTCGCAACTATCTGCGTACCTACACGCATCTCGGCCTCGGGGACATGAAGGCGGTCTATGAGACCGGATCCGCGGATGCGATCGTGGAACGCGGACGCACCGTGACGCAAGCAGGCTACGATGCGGTCAAGGTCGTCTGCATTCCCTACACCCACTACGTATCGCCCGCCAAGGCAGTCGACTCCGTTGCCAATATGGTTGGCTCACTTCGCGAGGCGGTAGGCCCGGATATCGACATCATGGTCGATTTCCACGGACGCCCTGCATCTGTTAACGCGGCGATGGATTACCTCAAAGCAATCGAGCCGGCCCGCATCATGTTCGCGGAAGAGCCCGTTCCACCCGAAGATGTTGCCGGACTGGCGCATATTACGGCGCGATCGGCCGTGCCGATCGCGTCCGGCGAGCGGCTGATCGGGCGCCGCGAATTCACGCACTCGATCGCAGCCCGCGCCTTCAACATTGCCCAGCCTGATATTTGCCACACTGGCGGTCTGCTCGAGACAAAGAAGATCGCGGCCATGGCGGAAACCGCAGGCATCGGCCTTGCGCCGCACAACCCGCTCGGTCCGATCGCCGGTGTGGCTGCTCTTCATTTCGGCATATCGACGCCAAACGTTGTCATTCAGGAGGAGATGTCCGGTGCCGTCGCCTGGTACGACGACGTGGTCACCTGGCCAATTCAGCGTAGACCAGGCCGCTGGGATCTGCCCGAACTGCCGGGCCTTGGCGTCACCGTCAATGAGGACGTGATCGCGCGCCACCCCTTCAAGCAGGAAGTGCTGCATGCCCGCAACGCCGTCATGCCGGACGGCACCGTGGTGGACTGGTGAATGCAATGGCAGGACGGCTGCAAGGAAAGATCGCAATCATCACGGGCGCCGGCCAAGGCATCGGTGCCGCCATTGCACGCGCCTTTGCGATGCAGGAGGCAAAGACCGTCATTGCCGAACTGAATGCGGTAAGCGGAAAAGCGATCGCCGACGAATTGCGTGCCCAGGGCGCGGACGCCCTGTTCATCGAGACGGACGTCACCGGCGCATCCGCGGTCGCGGACATGGTCTCCCGGACGATCACGACCTATGGTGGCGTCGACATTCTGGTCAACAATGCCGGTGCCAACGTCTTCTACGAACCGCTGGCGATGCCGGACGAGGAATGGGACCGCTGTCTCAAGCTCGACCTCCAGGCCGCATGGTTCTGCGCCAAGGCGGTCTTGCCGACGATGCTGGCGAAGGGCTCGGGGTCTATCGTCAACATAGCGAGCTGTCACGCGTTCCAGATCATTCCCCATACATTCCCGTATCCGGTCGCCAAGCATGCACTTTTGGGCCTGACCCGTTCGCTGGCCATCGAATATGCCGCGCGCGGTATCCGGGTGAACGCGATCGCCCCCGGCTATATCGAGACGCCGATCGCGGAAGCCTACTGGAACACATTCCCGAACCCCGCCGAGGAAAAGCGGCGAGCCCACGACCTCCATCCGCCCAAGCGAATTGGCCGGCCGGACGAGGTTGCAATGACGGCGGTTTTCCTCGCTTCGGACGAAGCGCCGTTCATAAATGCCGAGACGATCACCATCGATGGTGGCCGCTCGGTTCTCTACCACGACTAGCAACCACCATTGAGCTCAGGGAGGATCTTCATGAAAACCACAACAAAGGCTTTGGCGACATTTGCGGTACTGGCTGCCGGATTGATGAGTGGCGCAGCAAGCGCGGACGATATCAAGATCGGCTACATCAACAAGATGGGAGACCATCCATGGTTCGTCGCCGAAGTCGGCGGCGCCAAGAAAGCGGCGGAGGCGGCGGGGGCCGCTTTGGTGTCGCAGGACGTCCAGTTCGACGCCAATTTGACGATCACCACCTTCGACACGATGGTCGGCGACGGTGTGAAGGGAATCGCCATCGTCGTCCCCGACAAGGCGCTGGGACCGGTCATCGCGGAGAAAGCAAAGGCCGCAAAAATTCCCTTGGTGGCGGTGGACGACGATATCTACTACCAGGATGGCACCCAGGTCCCCTATGTCGGCATGAATGCCTACAACATCGGTGCGCGGGTGGGCGAAGAGCTTGCCAAGCTCTACAAGGCTGATGGCTGGGCGGGCAAAGAGGTGCGCATCGCCTCGATCGAGGACCGCAAGGCTGATACCTGCATGCAGCGCAACAAGGGCGCGGAAGAGGCGTTCTTGAAGGCGGTGCCCGATTTCAAGCCGGGCAACATTGTTCGCGTCCCCTACGATAACACGATGGTCAACGCCATCGACGTGATGACCACCACACTGACGGCCAATCCTAGCGTCACGAACTGGATATTCTATTCATGCAACGATGATGGTGTGCTGGGTGGTGCGCGAGCATTGGAGAATGCCGGCTATTCCGCAGACCAGGGCATGGGCATTGGCATCGACGGGAGCCGCGCCTGCGACGCCTTCGGATCCGGAAAGCCTTCGGCATTCCGTGGTACGATGTGGCTCAATTCGGCAAATCACGGCGCACTGGCGGTGAAGATCTTGTTGGCCTCCATCAAGGATGGAACCAAGCTACCCGTGCAATCCTTCACCGATCCGGAATACATCACTGCCGACAATTTTGCATCGGACTACAAAGCCAAGCTCTGCCACTGAACCAGATATGCGTCATGCGCCGCAGGCGCATGACGCTTTTTGGGCCGGCAGTTCGTCGGCAGGCACACGGGATCGATCCTCGGGAGTGAGCTTTGATGCAATCGGATTTCTTCTCGCTCGATAGGATATCGAAGCGCTTCGGCGTCGTGCAGGCGCTCGACAATGTCTCGATTGCCTTTCGGCCAGGAGAGGTGCTTGCCCTGGTTGGCGAGAATGGCGCCGGCAAGTCGACAATGATGCGAATTCTCGAGGGCGTGTTCGCACCGGACACCGGCATCGTGCTGCATGGCTCCACGCCGATCGTTTTCAGCGAACCGCGCGACAGCCACAGAGCCGGAATACGCGTCATCCATCAGGAGCCGGAGATCGTTCCGAACCTGACCGTGGCCGAGAACATTTTCGTCGGCGAACTGCCGCGGCTGGCAGGCGTCCTGCTCGACTGGCACAGGCTCGAGGACCAGACCGATAAGGTGCTTGCGACCTTCGGCATGCAGCAGGATATGCGGCCGCGTCAACTCTGCAGCACACTCGGTCCGGCACAGCGCCAGATGATCGAAATCATGCGCGCCATACGTGCCGGCGGCCGGCTGATCGCATTCGATGAGCCGACCTCGTCGCTGACCGACGACGAAGCGCGCCGTCTGTTTTCAGTAATTCGCCGGCTGCGCGAAGAGGGCACTTCGATCGTCTACATCTCTCACAGGCTGAACGAGGTCATCGACCTTGCGGATCGCATTGTCGTTTTGCGGGACGGCCGGCTGGTCGATGATTCCCCCGCGGCCGGTGCCAGCGAGCAGACCATAGCCAAGCTCATGGTCGGCCGCGACATTGCCGATCTGTTTACACGCGAGACGTGGCAATCGGGAAAACCGTTGCTTGAGGTGACGGGCCTGACCACCGACCAGGTCACCGATGTGAGCCTCAAGGTCCGCCGTGGCGAGGTGCTCGGCATTGCCGGCCTTATGGGTGCGGGTCGATCCGAACTGGCAAAGGCGATTGTCGGCTATGATAGGCGCGTCGACGGAAGCATAACGATGAACGGCGTGTCCGTTGGCCCTAACAGTCCGCATGCAGCGATCGTGGCGGGCATCGGCTTTGCCCCGGAAGACCGCAAGCACGAAGCCCTGCTGTTGTTCCGAAGCATTCTTGACAATGCCTCGCTGTGCGTGCCCGACAAGACGTCGACCTTCGGTTTCTTCAACCGGCGCAAGGCTCTGGAGATCGTCTCACCGCTTGCAGCAAAGATGTCGATCAAAGCACCCAACCTCGACGAAGAGGTTTCCAAACTGTCGGGTGGCAATCAACAGAAGGTCGTTCTCGCGCGCTGGCTTGCGCGGCAGCCGATGCTTCTCATCCTCGACGAGCCAACCCGCGGCATCGACATCGGCGCCAAGGCGGAAATCTATCGCCTGATCGACGAACTCGCCGCCAGCGGCATCGGCATCATCCTGATTTCCTCAGAAATGCCGGAACTGATCGGGCTCGCGGACAGGGTGCTTGTCATGGCTGGAGGTCGGATCACGGCCGAACTTTCCCGCCCTGACATCGACGAGACCACGATCCTGAAACACGCCATGCCGCAATCTGTAGCATCGCTCGGAGGACAAATTCAGTGAACAGCCTTGAGCTCAGCACAGCAACAACACAAACCGGCAAAAGGCGCGCTTCCTTGCGCATCGCAGAGCGCATCGGCATTCACAACATAAGCCTTCTTGTTGCTCTCGCCATTCTCGTGCTCATTTTCGGCACCCTGAGAGGCGACGTGTTCTTCTCGGGCCGAAACCTGCTGAACATCGGTCTAGGCATTACCATCCTGGGCGTTCTGGCGATGAGCCAGACCGTGGTCATCGTCGCCGGAGGGCTCGATATTGCCGTCGGCGCAATTGTCGGTCTGACCACAGTATCGACGGCAATGGCCATCCAGGCCACCGGATCACCCGCCGCGGGCATTCTTGCCGGCCTGGTCCTGGGCGGTCTTGCCGGCCTCGTGAACGGCATCATCATCACCTATGGGCGGGTCAACGCTGTCATCGCAACTCTCGGTACGATGGCGATCTTCCGCGGCATCGCGTTCATCATATCCGATGGGCAATCGATCGCGATTTTCAGCGACACTTTCCGCTTCATCGGGATCGGACGAATCCTCGGCCTGCCTCTGCTGATCTGGATTCTTTTGCTGACCGCGATCGTCTTCCATCTCTTCCTTGCCCGCTCGATCGTTGGCCGCAACATCTATGCCCTGGGCGGCAATCCCGTTGTCGCACGCTTCTCCGGCATCAATATCAATCGCTACCGCGTCGGCATCTACATCATGAGTGGAGTGGCAGCCGGATTGGCCGGGATTCTGTTGGCTGCCCGTACCGGCTCGGGGCAGCCCGTATCCGGATCCCAAGGTCTGGAACTCGAGGCCATCACAGCGGCCGTGCTGGGTGGCTGCGCCTTGCAGGGCGGGAAGGGTACGATCATCGGCGCGCTGCTGGGCGTCGCCATCATTGGCGTCCTCAACAACGGAATGATACTGACGTCCGTGCCAACCTTCTATCAGTTGCTTGCCAAGGGCTCGCTGCTGATACTTGCTGTGGTAATTGCCGAGTACCACTTGAACAGGACATGACGATGGACGCGGCGATCGCTTCGACTGGCCAAGGCACGCAGGACATTCCTGCCGCAGAGGGCGCCACGTCATCGCTCAAGGATCGCATCGCACGCGATCTCGGACAGCGAATCCTCGCCGGCTCCTACGCGCAGCACTCCGTCCTGCCGACGGAAGCCGAACTTTGCGTCATCTACGGGGCGAGCCGCACCGCGCTTCGCGATGCTCTTCTGACGCTTTCGGCGAAAGGATTGATCGAGGCACGCAAGCGGGCCGGGACGCGTGTGCGCGTGTCGAGCGAATGGAACAGGCTGGATGCACAGGTTTTGGAATGGATGCGCGATATCGAGCCCGATCTCGATTTCGTTCGGGGATTGATCGAGGCGCGGCTGGTCATTGAACCCGCTGCCGCCCAACTTGCGGCCAAGATGGCGACGTCAGGCGATCTCGCAGTCATCGAAGCGGCGTATGAAGCCATGCGCATTGCTCCGCAGGACGATCTTGCTGCGTGTCTCGATGCCGACGTCAGGTTTCATACGGCCATCCTTCGTGCCAGCCGCAACCCGGTATTCGCCAATCTCGGCAATATGCTTGCGGCCGCCCTCAGCTTCTCCTTCCGATTGACCACATCGGCCACCGCTAATTACCAGCAGACACTGAGCGCGCATGGCGACGTGCTGGAGGCAATTAGGATGCGCAGGGCCGACGACGCTCACGATCAGATGAAGGCGCTCATCGGGATCGCGTCGAACGACCTTCTTGCAGTGGCTCGCAAAGGCCGCCATCAACAGCCGATCGCCGCTGCCAAGGTCGACACCGTCTGAAGCTGATGGTCGGGACCATCAAGATCAGAAGCGGAGACCTGTCCGCTGAAATCGTCCCGTCGCTTGGGGCAGGTCTTGCGAGACTGGACTATGGGCGCGTGCCGATCTTCCGGCCTTGGCCAAACGGCGGGAGCAGCAACCCGGTCGATCTTGCCTGCAACCTGCTTTTGCCGTGGTCAAATCGCATCTCAGGCGGCGGATTCACATTCGACTCCAAATTCCACGAACTGCCTGCCAATGTTGCAGGCGAGCCATTTCCCATTCACGGCAATGGATTTTCGCGCGAGTGGGACGTCGACAGCGTAGCGCAAGACAACGCAAAGCTGTCGCTCATCAGCAACGGACCCGGCCCATATCGATATCGCGCCGAGGTGCGCTACGCTCTGACCGGACAGGGGCTCGAGCTGAAACTTCGCATCGTCAATCGGGCCTCGATCAGATTGCCGTTCGGGCTTGGCATCCATCCATGGTTCCCGAGAACGGCACGAACCGCGCTTCATGCGCCGGCCTCGCAGGTTTGTCTCGAACTGCTCAACCATCTCCCCGAACGGTTTGTGGATATCAAAACCCGTCCCGATTGGGATTTCGGCGCCCCAGTCGTGTTGCCGAGTGGATGGATAAACAATCTGTTTGCCGGTTGGGACGGCGTCGCCACGATATCGTGGCCGGAGCACAGTTGCAGCCTGCGGATTGAAGCTTCATCGCCCTTGAATTTTTACCTGGTCTATTCGCCATCGAAGGAGAGCGACTTCTTCTGTTTTGAGCCGCTCAGTCATGCTGTCGATGCTCACAATCGTGGTTCGATCGACAAATGGAATGGACTGTCGGTGCTTGGGCCTGGCGAGAGCCTGGCAGCCCGTTGCAGCTTCGCCGTCAGTTAGGCGGACCTCAGCGGCGCCCTCGAATTGGCGGATGTCGGTGTCGACCAGCAAGTCCGGGAAGAACGAAGCCGGCTTTTCGTCCAAACGGAGCTTGGGAAGATTGAACTCCAGCGACCGGGAACGCATGAGCCCGTTCGACGTTTGCCGGATGTCGCGGCGCGGTTCGTCCGCTTGACGGCCCTCCAAATGTGCCTAGCAGGATTGGATCAATGACGGATGTTGAACCAAAAGAATTCGTGCTCGCAGGCATCGTCATGAAGCGACTGGTCTCCGGCGAACAGACGGGAGGCTCGTTGAGTCTCTTCGAAAACAGAAGCGACGGGCACACGAAAACGCCAATCCATGTTCATGCGAATGACGACGAGACGGTCTACGTCATCGAAGGGAAGTTGACCGCACTCGTGGACGGTGTGATCCGAACGCTCTCGCCCGGCGAGAGCATGTTTTTGAAGCGTGGCATCCCGCACCAGCTTATGAATCCCGGCAATCAGCTCGTTCGCTATATCCTGATAGACACGCCAAGTGTGTTCGAGCAGTTTCTCGCCGAAGGTGGCCATGAACTCGGCAAGGGAGAAGTGGTCGGGCCGCCAACGCCTGCCGATATCGAGCGGCTCAAAGCAGCCGCGCCGAAGTATGGGATTACGCTTCTGCAAGAATGGCCAGCAAGAGAGTAGATGGCTTCATGATGGCGGCTTGGATCGCCCCTAAAGCCGGTCCTTGCCCGAGGAACCGGTATTAGCCGCCGGCAATCCAATCCGTGAGGCTGCGGGCAAAACTTCGCGGCACGATGAGTTCGCACGCGGTCTCGCCGGTGCGCAGGAAGAGCACGGAGACATGATGGAAGGATGTCAGCACGGCGCGGACCGGAGCGGCGGCCGGCGCGTGCCAGTCGACGGCAATGCAGCCGGACAGAAGCCTTGCGATACCAGGGCCGGCCATTTTCAAACGAACACGACCTTCCCCGAGGGGAACGGAACAGCCGAGATCGGGGTCTACGACAAGGGCTGGCGCTTGCGTGCCTTCGTCGAGAGCCAGCCAAAGGCGGCGAGGTGCAACGCGGATGGTTAAAAGGCCCTTGTGGCGAACCGTCTCTCCGACCGAAGCGGGAAGTTTCTTGCCGAGCGACGCCAAGACGCTCTTTTCGAATTGTCTCAGTGTCGCGTCCCAGCCCTCGATCTGGATAAGCGGACAATCGGCCACGGACAGGCTGAAATCCCGCGAAGAGGTCAAGCTAGCCATGCAGCCGTTCTCCCTGCGGATCGATGAATACCGGCGAGACAACGCGGGCGCGAACCGTTTCGGCCTTCATCGGATAGACCGCCACGACCTCGCTTCCTTCTGCCGCGACATCACCGGCAAGCAGGGCCAGCCCGACATAATGGCCGCGTTCGGGGCTGAAAGTGACGGAGGTGACGCGACCGCGCCCATGGCCATAGGGTTTCTCATCCGGCAGGAACAGGATGGCGCCGCCGCGCAGGCGTTTTCCGTCCTCGATGCATTCCAGTCCGACCAGACGCTGCCGGTTGGGCGCCTGGAGGGCAGGGCGCCATCGCAGGACGTCGCCGACGAAGCTGCTGCGCTTGCCGACCATGCGGCCGAGGCCGAGATCGTCGAGTGTCGTGCGCCCATCGATCTCTGGTCCGGCGACATGGCCCTTTTCGACGCGCAGCGCGCCAAGCGCCTCGACGCCGTAAGGCTTCAGGTCGAACAGTCTGCCGGCTTCGAGCAAGCGACTCCAGAGCTGTTCACCTGCAGTGGCGCCGACATAGACTTCGTAAGCACGCTCGCCGGAATAACTAAGACGCAGGATGCGGAGCCAACGGCCCTCCCACTCGCTTTCGAGTAGCCCCATATGCGGAAGCGCCGCGTCGGAGACGTCGAGACCAGGAAAAGCAGCGCTGAGGATTGCGCGGCTGTTAGGCCCGGCAACCGACATCGCCGCCCATTCATCGCTGACCGAGGTCACGGCCACGCGCAAATCCGGCCAGGCCGTGTCGAGCAGGAATTCGAGACGCGACAGCACATCGGCGGCCTTGGCGGTCGAGGTCGTCATGAAGAACCGGTTTTCCGCCAGCCGCGTCGTGGTGCCGTCGTCGAAGACAATGCCGTCGTCGCGCAGCATGACGCCGTAGCGGGCGCGGCCTACCGCCAGTTTGGCAAAGCCGTTGGCGTAGACGCGATCCAGGAATATCGCCGCATCCGGGCCCTGGACATCGATCTTGCCAAGGGTGGAAATGTCCATAAGGCCCGCCGCCTGACGTACGGTACGCATTTCGGCGACATAGGCCTCGCTCACGTCGCGCCCCGACTGCCGGTAGAAATAGGGCCGCATCCAGAGCCCGACCTCGAGCATCTCGGCGCCGTTCGCCATGTGCCAGTCGTGCATCGGCGTGCGGCGGATCGGCTTGAAATGATGGCCGATGGCGCGCCCGGCAAGCGCCCCGATGGCAACCGGCGTATAGGGCGGGCGGAAGGTCGTGGTGCCGGTCTCAGGAATCGTTGCGTTGCGCAGCGCTGCCATGGCGGCAAGTGCGGGAAAATTGCTGGTCTTGCCCTGATCGGTGCCCATGCCGAGCGTGGTGTAGCGCTTCAGGTGCTCGACCGATTCATAGCCTTCGCGATGGGCGAGTTCGATGTCCTTTGTCGTCACGTCCATCTGGAAATCGACGAAGGCTTTTCCACGATCGACGGAAGGGGCTTCGCGAAGCGAAATCGTGGCGGTCTGGTCCAGATCGAGTTTGGACGGAGCGGACACCGGCGCCGACTTGCCACAGGAGGCTGCCGCGTCGATGCCGGCGCGATGACCTTCCTCGATGGCTTCGGCAGTTGCATGGGCCCCCATCATCGCGCCGGCGCCGAACCGGCCGGCCGGAAACGCGCCCAGCACGAAGCCGCCGATGTCGTCGCGATAGACAGGTTTGACACCAAGGTGCGAGGTGAGATGCACGGTTGGCGACCAGCCGCCGGACACGCAGACCAGGTCGCAGGCGGCCGAGGACGGGCCGTCCGGCCCGTTGAGCGTTGTGTCCCTGACGGCATGGCCGCCACGCAGGTCGACGATCCGCGTCCCGGCCCGTATCATTACGCCGAGCCGTGCGGCTTCTGCGGCAAGTGCTGCTGGCGGGACTGCGCGAAGATCCGCAATCGTCACCTTCGCGCCGGCTACGGCATAGTCGAAGGCGGTGCGCCAGGCACCGTCATTGTTGGTGGCGACGACGATTTTTTTGCCCGGCAGGACGGCGAATCGATTGAGATAGGTCCGGGCGGCCGAGGCAAGCATGACACCGGGCCGGTCATTGTTCGAGAACACCATCGGCCGCTCGATGGCGCCGGTGGCGAAAACGATCGAACGGGCGCGCAGCATGGTGACCGTTTGCCGGGCCTCGCCATTCGGCAGCGGATCGGTTGGATCGCGCTGTTCGACCAGTCCAAGGACATTGCCGTCATAGCTGCCGAAAGCGGTCGTCCGCTTCATCAGCGCGACGGTTTCGAAGCCCTCCAACTCGGCCTCGGCCTGCCTCAGCCATGAGGCCGCTGCGCTGTCGGACGGTTCCGCCAGAAGCTGGCCGCCAAGCAGGAAATCCTGCTCGATCAGCGCGACCCGCGCGCCGGCCGCGGCGGCCGCCCGCGCTGCCGACAATCCCGCCGGGCCGCCGCCGACGATGGCGACATCGGCGAAGGCATGACGAACCTCGTAGCGGTCGGGATCAGCGTCGGTGCCGGCCCTACCCAGGCCGGCCGCCTTGCGGATGAAATGTTCGTAGAACATCCAGGCGCGGCGCGTCGGGCCCATGAAGGTCTTGTAGTAGAAGCCGGCGGACAGAAATGGTGCCAACAGCCCGTTGACGCTTTGCACGTCGAAGGCAAGCGATGGCCAGCGGTTCTGACTCTCCACGACCATGCCGTCGGCGAGTTCCAGTGTCGTCGCCGGCAGGTTCGGCTCGCGCCTGCCGGCGCTCCCGAGCGTAACCAGCGCATTCGGCTCTTCGGGCCCGGCGGAAAAAATGCCGCGCGGTCGATGATATTTGAAGCTGCGACCGACCAGGGTGACGCCATTGGCGAGCAGCGCGGAGGCAAGCGTGTCGCCGCGATATCCAGCCAGCTTGCGGCCGTCGAAAGTAAACTCGACCGGCCGCTCGCGGACGATGCGGCCACCCACCGACAGTCGTTTGCGGTTCGAACTCATGCCGGTGATTTCCTGAGAGTTGATTTCGTGGCCCGCAATTTTCTGGCGAAGTCGACGGCTGTGATGGCGTGGTTGCGTGTGTCGCGTTCGACCACCAGCCATTGCCGGCAACCGGTCACGTGTTGCCAGAATTCACGGTGCAGGCCGGCCGGGTTTGTCCTGACATAGACATAACGGTACCAGGCCTCCGGATCGGGATCGTCATGGGCCGGACGCGTGACCGAGGCATCGCCGCCATAGCGGAACTCGTCATGGTCGCGCGGGCCGCAGCAGGGGCATTCGATGAGCAGCATTTTGTTCCGCCTCCTATTGCAGCCAGGCGGAAGGACCGACGCCGGCTTCGTCGAGCGTGTGGCCGGTGCGGAAACGATCGAGCCCGTAGGCCGCGATCAAGGGATGCGGCTTGCCGGTGGCGATCGTGTGGGCGAAGCACCAGCCGGAAGCCGGCGTCGCCTTGAAGCCGCCGTAGCACCAGCCGCCGTTGAGATAGAGGCCGTCGATCGGCGTCGGGCAGATGATCGGGCTGGCATCGGGAGTCATGTCCATGACGCCGCCCCAGTGGCGCAGCAGGCGGACGCGCGAAATGCACGGCATCAGCGCAATCGCCGCCTCCGCCACTTCGCGCACGACGCCGAGATTGCCGCGCTGGGCGTAGGAATTGTAGCCGTCGAGATTGCCGCCGAAGACCAGCCCGCCCTTGTCGGACTGGCTGACGTAGAAATGGTCGGCGCCATAGGCGACGACTTGGTCTACCAACGGCTTCAGCGGTTCGGTGACAAAGGCTTGCAGGACATGGCTTTCGATCGGCAGTTCAAGGCCGGCCTTGGCACCGAGCACGGATGTATGACCGGCAACAGCGAGACCGATCTTGCCGGCGCCGATCCGGCCTTTCGTCGTTTCGACGCCGACGATGCTGTCGCCGTCGCGGACGAAGCCTGTCACTTCGCAGTTCTGGATGATGTCGACGCCATGGCCGTCGGCGGCGCGCGCATAGCCCCAGGCGACGGCGTCGTGGCGCGCCGTGCCCGCCCGGCCCTGGAAGATAGCGCCATGGATCGGAAAGCGGGCGGTGTCGGAAAAATCGAGATAGGGCACCAGCCTGCGCACTTCTTCCCGGTCGAGGATATCGGCATCGATGCCGTTCAGCCGCATGACATTGGCCCGGTGGCTGAAGCTGTCGAGCTGATCGGCGGAATGCGCTGTGACGAGCTGGCCGCGCTGCGAGAACATGACGTTGAAATTCAGCGCCCGCGACATGCCCTCCCAGAGCTTCATCGAGAATTCGTAGAACTGGGTGTTGCCGTCGAGCAGGTAGTTGGAGCGGATGACGGTGGTGTTGCGGCCGACATTGCCGCCGCCGACATAACCCTTTTCGAGCACCGCGACGTTACGGATGCCGTGGTTCTCGGCGAGGTAGAAGGCGGTGGCGAGGCCGTGTCCGCCGCCGCCAATAACGATCACGTCATAGGAAGATTTTGGCTCCGCTGCCCGCCAGGCGCGCTGCCAATTCTTCTGGCCGGACAGCGCGTTGCGTAAAATCGAAAATGCCGAGTAGCGCGCCATGTGTGCAGGCCTATCGAACGATCGGGCCGGCCGGCGTGCGGGTGAGCACTTCGGCACCCGCATCGGTCAAAAGCACCGTGTTGGAGACGAAGTCATTGCCGCGACCCGTTCCCATCAGCCACGACAGGATGTGGAAGCCCATCCCGGTCTCGATCTCGAGGTCGGAATCGTGCCTCAAGCCGGTCACCGAATTGCCGCCGGTCCATGACGGCGGCTGGCCGGCGCCGACAAGGTAACCGCAGTGATGGCGGCGATAGTGGGAAAGACCGGCCTCGTCGGCGACGGCCTGCCAGGCGGCGTAGACATCGCGCGCCTTGGCGCCCGGCCGCAGCGCCTCGATGACCGCGTTGAACGCCTTGGCGGTCACCTCCGCCATTGCGGCGTCTTCGTCGCTGATGTGGCCGATCCGAACAAGCCGGCCGAGCGGGGCGTGGTAGCGCGAGATGCACCCGGACAGTTCGACAAAGACCGGCTCGCCCTTGCGGTAGATCCCGTCGCCCCAGGTCGTGTGCTCTTCACCCAGGCGCGCGGCCGGGCGGATGAACGGTCCGAAGCCCGGCGCATGACCGCCGGCGCGGATCATTGCCGCAACACATTGGGCGGCGACCTCCTGTTCGGAAGCGCCATCGGAGATCGCGGCGATCGCGGCACCGGCGGCGGCGTCCGTCACCTTGGCGGCCCGCCGCATCAGCGCCTGTTCTTCGGCGCTCTTCACCCGCCGCATCTTGTCGATCAGACCGGAGACATCGCTCCACTTTGCATCTGCTTGCATCTGGAGCGCCACGGCAAGTCCATGGCTAAGGCCGGCCGTCCAGTATTCGAGGCCGATCCGCTTGCCGGACAGGCCAAGCTCTGTAAGCACCCGCGCGGCAAGGTCGGCCGCCGTTTCGCTGTCCGAATGGCCACGGAATTCCGCTGCCTTCACCTGATTCTCGATCGTCACCTTTTCCATCGAGCGGGTGACCAGGACGGGGTTTCCCCGGAGCGGGACGATCAGCAGGTGAGGGGCAAAATACCCCCAGTGATCGAGCCCGGTGAGATAGAAGACGTTCTCCGGCGAGGCAAACACCGCCGCGTCGAGCTCGCGTTCGACCAGTGCAGTACGGACCTTTGCCAGGCGGCTGGCGATTTCGGCTTCGGAAAACGGATTGCGGTCCATCGGGCGTCCTCGTGCTTGTTGCCGGCTTGCTGGCGGGCATGGTCTTTTCGGCAGCCGGTTTCCCGGCCGCCATGTCAGTCGATGACGATGAGTTCGCGCGCCACATCGCAGAGGCGTTCGCCGCCACGTTCCGTGACGACGAACGATTCCGAGATGGCGATGCCGAAATCGTCGAGCCAGACGCCGGCCATGAAATGGAAGCACATCCCAGGCTGCATCTCGGTGGTGTCGCCGGGACGAAGACTCGCGGTACGCTCGCCCCAATCGGGCGGGTAGGCGAGTCCGACCGGATAGCCGACGCGGCTGTCTTTCTTCAGCCCGTTCTTCCTCAAGACTGCCTGCCAGGCGGCTTCCACCTGTTCGGCGGTGTTGCCGGGGCGCGCCTTCTCGAGGCCAGCATCGACGCCCTCGACGATCGCCTTGGCCATGTCGAGGATGGCTTGCGGCGGCTTGCCGAAATGTACCGTTCGGGTCAGCGCTGCATGATAGCGGCGCCGCACGCCGGCGATCTCCAGAATGGCGAGGCCGCTGTCCGGCAGCGGCGCGTCGGACCACGTCAGGTGCGGCGTGCTGGTGCCCTCGCCAACGGGCATCAGCGGACAGATCGCGGCATAGTCGCCGCCCGCTCCGGGCACGCCCATAATCTGTGCGTGATAGATTTCCGCAATGACATGGTTCTGAGGCACGCCAGGCCGCATTTTCTCGATGGCGCGGTTCATGGCATGCGTGCAGATCGCACCCGCCTCGCGGATCAGCACTAGCTCGGCTTCGGATTTCACCAGCCGCGCCCAGTTGACGAGATCGTGGTTGTTGGCGAAGTGCGCGTCGGACAGCCCCTCGACAAGGTGGGCGTGGCAGCGCGCAGTGTAATAATGCGCGTCCATCTCGACGCCGATACGGGCCTTTCCCCAACCGCGCGACCGGATCAGTTGGGCGAGTTCGTCATAGGGGTGTTCGACCGGCTGCTGCACCAGCCGTTCCGAGAACGGCACGATGTTTGTCTCGGGCAGGCCGGTGGTCAGGCGTGCGCTCTTGGCATCCTGCGCCCTGCCGAACCAGATCGGCCGGTCCTCCTCCAGATGGACGAGCACGCACTGCGGAACGTAGAACGACCATCCGTTATAGCCGGTCAACCAGCACATGTTGGCTGGATCCTGACAGACGATGAGATCGAAGCCGGCTTTTTGCATGCGTGTCTTCACGCCGGCGAGGCGCTGCCCATACTCCGCTTGCGTGAATGTCCCGAGCCCGTCCGCGGTCGCCACCGAAATCCTGCCTTCCAGGTACGCTGTTTGCCCTTTCGTAAAAAAGCAAACAGGCCAAATTGTGCACAACTCGACATCGATTTATTGGCTAACTACGAATTATCGTCGAATTTTCTTGGTTTCTATATCTCTGCTTGCGAAATGTCTAGGGCAGTTGTATACGTCTTATCAAGCAGGCGTCGACCTCGAAGAAGGCCGCGCCCTGGGAACCATCCATCAGTTGTCCAATGGGAGAAAAGCATGTTCAATTCATCGGTATCGCGCCGTATGGTCGTGAAAGCGGCTGCCTGCATCGCGCTCGCCGCGACGTCATTGACGTCGCTGTCCGCTCACGCGGAAACCACCCTCGAACGGGCCAAGAAGGACGGCTACATCCGCGTCGGTTTCGCCAACGAGGCGCCGTTCGGTTACGCCACGCCAGACGGCAAGCTGACCGGCGAGGCCCCTGAAGTCGCCAAGGCGGTGCTCGCCAAGCTGGGCATCTCGCAGGTCGACGGCGTGCTGACCGAATTCGGCTCGCTCATTCCGGGTCTCAAGGCCGGCCGCTTCGACATCATCGCCGCCGGCATGTTCATCACTCCGAAGCGCTGCGCCGAGATCAACTACTCCGAGCCTTCCTACGGCATCGGCGAGGCTTTGTTGGTGGCAAAAGGCAACCCGAAGGGCTTGAAGGACTTTTCCAGCATCAAGGACAACCCGGATCTCAAGCTTGCCGTGATGGCCGGCGCCGTCGAAGGCGGCTTCGCCAAGGACGCGGGCGTTGCCGATGGGCAGATCGTCTCCTTGCCTGACCAGTCCAGCCTGGTCGCCGCCGTTCAGTCGGGCCGCGCCGATGCTGCCGCGCTGACCGCTCTTTCGATCGCCGACATGGCCAAGAAGGCCGACGGCGTCGAATCGACAAAGCCGTTCGGCGAGGTTGCCGGCAAGTCGGTAAAAGGCCATGGCGGCTTCGGCTTCCGCAAGGAAGATACCGATCTGCTGGAGGCGTTCAACGCCGAGCTGAAGAAGTTCCTCGGTTCGCCGGAGCACATCGCGCTGGTCGAGCCGCTCGGCTTCGGCAAGGATTATCTCCCCAACAAGACCACCGCAGAGCTCTGCGCAGGCAAATAGGTTCCCAACTGCTGGCGGCGCGAAAGCGCCGCCCTTTTTTCCCCGGGGGAATCGCATGGGAATCCGTACGCTCGTTGCCATGCTGGTCATCGCGCTTGTCGTGATCGGCGCCTTGGCAACACAGGAAAGCTATAGAGTGTTCATGCCGGGGCTGCTGCAAGGCGCGGTCCTGACAATCGAGATCGCCGTCCTCGGCAGCCTGCTTGCAATAGTCATGGGCGTGCTTGCAGCACTTGCAAGGATGTACGGCCCGACGCCGCTCAGATGGCTGGCCACGGTTTATGTCGAGATCTTCCGCGGAACGTCGGCGCTGGTGCAATTGTTCTGGCTGTTTTTCGTGCTGCCGCAATTCGGCGTCACGATCAACGCTTTCGTGGTGGCAGTGCTGGCGCTCGGCCTGAATGTCGGCGCCTACGGGTCGGAGGTCGTGCGCGGTGCGATCCTGTCGGTAGCTCGCGGCCAGTGGGAGGCGTGTACGGCATTGAACATGAGCCGCCCACAGATGTTGCGCCGGATCATCCTGCCGCAGGCCTTTGTCGCCATGATCCCACCCTGGGGCAATCTGTTCATCGAGCTTCTGAAATCGACAGCGCTTGTTTCGCTAATCACGCTCTCGGACCTCGCCTTCAAGGCGCAACAAATGAACCAGAACACGTTCAAGACCATTCCGATCTTTACGCTCGTCCTCTTGATGTACCTGGCAATGTCGCTGGTTCTCACCATCGGCATGCGGCTTCTCGAAAGGCGGGCGTCGCTCGGACTGGCGCGGGGGAAGGCAGCATGATCTGGGACTGGGCATTTGCTTTTGAAATCCTGCCGGTGCTCGCCCGCGCTGCCATCGTCTCCATCGAGGCGACGCTGATCGGCTTTGCACTTGCCGCCTCGCTTGGCTTGGTTCTGGCCGTCGTCCGCATCGCCGTGCCATGGACCGGCTGGACAATTTCGGTGTTGGTCGAACTGATCCGTTCGACCCCGCTGCTGATCCAGATATTCTTTCTCTATTTCGTCTTTCCGAAATTCGGTGTCGTGCTCGACGCCTTCACCGCCGGGGTGCTTGCCATCGGCATCCACTACGCTGCCTATTGCTCCGAGGTCTATCGCGCCGGTTTCGACAACATCCATCGCGGCCAGTGGGAAGCCTCGGTCGCACTCAATCTGTCGGCCTGGACGACGTTCCGCGACATCATCATTCCGCAGGCGATCCCGCCGATCGTTCCGGCGCTCGGCAACTATCTGGTTGCCTTGTTCAAGGAGACGCCGTTGCTTTCCGCAATCGCCGTGCTGGAGCTGATGCAGACGGCCAAGATCATCGGCTCCGAAACCTTCCGCTACACCGAGCCGATGACGCTGGTCGGCCTCTTCTTCCTTGCCATGAGCCTGGTTTCTGCCGCGCTCATTCGCTCCCTCGAAGGCCTGCTCAACCGGAGGACCATGCGATGACGGAACAACCGATGGTCCGCTTCGACAATGTATCGAAACGCTACGGCACGTTAACCGTTCTCGACGGGCTTAATCTGGAAATAGCACGCGGCGAAAAGGTCTCCATCATCGGCCCGTCCGGTTCCGGCAAAACGACGGTGCTGCGCATGCTGATGACGCTGGAGACGATCAATGACGGCGTCATCTGGGTCGAAGGCGAGCCGCTCACCCATATGGAGAGGAACGGCAAGCTTGTTCCCGCCGATCTCGCACATATCCGCAAGATCCGCGCCAAGATCGGCATGGTGTTCCAGTCGTTCAACCTGTTTCCGCACATGACGGCGATGCAGAACTGCATAGAGGCACCGATAACCGTGCTCGGCATGAAGCGGGCCGATGCGGAGGCGCGTGCCGCCGAGCTGCTCGACATGGTCGGCTTGTCGGAGAAGAAGGACCACTATCCCTCGCAGCTCTCCGGCGGTCAGCAGCAGCGTGTCGCCATCGCACGCGCTTGCGCCATGCGGCCCAAGATCATGCTGTTCGACGAGGTGACCTCGGCCCTCGACCCCGAACTTGTCGGCGAAGTGCTTGAAGTCATCCGAAAACTTGGTAGGGAGCATGACCTCACCATGCTGATGGTCACCCACCAGATGGGATTTGCCAAGGAATTCTCCGATCGCGTCTGCTTTTTCCACGCGGGCAAGATTTGCGAGCAGGGACCGCCAAGCGAGTTGTTCGGCGCCCCCAAGAACGAGCGGACACGGCAGTTCCTGCACGCTGTCCTGGAGGCTGGGTGACGCTTGAGAAAGATGCCACCCCCATGGCCGTGACCGCCGCGCCGCCGCGCCCGCTCTCGGCGCGGGAACGGTTCGAGCGCATTTACCGGATACTGCGCGACCGCATCTGCCTGCTCGACTATGCACCGGGAAGCCATCTCTCCGAGGAAGAACTTGCCCAGGAGTTCCAGATCAGTCGCACGCCGGTACGACGCGTCCTGGCACGCCTTGAATCCGAAGGTCTGGTTCAGTCCGTCCATGGCGTCGGCACGATCGTCACCGATGTCGATATCGAGGAATTGCAACAGGTCTATCACCTGCGCCTGGAGCTGGCGCTGCTCGTCGGCAAGCTCTCGCCGATCCCGCGCACGGCGGACGATCTCGACCGGATAAGGGCGCTCATCGCGCGCTGCGATTCCGATATACTCAATCCCGACCAGCGCGCTTTCCTGCGCCTCAATATGGATTTTTTCTACGAGCTCACCGCGATGACCGGCAACCAGCCGCTACGCGAGATCAGCGAGCGCCTGTATTTTCAAGTCGCGCGCGTCGTCCTGAAGATGATGCCGCAATTGGGCCTTGTCGAGGAGTTCACCGCGTTCCGCCGCGAAATGGAAGAGGTCCTTGCCGCCGCCGAGATCGGCGACTGGGAGTCCATTGGGCACATAAGGCGGGCGCATATCTCAATGAGCTTTCGCCGCATGATGCGTCATGCAGGCGAGGCGAATCTGGATAGAGCAACATAGTCAGCCCTTAAGATTGTGCTGGTGGCCTGCCGTCACACTGTCCTCGTTGCTTGGGAAAGCATGGCCGCTCGCCGCCCGATGCCGACAGAATTTGCCAGCGCCGGGGATGACTAACGCGGTTCGAGACTGCAGGCCCGCGCCGCCCTTAAAGAGGATCCTCACTCGGTATGTTGGCGGGGTTCCAGACGACCTCCCACAGATGTCCGTTCGGGTCGCGGAAGTATCCGGCATATCCGCCAAAGAACGTGTCCCGGGCAGGCTTGATGATCTCGGCTCCGGCGCGGGCGGCCTCATCCATCACTTGATCGACTTCCTCGCGGCGCACAACGTTGTGGCCGATTGTGAACCAGGTCGAGGTAATCGGCGCCTTGGGCAGGCCGGTGTCGTAGGCGAGGTCGTCCTGAGCCCAGATCGCGAGCTTCAACCCGCCGGACAGCGTGAAGAACGCGACGGCGCCGTGCTCGAACTCGCGGCCGATGATCCCTTCCGTCGGCAAGCCGAGACCGTCGCGGTAGAACGCGAGAGAACTCTCGAGGTCGGCGACAGCGATAGTCAAAACCGAAATGCGCGGTTTCATGGCAGTCTCCTCTGGTTATCGGAGACACCATGAATAAAGTCGGGCGACAGTGAAGACTTGAACAAAACGGCCAACAGCGTGCCGCCAAGTCGAAGGACGCGCCGAGGTTTCACTCGTTGTGCAGCAGGTGATGAATCTGTCGCGGGGTGCTTCCCGTCAGGCGGCGGCTCTCGCGGACAAGATGCGCCTGATCGGAATAGCCCGCCTCGGCTGCCAGCATGGCGGTGGAGCTGCTGGAGTAGCTCGAAAGCCGCAGAAAGCGCTGGTAGCGGAGGATACGGTCAAGCGTCTTGGGACCATAGCCGAAGCTCTCGTCGAAGCGCCGGCGCAACGTCCTTTCGCTCATCTCGAGCGCGCGCATCAACCAAGGGACGAGCGGCGCGTCGGTTGGCGGCCCGCGCTCGATCAAGCGATATGCCGCCTGCATGGGAACGTCTGGCGCGCGGGAAGCCACCTCCTCGGCGACGACCTGTTGAAGCGAGCAGGCCAGATCCTCGAGATTGTCGCTGGCGCGCACGCGGCTGGCGAGGCGGCGAGCGCGCGCCCCCCACAAATCGTCGAGCGACAGCCTCTTGCCGACCAGCTCGACTTGCGGCACGCCCAGCCATGCCGCCGCCGCGGCAGGATGGAAGCGCAAGCCGATCACGACCTCGTCCGCTGCCAGAACCTCGGTCTGCGGCTCCTTGTCGGGGCCAGCAATTCGCAAGCTGCCTCCGATCCATTGCAGATCGATCGTTGCGTCGGGCATGACGACGATTGGCGGTGAGCCCGCCGGGTCCATTCGATGCACCCACACCGAGGCGAAGCTCCCGCGAAGCCGCGCCGACGCTGGACGTTGCTGAAATGAACCCGTTGCCTGCGCTGGGACGGGATCGCTCATCTCGCTCCCCTTCGGATTAGCGGCGGTGAACCTACGGCGCAGCGGCTGCGCCCGGCCGTCGCTCGAGACAACGTCTTCCAATCGAGAACGGTTGCAAGAATCGGTCGTTTTCTTCCGGCCGGAACGAAGAGGGTAGGCGAGGGGTGATGCCACGTGCATCGCCATCGGCAGCGCCGTGTGCGGCTCATACGTCGATGGCCGTTTTGTTCAATCCGGCAAGCGAGATGCGTGCTTATCTTTCGGCGTCGTACATCACATGAGAGGTATGCGTCATGAGCAACAACAACGACCAACGGATCGACTACGTCGAATTCAACGTGAAAGACATTCCGCGGTCACGCGACTTCTACGGAAAGGCGTTCGGCTGGACCTTCACTGACTACGGCCCGCAATATTGCGAGTTCAACGACGGGCGCTTGTCAGGTGGCTTTGCCGCTGGTCCAGCGAGGTCGGGAGGAGGCCCGCTCGTCATTCTCTATGCCGATGATTTGCCGGGAACGGTCAAGCGTGTCGAGCAAGCGGGAGGCAAGATCGTCAGGCCGATCTATGGCTTCCCCGGCGGCCGGCGCTTCCATTTCGCTGACCCGGATGGTTACGAGCTTGCGGTTTACACCCAGGACGGCAGCAAGGAATGATCGCGTTCTTCCACCACCTCGGATTGGTTTTGCTCGGCGGCGTCTTTATCTGGGCGGGCGCCGAGCATTTCCTCAGGTTCCGGGCGATCGCAGCGTCCCTGGCCGAGCGGGGCTTTCCTGCTCCCGGGCCTCTTCTCGCGGCCGGATCGGTGCTGGAGATTGCAGGCGGCTTTTGCCTGGCAACGGGCCTTGGTGGACCCTTTCCCGCCGCGGCCTTGGCCGTATTCACCATTGCGGCGTCTTTCATGGCGCTCAACTTCTGGCGCTACAGCGGCGATGAACGCGAAGCGCTTCGTACCGGCTTCACCATCAATGTTGCCGTCTTGGGCGGGTTGATTGTCGCTGCGACCACTAGCCTGTGATCATCGCTTCGGAGCCATTCCACGACGCTGCGCTGCTTGAGCAGTTCATTGACGGCTTCCGCAAGGCCGATCTTCCGGACTGACGCGCCGGCGCACCGTTCGTGCGACCTTATTCTTCAAAGCGATCCGTGGCGTCACGATCGCGCTCGTATCGTCTGGTGAGCGGAAACGGCGGCAACCAGGACTCGCGACGGATGATCCAGCTTTCGTAGGTTGGCATCAGTTGGTCAGGCGCATCCAGGGACCCCAGGTTTACTTCGATTTCGTCTGCGGTGCGTCCGAAAATGGAGGAGCCGCAGCGGGGACAGAAAAACCTCCCGGCGTAGTCGCGTGTTTCGCCATCGATCGTCACCGCATCCTCAGGAAAAATCGCGGAAGCGTGAAAAAGGGCGCCATGATGCTTGCGGCAGTCGAGACAGTGACAAAGGCCGACCCGGTATGGGCGCCCCGACGCGACAATTCGGACGTTGCCGCACAGGCAACCGCCGGTGAATCGGTCCATGCTGCGTCTCCTCCAAAATCAAGCGGCCGGAATGGTTACAACGACCGGCATTGTTGTTGCAATCGCCGCGCCGCGGGCGGGGACACGTCGTTCTTCCGTGGCTGGCGATAGTGATCATCGCTTCGCGGCGAACGGAGCCTATCAATATCAAACTCCTGCAACATCGGAGCGCCAGCGGCGTACCCCAGCGCAATTATCCTGGTGACCGCTCGGGCCTGCCTCACTTACATGAGGACCACGCAAAAACGGACCATTGCTAGCATGTCAGTAACAAGAGAACCAAACGGCGCCGCGGAACCGGCTAACGCGGAAATGCGCACGACGACGCGCGACCGCCCCTTCGAACCGGTCGACTACGGGCTTTACGCGCTGACGGTCATTGCCTGGAGCGCATCGTGGTTCGCGATCGAACTTCAGGTCGGCAGCGGCGTATCGAACGAGGTCAATCTGGTCTGGCGCTTCGCCATCGCCACGCTGCTGATGTTTTCCTGGGCGGGCTTTTCCGGCCGGCGGCTCCGCTTTCCGATCACCGATCATTTCCGCTTTGCTGTGCTCGGCATCCTCATCTTCTCATCGAACTTCCTGTTTTTCTATTACGGCGCCGGCTATCTCGTCAGCGGCTTGCTCTCGGTCGTCTTCTCACTCGCCTCGGTCATCAACATGGTGCTCGGTGCCTTGGTCATCGGCGAGCGCCCGGCGCCGCGCATTCTCGCCGGCGGCATCATTGGCTTCGCCGGAATAGCGCTGATGTTCTTTCCCGAAATCGCCGCGAACGGGCTTTCCGGCGGCACGTTGGTGGGCCTTCTGCTGTGCCTCTGCGGCACGCTGAGCTTCTGCGCCGGTAATCTCGTCTCCGTCGCAAACCAGCGCCGCGGCCTGCCGCTCGTTTCAACGAGCGCCTGGGGCATGCTTTATGGCACTCTGTGGTCGGCGTTCCTGGCCTTCCTACTCGGTGAGCCGTTCGTGTTCGCGACGACCGCCTCTTATATCGGCTCGCTGGTTTTCCTCGCCGTCATATCGACGGTCATGGCTTTCGCCGCCTACCTGACGCTGCTCGGACGCATTGGCGGCGCCCGCGCCGGCTATGCGACCGTCATATTTCCCGTCTTTGCGCTTTTGATCTCCACAGCGCTGGAAGGCTACGCCTGGACCGCTTACGCGATCATCGGGCTCGTCCTCGTCGCCGCCGGGAACGTCCTGGTCATTCGCGGACGGCGCTGACGCATGGAATGCTTGCGCAATGCCGCCGCGTTCCGGTTGCGCAGGCCGCGGTTCTATCGAGCTTGACTCTCTGCATCCTCTGTCTAAGCTGTGGTCAATGGGTCAGACCAATGTACCAGGGATGGCCCGGGAGGGAACTAAACGCGCATGCCGATCCAGGCAGTTGAACCACGCCGGCTTTACCGACAGGTCGCCGATCAGCTCAGGCAGCTGATCGATGCCGGCGAGTTTTCCGTCGGCGACCGTCTGCCGACCGAGCGGGATCTGGCCGACCAGCTCGGAATTTCACGCCCGACGGTCCGTGAAGCGCTGATAGCGTTGGAGGTCGAAGGCCGCATACGCATCCGCGTCGGCTCGGGTATCTACGTCACCGATCCGCCGAGCGCCGCCGCCTCCGAACCCGAAATGGAGGAAGGTCCGTTCGAGCTGTTGCGCGCGCGCGAATTCGTCGAAGGTGCGATCGCCGCCGAAGCGGCTCTACACGTCCGGCCTGCAGATATCGAACGGCTCGACGACGTGCTGCGCCGGATGGAGGCCATGCGTCACCCCAACAAGATGACCATTGCGCTCGACCGGGAATTCCATACTGCAGTCGCCGGCATTCTCGAGAACGCGGTGCTGGTACGCTTCATCGGCGAGCTTTTCGACCAGCGCATGAACCCGTACTTCGAACGCCTGTCGATCTATTTCGAGACCAGCGATTCCTGGCAGATCGCGGCAAAGGAGCATGGTGCCGTGCGCGATGCGATTGCCGCGCGCGACCCCGAGCGGGCCAAGGCCGCCATGCAGCAGCATCTGCGCCAGTCGCAAATCAGATTCTCACGCAATTTCGATGAGAGAGCCGCAGCCAAGGAGGTTGCGGAATAGCAGTTGGCCGGGGGGAGATCTGGCCGTCAAATTCAACCAGGGAGGAATTAGATGCTGAGAAAATACGCAGTTCTGCTCGGTGCGATCGCCGCAATTGCCATACCCATGGCGTCGGCCTCGGCGGAAACGGTCCTGAAATGGGCACATGTCTACGAGACGACGGAGCCCTTCCATACCGAATCCGTGTGGGCGGCCGACGAGATCAAGAAGCGCACCCAGGGCCGCTACGCCATCGACGTCTATCCGGCCTCGCAGCTTGGCAAGGAAGCAGACATCAACCAGGGCCTGATGCTCGGCACCGTCGACATCATCATTTCCGGATCGAGCTTCGCGGCGCGCGAATATCCACCGATCGGCGTCACCTATTTCCCGTATACTTTCCGCGATGCCGACCATCTGCTGAAATACACCAAGAGCGACGTCTACAAGGCCCTGACCAAGGGTTATGAGGACAAAACCGGCAACCACATCGCCGCCACGACCTATTACGGGACGCGGCAGACCACCTCGAATCGGCCGATCGCCAAGTGCTCCGACATGCAGGGCTTGAAGATGCGCGTTCCCGACGTGCCGGCCTATCTGGCCATGCCGCGCGCCTGCGGCGCCAACACCGCGCCGATTGCCTTCGCCGAGGTCTACCTGGCCCTGCAGAACGGCACGGTGGAGGCCCAGGAGAACCCGCTGACCACCATCGAGGCGAAGAAATTCTACGAGGTGCAGAAGAACATCGTGATGACTGGCCATATCGTCGATCATCTCAACACCATCATATCGGCGTCGCGCTGGGCCTCGCTGTCCGACGAGGACAAGAAGATCTTTACCGAGGTGATGCAGGAGGCTGCCGCCCGCGCCACGGCAAAGATCGTCGCCCGCGAAAAGGAACTGGTGCAGGTATTCAAGGACCGCGGCATCAGCGTAACCGATGTCGACCGTGCCGACTTCGAGAAGAATGTGCTTGAGAAGGTCACCTTCGAGGAGTTCGGCTACAACAAGGCCGATTGGGAAGCGATCCGCGCCATCAAGTAGAGCATCGGCAAATCGGATGCTCAATCAAGAGGATAGGGCGGCAATCGGATTCGCCGCTTTAACCTGCCCATCCGTCCGGCTTCAAAGTGTGCCGGACGGCCTTTCCAATCCTTGACGATCCACCAGCTTCGGGAGCCCGCGCCAATGGCCGAGGAACACCACACCGAGATCACCGTCGAAGAGATCGCCCACGCCTTCGAGGAGGTGCCGGTACACGTCGACCTGTCGGACCACGGCATCGAGGATTGGATCACGCTTGCCGTATTCTGGGGCATGGTCGTCTGTGTCTTCCTGCAGTTCTTCACCCGCTATGCGCTGAACAACAGCCTTGCCTGGACCGAGGAGATCGCCATCAACGCGCTCGTGGTCGTTGTCTTTCTCGGCGCCGCGATGTGCGTGCGCCTGTCGCGCCATATCCATGTCGACGTGCTTTACCACTATCTGCCGGAGCGCGTCGGTCGCTGGCTGGCGCTCGCCGTCGATATTATCCGCGTCGCATTTTTCGCCTACGGAACATGGCTGATGTGGCGCTACGTCACGATCGTGGCGCATGAGCGCATGGTCACCGTGAACCTGCCGCGGCGCTGGTTCTTCTACGCCGTACTGGCCGGCTTCGTGCTGATGCTTCTGCGCTCGATCCAGGTCTTCATCGGCAATTACAGACGCGGCTATTCGGTGCTCGAGCGTCCCGGTGCGTTCGAGACGGCGGGGGTCTGAGCGATGCTGCTTCTGGTCGGGGGCTTTCTTGTCCTGATGCTCATCGGCGTGCCGGTCGCTGTTTCGATGGCGGCCGCCTCGATCCTTTACCTCGTCATCTACGGCGTCGCGCCCGATATCATCGCGGCCCAGCGCATGATCGCCGGGGTGGAGAGCTTTCCGCTGCTCGCCGTTCCCTTCTTCATCCTGGCCGGCAACCTCATGAACATCGCCGGCGTCACCGGGCGAATCTATTCCTTCGCCCTTGCCCTGGTCGGCTGGATGAAGGGCGGCCTGGCGCAGGTCAACATCATCGGATCGGTGATCTTTTCCGGCATGTCGGGCACTGCACTCGCCGACGCCGCCGGTATCGGCACCATCGAAATCAAGGCGATGAAGGACCACGGCTATCCTATCGACGCCGCGGTCGGCGTCACCGCCGCTTCCGCCACGCTCGGGCCGATCTTTCCGCCCTCGCTGCCCTTCGTCATCTACGGCATGATGGCCAATGTCTCGATCGGCGCGCTGTTCATGGCCGGCATCCTGCCAGGCGTGGTCATGACCGTGCTGATGATGATTACGGTCGCCATCTTTGCCTACAGTCGCGGCTGGGGTTCCGACACACCTTTCGAGCTTCGGCGGCTGGCCGAAGCGGCGGGCGAGGTGCTGGTGGTGGCTGCCTTTCCGATTGGCTGTTACGTGCTTGTGCAGCTTGGCCTGTCGATCAACATCGCGGTCGGCATCGCGCTGCTGGTGCTGATCGCGGCGGACTGGTATTTCAATTTCTCCGCGGTCATGGCGCTGATGACGCCGGTCATCCTGATCGGCGGCATGACGATGGGCTGGTTCACGCCGACCGAGGCGGCGATGGCGGCCGTGATCTGGTCGCTTTTCCTCGGGCTGGTGCGCTACCGCACGATGACGCTGCGTTTGCTTGCCAAGGCCAGCTTCGACACGATCGAAACGACCGCGTCGGTGCTGTTCATCGTCACCGCCGCATCGATCTTCGCCTGGCTGCTCACCGTCAGCCAGGCAGCACAGCTGTTCTCGACCTTCATCTTCGCGCTGACCGAAAACAAGTGGGTCTTCCTGATCCTGGTCAACATCCTGATGCTGGTGGTCGGCTGCTTCCTCGATACCATCGCCGCGATCACGATTTTGGTGCCCATCCTGCTGCCGGTCGCCGCCGTCTACGGCATCAACCCGGTGCATTTCGGGCTGATCATGACGCTCAACCTGATGATCGGGCTTTTGCACCCGCCGCTCGGCATGGTGCTGTTCGTGTTGTCACGTGTCGCCAAGCTTTCGGTCGAGCGCACCACCATGGCGATACTGCCGTGGCTGGTGCCGCTTATCGTGGCGCTGCTTCTGATCACCTTCATACCCGCCATCACGCTCTGGCTGCCCACCGAGATGGGCCTGATCCGGTGAGTGGCCAGGTGATTGCGGCGACGCTGTTCGGCCCGCAGGACCTGCGCGTCGTGGAGCATCCGCTGGAACCGCTGGCACCAGGTATGGTGCGGGTGCGCTTCGGGGCAGGGGGCATCTGCGGCTCCGACCTGCATTATTTCCGCCATGCCCGCACCGGCGACTTCGTCGTCACCTCGCCGCTTGTCCTCGGCCATGAAATCGCCGGCGAAATCGTCGAGATCAACGGCGCCGCGCCCGGACTCGGCGTCGGCGACCACGTCGCGGTCAATCCGTCGCGCTGGTGCGGGCATTGCGCGCGATGCCTGGAGGGGCGCGCCAATCTCTGCGAAAACATCTATTTCATGGGCTCGGCATCGAAGACACCGCATATGCCGGGCGGCTTCGCCAGTCTGTTCGACGCCACGCCCGCGCAATGCTTCAAGGTTCCATCTGATGTGGCCTACCAGGCGGCGGCACTTGCCGAACCCCTGGCGGTCAGCCTGCACGCCGTCGCGCGGGCCGGCGACATCAGGGGCCGCAACGTCGTCCTGTTTGGTGCCGGCCCCATCGGTCTCTTGACCATGCTTGCGGCCAGGCTTGCCGGCTGCGCTGAACTGACCGTCGTCGATATCGTCGCCGCGCCGCTCGCCTTCGCCCGCAGGTTGGGCGCTGACAGGACGGTCGACATTTCCAGCGGCGACGCCGAACTCCAGGCGCTCTCGGCCGGCGGTTCGCTTGATGTGGCGTTCGAGATTTCGGGCAGCGCGGCCGGCCTTGCCGCTGCGATCGCCAGCGTCCGGCGTGGCGGCACGGTGGTCCAGGTCGGCAACCTTCCCGGTGGCCAGATCCCACTGCCGGCCAATGCGGTGATGGCCAAGGAGATCGACCTCAAAGGCACCTTCCGCTTCGGCACGGAGTTCGGCCGGGCGGTCGATCTCATCGTGTCGGGTGAGGTGGACGTCCTGAAGCTGGTGACAGCGGAGCGCACGCTTTCTTCCGCCCCCGATGCCTTCCGTCTTGCCGCCGACCGTTCACAGAGTGTCAAGGTCGTGCTGACAGCGGACTGATTGAAGATTTTGCGAGCTTCGTTTTGAAAGAGGCCATGGCGCTCGGGGGGGAAGGTACAGACAGAACGCACGGTGCTGGCTTCCTGTCGCTAGCATCAGATAGAATCTGTGCCTGTACGTTTCACAACCCGATGCCGCGCTTCTTTCCCAAGCTCCAATCCATGCTCCCTGTATCCAGACACGCGACTCCGGAAACCTGATTGCCAAAGCGCTTATCGAGCGAAGGCGACCAGGGCACGAGGCTGAAATCTAGTCCATTGTCGATCATCGCGAACCGGCCGGAAGCCAGCGAGAAACGCCGCCGGTAAATCCCAGCCACATGATCGCCGTTGGCAGTGTTTCTGAATGACAGGCCGGTCTCGATGGCGAGGCGGGCACCGAGCGATTCCACCTCATGATCGTGTAGCGTATCGATCAGATTTCGCACTAGAATAACGCGCTGTCCCTCGCGCCTGGCCAGATCGCGCCTGACAAGCTCGTCGACCCGATCTTCCAGTGCCTGTCTTACGTCCCTGCCAAAGCCGCCGTCGCGGAGTTCGGCCGGCTCGCGCGCAACAAGTTGCCGATCGAGCCAAGTCGCGCCGGAAGCATGCACCTGGTGTTCGATCGAAAGGTCAGAGCGGACGGCGAGACTGACCCTGCCAGAGCCATTTGCACCCGCATCGCGGCACAACTCCACGACCGAGCCTGGGGCAGAGTCCCCGGCCGCATCAGGGTCATAGAAACGAATGTGGTGCGGGCGACCATCGATGCCGTCGACGATGGCGTAGGCCGTGCCGCGCAGTTCGTCGAGGCCGCGTTCGAGCAGTCGTCCGATCACGGGCGCATCAATCTTTTCGGCCGCGAGCACATAGTCGGTTGTCCCCCTTTCTAGCCCCTGCGCGGTGAGGCTGCGGTGCATGCGCTTGATGATGTCGCCGCGTTCGCCGAGGGCGCGCAAAGTCGCCTCAGCTTCTTCGGCCACCATCCATTGGCCCCGATGGATCTCATAAGCGAGGCCTAGGCGTTCCAGTTGCCGGAGCCGGCCGACCTTAGGCCCTAGGAACTCGTCGGGCTGGCCATCAGGATGTGGTGCCACTTCAATGACGCCATGACGGTTGATGTCGCGAGCAAGCTGGCGATCGAGCTGCGTCCAGCGTTCAGTGTCGACCTGCCGCTCGATGGCCTGGCGGATGTCGAGGTCGGTGCGGAGCCCCAGCGTCTGGGTCAGAATGTCGCTCGCCCGATCGCGCATGCCCTGGCGGATGTAGTCGCGAGAGATGACAAGATTCTCGCCATTGTCGGCAACGCCGCGAACGAGGATGTGAACGTGCGGATGTTCGGTGTTCCAGTGATCGACGGCAATCCAGTCGAGCCTCGTGCCGAGGTCGCGCTCCATGTCGACCATCAGTTCACGAGCGAAGTTCTTGAGGTCACCGAGCTCCGTTGCATCGTCCGGCGAGACGATGACACGGAAGTGATGCCGATCGTCCTTGCAGCGGTCGGAGAAGGCGTCATCATCTGCCTCTTCGGTGCCGGGACCGAACATCCTCGCCTTCTCGCCATCACGTGTAACACCTTCGCGGCGAAGGTACTTGAGATAGGTGGCGAGTGGTGGAGACCCCCTGAACTGCCGCACCACACGGGTCTTGACGACGGCGCCTCGTGAGCGCTCAGAGATGAGGTGACTGGTGCGGATGGCCGCCGACCTGCCGCGGCCAAACGTTGAAGCTCGTGGCGAGGTGATCCGGCCTTTGCTTGTAAGGTGACCGCCAGCGCGCTGTGTGGCCGCAAGCGCCTGGAAGATGAAGGGTCGCGCGCGCTGGCCGGCGCGGGAGCGGATGCGACCAGGGCGGACGCGAAAGTTATCGTCACGTTTCATGCTAGGCGGCCAAGAGGTGCGGTTTCCGTTGGAAAAACCGAAAAATAGGAATAGCGCACATCGCCGTTTGTGCCAGCACATCGCGAATTGAGTTGAAACTCACAAGGAAAACAATCGGCCGACCGAGCCGCACCTCGCGGCCCTTTATCCTGCCAATCTCTCCGCCCTCATCTGCGGCCAACCCTTCCGCCGCAATTTCGGCGACGGAGCAGGCCGGAATGCAATCGAGGAGGAATGTGCCGATCATCGCAATGCGGGTGAAGCGCGCTGAGCGAATAGCCCAGGAACAGCGTGGTTCGACCAGAAACGGGTCTCACCTGGCCACGGCTCGATCGCGGTCAGGTCAGCAACAGAATTGCCCATTAGCGACCGCATTGTGGACGAATGAATCGCCGTAAAGGTCGTGTCTGCATAACCATTGCCATTCAATGCAGCGGCGTTCCGAATGTCATTGGTATGCGCAAAAAGCGCGGTTCTGCGTGAGCTGGCTCTGTCTCTTCCTTGCCGTGCACACGTCGGACTGGGAATTGCGCCATTGATCAGCGGCGCGAGTTTCCTGACGTAGTCGACCGTCTCGCGTGGCAGCGGACGGCCGGTTGACAGATGTTCCTTGTACCGTCCAGGGCCGGCATTGTAAGCGGCAAGAAAGCCGCTGCGCCCGAAGCTGTCGAGCATTTCGCGAAGATACGCAGCGCCTGCAAGAATGTTGTCACGAGGCTGATAGGGATCGTCGCCGAGTCGATGCTTAACGCGCAGTTCTTCCCACGTCGCCGGCATTATCTGCATCAGCCCTATTGCGCCCTTTCTTGAACGCGCTCGAACATCGCCGACGCTCTCGACATGCATGACGCCGCTAAGCAAACGCTCCGGAATGGCGAACCGTTTAGCCGCTTCCCGGATATGCCGCGACCACTGGCCAGCCGACAAGATCGTGCTCTCGGAGTGAGCCGGCCGTTCACCATGAGAGCATGCGTCTGCAACAGCTTCCGGAGTCGCGAAGGCGAGCACGACGCATGTGGCAATCCTTGTCACACCTCTGTGGACGGCATCCCGCCGACCCCGGAACCGATGAGCTGCCAGCCCGCTTCGGTGTTCACTTCCGCTAAGCGCGACGCCTCGCTGGCCGGACCAGCTTTGCCAAAACGCTGATGAAATCGGCCTCTGGAGTGAAAAGCAAGTGTCCGGCCGCCTCTGATGTTCGTCGCGTGCTGCTGCCGGACTGGCGATCCTCTCCAAGGGTTTGACCGGCGTCCGCTCGGTCAAAGACGTTGACGAGAGAGATTCATCGAAGGGCTCAAACAACATCTGTTCAGCCTCGCCCCTCGCGCTTCGATGACCGGTTCCAGTGCAGGCTCCAGACGCGGTTCTCGGCGTCGGACCGGAACAGCTTCGCGCGGATCGGCTGCGTAAAGGACGGGTCGTCAATTGAGACGGAGATATAGTCCCCAGCCTTGTCTCCGGTGCGGTCCCACGCCGCGCCGACCGCCATTCCCTCGCAATAGACGAGGTGGTCGGGCGCGTTTTCGGTTTTGGATTTCTCAGCAGGCAGGATGGCAATCTTCGCCTCGATTGTCAGCGTTGAGAGATTGCCGAAGAAGCCGTCATCATTGCGCGTGAAGGTGCCGATCTGGGGCATTGCAGTGCTCCTTTCATGAGTGTTTAGTGGGCGTTGAGGCCGAGACGTGACGGTTCGCCGGGAAACATTGTTGGTGACATCCAGCGCCGGAGCGGCGCGCTCGGTGGTCCAGACGGGAACGGCGCGACCAACAATCAATGAGAGCGGGAGCGGGCCGAAATAGCGGCTGTCAAAACTTTCGGGAGCGTCCGGGTTCATGAGGAAGGCGTCGTCGTCGGCGATCTCGCGGCAGCCCCGCCAGCTGGGCAGGGGGCGACCGCGGCTGTCACGCTCGCGTGCATGTCCATAGGTCCTGCCGTTGACGATGATCGCTGTACCTTTGCGGCAGACGGTCGCGCCCCCGAGTGCCAAAACCTGCTTCAGGAGCGGCACGTTTTTCGGCAGATATCCGCGTCTTGCCATGAAGGCCGCCAATGGCTCGGGCGGCACGATGACGGCGATGCTGGCAGCACGGATTTTGTCGGCCGGCAGAATGCGATAGAGCCCGATGGGGACGCTCGCGGACGCGTTCCAGATGGCCAGCGGCGGATGGCTAATCAGTGCCGGCGCCGCGGCGAGCACTGAGCCGCCAACCATCGCGGCGATGATCTTCATGTGCTTGCTCATGACTCGATCCTGGGGCGCAGCAGGCAAACGTTACGACGCTTGCGCCTGTAGGAACTCGGCTGCTCGCATGCTGCCGTCTGGCTGTGGACGCGTTGACCAGGCCACATGAAGGTCGGCGTTTGGTGCTGTTTCGTCGCGAGCAGGCGCTGTCGCAATTTCCTGGCATTGGCGTGGATGATTTGCGGCGCGGCCCAGACCGATGTCAGCGTTCCAAATCGTTGCCATGCCAGGCATATTCGCCGCCTCAACGCAGGGCGATTCCTTGTCCGCATGAGAGTGGATCGGTGTTAGGCGGCGGGATTTCACCAACGGGGCGAGCAGCCACGCCATAAGATCCCGCGTACCGCGTAGAGCGAAGCCAGATGAGTAGGCATGAGGCAGCGCAAGCTGCTGCTGAATGGTCTCGGGATACTGCATTTTCATTGTGCCACAGATCAGGAGCTGCAGTCGCGCCTGCCGACATAAGCCGGCGCGCGGGCTGCATGTGGTTTTGCCGGCGGAACATTGGTCGCGTTCGCATCGCTGGTGGAGGTGCGTGCGCCGAGCTCTATCCAGGCATGCAAGTCGTCGATGTCGTAGAGGACGCGTCCGCCGATCTTTCGGTATTTTGGCCCGGTGCCATAGGTCCGGTGCTTTTCGAGAGTACGGGCGCAGAGCCCCACGATGGGTGCTGCCTCCTTCGTGCGCAGGTATTTTCGGGGCGCGTCCGCGGGACCCTTCGACATTGCTCGATCTCCATTCGGTTGTGCTGTCATCCTGGCCTGCCGGGACGCGCAAAGCGGACCATGCTCGAAATGGGGAAAAGGGAGGGAGGGCAAAGATCGGGGGGCGTGTTGTTGCTACCCCGAAGAAAGTCTTCGGCGGCCGGACTTCGCGCTGCGACTGTGGGGGTAGAAGAGAAGATCGCGATAGCCGCCAGCGACTAAAAAAGCTGCACGGCGCAAGATGGCCCGGACCTTGTGCCGGAGATGATGATCACGCCAGTCCCGCGGTACAATCGGCTCTCGCGACAACAGCACCTCCGCGATCTGACGATAGGTTGCACCCATGTGGCGACCATCATGCGCGCGCAAATTGAGGATGTGCCTGATCTTGGTCTGTTGCGGTAGCGAGCCGTAGGATGGACTGACAGCTCGGCCATTCAGCGCCCGCCAGAGCCGGCGCGCCGCATCGAGTCGCGTCTCAAATGCAGCGTCGAGCGGCAATAAGATAGCATCGAATTCGCCGGAGCGGTCTTCGCAGACCAGATGGCTCTTCCCGGTTGAAGCAGACCAAAGAATGTGAAGTCCTTCCTTCTGCTGCCAAATGCTGGCTCCGATAAGTCTGGAAGGCCGAATTCTCTGATGAGAGGGGCTGATGGAAGCGGACATCCGCGTGGCCCGCAGCACGCGCGGCGAGGCCTGTTCTGTCCAGACGATATTCTCAGCCTGCGGAAATCCGGCACCGGCAGTTTTGAAATCGCGCACCCCAACGGGCAGCGAAGTCGCGCTGATCGACAGGATCTCCGGAACCTGAGAGCCGCGAGGCGATCTGGCGGCATTCGGCAATGAATTTATTGTTCCGGATCAGATATTCGGCGGCGAACTCCTCAGCTTGGTAGCTGCACATGTGCACGTAGGCCGCCGGTTCGGTCCAATCGCCCTGCACGGTTCCTGTCCTCTCCGCATAACCGCATCTAAGGCCCCGGCACCAACATTCAGAGTGATGAGAGATTTGAATAGTTGGAGAGTCGGCAAATCGTTGCGCGGATTCAGCAAAGCATGACAAGGCGCTCAGTGCGGAGCGCCGCCCGCGAGAAGGTACCGGTAGCCGCTGGTCGTCATCCATCGCGCGCGTGCAAGATGGGTTTCCCAAGACCGGAACGCCCGCTCCGGCTCCTGTTCTGGGTCAATGTGCAGGACGATCCTGGCCACCTCTCGCCAGTCGGCATCTTCCGCCGCCGCGTCGAGCAGGCGAATGTAGGTAAGTAGCCGCTCCTCATCATAGCCGGTCAGGATCGGGGCATCCGGTGCAATGTCGGCGACATCAGGATCGAGCAGTGGCTTGAGCAAGCGATTTCCAATCGTCGAAGTCAATTTGTCGAGAATACTCCGTGGCTGAATACTCGACAAGCATTGCACTCGCGGACATGGAAATACGCGAGGTATTTGCGCACAATCTGAGGCAGCACCGAAAGGCGGCGGCGCTTTCGCAAGAAGAACTTGCCCACCGTGCGGACGTTGATCGCACCTATATCAGTGCATTGGAACGCAGCGTCTACGGCGCGACGATAGACGTTGTCGACAAGTTGGCAAACGTTCTCGGCATCGAGGCCGCAGATCTGCTCAGACGTCCTGCACCGAATATTCAAAGATGATACGGACGATTCTCGGATTGCGATTTTGATGGCCGCTGTGAACTGCAACGGCACTCCACTGCAGCGTCCACAAGCAACGACAGCTCCCGCTCGGTTCGCGGGCGGGAGCTCGCGGCTTTCTCAATCGCCGTTGCGGCGGCCGTTGGGCCGGGACCAGATGAGGCTGTGGCCTTCTCCGTCCTCATCGTCGAAGAGGTTGGCGTAGATCGGAGCGGTGAAGCTTGGATCGTCCAACTTCAGGCCGAGATAGTCGCGGCCCTCACTGGAGCGCTTGGCCCAGGCGGCGCCGATCTCGACCTGCGCTACGAAGACGCGATGGCTGGGGGCGCTGTCGCCGGTGTGGTTTGCCTCGGGCACGATGCGGACGTTTTTGGCCTGAAGCGAGAGGGTGACGATTTCGCCGGTGAACTCGTTGTTGCCGGTCTTTTTGAAGGTTCCGATGGTCGCCATGAACTTTCTCCTTGAACTCTGTTTCGAGCCCGCACCATTGCGGCCTCGATGGCGATCTGCGGGCCGGAGGCGATCGACGCCGCATCGCTTGGGACCGCAGCGTCAGCGGAGGATGGCAGCCAAGCGACTTTGTTGTTTCGCGAGGAATGACGGCGAAGCCGGCAGGGGAAGAAAGTCGATCGGCGCCATTGCGGCTTAGGCGATTGAGGCGAAGCCGACCTTCGGCCAGATCAGCCCGTTGAAGAGGCCGTCTGGAGCGGCAGACCAGATAGAGACATCAACGGAGGATTTCCGGCGAACCATCGCACTGGCGAAATCCTGGTTACCGCGATCACCGCTGTCGATGCCTCCCCCTGAGGAGACTTCCGGAAACCGTAAGCTGGTGCTAGCACCGCGCTTAAGACACGCACGCCATGGCTCAGTTCAAGGCTGCTGACGTGCATCGCCGGATATTCGCCATCTTTGGAACGGGACGGCAGTCGTGGCGAATCCGAAGCGTGCGTCGCGCCATGTCGCGTCAGCGACAACGGAAGCGATGCACAGCCTGGTCAGAAACAGCATCCGATCCCCTCGGTCCTTCGGTGAGTTCGCCCCGATCCACGCCCCGTCCGGTTGAACGGACGTCACTATCTAGCCGATAGTGCCGGCGGCGAAGCAGCTGAAACGTGAAGGTAAGCGTGATAGTGTCGCGCCACCTGCGCATGGACGTGGATTTGACTATCGCAACCGAGGGGCGTCGGCGGGAGCGGAAATCCGGCATCCCGGACCCATCCAATCCAACGAACGGGAGAAAGCCTCCGGCCCGACCGCGGCTGTATCGTGCAACGGACAAAAGGTAAGAGAGCGGCGCTATGCGCCGCCTCCCTTGGGGCGGAAGTCGAGGACTGGGATGCCGAGCTTCTTTGCCTTGTCGGCAAGATTGTCCTGAATTCCAGTCCCGGGAAAGACGATGACGCCGATCGGCAGCACGTCCAGCATAGCGTCATTGCGCTTGAACGGGGCGGCTTTCGCATGCTTTGTCCAATCGGGGGCAAAGCCGATTTGCGGTACCTTACGATGGTCGGCTCAGCAGGAGGCTGCCTTTTCGCCACCTTTCGGCGATTTCCCGTGCATTAAGACCATATCAGGATGCTTGGCGTGGACCTGGTCGAGCTTGGCCCAGATCAACTGGTGATCATTGAAGTCGAGACCGGCGGTGAAGGCGATTTTCGGACCTGGTGGCAAAAGGACTTCCTGCGAGGCGCGTTTCTTGGCGCTGAGAAAATCGCGGCTGTCGATCACCGCAGAGGTCAGGTTGCGGTGGTTGACCATTGATCCGCTGCGCGGTCGCCAGTTCGATCCGGTGTGGCGCTCATAGTACTCGGCGGCCTGATCGCGCATCAGTTCGAAGGCGTTCTGGCGTTCGATGAGAGTCTGTCCTTCGGCCGTCAGGCGTTCCAGCTCGACCGATTTCACTTCGCTGCCGTCCTGCTCACGCTGGCTGCGGCGCTGCGCCTGCTCATTATGGTCAAGTTCACGCTCGATCCGATCTGCGGCGCGGTGAAAGACGTTGACGGTCGACCAAAGGAGATCGTCGAGGTCGGGCTCGAGGCGGGTATCTTGCAGGGTGGCGACGAACGCGTCGAAGATGTCTGCAATCGCGCCGGCGACGCGGTGGCCCTCCGGAAGCGGTCGGGGATCCGGCTCATCCGCGAAGGGCCGGTAGCCATAGAGCTGGAGTTCGGTGAGGGCGTGGTCGATCGGTGAAGACGAATGCTGTGGTTCGTAGTCGTCATGCTCGCTCATTTGGATGCTCCGTCGGTTGGACCGCGACCCTCGCGGCCTTCATGGCAGAAAGCCGGCGGGCGGGACGGTCCTGCACCCGCAGCGAAGCGGAGGGCCGGAGCGTCAGCGGAGGAGGGCGCAGGCCGGCTATTTTGCTTCGCGATGGAAAGCGCTCCCTTGGGAGCGCGCCGGAAAATAGTCGGCCGAAGACATTGCGAGGCCGGGTCGTTTGCTGGCCGATCGCCCTCTTGAAGGCCGGAGGCACGGTTTCTCTCCGATCTCAGGAGCACCCGAGCAATGCCACTACGCGGGGAGCGGCCGGTTCCGAGCTATGCCGCCACTGGCATAAATCGGGCGATGTCCTGCGGGGCGAGTTGGACCCGGGCGCGCGCTCGAAGATCAGCGATGCCGAGCCTACAGAGATCTTCGTTGAAATCGCCAAATGCCGGCGAGAGCACGATCGCTTCGATCCCGGCAGCATTTGCTCTTTCGATCAAGACATCGCGCGCGCCGTCACCGGCTGGATCGGGGTCACGGACAATGTAGAGCCGTCTGAGGGTGACGGGGAACAGGATGGCAGCAAGATGCGCGGCCGAGAGCCCTGCGGCCATGGCCATGTCGGGCAAGATACACCGAAGCGACAGGACCGTCTCGATGCCCTCGCCGGCCGCCATGACTTCGCTGGGCGGACCAAAGCGAACCGCATGCCCGAGAAGGTCGCCCATAGCGCGCCTCGGGGTATCTACCGGTGCCTTGCCCCTGCCGGAAGGGTCAATCCAGGTGCGATGTGCGCCGGTCAAATGACCGCAGACATCGGTGACGGACGCGATCATCGCCGGCCAGGTCTCAGTCGGCGAGTGTTGGTCGGGCCGATAATAGCAGTGGGGGTGAAAACGCAGGCTTTCGGTCCCGTGCAAAGCAGTAATACTGCGGTTGCGCAGATACGTCTCTACGACCGTGCCTGCAATCGGCCGCGACACCGCAAACAGCCGACGCGCTTTCTCCGACGTTTCCGACGGCGCGGCCACCAACTTCAACCGGGTTGATGCCTGCTCTGGTTCGGGATGCGGTAAGCCGAGAAACGCTATTGCCTCATGGGCAACGTCCCTGAAGTCGCTCAAGCCGCGGCTTTCGCGGATGATATCGAGAAGATCGCCGTGCTCCCCGGTCGCCGCGTCAGTCCACTTGCCGGCTGCGCCCTTTCCGCTCTGCGAGCCGACGAGCCGCACGAACATCGAGCGGCCCGGCGTGTTTCGGACATCGCCGACAAACCAGTAGCGGCCCTCGCGATGTCCGTTCGATAGATAGTGGCGACAAACCGCCTCGGCCTGCCGGCCCAAGCGTTGCGCCAGGTTGGACGCGTCGTGCCGGGGCATCATGCATCCTCCCGCGTCTCGATGCGCCGCACGGGATAGCGCTCCAGCAGCTTGCCCAGAATTGCGGGGCCAGATGCGTCGGTGGGTGCGAACATGCGCAGTTTCCAGGAGATGATCTCGCCGAAGAGGCCGTAGGTCGAAAGGCGCTCTCGCATGGTGTCGTTGAAGTCCGCCAGTTCGATTCGGTTGACGCCCATGATGCGGCTGCGCCGAAGCTGGATAGATGCGGCTGGTTCGGCCGCCGGGGATGAGACAAGCGGAAGCGGCTCCGCCGAAGCGGCAGTCTTGGAAGCGGAAACGTCAAGCATGGAGAAAACCTCGAGGAGAGCGGAACGGGATGAATCGGGGGGCCCTCTCTCTCGACCAACCCGGCTCAAATCCGTCCTGGCCGGCCTCTCTCCTCTGGACTGCGGTCTGTCCGATAGCGGGCCTTCTTCGATCCGGCTCTACGCCGCTGCACGCCGTCAGCCCAATGGTGGCGGCGGCAACGCGGTCGATAGGCGGGCGAAATCTTGGCGCGCAGTGGGAATGGCGGGTTAGCAGCAGCGGCCGAGCGAGGAGGGACGCGGCAGAACTGGCCAATTGGCTTTGCCCCTCCGGTTGGCCAGGGGAAGCGAGCATCCGGTAGGTGGTAGGAAAGAGCGCGGAGCGGCCGAAGCCACCCCGCGCGAGGCGATCTATTCGGTGGCCATATGCGGTCCGCTATCTTCAATCTGCGCACTATCGTCTGAGAGGAATTCGGGAAGCTCTTCCCCATAGCCCTCGGCTCCGGTGCCACTATCAGCGCCGGCACTACCGTCAAGGTCGACCAGGCGCAGCGGCTCGGGCAGCCAGCTACTGTCAGCCAGCAGGCGCTCGGCTTCTTTCGCCATATCTCCCTTCTTCAGATGGTCGATAAGCTGCGCGGCCTGTTCACCCTTCGCCTCTCGCACCGCCTCGAGAATGCGAGACTTGGTGATGCGGCCGAGATAGTTTTCGACAGTCGGCATCCAACCCGCCTCGATCATATCGAGACCGACGGCCCGGGCCAGTCGATCAGCTTGCGCGATCCGCTGCTGAACACCACGCGCCGAGATAGCGCCGCCGTAACGGTCGCCCTTCTCGTGGAGCGCGTTCACGCCGTAGCTGATACAATGGCCGAGCAATGCCGCACGACTGGTCTCATCGAGTGCGGCAATCCAGTCCCAAAGTGCATCGTCGTCAGTCGGCAGGTCCGATTTCCAGGCCTCATGGCGTTCGGCCACCGATTTCGCCGAGGGGCTGTCCTTCAGTTCATCTGCCTGCAGAGGGAAGAAGACGTGACGGATCGAGGCCTCCAGGCACCCGGTTCTGGTGCGGTGCTGGAACGTGTCGGTGACCAGCTTGTGCAACAACGCTGTCATGGCGACGTGGGGATTGCTGGCAACCGCATCGCGCAACGTCAGCGTCCGGTGCGCGGTCAATTCTGTCACCAGTCGGTCCGGCAGGGGCCTGACCGCATCGTCCTCGTCTTCCTCGCGCTCGACTGCCTGGCCGCCCATGGTGACAACGGCACGGTGCACCGACGGGTCGCCGGGAGCCCCGGACCCGCCGTCATTTTTCGATTCATTCGAGCCATCGAGTGAAACTGGCGGCACGTCCTCAGGACGGAAAAACCCACGTTCTACCGCGAGCGAGCCGTCGGCGTCGATGCTGACGAACGCGCCGGCGATGGCGATGTCGCTCGGATCGAACTGCCTTGGGCGCTTGTCGAAAGTGGCGAGCGCGGCCTCGATTTCCCCGAGCCGCTGATCGACCTCTTCGGGCAGCTCGTCAGCACCCTCATATTCGGTTGCAAGTTTGGCGTGCTCGGCACTGAGGGCGTCAATGGCAGCTTGCTCCTCGGCAGAGAGGTCGAGAGGATCACCCTGCAGCTGGTACAGCCCACGTGTTGCGCCGTATGGGAGACTGACAGCGACCTCGACCCACTTCCAACCTTCGGCTGCAACTTCCTGCGCAACCTCTTTGATTTTTTCCGCAACCAGGCGGTCCAGCAGCGCTGCATCCTGCAACCAGCCGCCATTGTCCGACTGGAACAGGTCGTGCATGACGATGCCACCGGCAGCCTCATAGGCATCAATGCCCACGAAGACCGCGCGCTTGTCTGATGTTCGTACCGTCGTCTCGGTCAGCATGCGCCGGATTTGATAGGGCTCTTTCGACCAGCTATTTCTGATCGCTTCCCAGACCTGCTCCTGGCGGGCACGGTCTTCGGAGACCGTGAAAGCCATGAGTTGCTCCAGCGCTATGCCGTCATCGGCATACACTTCGAGCAGCACTGGCGAGACAGAAGCCAACCTAAGCCGTTGCTTAACGACGTTGACCGACACGAAGAAGGCTGCAGCAATCTCCTCCTCGCTCATGCCTTTTTGTTGCATATCCTGAAAGGCGCGAAACTGATCGAGCGGGTGCAGCGGCGCACGTTCGATGTTTTCGGTGAGCGACACCTCCTCAGCAATGATCGTGCTGTGACGGTCGCGCACCACACAGGGCACCGGCGCGGTCTTGGCGAGGCGCTTTTGCTTCACCAGCAGCTCAAGGGCGCGAAAGCGTCTGCCTCCGGCAGGCACCTCAAACATGCCAGTCTCGTTGCCGTCGCTATCGACGACGGGCAAGACACTGAGGCTCTGGATCAAGCCGCGGCGGGCGATCGAGCCAGCGAGATCCTCGATCGAGACGCCGACTTTGACGCGCCGGACGTTGGACTGGGAGAGCACCAGCTTGTTGAAGGGGATGTCGCGCGAGGACGACAGGGTGATCTTCTGAACGGCAGTAGCCATTGGGATTTACTCCGCGACGGGCAGCCGAGAGCCTCTCTTTCGACCTCCAAACCCGTCATGAGAATTCCGACACGCCTCTCCCTCCGATGTGCTCGACAGCCACGCCACGTTTGTCGCGGAGCTGCATCTCGGTCCTGGCGTCCTGCAACGACTTCGCCGCAGCGGCGTCCGGCATCGAGGAAGACTTCGATCACAAACGCATTCGCAGGGAGAAGCCGACCTGGAAGCAGGCGGCAATCACGCTGCCTCTCACTGATCATCGTCAGTGGCGATGCTGTCAGGCAAGAACCCCAGGAGATAATCCGCAGCCTTGCTTGCCAGTGCGGCGGCGCGAAAGATCGCACGGTTGTCCTCGCGCAGCACCTCTAGCCACGAGCCGACATAGTCGGCGTGACGCACGGTCGGCGTGATGCCAAGCGAGGCGCAGCAAAAAGCCGCGCTTATCTCGGCAACCAGCTCTTCGAAGGCATACTTCTTGGTGCCAAAGGAACCAGAGAAATCCCGGTTGAGGCGTGAGACATGACCCGTGGCGTGCGCAAGCTCATGCAGGGCGGTCTGGTGCCAGTTGATCGGATCGAAATAGGCCTGGGGTGGCGGGATCCGCACATAGTCGTGGGCCGGAGCGTAGAAGGCGCGGCTGCCCCCGATCCGGAAATCGATCCCGGTTTTCTTGATCAGCGTCTCGACCTTGGGCTCGATCAGGACGGACAAGGGTGGGGGTATGGCTATCGCAACATCGTCGGGCAGCCCGTCGCACTGCGCGGCGTTGAACACCGTGAAGCGTTTGAGGAATGGGATCGATCGGGCTTGCTCGCCGGTTTCGTGGGCGCGCTTTTTCTCGTCCTCGGGCACGAATCGGTCGGCGTAGACGACCGTCGTTCCATGCTCACCCTTGCGGACGCTGCCGCCAAGCGAGAGCGCCTGACGGAAAGTCAGCCAGCTCTGTCCCGAAAAGCCCTGCTCGATCACCGAACCCCAGAGGATCAGGATATTTATCCCAGAATATTGCCGGCCGGTGACGGCGTTCTTCGGCAAGGCCAGCGGCGCTTTCGCGGCCGCCGTCCCCCATGGCTGAACCCAGGGTAGCCGACCGTCCTCCAACTCGCCGATAATCTTATTGGTGATTTCGTCATATAAGCTGGCCCGGGTGGGGGCAGCTTCGTGCCGATGCTTGGGCATTGCCAGTCTCCGCGCCGGGCGCGGGGAGCCTCTCTCCCTGCTTTCAACCCGTCAGTGCACCAAGCGCGGCCCTCTAACTCTAGGAACGCGAACGAAGATTCGGCTGCCGACCAACTCGAGAGAGATTTCCGAAACCGCGGCGTGAGGCGATCAGCAGAACCCCCAAATGCGCGGCGCGCGGGTTCCAGCCCGAGGGCCGGCCAGTGAGTCCATGGAAACGGAAGCCGCACAGATGGCCGAAGTTCAGTCGGGAGCCGTTTGACCGGCCACGGGTGCGCAGCCAGCCGAAAGGCTCGCGGAGCGTCGAGGCGCAAAGGCGAAAGCGTGTTAGGACAACCGTTCCGATTAGCAGGTCGAAGGAGCACCTTTGCCGCAGCAGCTCCAGTTGGCGCTTTTCGCAGCAGCGTGGTCAGAGGAAGGATCGCGCGGCAGGGCATCCGGCACGGCGAGATAGGAAAAAAGATGCGCTCAACGAGACCCGCGATCCGACTGTTTCCGAGTGAAACTATCGGATCATAAAGATTTGGCTGAGGGCTCCGTTTTGAAAATCCCCGACCAATTCGATGAGACCACGCCTCTCCGCGTCGAGATTGCAGCACGAATTGCCTTTCCGGACGGCTCGATGCGCGCGGCGGGCCTGCGCAAGGAGCGTGACGCTGGTCGACTTGAAACCGAGCTAATCGCCGGAAAGGAGTACGTGACCTTGCTGGCGATCACCAGAATGAGGGAATTATGCCGCGGACGTCGAAAGGGCCACACCTCGTCTGGCGGGACAAAAGCTGGAAAAAGGACGGAACACTCCGAAACCAAGCTGGATGGTTTATCCGCGATAGAACAACGTTCATCAGCGCTGATAGCTGCGAAAAAGGCCGTCCAGGACCTGAAGCTGAAAAGGCGCTCGCGGCCTACATCGCCAGCAAGTACCACCGAGTGCGCGGCGCCGAAGATGTCTTGATTGCCGAGGTCATCAACATCTACCTGAGAGAGGTTGCACCGAAGCATGCCGCGCCAGAAGAGACGGCGGCTCGGCTGGACAAAATCCTCGATTTCTTCGGTGAAAAGACGCTCGCCGCTATCAACGGCAAACTCTGCCGCGACTACACCGCGTGCTGTCCCACAGAAGCCGTTGCGCGCCGGCAACTCGAGGATTTTCGTGCGGCCATCAACTACTATCGCAGGGAAGGCTACACGACTGCCGCACCGACGATTGTCCTGCCCGACAAGGCCGGTGCACGCGAGCGCTGGTTGACGCGCAGTGAAGCGGCCGCCCTCATCTGGGCAGCGTGGCGTATGAAGCAGAAATGGAAGGGCCAGGAGAGCGGCCGGCGTACCGGACGACACCTCGCCCGCTTCATGCTTGTCGCGCTTTACACAGGAACACGCTCGGCCGCAGTCTGCGGCGCCGCCGTCCGTCCAACCAAAGGGCGTGGTAATGTGGACCTTGACCGCGGCATCTTTTACCGCAGCGCCGATGGCGCAAAGAAGACCAAAAAACGCCAGCCGCCCGTGCGCCTGCCGGACCGGCTATTGGCTCACCTCCGCCGCTGGGCGTGCACCGATCTCGATATCAGAACCAAGGCGCGCGGCAAAAGCGCAAATATCGGCCGAAAAATATCGCAAGATTTTGTCGTGGAGTGGAATGGCAAGCCGGTGGTGTCGGTAAAGAAGAGCTTTAGGAGAGCTCGCGACGCGGCCGGCCTCGGTCCCGACGTCACTTCACACACGCTTCGCCATACCGCTGCGACATGGCTTATGCGGGCCGGCGCCGACATGTGGCAGGCGGCGGGCTTTCTCGGCATCACCGTGGATGTTCTGATTGAAACTTATGGCCACCATCACCCCGACTTCCAGGCTGACGCCGCCGAGAAGATCGCCAAGAAGCAGGTCGCCGCCAAGGCGACGAAATCGGTCTCAGGACAGGTGACAATGAAACATGAACTCGGCAGGGGCGCCCTGTAGGCTCCCCACCCAAAGCTCGAAGGGAAACGCAATCATTGCGAAGCAAGTGTGACGATCGAGCCCAAAAAGCTGCAGCTTTGCTGGTAGCGCACATCGTTCGGGACGATGGGGTCGCAGGTTCAAGCTGCCGCCTATATTCGACGAGCGCAAAAAGGCTGCCGACGATCGTGGACAGGATGAAAATCGTGAAAGCCATGCCGAGCGTCACGGGTACGGCGCCCAGAATTTCCTGCGAGTCCTGGAGCAGAATTTCGGTATCAAACATGGTCGGATTACCCTTTCGTCACACGCTCGCGACGGCCGCGTTCTTGATCTGAGCTGTTGTCGTCGCCTCTGGCGCTTGCATTGGTGAGCGGAGCTCGAAGAAGCGCACGATGAGCCACGCGACAAGGCACATCAGCGAATAGATAACCGCCAGCACGAGGTACGTTTCGAACTGGTACTGGTTATAGTCGCGCTCCACGATCAAGTGCGCGGTCGCCATCACGTCCGCAGCCCCGATGTACATGACCAGCGCAACGTCATGGATCAGGTAGATGATCGAGTTTCCATAGCCCGGCAATGCGAAGTGCACCGCTTGCGGGCCGACTACGCGGGTGATCTTCTGTCGGAAGGTATATCCCAGACTGTCGGCCGCATCATGCTGGCCGGGATCGACAGCCAGGTATGCAGGTCGCATGACTTCCGACAGATACCCTCCATGATAGAGGCTCAGCCCCACCATCGCAGCGATCGTTGCAGAAATAAAATCCTCGGCGCCGAACAGGATCACCAACAAGGGCAGCCCGTAGAACGCGACGAACAACTGCAGGACGACGGGAACACTCCGGGCATAGGACACGTAGAGGTCAGTCAGGTGACTGATCACCGGAATCCTGGGAACCCGGAGTGTTGTCGCGACAAGAGCCAAGCAAAAGCCGACGACCAAATCGCTACGAAGCCCACGGGCAGACCTTAGCCTCCCGCGCTGAGCATTTCGACGATTGTTAAATCCAAAGAATCACCACAGGACGGTGGCCGTCGAGCGAGTTTTCAGCAGCCCATTTCCGCAGCCTCTTAATGTGCAACTTGCGAAGCTGCCGACATCAATTCCTCGGGATTCAGCGCTCTGAAGGTGTTGAGGCCATCCTCCAGAACTTCAGTGAAGTTCCAGCGTACGATGCCCGCCCGGTCGATTAGGAACTGACCGACAAGCTGCGCCTGGCTGGAAGCCATCGCCTGCTGATCGACTTCCGTAATCTCATATCCTTCCTTCTTGTTAAGAAATTCATTCATTGCCATGACGTCCATAGGCTCGGGCAACTCGCCCGGGAGATGGAACGATATCGCCATGACCGTGTCCATCCCGACCTCGCGCAAGCCGAAAGCACGGTGCGAGGCGCGCTCCGGGTCGGATGCGGCGAGGAGATCGGGTGCCGGGTGGTAACGGAAATAGAGCCGCGCCCGCTCGACCGGCGTATTGACCACAGCCAGGCATTCGACGCCTTTCTCACGCAGGGCCGGCTTGAGTTGCGCCATCGCCGCGACATGGCGCCGGCAGAACGGACAGTGCAGGCCTCGGAACAAACCGATCAACAACGGGCTACGGCCTCGAAAATCATCGAGCGCGATCTTGCCTTCGCGTGAGATCGCATTGAGCACAACATTCGGTGCCCGGTCGCCCGGCTGCAGCGGGCGGTCAACACTACTCGTGGACATGGACAACCTCCTCGCCCGGGTCAGTCAGGGAAAGCAGCACCCAGCGTTTCGGAGGCGATCAAGTGCTGGGGCGAAAGCTTCCTGTGCCAAGGCAATAGCTTTCGACCTCTGCCATATTGCCGAGGTCGAGATTACGCGCGTTGCAAGCCCATCATAACACGAAAAAGCATCTGCGTCGTCAGTCCGGCGATCGCGGCTTGCGAAGAATAGGCGGGGGCGGGCGAGGCCGCTATTCTGCGCTTGATTTCATCTGTCCTCGATGCTCTGACACGAGATCGAAGCGTAGGGAAAAATCGCACGCCGGCGTCAAAATCGCGACTTGGCGTAGAAAAGGCGATGGCTCCCCGGGATCGATGAAGCGGCGAATTACGAATTCTCCATAGCACTGCGCCAGGATCCGCCGCGAGCATACAATATGCGAAAAACGCGATCGGGACCGCGCGGAAGCACTTCGCCTCGCCGGCGGCCCCTTTGGCCCTTCCGCCGAAGTGAGTGCACCCTCTGCCGGCGGCTTTGTAAATGATGGACGCCTAGACACATGTTGTGAAAACGCGTGATAAGTTCGGTCTGCGCTAGATTCAAAGATGGCCGGGGCACCAGAAGATGGCCCACCAAATGTACAACGCAATGCTTGGCTTCGCCGCGCTTGTCTTAGCCGCGTGCCAATCGGCCCCCGAAACGCCGCAACCCGTCACTCTCGAACCTGCGTTAGAATCGGGAATTCCTCTCCAACCGCCCTTGGCTGCTGCCGGGGTTCCTTCCGGCTCAGCAATCATGCATCAATCCGTGGCGGTCACTCCGCCAGGCAAGGGCGTTCCAACAAAGTACGCCGATTTTTCCGGTCTATGGGCCGGCCGATTGGAGGGGATGTATGACGCCAAACTTGCTGTTCAAACGGTTTCTTCCAATGGGAAGGTGACGGTCACCTATGCGTGGGGAAATCTGGGCGACAACTATCCGGGAGAGGCCGCCGGCGCTGGAAGAATTGTAGGGAGGACGTTGAAGCTTGAGCGCCTGCCGAATGGCGCCGACGTCAGTTTTGTCATGCGGCCGGACGGAGCACTGGCCGGAACCGTTACGCTTGCCGGCCAGACCTACACGGGCGCGTTCCTCAAGCTACGATGAAGACGCATCCGAAGGGCTATGCAGAGGGCCAGGCGACTGTTCCAATATTGCCGTCTACTCAGTTTCGTCCCGACTGAAATTAAGCCTTCGTTAGGTATGTCTGAGACCGTCGCAGGCTGGATTCAAAACGTTGGTCGACGGTTGTAGGTGCGCTCGGTAGGAACGCCGGTATGCATCATCTGTCGGTAAGTGTCGCCCTGGCCATTTCGCTTGTCGTCGGTTTAGTCGTGGCGGCGATCGCGTCGCAGGGGCAGTCAGAAGGCTGCGGCATCCGACGCTCACTCGTCCTGGCAGACAGTGAAGAAACGACAGTCATGCCGTCGCGGAGCGGCTATCATTGAGAATTGGCTTCGGTAGGCGCCCGCGAGCTTCGCAAGACGGGATCATCGCAATCTACCTGATTGAAAGCCGCTGAAGGTCCTCGACCATCGAATCTCGGTGTGTTTCTCACAAAGTCGCTGGGATCACCGCCCTCCTAGGCTCACCGACCTTGAAACGTGGTGCTACGCGCCTCCCCATTGAGCTCGGGCCCAGGGCATTGGCTGCTTCGATGACCGCCTCCGGTCACCGGCTGGCTTTTGTGCATTTCGCCCGAAACTGTGCAGTGGTTGGGAAACGGGCTGAACAACAGCAATGGCTCAAATGGCTGTGGTCGCAATCTTCTCGCGCCATATTTCCGGGGAGAGCAGATCGGTCGCGAATTCCTGGCCCCTATGCGAACACCCGTCGCAATCCCGACAGCGACCGCCAAGGCAGCGGCGCAACGTGCCTGTTTTAGGGGAGGGAAGAGATTCGGCCAACCGATTGGTGCCTAAGCTCAAGCCTTGTTGTTCAACGCCTTTTGCCGCGACCGCTGGCGAATTGCTGCCACGAGTTCGGGTTCGAACCGCCGTGTTGTTGCGATTTTCGTCGAAGAGTTTGCGACAGCGAGCAAACGCTCAGGATCCGGCGTACTAGCGGCAAAAGCTGCTTGTACCGCACAAGCCGGGTTCATTCTGCTCCATTCTTCTGAAACGTGGCGAAGACAAGCCGCTTGCCTTCGCGCACGCTCTCTTCGAGCGGCTTCGCCTTCGCCAGATGCGCCGCAATCGCGCTGGCCAGCATGCAACCTGTTCCGCGCATCGATGTGGCAAGGCGCGGTAGATCGACATGGATGGGTTGATGATCGGAGCGCAGCAGAATATCGGTCGATTGGGGTCCCGAGGCATGCCCACCCTTGATCAGCACTGCCTGAGGGCCGGCGGCCAGCAGTCTTTGTCCTTGTTGGAGCGCACCGTTCTCATCCACTGCCAGTTCGGAGCCAATAAGGAGCGCCAGTTCAGGAAGGTTGGGCGTGACCAGGCAGCAAAGCGGCATCAGATCGCGCTTCATGACGGCGATAGCGCCTGCTTCCAGGAGAGCCCGGCCTGAGGTGGAGGCCAGCACTGGATCGAGTACTGCCGGCACCTGTCGATTTTCGCGCAGTACGGCGGCAACCGCAGCGATGATCTCGGCTGTTCCGAGCATGCCGATCTTGATGGTCGCCACTTCGTTGGCCCGCAGCGCGGCGCGCATCTGATCGGCGACCAGGCTTGGTGGAGAATGATGAATTTCCGTCACGGCGTCGTGCGTTTGCACCGTTAGCGCTGTGACGGCCAGACAGGTGCGCACGCCAATGGATGCGATCGTTTCGATATCGCGTGCTATTCCAGCACCCCCGCTGGAATCCGATCCGCCAACGACAAGCACATGCGGTTCTCGTCTCATCGCCATCGGTCCGTCTTTTCGATCCATTCCCTGGTGCGCGCTTCGGGATCGGAGCTCAAAGTGATGTCGGTGACCACTGCGGCGCTGTCGGCGCCGGCTTCAAAGACGCCATCGAGGCGGCCAGGGTTGAGGCCGCCGATAGTGACTAATGGGATTGGCGCCACCCGCCGCTTCCACTCGCTGATCCGCTCTAGCCCTTGCGGTGCCCACTTCATTTTCTTCAAGATGGTGGGATAGATCGGACCCAGCGCAACATAGTCGGGATCGGCAAAAATGGCCATCGCCAGCTCGACATGATCATGCGTGCTCAACCCGAGCCTGACACCGGCTGACCGTATCCTTGAGAGGTCGGCGGTTTGCAGATCTTCCTGGCCGAGATGCACGAAGTCGCAGCCCTCCTCGATTGCCAGGCGCCAATGATCGTTCACGATGAGCTGGCACTGGTGCTCGGCGCACAGGGCCTTCGCCTTCCGGATTTCGGTGCACAACCTGGCCTCATCTATGGTCTTGATGCGCAGTTGCACCAGCCTGACGCCAAGCGGCACTAGCCGTTCGATCCAGGCAGCGCTGTCGACGATCAGGTAGAAGGGATCGAGCTTCATGAAAAAACTGCCCTGCCGATCGCCGGCGTCGACGGCACGGCGACGTCGCGCGGTTCGAGCATTCCCGAGCAGAAGGCCTCACGACCGGCCTCGACCGCCTTGCCGAAAGCACGCGCCATGCCGACCGGATCGGCCGCCTTGGCGACCGCCGTGTTCAGGAGCACGGCGTCAAAGCCGAGTTCCATGACGGTCGCCGCGTGCGACGGCCGTCCGAGCCCGGCATCCACGATCATGGGAACGTCGGGGAAATGCCCACGCATCGAGCGCAGCGCCATGAGGTTGATCGGCCCGAGGGCGGAACCGATCGGTGCGCACCACGGCATCAAGGCCTTGCAGCCCGCCGCAAGCAGCCGCTCGGCGACAACAAGGTCGTCGGTGGTATAGGGGAATACCGCAAAACCGTCCTCGTACAGGATGCGGGCGGCTTCGACCAGACCGAACACATCCGGCTGCAGCGTGTCGTGGTCGCCGATCACTTCGAGCTTGATCCAGGTCGTCCCGAAGATCTCGCGCGCCATCTTCGCGGTTGTGACCGCTTCCTTGACGGAGTGGCAGCCTGCGGTGTTGGCAAGGATTCTCGTGCCAAGCGAGCGGATCAGCGACCAGAATTTTTCGCCTTCCCTGCGGCCTGCCATCTCACGTCGCAAGGAGACGGTCACCACCGACGTGCCTGACGCCTTGACCGCATCGGCAAGGATGGCCGGCGAAGGATACTGAGCCGTGCCGAGAAGCAGGCGGGAGGGAAGCGTTGTCCCGAGAAGATCGAACATGCTAGCCTCCCTGCATCGGCGAGAGGATTTCGATCCGGTCGCCGTCGCTCAACTGGAATTCCGCCCGGTTGGCTTTGTGCACGAGGTCGCTGTTGACGGCCGTCGCCAGCCAATCGCCCTCATAGTCGAGCGCGGCAAGCAGCTCCGCCAGCGTGGTGGCGGCAACCTCATGCGCTTCGCCATTGACCGTTAGTTTCATGGGCAAGCTCCTTGGTTCTGTCTTGACTGAAAATCAGGTCGGCAGCCTGGCGCGCCATAGCGGGGGCGAGGAGAAAGCCGTGACGATAGAGTCCGTTGATCGCTATGATCTCGCCGTTCGTTTCCACGCGCGGCAGGTTGTCGGGAAAGGCTGGACGGACGCCAACACCGGTTTCAACGATCTCGGCCTCGCCAAAGGCCGGATGGAGGGCATAGGCGGCACCCAGCAGCTCCATCATCGATCGCGCCGTGACCGGTCCGACAGACTGGCTTTCAATCATCGTCGCGCCGATCATGAAACGGTGGTCGGTGCGTGGCACCGCATAAAGCGGAAAGCGCGGATGAAGCAGCCTGACTGGGCGCGACAGCGAGACATCAGGCGTATTCAGGATTAGCATCTCGCCGCGAACGCCGCGCAGTCGGTCATCGCCCGCCGCCATTCCCGTGCATTCGATCTGGCGATCGAAACCGGAAACAGCCGAAGCGTCGGCGCCGAAGTGGAACTCGACGCCCATCGCCGCCAGCCTATCATGAAGTGCCGCCATCGCCTGACGCGGGTCGAGATGGGCTTCGTCGGGGAAGAGCAGTCCGCGGCGGAAGCGGCCGGCGAGGTCGGGCTCGAGCAACACGATTTCATCTTCATCGACACGCCGATGACCCGAGGTGCGGCTGGCGAACCGGTCGAGCTCGCCCGCATCGCGCGGCGCGGCCACGACCAGGGTTCCGGCCCGTGTCACGTGACCCGGCAGTACCGCATCCCACCAGTCGGCGGCATCGCGTCCGAGATCCAGCACTGGCTGCTCCGCGCTTTCACGCTCGCACCATGGCGCCAGCATACCGCCGGCGAACCATGACGCATTGCCGCCAAGGCTGTGCCTTGTCTCGGCAACGGTCACAGCCGCGCCGCGCGTGGCGAGTTCGAAGGCGACGGTGAGGCCGCCGACGCCAGCCCCTTTGACCAGCAGTCTCATGATCGCTCATGTGCCTCCGGCACAAGCGGTGCGCCGGTCTCGTCCGAGGGCACGTAGAGGTCGCCGCCCTCGCGGTATTTCGCCGCCATCGCGGCCATTCCCTCTTTTTGGGCCTCCGTGCGGATATCGTGAGAGATACGCATGGAACAGAATTTCGGACCGCACATCGAGCAGAAATGTGCCAGCTTGTGCGCCTCCTTGGGCAAGGTCTGGTCGTGGAAGGACCGCGCGGTTTCGGGATCGAGCGACAGGTTGAACTGGTCCTCCCAGCGGAACTCGAAGCGCGCCCGGGAAAGGGCATCATCCCTAACCTTTGCAGCCGGATGACCCTTCGCCAGATCGGCGGCATGGGCGGCGATCTTGTAGGTGATTACGCCGGTCTTGACGTCGTCGCGATCGGGAAGGCCAAGATGCTCCTTGGGCGTGACGTAGCAGAGCATGGCTGTGCCGAACCAGCCGATCATGGCGGCGCCGATACCTGAGGTGATGTGGTCGTAGCCTGGCGCGATGTCGGTCGTCAGCGGGCCAAGCGTATAGAACGGCGCCTCACCGCAGACGGCGAGCTGCTTGTCCATGTTCTGTTTGATCTTGTGCATCGGCACGTGGCCCGGCCCCTCGATCATCACCTGGCAGTCCTTTGCCCAGGCGATCTTCGTCAATTCACCGAGCGTTTCCAGCTCGGCGAATTGCGCCGCATCATTGGCGTCGGCGATCGAGCCCGGACGAAGCCCGTCGCCGAGCGAGAAGGAGACGTCATAGCCGCGGCAGATGTCGCAGATTTCCGCGAAATGCTCGTAGAGGAAGCTTTCCCGGTGATGGTGCAGGCACCATTTGGCCATGATTGAGCCGCCGCGCGAGACAATGCCCGTGACCCGGTCGACGGTCAGCGGGATGTAATGCAGCCGCACACCGGCATGGATGGTGAAGTAGTCGACGCCTTGTTCGGCCTGCTCGATCAGCGTGTCTCGATAGACCTCCCAGCTCAGATCCTCGGCGATGCCGCCCACCTTCTCCAGCGCCTGGTAGAGCGGCACCGTGCCGATCGGCACCGGCGCATTGCGCACGATCCATTCGCGGATGTTGTGGATGTTGCGGCCAGTCGACAGGTCCATCACCGTGTCGGCGCCCCAGCGGATCGCCCACACCATCTTTTCCACTTCCTCGGCCATCGAGGAGGTGACCGCCGAATTACCGATATTGGCGTTGATCTTGACCAGGAAATTGCGGCCGATGATCATCGGCTCGCTCTCGGGATGATTGATGTTGGCGGGAATGATCGCGCGTCCGCGCGCCACCTCGTCGCGCACGAACTCCGGCGTTACGAAATCGGGGATGGCCGCGCCGAAGGCTTCGCCGTCGCGCTGCAGCTTGCCGCGCAACATCTGACGGCCGAAGTTCTCGCGGATGGCGACGAACTCCATCTCGGGGGTGATGATGCCGGCGCGCGCATAGCCAAGCTGGGTCACCGCCTTGCCTGCCTTGGCCCTGAGTGGCCGGTTGCGAATGGGAAATTCCGGCGTCAGGCGCTCACCGGTCACAAATCCGTTGTCCTCCGGCCGCACGCGGCGGCCGTCATAGGCCTCGACATCGCCGCGCGCCGTGATCCATTCGTGGCGAAGCCGGGCAAGACCGTTTTCAATGCTGGTTTCGACAGCCGGGTCGGTATAGGGGCCGGACGGATCGTAGACGGTGACGGGCGGCTCGCCGGCCGTTGGATGGACGGAGATTTCGCGCATCGGCACCCTGATCTGCGGATGGAGGACGCCGGGCTTGTGGATTTTCCGCGAGGCTGGCAGCGGTCCCGTCGAGACGGCGGGAGTGAGGGCATTCATCTTGAGGCTCCTTTGCTCATGCATTGGAGACCCAGTTCTGTGCCGGAAGGATGAAAAGACGCTTCTGTCGACCTGCCGAAACAGGACCTGGGGCGTAAACTCCCGCAAAGCGCTTGCACCGTCCCTACGCCAGTATGAACTGGATCAGGTTCAACGGGTCACTGCGCCGCGAAAGCAAGCAGTATCTCAGCCCCTTGCCGGGACTCCCCTGGTGAATGCGTCAGGTTGAACGGGCCGGCGCCGGTTTGTCAAGCGCGTTCTGGCCGCGGCCGATCGGCGGCCGGTCAGACCGTGCGGAAAAAATCGTGCATGTCTCGGCGACAAGTCAAGCGTGGGAGATGAAGGCAGGGACAAGGGAATCGCAAACGGTCGGACTAAAAATCGATCCTGATGATCACGCCTTCAATGGGCACCAAAGGTTTGCGCGTAGATCGCCTCGATTCTTCCTGCCTCGTCACTGGTCAGCGCGGCGAATTCCTTTTCGCGCGCGCGGTTCGACAGATGTCCATCATTCTGGTGAAGAAAACGGAAGAGCAGATCGGTCAACCGCTCGGGCATCTCGATAAAGGCGTCCACCTGCTGCCGGAATTGATCGTAGCGCTGCAGAAATGCGGTTTCCTCGGGAAGGTCCCGTTCGATCGTCCGCCGAACGCAGGCATAGAGGAATTCGGCGTGCGGGGTTGCATCGAAGAACCGGTAGAAATCACCGGTGTCATTCAGCACCCGGACGTTGAATTGCGGCGTCGGTTCCCATTCCACCAACGGCAGAAGGCGCTGCGAATAGCTCTCGAGCACGCCCCTGTACTCGTTGATCTGGTCCAGGATCGCGGCCGAGACGGGAAAGACCACTCCCGGCGGATTGAAGCCGCGCATGGCAAGGACGTGGTGGATTAGGTAGCGGTGAATGCGGCCGTTTCCGTCCTCGAACGGGTGGATGTAGACAAAGCCGAAGGCGAGGATTGCGGCGGCTATGACTGCATCAAGGTTCTGCGCGGGGCCCTGATCGAAGGCCGCCATTCCATCGATTAGCCGCGGCAGGTCCTCGGGCCGAGCGCTGATGTGATCGGGCAGGGGCGTGCCGTTGTCTCGGTCATGCTCACCGACGAAACCCCCTTCTTTTCGGAAGCCAAGTCTTACTAAACGGGCGTCGCCAAGTACAATTCTTTGCAGACGCAGCAGCTCATCGCGATCGATCGGCCAGCGGCCGGCTTCGCCGATGGCGCGGCCCCAGCGCTGGATGCGATCTTGCGGCGGGCGCTCGCCCTCGATCGCATAGCTTGATCGCGAGTCTTTGAGCAAAAGAAAGGCGGCGGTCCGAGCAAGGAGGTCGCGCGGCACGTCCGCTACGATTGCCTCCGCGCGCCGCGGTAGTTCAAGGGCGATGAATTTTTCGAGAGTCTTGGTTCGGAACACCAGCGGGCAGAACTCAGGCGTGCCGGGGAGATTGTCCCTTGTGCGGTAGCGCGAAGCGGTCTTCTCGGATCCGGGCCACTGCAGCTCGGGATCGACAACCGAAACGTATCGTCCGGCCTCCGCGTCCGCCAGATCGAGACGCGTGCCCGTCAGCCATTCATATAGAAACCAGATGCGGCGGGCATAGCTGCCTGTGGGGCTTTCACGGACGAGCGCCTCGATCGGTGCGGGACCGGTCACCTGGAACAGCCGTTTGAGGACGGCAAGGTCGAGCCCCTCGTACTTGAGCGCGAAGGTCAGGTGGCCTTCGAGTGTTGGATGTGGGGCATGGCGGGGCGTCATGATCCGCCAACCATCCCGTTCGGTAATGCGATGATGCTCGCCAGTGGCCGACAGCGTCCGGGGCAAGGGGACGGCGAGCTCGTAGGCTCCGATCAGGGCGCTGTACCCGGCCGGGGTCACCATCTCCGGAAGGCGGATTTCCTGAAAAACGAGAACAGGACCTGAAAATTGGTGCTTCTGCGCCACAGGCATGAAAAGGGGATCCTTTCCTCGAATTTTGGTGCAGCTCAGCCAAATACTATGAAAAACGATTCTATCTGATGAAAATTGATGCTACAAGCCGACTTTTGCGAAAACCGATCCTGAAGGGCGGCGGTGATCCTTCTGCATGGCTCGGCCGAAGATTGATGGGGCGTAAGCGTCATTTTGACCGCGCTGGGCTTCCTCCACAAACCCCGCCTCGTAAAGCAGTTCGTAGCGCTGCAGCACCAAGTCCTCATCCAAGCGTGGTTCTCAAGGCCGAAAGCGATCACCGCGCGCCGCCAGCGATCGTGGCTCACTGCGCGATCATCGGCTGCCTCGGCCCACGCCTTCAGGCGTGGGACAAACGCCTCAGGCAATGTCGACGGAGCGCCAGCGCGATGATGTTCCCATGGGAAATAAGCGTACCAGTTGCGCCAGGCGGCCTTATCGGCAGGTTCAGCCTGCTCCTCGCGGGTCAGGGCGAGATAGCTAATCGAAATCACCCCGCTGCGCGCCCCCGTCTCCTGACCGGTCGCGGTCGGCGAAGGTGTAGAGCTGCTCGATGTAGCCCAGCGGATGGCGCGTCTGCTGCTCGACCCAGTCTCTCAGGCCGGATTGCAGGATCGATGTCCAAGCTCGAACGGGCCGGAAGGCAAGGCTTTGCCGTCTCCAATCGTTATGATACGCGGTTGGCCAGCCGTCACCGCGACCAAAACCGCAATCAGTTCCGCGGCGATAGCATGGCGCTCGCCGGCTTTTATGCGTTGCCTTACAGCTTTGGTCCCGTGTTCAGTCATTGCCTATTTTTTTCGCCACAATGCATTTCGGTACGCCTTGTGGCCTGAGATCGATTCTGAACGTGAACCGCGCTGTTGCGGCAGTCAAACCGTTCGAGCTGAAGCACACCCCTTGAGACCACCACCACGCTCTTGCTCAAAACAATCACAATAAGGGTACTGCGAAACTCGGCCGAAGCAGCAGAAAATGGCGGCCTCTAGCCCTTGGTTTGAAGCGCTTCGCAATGCACCAACTTTTCCGATGCAGTTTGATTTTGGCCTTCGCACCTGCACAAAACTATGCAAAACCGTTGACCGCTTAAAACCTGACGCCGGGGAAATGTGCCGATGAGTGTGGCGGTAGAAACGAAGGCGTTGACGCCGCCGGACATCGCGGCCAGCAAGGGCAAGGATCGGGTCGTCTGCTTGACCGCCTACACCACACCCGTTGCGCAGCTCGTCGACAGATATTGCGACGTCGTGCTGGTCGGCGACAGTGTCGGCATGGTGCTTCACGGTCTGCCCTCGACCCTCGGCGTCACGCTCGACATGATGATCATGCATGGCAAGGCCGTGCGACGCGGTCTTGAGCGCGCGTTGATGGTCGTTGACATGCCATTCGGCTCCTATGAAGAAGGCCCCGAACAGGCCTTTCGCAACGGCGCGCGGCTCATGGCGGAAACCGGATGCGCCGCCGTCAAGCTGGAAGGCGGCGAGAGCATGGCCGAGACGATCCGCTTTCTCACTGCTCGCGGGATTCCCATCATGGCCCACGTCGGGCTGACGCCGCAATCGGTCAATGTGTTCGGCGGCTATAAAGTCCAGGGCAGGGGCGGAGACGGCGACAGGATTTTTCGCGACGCCATTGCTGTTGCCGAGGCCGGGGCGTTCAGCATAGTGCTGGAAAAGGTCACGGATCCGCTCGCACGGAGAATAACCGAGAGAGCCACAATTCCCACGATCGGCATCGGTGCCTCGGACGCCTGCGATGGGCAGATCCTTGTGATCGACGACATCCTGGGCATGTTCACTGGTTTTCGGCCGAAATTCGTGAAGCGCTATGCTGAACTGGGCTCAGCGGCCGAAGCTGCCATTGCGGCCTACGCGGCTGATGTGCGGGAAGGGCGCTTTCCAGCCGCCGAACATCTCTTCGCCGATGCGCCCAAGGCCGGAGATTTCCCATGAGCGTGCCGATTGTCCGCACCATTGTCGAACTTCGTGCCGTTGTGGCGGGATGGCGCCGTTCTGGTGCCAGCATCGCCGTGGTGCCCACGATGGGAGCCTTGCACGAAGGACATTTGAGTCTCGTGCGTTCTGCGCTTCAGAAGGCCGATCGTGTGATCGTGACGCTGTTCGTCAATCCCAAGCAGTTCAACAGTGCCGCGGATCTTGCAGCCTATCCCCGCACCGAAAACGAAGACGCTGCAAAACTCACTCCACTGGGCGCACACCTGCTCTACGTTCCGCATGCGACTGAGATGTATCCTGACGGCTTCACCACGACCGTGTCCGTGTCCGGCGTCAGCGAAGGCCTGTGCGGTGCGTCCCGGCCTGGCCATTTCGACGGGGTGGCGACCGTCGTTGCAAAGCTCTTCCTGCAGACCGGCGCTGACTTCGCCTTTTTCGGAGAGAAGGATTTTCAGCAGCTTCTACTTATCACTCGCATGGTCCGGGACCTGGATATGCCAATTACCATCGTCCCCTGTCCGACAGTCCGGGAACCCGATGGTCTGGCTTTGTCATCGCGCAATGTTCGGCTCTCGCCAGCGGAGCGGGCCATTGCCCCAAGGCTCGCATCGGTCCTGCTCGATACTGCGGAGGGGCTCTCGAACGGCTCTCCCGTCCTCCCAGCGCTTGCCCAAGCGCGTGCAGCGATCCTGTCCGCAGGCTATCGCGAGGTCGAGTACCTGGAACTCCGTGGCGAAGCAGATCTGCAACCGATAGCAAGCATCGATCGGCCGACCCGCCTGCTCGCAGCCGCCTGGCTCGGCCAAACGCGGCTCATTGACAACGTCAGAACACTGCCGGCTTGCCAACTCCCAAATGAGTCGCTGCGGACTTCCCCGCTAGGGTGAAATCCAACTCCTGCCGCGAACGCGATTTGGCGCGGCTCATCTCCATGTCAACCTGCTTGTCGGACACTCAGGATAGCGGAGCGTTCTCCTAGGGCGAATACGGCATGTGCCAAACAAAGCTAACACAGCAGCGGAGCCAAGGCGGAAACCCCGCCGTTGTGGTAGCGCAGTCGGATCGATCAAAAAAAGCGAGTTTTTTCGGGCTGTAGCTGACCAGCATGTTCTTGGTCTGCTGATAGTGGTCAAGCACATCTTATGGGTCTCGCGGCCGATGCCCGACTGCTTGTAACCGCCAAACGCAGCATGCGCGGGATAAGCGTGGTAGCAGTTGGTCCACACGCGGCCCGCCTAGATGGCTCGGCCGAAGCGGTAGCAATGATTTGCATCGCGGCTCCAGACACCGGCGCCGAGGCCGTAAAGGGTATAGTTAGCGATCGACAGCGCCTGTCCGTCATCCTTGAACATGGTGACTGAGACCACCGGTCCAAAGATTTCCTCCTGGAACACGCGCATCTTGTTATGCCCCTTGAACACGGTCGGCTGAACATAGTAGCCGCCGGCAAGGTCGCCCGGAAGTTCGGCGCGCCCGCCGCCAGTCAGCACCTCGGCGCCTTCCTGACGGCCGATATCAAAGTAGCCTAGGATTTTTCGAGTTGCTCCGAGATGCATCAATGGATGATGAGTCGGCCAAGGATAGTTGTCCAGCCGACTAGAACGATCGCATACCGGCAGCGGCGCGCGCCTGCTCTCGCAATATCTGGCGGGCAGCGGACTCCGAAGGACCGCCGCCGAGGGGCGGCGCCAGCCACTGGGAGTTGAGCGTGGGCTGAATGCAAATGCGTCGGCGATGGCTGGCGTCTGCGTTCATTTACGAGCACGCATTGCTGTCGTAGTTACCTGCCAAACAAATAGTCGTCGTTAGGATTTGCGTTGGTAAAAATTCCGGAATAGGAACGTGTGACTAATGAGGGGACTGACCTTGATGGCTCAAGCAACTAAGCAGACAAGCACTGGTTTGTTGGGCCTGACGGCGGACATCGTCGCGGCCTATGTCCAGAACAACGCAATGCCCGTGGCCGATCTGCCAACTCTGATTGCTACCGTCAATTCTGCGTTATCGGCCCTAGTCCAGCCGGTCGTGGCACCGCCACCGGTATTTACTCCGGCCATAAATCCGAAGAAGTCGATATTTGCTGACTATATCGTGAGCCTAGAGGATGGGCGGAAATTCAAGTCTATGAAGCGTCACCTGGGTTTGCTGGGCATGACACCTGACGAGTATAGAGCCAAGTGGGGACTGGCCTGGGACTACCCTATGGTGGCGCCTAACTATGCGGCCAAGCGGTCTGCTCTGGCTAAAGCTAGCGGTCTTGGCCGCAGAGCGACTGCAAAACCACCCCAGGGAAAGGCCCCGCAAAGCGGAAAGCTACGGTCTAAGCGCGTCCGGTCAGAGTTGGCAGACGCCAAAGCCTGACCTCCGCCAGATGGACGCGATTGCGCCCAGCCATCTTTGCGGCATAGTTGGCGGCGACGGCGTGCCCCAGCACATCGGTGACCGGATCGTCCACTTGCGCCGTGCCATACCTGCCGAGAAAGTGTAGCCGAACTCCCGCCGTTCCTTCAGCGGCCTCGAGTTACGAATAGCGGCCAGCGTGCGTTCGAGAACCAAATTCGGCCTGCACTGTCGACCTGGCTGGTAGTTCCAAGACGAATTCCGCCCACGCGACCGAAACAATCTGCGAGCCGCACCTGACATTGGATGCGGACTGCGAAATCACGCAAAATAGCGTCACCCGCTCGGTTGCCGAATCTACCAGCCTAGACCCAATGGGGATAGAGAGGCCTTGCGTTCGACGGAAGCAGTGCTGGTAACATATGCCAAGCCTAGTCGAGTCTGCGAGGGGCAATCAATCCTCGTGAGTCGACGCTAATGTACGCGTTTCGCAGCACTCCGGCTGGCTATATCGCCTAAGACGGCATGAAGAAGCGATCCAACTTCCAGTTCGGCGAGCCTGAGCGCAACTCCTGATTCGGACAACTGAAGGAGAATTGTCTTGGCGGTGCTGCGCCAGAACGCATTCGCATCCTCCCCGTTCTTGGATTCCAGCACGCGGGCAATTTCCTCGACCAACTTCCGCCGCCGATACAGCGGAAACGCCCTTATGTTTGACACCGATCACCTCACCCATTCAGTCTCGCGATTAAGCATTGGAGGGTTAGAAAATCTGGTTAACGGCGCATCCCTTTTTGGCTGGTGAGCATGTAGCAAGAGTTCTGGCATGGGCGAACGGTCTCGCGACTAGTCACCAAACATTGTGATGGTCTCGTAGGCGGGCGTATCGGGGTTTCTGGCGCCGACCTCAACCAGGCTGCCGCACGCAATTTTTTTCCCATCACAAACGCATGTCATCCACGCTCCCCATCTGGGTCGGGCAGTGGCACGTCTGTGGCTTGCTACCGCGCCGCAATCAAGACCGTGCTTTCCGGCGACCAACACAGCACGACATCCTGACCTTCCGTCAGCCTGCCAGCACCGGTGTTCTGCACAATCACCTTGAGCGTCTGGTCAGCACGCTCGACAAAGTAGGTGCTGCTATTCCGGCGAAGATGCGCTTTTGACACCTTCCCTCGCAGCACATTCGCATTGGACGCATCCGGTGCCTCGGCATCAGTGAAGATGCGGATGCGTTCGGGTCGCACAGCGCAGCTTGCCTTGGCGCCTGCGGCAAGCTTGGTACCCGGGCCGACGGCAATCGGCCGCCGGACAGCTGGTGCGGCCGGCGGCCGCCGAGCCTGCTGAGCTGCACCAGGTCGAGTGCGCGCTGCACCTCGCTGGCAATCACCGCCTTGGGCTCGCCGCGCACTGACAAGCCGAAGGCGACATTGTCGGAGACGCTCATATTGGGAAACAGCGCGTCTTCTGGAACACCATGCCAATGCGCCGCTTCTCCACCGGTACCCGCTCAACACTTTCGCCGCCTATGGAGATGCGACCAGAGTCGGGAAAGTCGAAGCCTGCGATCTGGCGCAGCAGCGTGGTCGATCGAGACATCGTCCAGCGCCTTGTGCGCGCCAAAACTGCGCGACACATTCGATACCTGTACGCCCGCCATTGGGCTGCAATGGATGCCGCTTCGCGCCGCATGGCGGCCATTCCCGACTTGACCGCCGACCAAAGCGGACATCGCCGAGCCCGCGATTGCGCCAAAGGCGGTCGTCGACGCTCAGAAATCGGCTTCTTCGAAATATTTGGCCTTCAGCCATGTGTTCGACGATCCGCTCCTGTAGCGGCTGTCGGCGCGTTTCGAAATGATGCTCTCGAGCCCCGTCTTCTCGATGGCCCGGAAGATCGCTAGCGCACTGCGCTCGAAATGCTCGCTGTACTGGATCTTGCCGAGGCCGTGCTCAACCAGTCGCCACAGCACCTGCTTGCGCTGCAGCAGGGGCAAAGAGGCTAGATTGCGACCGTCGAGATGGAGGATGTCGAACGCGACGAACACCAGGCGGCTGGGTTCGTTCCAGATCACGGCTTCCAGGGCAGGGCAATCGGGAGCGCGTTGGTCGCCTGGCACAATGACCTCGCCGTCGATAATGGCAGCCCAGCATGGAAGCTCGACAGCCAGCGCGATGGGCCAGTATTTCGTGGTCCAGTCACTGCCGTTCTTGCTGAAAAGACGCACGCCGCCTTTATCGATGATGATCTGGGTTCGGTAACCGTCAAGATTGACCTCGTGAACCCATCCCCGGTCTTCGGGCGGCTGCTCTACCCAAGTCGGGATCTGTGGCGGAATGAACTCCAGCCGGCCACCGTTGACCTCGGCACGCTTACTCAATGACGTCACCTTTGACTGCGCAGCGGCGACTGATCGGCACAGGCGGCCCGACATCCCCCCAACCTGGACGCCTGCCGCCTGTGCCAGCCCCCGCCAAGCATTTGCGAGCATCTGCCCACGAAGCCGAATTGTCGTTAGCTTCGCATCCAGATACTTATCCTGGCGTACATATCTCGCTCGCCGCAGCGCCCTTGCACCACGCGGTCGTTTGGCATTTCGGACGACCTTGGTCAGTCCATCAAAAGCACCACAGCGGGATGCAGCTTCTTCAGATTCGGCAATGATTTCGATTGCCAGGGTATGTCGGGCGTTCCACGCACAACAAGTCGAACAGCGGGATGCTTGCGCACCTCGATGGTAAATTTCGCCAGCAAGTTGATGCCGGAAGAGTTGAGAAATTGAAGGTCCTTCAGATTGAGCGTAATGGAAGCGGGATTCGAGGCAAGAACACTGGTCGCCAACGCCGTGATAGGCGCCCCGGCGTCGGAACTGGCAAGTCGCATTGCACCGTCGAAGAAAATTTCGCTTCCTTCAGTCCACACACGGTAGTCGTCTGTCTTGATTTCCATAGCCTGGCTTCGTTTCATCTAGTTGTGAATTTGCGAGATCGGAATGGAGGCATATGTCTCCACGCAAATCCGATCGCTTTCGTCGGCGGCGCTGAATATCCAAGCCAGGCGTGCGCCGTAGTCGCTCATCAACGTCAGCAATCCAAGTCCGGAGCCTGCCATGTCGGGGTTGTTGGCATTCTCTTCAATTCGCTGTATCAGCAGGTCCATGGGGTCGCCAACCGTGAGATCCGCCAGGAGACTTTGGAACTTAGAGGCATCTTCACCATCGACCTCATTCGACACTTTGAGCTTGAAGCACTCCGAATCCATCGACGCCTCGATCAAGATCTCACCTGGTGCGCGAAACTTGACGGCATTTTCGATGAGTTCGTTGACCAGATATCCGATACTGTGCCGCACTTCTATGTAGTCATTGCGGGACGACCGGAAGCGCAACGCGAAAAGATCGGCGATGAAGTCCGCGGTCGTGGCACAATGACGCCAACTCAAGTCGAGAGGTCCGTCAAAGAGCCGCACGCGACTGGCGCTCTCCTTCATCCCGATTGCAATGTCAGGGGTACCGAACAGCGTTGGCATGGCTATTTATGCCTTATGATCACGAGGGTGATGTCGTCGTGGATCTTCTGGATCCCGATATGGGCCATCAGATCGTCGATGATCCCGGTTTTGATGTCCTCGGCGCTGCTGCCGTGACGTTTTTGTGCGCTCTGGCAGAGGCGCTCGAACCCGAACAATTCTCTGTCTTGGTCTTCGGCCTCCGTCACACCGTCTGTGTGCAGCACGATCACGTCGCCGCTCCCGAACAGGATGTCACGCGTGGCAATGAACTTCGAGATGTCATTCTCCAAGCCAACCGGCAAACCCAGATCAATCGTATCGATACGTTCAACTTCCCCATCCGCACGCACGACAAGAACGTCCTCATGCTGGCCGGATAGCGTTACCCGCTCATCTTCGAAGTCAAGAAAGGCCAACGAGAGATGCTTGCCGGTGTTCGTCCGCTCTATGTTCTTGTAGATTGCCCTGTTCAATCGATCCAGAAACTGGTGCGGGTTCCCCTCGTTGGTCTCCTGCAGCGCACGTGCAACGGATTGGACCATCAGCATCAGCACGCCGCTCTCGAGACCATGACCGGTCACGTCGCCGATGCCGATCTTGACCCGTGGCCCGTTCTGCAGGACGTCGTAATAGTCGCCGCCGACCTCGTCGGCCGGCCGCATGTAGGCTGCGATCTCCAGCCCCGGAATCGCTTCTAGTTCGAATTGTTTCGGCAGGACCATCATCTGGATCTGTCTGGCGACCGCGAGTTCGGCACCAAGGCGAACGTTCTCGTCCTGCAGCTTTTCATTGAGTGCGGAAATCTCCTGATTTGCGTCCCCAAGTTCCCTGGTTCGTTCGTCGACGAGTTGCTCGAGGTTTTCCGTGTGAAAGCTGATCTGCTCAGCCATGCGGTTGAAAGCGATCCCTGCCGCTCCAACTTCGTCGCGCGTTGGGATGCTCACGCGGACTGAATAGTCTTTGGACTGGAGCCGCTGGGCGGCGCTGGCAAGCGCCCTGAGGCCCGCGGTGATCCGCTTCGAAATTCCAAGCACGGCGGCAAAAACAATCAGAAGCGAAACTACGATCGCGGCGATCTGAAAGAGCAGGATACGGTTGGTTGCGCGGGAAATACTCTTCTGCGCGGCGAACAGGGACGCATAGATCTCTCGTTCGGGAACGACGATCCCGACCGACATCATTTCGGACTTGATCGGTCCCGAACTCCACAGATTGGTCGGCTTCAATCTTTTGAGGACAACAATGTAGGGTACGCGTTCGCCCTTGTCGCCGAGCATGACATGCTGAATGACACCGTCATTGTTCTGGTCGAGAGGCAGCGACGCGATAGCCGGCTGCGTACTTCCCCGCAGGGACCTCTCCAGGCCGGTGACGCCCTGGGTGCCCGCATCGCTCGATGAAGTCAGGCCGATGATTGCCTGGCCTGACGGATTGATCGCCACCACGTTGCCAGTCGACATTGTGAGAAAGCCGAACCCGGTCTCAGCGATCTTCACACGTTCGACGACTTCCGCGAGTTGATCGAGAGTAATGTCTGCTCCCGCTGTACCAGCGATACCGGTGCGATCGCGCGTCCACAGCGGGTGGAAAAAGCTGACGATTAGCTTTCCCGTGATCGCATCGGTGTAAGGCGCTGTCTGGGTGATATCGTCAGGGACCGGACGCGAGGCTGGATCCTTGGCCCATTGCTGCCATGACCCATAGATTCCCGGAAAGAAAAACTCCCAGAACTCCGCCTTGTTGTGGCCTGGATAGAGCCGGTCGAAGGTCTGTGCCTGGTCCGTATACGGTACGGTCCTGAAGATCGGCCGTTCCTTTGGACCAATATAGTACATTTGCAGTTTGGACGACCCGCTGGACATGAGCGTCGGCGCAACGAGGTCCAACACGGTGCTGTCTTCTATTTCCCGCTGAACGCTTGGCATTGGACTGTGGTCGGCGTCCAGCAGGTAGCCCCAGACGCTGACCACGGAAGGCGCTCCCGGCAGGTTCTGTGCCCAATCGCCCTGTGCGTCGTAGACGACCCTCACGGAGCCGGGCACCTCCTTCGAAAGCGTGGCCCCGACCTGTTGTTGCCTGCTTGGATCGTCGATCTGGGCCTGCAGCACGCCCGCCAGCGCCTTGACGTCCCCATGGACTCGATCGAGCAGCAGGTCGACGCTTAACGCTGTCGATTCGGCATAGGAACGAATGTATTCTTGGTTTGCGGTCGTCAGGCCCTCACCGACTTCGGATGTGGCGTCGCGCGACAGTTTTTGAACATTCCAAAGCGCCAGGCCACCGCTCAAAAGGAGGTCGAACAGCACGGCGCCGCCAACGACCAATACGAATTTCGCTCGAAAGGAGCGCAGGCCGAATCGCGGTGTAGGCTCATCGTCGGCTTTCATTGCGGCCGTCGCCCCGATGCGACCCAGATCGGCCAACCCGTATAACCCTTGGGGTGGAGCGCAGCGAAAATGTGGTCCTGGAAGCCCTGCCGGAATCGTGCGACGAACTCCGGTCTATCGCCGCGTCTGGTCGCCATCTCGCCCGCATAGACGTCCGCCCAGGCCGCAATGACGTCGGCGAAGTCCTGCGGATCCCCGTCCAGGTTAGTGACCATGAAGGTCTCCATACGGATGTCTTCGAATCCGGCTTCGATCAGGTATCGCCGGCTCTTGGGTCCAAGCTCGACGTCCATCTCGAAATGCCCGAACAGCTTCGCCACCTCGTTGTAGGTCCAACGAATGCTTTCGGCGCGCGGCTCGCCCAGGCAATGCGAATTCTTCTCGTTGGTGATATAGACCCGACCGCCCGGCTTGCAGATGCGGTAGAGCTCCTTGAGAATGAGTTCAGGTCGATTGAAGATTTGAAGGGAATGTCGGCAGGTGACCAAGTCGAACTGCGCTTCGTCGAGCAGCATCTCCGACGCATCGCCATAGGTATATTCGATGCCCCGGATGTCGAACTCCCGCATCACTCGTCGAGCATAGTTCAGGCTTGATATGGAGTGGTCGAGGGCGACGATCCGCGACGGCTGGAACTCCTTCTGCGCGAGCACGGCGAAATCACCGATCCCGCAACAGATGTCGGCCATGACGATCCCGGACCTCATGCCGTGTCGCGGCAAGATTGCGCGCTCGTGGCGCCAGGTCAACTTTGTCTGAGTGCGCAGGATGGGTACGAACCCGCCTTCCTCAAGGAAACCCTGCCCCGGATAGAATTCGGTGTCATACTCCTCGACCGTGATGTTCGGTTCGATTGCGCTCAGGCGACCGAATTTTCGCGAGGTCCATCCGACGACGCTTGACGTGATGACCACGAATTTGAGATCGGGTCGAGCGCGACAAGCGTCGATGATGATCCTCGAAAAGCTGTGAAACGCAGCGTTGTTCATCTGCGTCAGGCGCCTGACATTGACGTAGAGAACGCCGCGCACATGGCCGATCGCATCGCGGAGCAATGCTATGCTCGGCCCAAGCTCATCGATCGCCTGAGGCCGGACCACTCCCGAAATGGAGAACTCCTGGTTATTGGCGTCGTATTGCGCCTTGAAGCGCGGGAGAAGGTCGTAAGGGCTCAATGTTGCAAGCCCTCAAGCGGAAGGTCCACGACAAGCTTGATTGCATCGCCCTCGGCGTCCTCGATCCAGAGTGTCGCGTTGTAGTCAACAGCCAATTCCAGGAGTACGACCTCGCGGCTCGGCGCGAGATCCCCAGACACCGAATTGAGATACCGCTCTCTGGCCTCCATTCCTACGAACTGCGACACGGCTTCTTCGTAGAATTGGCGCTCCTCTGGCACGCAAGGAAATGTTAACTCGATCCTATCTGTCGCGCCATGGCGAGACACCCTGCACGCCAGTTCGCCGTCGGCATGGCGAGTACGAAAGGCGACTTCCAGCAATTCGTTGAAGGCAGAGGAAAAGAGATTTGAATGGTGGACCGAGTCTGACCTGTTCTGACTGATCATCCGGGCCACGTATGTCGAGACATAATCGCAATGCTTCCAAGCGGAGACAAAAGCTTTGATTTCCATGTCGATCTGGATCATCGGCTCAAAGGTCGGCTCTCCAGCCAGGTCATGATGAACAGGTCCCATCGGCATCCTCACTTGTTCCATCAGTATTGAGCTCTCGCGGGGTGATGGCCTCCGCGATGAAAAATTTCTCCGCGCCCGTAATGAGTCAGTCTCGCACCGACTTGAAGAACTGCGCGGTATCTGCCTCGATCGTTCTACAAATCTCCGCCTCACCGTTAACGAAGGGCGCAAGGCGCTAGAGCGCTTGTTTTGATTCCTCCATCGCGCGTACCACCCTCAGCGGGGACCGCCTGATGAAACCGCTGATCGCCTCGGCTCCAAGCGGCTTTCCCAGGAAGTTGCCTTGCAGGCAATCGCAATTCTCCTTGATCAGCCACCGTGCCTGTGCCGGGGTCTCGACCCCCTCGGCAGTGACATTTATCCCGAGGCCGTGCGCCAGATTCATGATCGATCGCACGATCGTTTGGCTTTTGAGATCGGTCTCCAAGTCCGCAATAAAGTACTGATCTATCTTCAACGTATCGAAGGGAAAATTTTTAAGGTAGCTCAACGAAGAATAGTATGTTCCAAAATCGTCTAGCGATATTCGTATTCCCAAGACATTCAGCGTATTCAATGTGTCTATATTGTCAATCGTCTTCTCAAGTAGGACCCTCTCGGTTATCTCAAGTTCAAGTCTGTCGGCTTCAATCCCAACTGCGTCGAGGACCTGAGCGACGGTGTCCGTCAGCGAACCGCTGAGGAACTGAGCCGGCGACAGGTTCACTGCGACTGTCAGCGAGGAAGGCCACGTCAACGCCTGGCGACAGGCTTCCTCGATCACCCATCGTCCAATCTCGTCCATCAGACCGTCGGCTTCGGCGATCGGTATGAACACGTTGGGTGGAATGATTCCGACCTCGGGGTGCCGCCACCGCAGCAGCGCTTCGAAACCCGTCACTGACGAGGGAGGCCGAATGAGCGGCTGATACTCCAGATAAAGCTCGCCGCGCTCCAGCGCGGTTCGAAGGCTGCGCCTGAGATTCTCGCGTTGCTCGAGCAAGAGCAGCATCGAACGGTTGAATGTTCGAGCGCAGCCGCGTCCATCTGTCTTGGCCGCGTAAAGAGCAATGTCAGCGGCTTTCATCAACTGTTCGCCATCGGTCCCGTGCTCCGGCCCGAAAGCAATTCCGATACTCGAGCCGACGAACACGGGAATGCCGTTGATGACGAACGGGTCCTTGAACGCGTCGACTAGAGATCCGGCGAGGCGTTCAGCCTCTGCTGGCTGCTCCTTTCCCAATTGGATGACAGCGAACTCATCGCCGGCATACCGGTATGCGGATTCGCCGTCCTGCAGCGCATCGCGGATACGACCCGCCGCGAGTTGAAGAAGAGTGTCGCCTGCTCCATGGCCGAGCGTGTCGTTGACCGCTTTGAAATCGTCAAGGTCGATTTGCAGAAGGGCGGCTTTCGGCTTTGATCCGCCGAGGGCCGCGATTGCCTGCTGCAGCCGCTCGCCGAATCGCCGCCGATTCTGCAGTCCGGTCAGCACGTCGTGCGTCGCCTGATGGAGTAGAACTACATGCTCTTGTTCCTCCGCTGCGCTCCGCCCGCCGTCCTCTCTTGATTCGATGATTCCCGCACCGTTTGCCGTGGTGAACACAAAAACGGACCGTTGCGCTCCGCCCGATGATCGCGGCAAGTCGATGCTTGCCGGAGAGGCACCTTGGAACACACGAAGAAATTCGTCGCGATAGCTCGTATCGAGAAAGCTCGGGTAGATCTCCCAGACGGCGGCGCCCGGCGCTACCGCGCCTCCGTACAAGCCTTTGAGCCTGGCCGCGTAGTGCGTCAGGCGAAAGTCACGGTCATAGAACGACAAAAGTTCGGTCGTGTTCGCCAAAAGGTCTGCGAGAACGCCTTCGCCGACACTTGGAGCATCGCTCGATGAAGGCCCCTCACTCTCCGTGCCGACGCCTGAAGCCTCTGAGGGCAAGAACCACCTCCATAGGCGGTGCAGACTCGCGCCCCCCAGTCTAAAAGTAGCATAACTGTCGAGCTTGGCAAACTTTCAAATCGCAGTCTTAATAAGAGCCGCCCGCAGCCTAGTTCCATGTATTCTCCGCCGTGACTGGCGGCAAATTATCGATAACGATGAACCGTCACAGTTCGTTAACAAACCGTGAATTGGCGAGAATCAGCTGTGTGATTGATGCGCAGTAGGCGCGACACGAAGATATTGTGGTCCATGAGGCGGCGTGACCTTCGCCGCCCCGGGCACCTGAGTCAGCCCAATCAGCTTCGCGATCCTGTAGTCAGTTTCCGAGCGCCTTGAGCCAACCTTCAAAGGTAGAGGCCTCCTTGTCTCCGGCATGCGAAACAGAGTGTGCGGGGCGCGGCAATACCACAGTACTGCGGCCTTCGCGGGGGCTGTAACCGAATTCCTTGCTGAATGCTCGGCTGAAATTAGCCGCTGAACTAAACCCAAAGGCCTCAGCAATTTCAACAATGCGCCGCCTGTCCGCTGGATCGCTAAGCGCAACATGGGCTGCCATAAGTCGGCGACTTTGTATGTAATGGAGAACGCCACCGCTCGGTTCGAACACCTGATAGAGACGAGAGCGCGATACGCCGAGCGCCCGGCCCATTGAATCCGGTGTGAGATGAGCTGCATCCAAATTGTTTTGGACGTATCGACGCGCTCGCTCCATTAGGGCGACACTTCTCAATTGTTCGGCGGCCGCAGCCTGTTCGGCCGGAGGCCCGAGGCAGGCAATGATCATGCTGCGTGTTACGTGCACAATGCGGGGTAGATCGTCAGCGGTGAGACTGCGCAGCCTTGCTTCGATGCTGTTGACGTAGTCGACCAAGAGGTTGGCAAAGTTACCGGACAGAATTGAATTGTTCTTTGCATCGAGGGTTGACGCCGCATCAGAGAACAAATCACGCGGCAGATAGAGAACGAGACTTTCCGAGTCAGTTACCCTCCCGCGAAACGGATAGCCAAGTGATCTGATCTCCAACTTGCCCGGCTGGTTTTCCGCAACGCGGCGATCGATCTCCGTCCACGACCGGCCGGTACGAGGCAAGACGATATACCAGTGATCGATCGAACTGGATCGGAGCTTCGCGGCGGAACGCATGAAGCTATGTGCCGGCGCGCGCTGTTGAATCATCAGCATGCCACCGAGATTCCAAGCCGTGTGGTCGGCGGGAAAGCCATCGTTCAACGATTTGTCATCCGGCAACCTGACCTCGACAAGCGGCGCCATATGCGCTTGCCAAGCGGCGAACTGATCCTCTGGCGCCAGTTCCAGCGTCGAAAAGGGCAGAGGTTCGAACGCCGGCGCGGGCGATGGAGCGTCCTCATTGTGGGGTTGATCTTCGCGTGGCCAACGACGCCGATCACGGTCCCGCGGCTGCCCCGCACGGACCTCGTCTTGCCTCTTAGTGTCCATCGCGTGGTGCCATATCCGAATCGGGTATGCCCATGCCCGTCTCAATCATGTGGTGTACTTCGGGCATCTGGCAAGACTGGTGAACTCGAGTCGAGTGAAACGGCGATCACGCTGGATTACGGCAAGAAATGCATTGCGAGATAAGTTTCTGGATGCGACGCCAACGACACTCTTCAACCTGGTGCGTATAGAATCGGGCATCGTGGAATATCAGTTGAGGAGACCACCAAAATGGCCACTAGGCTCAACAGCGAAGCTCGTCGCAGGATAATTCTGGATGGATACGGTAACAACGAGCCGTTGAAAAACATTGCGGCAAAGGTCGGATGCTCACTGGCGAGTTTGAAAGTCACCGCCAGCAAACTCGGTTGCACTCGAACTCCGAAAGAGGCAGCCGAATTTCGGCGCGGATTTCACGTCCCGGAAAACAAGCGGCAGGATTACTATAGACTTATGATTACCGGACAATATAAAGCCCGTGAGTGTGCGCTTATGCTAGGACTAATAACGGAGCAGTCAGGAACCAAGTAAATTGATTCCTATGCACTGCGGATGACGTTGTCACTTAAACAGCCATCGCTTCAGCGGTTCATCAACAAAAGCCCGCCGCAAGCACGGTAGCGGGCCCTGAAAGGTTCGCACAGATGCTGCGTCGGCATTTCAATCGCACCTGCCTCAGCCCTCATGACCTGGCTATTTGCGAACGCGTGTTCGATCAGGTCTGCGCGGATGAGCATCTCGACCCTTTGGACCAGGCGGCCGAAATCTTGACAGTAATGGTTGTGGCCATTTTTCGAAATGCTCACACCAGCGAGCGCGAACTGCTTGAGGCGGTCAAGTCTCGTCGGCAAAAGGCTGCGGGAAGGCGCGTCGCATGAATCCGTTCAGTCGCGACGCGCTGTTGCCAAGGCACCGGACTTGAAATTCGCTACCAGCCATCCCTAGCCATCCCGCCGCGTACCCGCAAAGCCTTATCCCTCAACGGTTTCGAAGCTTGCTTGCGCTGTTCGTGACGCCTCGCCCCGTTCGATACCGTAGCGTTGCGTTGCAAAAAGCGTAGCAACTCGTTCCTCGGTTGTTCTGGCTCGCGCTCTCACTCATTTCCTGCGACAAGGTCTATCTAAATAGGCGTGAATTACAAGGGCAGTTGCGTGAGCGAGCAGAACAGAATCGGTTCAAGGCAGAAAGCGTTCTGCGCATCGTGCAAAGGCGAGCGGAATTGTGAAATCAAAGGTCACCACCGCGTAACTGGCAGCGAAGGGAACTACGATGGTGGAAGGATTGGTATCTGCTCGTCTGCTGCGGCTGTGATCATGTCTTTGCCCAGTCGGAGTTCACCGATTCCGAGTCGCACTATCCTGTTGGATATGACAGCGCTGGAAACGTCGAGTATGAGCACGACATTCTAGTTACACGACATTCTAGTTAAGAGCTGGCCGGCTAAATTTAAGCGCGACCGCCTGGTTAGACAGGCTGAATAGCTACATTGAGCATGACAAATCAGCCGATCTAGAAGCTTGCCTGTTTCAGATTTATAAAGCTCTTGACCACGATCTGAATATCCTCGCAGCAATCGGGATCCGCTCTGCCTTCGATGTGGCATCGGAAGTTCTTGGCATCGATCCAGAGCAGGCATTTGAAGCCAAGCTCAAAACTATGGAGGACTCGGGCCTGATACCCCGTCACAACGCGACAATTTCGAGGTGCTGATAAATGCCGGCAATGCTTCCGCCCATCGTGGCTGGAACCCTTCGTTCAAGGATCTCGATCCTCTCATTGGCAGCTTGGAACACTTCATCACCGACAAATTTGTTACGCCTCAATTGCGGAAGAAGTCTGCTGACGGCGTAGCGGAGGTCCGATCTAAAGTGCCTCAGCGCTTGAAAAAGAAGAAGGACGCAGCGTTGTCGGCGCCCCAGGGCGGGCAAAAATGACCGGGCGAGCGCCTGGGAATTGTGCAAGGGTTTCACATGAGGCGAAACCGAGAAGACTCCGCAAGGAAGGTGCGTCAACACTTTACGCCACGATTGCTGGCTGCCCGTCGTCACGGCGCATATACGACGTTCGGTTAGCCGCCGATCGCGTTCCTATCCACGACAATCGCGTGGTGATACATTCGCTCGATTTGGCGAATGTTTTTGTCGTCAAACTCACCGGGAAACCGGGGAGGTGATCATGAGAATTATTACCACTCTAGCATGTGTCGCGTTGCTTGCAGGTTGCGCAACGGCGGGCCCCCCAGGGCCCCAAGGGCCTGTCGGTCCACAAGGTCTGCCCGGCAAGCAGGGACCTAAAGGTGCAATGGGGGCTGAGGGTCCAGCGGGGAAGGACGGCGTCAGCGGTTGGGAAATCACCCGCTATGCAAGTGCGAGTGATACAAGCCCAGACAAATCCGCACAGGCTTGGTGTCCCAAGCCAAAAGTCGTGATAGGTGGCGGTGCCAGCGCGTCAAATTCAAATGCTCTAATTTCTAGGAGCTTGCCGGTTACTTCCCCAGCTCCGGGGTGGGTAGCACAAGCGCATGTAGCCACTACGCTCCCAACGGCTTGGACGCTGACAGCATATGCCATTTGCGCGCTTGTCAAATAGGCCGGGCCGGTGAACTTTGCGTTGTCGCGCCTCTGAAGGTGAAAACCTATCGCGAGTTGCCTACCCGTGAGCGCGACAGGCGCGTCCCGGTGCTTAGGATGGGATCAATCTACCTGATCTGGTGGTCGAGCAAGCAACACACCCACGACAATTAGCTGGCTTTCTAGCTAGCAGCGATGTCTACCCCCTGAGGGAGAAGCGCTTTCTAGGGAGGAAGCATGCGAGGCAAGCGTCGCACCGTTATGGTGGCGGGGGTTCTTGGGTCGTTCTTTGGGTTTTTTCTGTTGATGCTAGTCCTGCAGACCGTAGGCAGATTGCTTACTATGCTGCCCCCTGAGGTTGAGCTTTTCGGGAAATTGACATCCGCCGTCCGCGATACGGCTTGGCTGACTCGGTGGTGCTCGTAACGCTCGTTGAGCGGGGCGTGGTGGCCGTGGTGGTCATGGGGATCTCCCATATTTATGGTCAGTTTTGAGATAAAAGAGCTGTACGAAGTTCTGATAATCTTGCCGTTTCGTGGGAGGGCTGTGTGGTGTCGGAAACAGGTGAGCAGGAATACTATCGGCAGCTTGGCGGCATGAAGAAATCTTAAGAAATGCATTCCGAGATAAGTTTCTGGATGCGAAGCTAACGACAATCTTCAATTTGGTTCGTATAGAATCGCGTATTGTGGAAGCGTGGATTGAGGAATCCACTTGCTTCGGGCTGGTGAAACTTTGGGCAGGGGTAGAAAATGACTCTGATCGATAGACACACTGAAGCTGCAGCCGGCAACCGATACATTGTGATGAGGACCAAGTATGACCGTGAGGCGCATACGAAGGGGCCCTCTTATGCCTATTCAGATCGTGCATCAGATCGACTGGGCGCAGGGGTCGGGGAGCCAAGAGCACGCAGCCTGGAATCCATAACCGGCATGCTTGATCGCATCGGCTGCGGCTATCTCGTGCTGAACCGCGAGAGGAAAGTGGTCGAATGGAACGCCGCCGCTCAAACCACGCTGGAGCGCCAGGGCGAAGTGGCCGATACGGCCAGCGGGCTTTCGGTGGCCTTGAGGCGGCTGATCGCGAATGTTCCGGCCCATTTCCTGCCGGGCTCACTATCGTGGGTAGTGATCCGCAGCAGCGGCGACAGGCCGGTGATATTGGATGAGGACGGGTTTATCGCTCCTGACGGAACGAGCATTGTGGCGTTGCTGGACCGCGAGAACAGGTCGGGGCCAAATCCTCAGACACTGCAAAAGATGTTTGGCTTGACGAGCGCGGAAACGCACCTCGCGTTGCGTTTGGCTCAGGGCGATGCGCCTTTGGAAATTGCCCGCAGTTGGCGCCTCAGCCGCACCACGATCCGCTCCCAGCTTGCCTCGCTGTTCGCCAAGACCGAAACGAAACGTCAGGCGGAACTGGTGGCTCTTCTTGGGCGCATTTCAGTCTTGCCATAAGGGCGTCGCTTGGATGCATCAAACAGCCAATCCCGAAACGCTTTTGACTTCATGGGGTTCGCGGTGTCCCCTAATAAGCGACAAGTTCCGCAAACCCCGGATGCCAGTTGGCTCCCCGGAGGGCGGGGAGATAGGGTACAGCCTATCTCCCGTTCGGGGCACCACTTTGGCCCGAAGTTGCAAGTTCTGCAACGAGCGGGTTTTTAGTCTACAGATTTTCGGCTTGATCAAGCTTGAGTTTTGCAGCGGTTGAATTATTCAAGCGCCGGGTGCGGCTTCGGCCGGTTCAAGTGGGTCGGTCACAGATCGCTTGTTCGCTCGACGGCTTTGCTCGGCACCGGCTGTGAGTACGGCACGATCATACCCGATTGTGCCCTTCGCCGCCCCAGCTACGATCAGCCCCTGAACTGTCCAGCCTTTTGTCACCCCCGGAACCGTTCGGTGGCCCAATGGATCTTGCCGTCGATCTTCATTGGCTTGTGGATCATCAGTCGTTTCGGCAGGTGCTCCGGGTGCACCTCTAGGAGCGTGATCTTCACCGTCGGCTTGCAGCGGCTGCAATCGAACTTCAGCTTTGGGGGATCGACGCCGCCGCCATACACCATCATCAGGTCAGCGGAGCGGAAGTAGCGGACATTGCCGCAGCTGCATTCTGCCTTCACAAGCATGTTGTGCCGGGTCGCCTTGCCCAGCGTGTCGATAGGATCGTGCGCCATGAGAACAGAAAAGGAACATTTTCCTTGATCGTCAAGACCGGGTGTGGAATCTTTTCGACCAATCTAAGCCGAGAAAGGACCAGATGAGCGACGAACTGGACCCGCATCCTTGGCCAGGCGGAGTTTGGTGTCCCCCATGTTTATCCACAGGCCCGCACCTAAGTCGATGGCGCATATTCGCCAAAGCGAAAAAACGTGGTTTAAGGCCTCAAGGGGTACTTCTGGGAGGGAGGCCATGCGTCGAAAAGAACGCACCTTTTTTTGGCGGGAGTTTTTGGGTCAGCCTTTAGATTTATCCTGCTGACGCTGATCCTGCAAATGGTCGGTTCCCTTGACTAGGTGCTTGACGGCCGCCGGAGTCGCACCAGAATCCGGGGATGGATGAAAACTACAAATATGGCGAGCGCAGCGGCCTGCAGCTCGTGCGCATGGCGATCGAGCTGACCTGTCCGGCCGGCGTGCTGCCAAGCGAGGAACCGGTGAACGTGCTCTACGGCCCCCGCCCCGTGCACGAGGGCGAGGCTCTGGCCAAGGCCATAATCGAAACAGTCGAACGGCTGACCCGGTAGGATTATTTCTCATCCCAAAAATCTTGCAACGATGCGTGTCGTAAGTCCTCCTCGCCCCTGAGGTGCTTCACGCGGGCTTTGATCCCCGGCTTGACCCATTGCGTCGCTGGCCGCTTCATGCCCTTGGGCGGTGGCCCCGCATGTTCCTGGGCCCGTTTCCATAGCCGCTCGCGGATCGCTCGGCTCGAATTGATGAAAGCAGGTCCGACATATTTGCGCGTGCCGATCTCACCCATCAGGGCGAAGGCTGGCTTGCCCGCCTCGCGCTCGACGCCGAGCAGTTCATATTCCTCAACGGTGTAGCACTTCACTTTCAGCCAGTTGATCGACCGCCCGCTGCGATACTTACTGCGACGGCGCTTGGAGACCATCCCCTCCAGACCGGCCTTATCAAGTAGATGAAAGATAGCTTTGGCCTCCCCCGGAAGAGCTTCACTGAATTGGATGCGACTTGCCGCAGGGATCAAGCCAACCAGCAGTTCGCGCCGATGTTCAAGGGGCACGTCGCGTAGGTCATGACCGTTGAGGTGCAGGAGATCGAAGGCGACGAAATAGAGGTCATGTTGGCGACGGGTAATCGCCTTCCGCAAAGCAGCGTAATCGGCGAGACCAGCTTCATTCGGAACGATGATTTCCCCATCTATGATGGCGCTGTCGACAACAAGTCCTTTGGCCGTCTCGACCAGGTCGGGATACTTCGCCGTCCAGTCCATTCCGTTGCGCGTGAAGATTCGCGTGCCCGCTTCGTCGATGATGACCTGCGAGCGGTAGCCGTCGAACTTGACCTCGTGGATCCAGTCGCCTCCTTCTGGAGGCTTATCCACCAAGGTCGGCATCAACGGCTCTACAAACGGCAAAGGCATGAACGGCACTCACGAGACCGCCATTCAATCCTTCTGGTTATATTAGGTTCCAGAAATATACGCTGTGGGCAACAATCCGCATCCACTGACGTTGCGGTGCCGTCGAGCTTGACCTCGTGAATCCAGTGTTCGCCCTCGGGCGGCTTTGAAACCAGCTTGGGCTGCATCGGCGGAATGAACTCGAGGCGGCCCTTGCACTCACTGGTTTACGCACGGAATCAGTCTAGGCCCGATCGCACTGGCGCCTAGGGGAACGTACCATGATCATTTTATTAAATTAGCAATGATGCATGAACGGGCGTATTATCCGGCCCAGCTGGGGCGAACGCTCTCAGCCGGTAGGTAGGCCCAGCGGCCAATCGTCCCCCAAATGCCGTCGGGCTATCCCAACAGGTTATGATGGGTGACGACGTGAGACGGGATAAGCACAATCCGCCAACTATGAAGGGCAAAATCCACGGGTCGCCGGACAACGACGAACCGGGGCATTTGGAGTTCTGTCCAATGTGCGGGCAGACATTCGACAAGCGAAACCTTGTCGAAGTGCTGCATCATCACCTTCCCGAGCATGAGCCGTTCGCGATGGATAGGTGACGGACGTAGAAGCCGCCCCGGTTTTCCCGCCGCACGTGCCAGGACGGAATTCGAACTGAACCGCATAGCGCGCCGGGGGGGCACGCGAGCCACTCATCCCCCGCTCAGAAATTTCTACCAAACATTCCCGAGGAACAAGTCCGGCTCCTCGCTGGTTCGTTGTATGTAGCATGCAGGCTCGGCCAATGGTTGAGGTCGACAAAAGGAAGCAGAAGGTTATCGCCGGCCTTATACGACGGTGGATCACGTCAGAAGCCATCCGCGACTACCTTCGCAAGGCGCTAAATCTTCCCCTAGAAGAGGGGCTGCCGGATGAGCATAGGTCTTTGCTTGATGAAATCGATCAGGCCGACAACGAGTGAGTACGTGTTGGCCGTGAACTGCCCACGATGTTTGGTTAAAAACGTACGTGGCCAGACTCATCGTCCCCATCGGCTTATAGTTATTCTTCCGAAAGGGGAGGCTTCCATGCTACCATTACCCCACGCCGTCGATCCAAAGGTAGTTGCTGAGATCAATAGTCTGCTAGCCCATCACGCCGGGGCGGTGCCGGTCCCCGTTCACAAACTCGCGGCGGTTGTCCGGCTGCGCCTTAAAAGCCATCTTTCCATCGCGACTATCGAGGAGCTGATCGTGGACGAAGCCGAGTGTCGCCATCTGCCCATGCTGTTCGAACTGCCGGGAACGGAAGCGGCTGTAGTTTCATCCGCTCTGGGTCGTGCGACTTGAAGCCTAGGCGATTTGGCATTGGGCTCGGCTAGAGGGAGCCCGCCGCGTCCGCCCCCAATGGGAACAGTCTATGACCAGCAGCAGCTCAATGAGTGGCATTGCCTATCCTGGCGACCTGATTCTGTTGAAGCAGGTCTTTGATCGTGTATGCGCCGAGGAAAGCATTCCAGTAGGAAGCGAGCGGGCGGGGCGCCTGAGCGTGAGCGCTATGGAACTCTTCTCGGAGGGCGAGTTCGAGGAGGCAGTTCTTTATGAACGCCTTCGACTTTATGCCCAATTGTAGCGCGGAAAGTCTCCCGTCATCAGGAAATCCTGACGAGCGTTGTCGCTCGGTATGAAATCCTTATGTCGATACAGGACAGGATCGTTGAACGCGACCGGCGCTTCGGTGAACCTGCCGAAACGGACGAAGCCGTTTTGAAGTGGCTGTTGATCTCACTAGGGAGATCGGGCCGACGTTCTAGTTTCCACTCTAGTCGGAGGTCCGCCGCCTCGAAGGGATGGCGACGGACCCCGACAGTGGCTGCACCGAGACGGATCGACCGCTGCGAGTCCTTGACCGGGGAGGGCTGCATTTGTTCACTAAATGCGTGTGGCGCTGCGACTGTGTGGGCAGCCTGATCCTGCCGCCCTAAGTTCCCCTCATGGCAAACCATTGGTTCTCCCCTCCGGTGTACGTCAGGACTGAAGGTCCCAATGTGACGTACCACGTCAACAACGCAGTGGCAGGAGTTAAGGAACTCCTGAAGTGGACCAACCGTCGCCCTCAGTGAAACTTGGCGGTGCATGTTTGCCTCGCTGTGATTATTCCGGCACTACAAGAGCGGGGACAGCCTTCCGACCCCTTCCGTTCGCTTTCGTACATCGAATTGATCCTTAAGACCACGGTAGTATCATCGAACCCTTACAACCGGGGGGTTGGATGGGCGTTGCAAGGATCAATCCAGTTTTGGAGCAGGCAATTGATGCAGTCCTCAACAGGGCTGACTGGGAGGACACAATATCGATTTCTGTCGCGTTACGCCGGGTTCGGGAGGCGGCACCTCATTTGGTCGCGACAGACCAAGAGATAAGAGACGCCATAGTCGAAGTTGCCGATGCCCTTCGGCTGTCAATAGCGGACAATGACACGTAGAATCCACTGGCATTTCCCGACGGCTCAGAAATCCATCTGACCAAGAAGAGACCCAAGTGTAAGAAGGCTGTGCAGCTCTGCACAGAGGCATTGGCGGGCACCAGAAGAGGCACGTATGGCCTTCGAGGCTGCGAAGGAGGAGGGGATGCTACGGCCCTCAGTTTAGGGCTCGGTGTGCCCGATGTTCGGTCCCGCCTCCACATCGTGTCGCGTGCCCCTCATGGGAACATCGCCAAGGACGGATGAGCATCGCGTGCCGCAGCCTTCCGACTGATCCTTCGCGGCAATTGCCGTCACGACTAAACCGAATGCAAGCGAAATGGCGAGGGCGACACCCATTGGGAGATGATGCATGCCTGCCCGCCTACCGAGCGCTTCGAAGACGGTCGATAAACATTGGAGACAGTCCCATCACGGCCTCAAACAGGCCTAACGAACCGCTATGCGGCGTCATCGATTGAAGCGATTGAGGGAAGATGAAACCCTTTAGCCGCCCTATTGCAGAGCCGGGGGACTAGCTACCCACAGAAGCAGGGCAACGCCGGCCCCGTAGGGAACCAGAACGACCGCCAGCGCTACCCAAAAGCCGGGGTCCGCCAAAACAGCCATTTCACTGCGAAGCTGTTCCATCGCGTGTTTCCAAGGAGGGTGTTTTCTCAGCCTTCAGCCGCTGCTCCCGGAGCCGAGCCGTCTTTGCGTCTCGGGCCGCGCGCTCGACATCGATTAATGACCGTGCAGCATCTGACGTGCGCTGGTCTCTCTCATCTATGTCCAAGTGGCCAAGCGTCGCAGTCCTATCTTTTTGCGTGCCTCTGACCGGAGGGCACGCTGCTGCTTGATCAAATCGTGAATCGCAGACGAGTGTTCACCAGGACCACAAAAAAGTCCCGCCGCACATGCCCCGTGACGGCGGGACCCGATCAAGTGACTTGCCAAGCTGGGGGATGCGGGGGGTGGGCTTGCCCGGTGCACGCAGACCGTCAGGGACTTTAGGCTCATCATCTGCAACGCGTCCACCAACCGTCAGTTGGAAGGAAATTCGGCCACCGACAGATCGGTCATCCCCGGATCGCTGTGGCCAGCAACCGTGCCAGTGACGGCCGTTTTGTATTTTACCCGTCGTACGATTGAAGCGACTGGAGGACTTCCCGACGGAGCTGAGGCTCGTGGCTCCAATGAAACTACTAACAGTCGTGGGCACTATAGAAGCTCGCCGCAAATAGGAACGCCGTCCACTGAGGGATTTTTCCTGCGCTTGTTTGATGTAGCAGCACGTCTATGCCCTCGGTTGCGCCTTCAGACCACGCTACGCTTCAAAGTATCGCTGATCTGCGTTGCTGCCCATGTGCCACCGCGAGCCGTCGGGATACCCCGCGCATTGAGGCCGGCGGCCGTTTTCCGCATGGATGCGCCCGTTGCCTGAATTTGTCTGATAATAGGCAGGACGTTGGATGCGAAGCCGTCGGCAATGGCCGTACGGCGCTCTGCAGCGGCTTTCTGAGCCTTGCGGATCTTGCCGACTGATTCTTACAGACACGATCATCAATCTCGAATTGGACATGATCGATGAGCCTTGGCGCACGGTGACGAAGCTGACGGGGATGGCTCACCCGCACGGGCGGACCTTCCTTGGCATGCGGCTGCCAATTCTCCTGCATCGGCAGAAAGCACGGGCAGTAATAGGCAAACTCCAGTCGTGGCAACCGCGGCGGGTGTTTCTCAGTCACGGCCGCTGCTTTGATGCGAATGAAGACGAGATTGTCCGTAGAATATTCGGAAAGACGGCTTGGTGAGGCAGTGGTTTGGGGGAAGCCAAATGTCCATTTCGGCTCGGCTCCGCCGCTCGCCCCGATCGCTTTAATGACCGCCCCTGGCGCTCCTTGCTCGTTTCGCGGATGCCCACGAGGATCAGCTCGCAGCGTGACTTGTAGGACGTCATCGGCGGCCTTGCGTTCCTTTCATTCGGATGCTGACGATAGCGACCCGGGATGATCTGACCAGTTCCCGAAATCGTTGCGATGGGCGAAGCTAGTCTAGTGATCCAACCGTTGATTGGTGGACGCATTGCAACTGATGCGCCTATGGTCCCTGACGGTCCGCGCGCAACCGGGCAAGCCCACCCCCCGCATCCCCCCTGCCTGGTGCAAGTCGCTTGATCGGGTCCCGCCGTCCTGGCATGTGCGGCGGGACTTTTTACTGCTGTAACACCCGACCGGCGCGGCGGTTCATCTTAACGCAGCAAGTCTCTCACCGATCGGCCCGGCCGCGTCCTCTCCCGGAGGGGGCGGGCTTATTCGACGCTTATTTGACATTGACGCGGTGAGCGAAACCCCTCGTAAAATAGTACATTAGAAATCTGGAACGTAAATAAGGCAGAAAGCATTGTTGGTGCCATGGACAAGAACGATGGCGACAATCTCCCTGAATGGCTTCCGAGCGACCTGCCGGAGGATCCAGTGATCCGAGCGGATATCGCGACAAGGATTTCGAGAGAGACCGACGGCAAAAACTCGGCGACGAGGTGGCAATTGCCGTCACGGTCCTGCAGGCGGGCGCGATCATTGCCGTAGGTCTCGGCGGTCGTCAAGAGATCGCCAATTATGGAGAGGTTGCGAACTGCGCCCCGACCTACGCTTTGTTTCGGAACCGATTCGAACCAGCGATATTGAATCGAATTGTAGTGTCTGGAGTGAGGGGTGCATGCTTACCGAGCTTGGCGTTGGCCGGCTGTCCTTCATTGAATTCCAAATGCCCACGCTGGTCGATAAGCCACCTAAGGGAAGCGGATGGATTCACGAAATCAAGTATGATGGCTACCGCACACAGCTGATCATTCATTTGGGGCGGGTGCAGGCCTTCACACGAAACGGCTACAACTGGACCGACAGATACCTCCCGATCGTCCGCGCTGCGGCTGAACTAAAAGCGAAGCTGGCAATCATCGATGGCGAAGCGACAGTGTTCGGCACCACCGGGCGTCCGGATTTCCAGGCGCTACGGCGGGAACTTGGAAAGGCCGCGTCGACCAAGCTGGTCTTCCACGCCTTCGACCTCCTCCAGCTCAACGGCCAAGACCTGCGTGACGCTCCGCTCCTCGAACGCAAGCGGGCATTGCAAAGTCTGTTGAAAGACGCGCCCCCAGCGCTCGTCTATGTCGATCATCTGGAAGGTGACGGCCCGACTGTGTTTGCGCACGCGTGCGAAATGGGCCTTGAGGGAATTGTCTCGAAACGCGCGGATTCGCCTTACCGCTCCGGCCGGCAGGAGAGCTGGCTCAAGCTCAAATGCATTAAGAGCGACAATTTTCCGATTGTTGCCTTCGTTGAAAAACTGGGCGCCAGGCCCCGCAGGATTGCCTCGCTTTACCTCGGCCGCCGAGATGGCAATCGCGTCTACTATGCCGGCAAGGCGCAGAGCGGCTACAGCCTTAGCGACGCACGCGAAGTCCGCGAGCGCTTGGACCCGCTAATCGTTGACAAATCTCCGCTTGCCGAACCGATAGACAAACCCAAGGCGACTTGGGTACAGCCGACCGTCGAGGCCGAAGTCCAATACAGCGGGATTACCGATGACGGGCTGCTTCGCGAAGCCGTGTTCAAAGGGCTGCGGGATGATCTGAGCTTACCAGCCCACACGCCGTTGGTTCGCAAGACGCGGCCGTCCAGTGAAAGTTTCGGCGTCCCTCGCGAGAACATTCTGCAACTGCTGCCCGACGCCTTGGTGCCGTCGAAAGAGGAGCTGATGAGCTATTGGACGAAGGTGGCGAAAAAGGCGCTTGTCCACCTCGGCCGGCGCCCGCTCAAGCTGGTTCGCCACTCGCACGGGGTCACCTTCTATCATAAGGGCAGATTGCCCGACATTCCGGATACCGTGCACCAACTGCGTGTTCAGAAGCGCGAGGGTGGAGAAGGCGTGAGGCTGTGGGTCGATGATCTTGATGGCCTGCTTGGCTTGGTGGAAATAGGCGCTGTCGAGTTGCATCCCTGGAACGCCACCGTCGATGATATCGAGCATGCCGACCGGGTTGTCATCGATCTGGATCCTGGCGAAGGGGTCGAATGGGAGATGATCGTCGAGACGGCTCTGAAGGTCCGGGACATGCTGCGTTCGGAAGGACTCGATAGCTGGCCGAAGGTGACAGGCGGCAAGGGCCTGCATGTGATGGCGCCTCTGCAGGCCGTGATCACCCACGACGCCGCCCGGCAGTATGCCCGAAAGCTGGCGCAGCACTTGGTCAGCAAGCATCCCGATCGCTATCTTTTGTCGGCTGCGCCGTCGGCTCGTTGTGGGCGCATGTTTCTGGATTACCTCCGCAATGGCCGCGGCAACACAGCTGTCGGCGCTTACTCGCCTCGAGCCCGTTCAAGCTTTCCGATAGCCGCTCCAGTCACATGGACGCAGGTCGAAAAGGGAATTTTGCCAGACGCGTTTACGTTGGAGAGCCCATTTCGGCCGGCGAAGGCCTCCTGGACCACGCGGAAAAACCAATAGCAATCGCGAAGTGTTAGTCCCATGCGCGAAGGCCTTAACCGCCGGCGTCACTGCGGCCGCGGCAAGTGGCCGGCGTCATTGGGGCAGTTGGGTAGATGCCTAGTAGACGCCGGCCCAGCGGGTTGGGGTCCGCCACCGGGAATAATAATGGGTCTGGAAATTCAGTAACTCCGTGATCACGGAATACGAGCCTTTGCGGTCCCGTCCGTTATGTCGGCGGGCTGTACGGGATAGAAATCCGTCGCGAAATGGCTGGCAGTAAGTCCCTGCATCATCACAGCCGCCGCGGTGCGGTCGTCGATTTCGTCGGGAATCGGCACGAGAGCATCGGCCGGTATGGCCGCCCGCTCTGCATAGCTCCCTGCCGCGTAGACCCACGCAACACGGTCCCCAACTCGGACGTTCCCAGCTTCGTCACCAACTGACACGACGCGCCCGGCACCTTCCACGCCTAGAATCTTCGGGTCGAGCCTCTCTGTCCACGCTAGGCCGTGTCGCACGCCGATAAGCATGAAGTTCACGCCCGCTGCAGCGATCTCGACCAGCACCTGGCCGCGACCCGGTACAGGTTCCGGCCGTTCGACAAATTCCATCACCTCTGGCCCGCCCTGCGGGTCATTACGACTGCCTTCATTTCAACATTTCCTGTTGTTGACGGAACAAGCCAGAACTTGGCAAGATCGAAGGCGCCGCCTCACTGCAAGGCACGGCCAGCTAGTGCACGGCCGCCCTCTCAATCAGCCTCGCGACGGGTTCGGGATTTGAAACCATCACCACGTGTGAGGCCCCCTCGACTACGACGGTTTCTCGCGAGTGCGCTCGTGCAGCCATGAATGCGGAAGCCTGCGGAGGGATATTCCTGTCTTTGTCCCCATAGATGAACAACGCGGGTATCTTCTTCCAGGCCGGCGCGGTCTGGGGCTCCTTCAGCGCCGCTTCCGTGATGGGTCGCTGCGTCGCGGCCATCAGCTTCGCCTCGGCAACGGGAACGTCTGCTGCGAATTGATCGCGAAACTTGTCCTGCTGGATATAGAGATCCTTGCCGCCGCCTGAAAGCGGAACCGGCGGAGCGAGGGTGGGACCGAGCGTGCTGCCGGGAAACTTGCCCGCCAGCCCTGCAGCCGTTTCGCCGGCATCCGGTGCAAACGCCGCCACATAGACCAGTGCCTTGACGTTGGTGTTGTCGTTGACGGCTTCGCTGATGACCGAACCGCCATAGGAATGCCCCACCAAGACGACAGGCGACCCAATGCTTGAAAGGATATCGGAAATATACGCGGCGTCATTGGCAACACCCCGCAAGGGATTGGCGGCGGCCACTACGGAAAAGCCGTCCTTCTCGAGGATTTTGACGACGCCGTTCCAACTCGATGCGTCAGCAAACGCGCCATGAACCAGGACGACAGTGGGCTTAACGGGGGCGGGCTTTTCGGCCTGCGCGTAGGTGTTGCCCGATAAGGCCATGGCGATCGTCAATCCTGCCAGCAATCTTTTCATCATCTATTCTTTCGATGGTTTTGGTCGGAGTAGTTATTTCATCGCGATGGACGCAAGGCCAAAAGCGGGGGCGTTTCAGAGTGTCCCTCGGCCGAACCCGAGATGGAACGGACCTGTTGCGGAAAGTCCGTTGAGATGCTCAGCCCGCGCCACCTCTCGAGTTCTTCCAGTTTCGCGAGATCGGCCTGCTCGATGACCTTTACGGCGTCGCTACCGAGCAGTAGGCGCAGCGGCGGGCGGTTCATCGCGGCGATCTCGAGAATCACCTGCGCGGCCCGCGCCGGGTCGCCGGGCTGATGGTTGTTGTATGCCCGTTGCAGCCTGGCGGTTGCGCCGACGACCGAGTCATATTCGGGCCGGCCCTCCCGCAGCGAGGTCGAGGAGCCCGCGAAGTCGGTCCGGAAGCCTCCGGGTTCGATGACGGTGACCTTGACGCCGATCAGCGCCATTTCCAGCGAGAGCGCTTCGGAAAAACCCTCAACGCCCCACTTGGCGGCCGAATAGGGTGCGCGACCTGGCGCGCCCACGCGTCCGCCGACCGACGAGAACTGGATGATGTGGCCAGCGCGCTGTTCGCGCATGACTGGGATGACCGCCTTGGTCACGATGATCGTCCCGAACAGATTCGTTTCGATCTCCCTGCGGAAATCGTCCAGGTGCGTATCCTCTACTGAGTTGACGTTGCCATAGCCGGCATTGTTGACGAGGACGTCGAGGCCACCGAAGCTGTCCAGGGCCACGCGGACGGCTGCCTGTGCCGCAGCCGGGTCCGTAACGTCGAGCGCAACCGTTCGGACGGCATCACCGTAGCGCTCCGTGAGGTCAGCCAAATGCGCGGGCTCTCGTGCGGTCGCGACCACACGATGACCGGCGTCGAGGACCGCTTCCGAGAGGGCACGGCCGATGCCTCGCGAACTTCCCGTGACAAGCCATCTTTGCGACATGGCACTTTCTCCTTCGATAGGGTTACCTACCCTGCAGGGCGTTCACACAAAGACTCCCAGTGAGCCGGTTAGGGCGCGTAGCGCGTGAAGACGTAGTCATTGCCCTGGACCCGCGCCGCATGACAGGCAAAGCAGGTTTGATGCTGGGCCTCGTCAGCCGGCTTGCCATCGACAAATCTGCCGAAGCCCCATCTACCGGTGGTGGCATATTTCTTCGAGTCCTTGACCATTGTCTGAACCGTCGTAGCCGCGCCAGGAACGGAGGCGGATTCGAATTCGGACGATTGGACGTGTTTCCAGGCGAGCTTTGCCAGAACGGTCCCATCAGGGAACGGCAGGTGTTCCCTCGCGGTATGCGTTGATCGCCACGGGGTTGCCGAGGACCGCCCTAAGCTCGTTGAGGGGCTCTGCTTCCTCAGCCGGCGCGACCAGTTCCCATTGCCGATATCCCTCGGGGATGGTGACGCCATAGATCGGAGATGCAGCCTGCGGATTCGCACCCACATTCGAACCGGCCAACACCACGAAGCCGTATGACGCAAGGATCGCACCCAAACATGGCAGGAGATAATGAGGTTTCATCGGAAAGCTCCGCTTCATGGATCGTCAGAACTTGCCGACATCGATGACCGCCTGCGCAAAGGCCTGCGGTGCCTCCTGCGGCAGGTTGTGGCCAATACCACCTGAGATCAGTCGGTGTTCGTACTTGCCGGAGAACTTCTTGGCGTAGGCCGCCGGATCGGGATGCGGGGCGCCATTTGCGTCGCCTTCCATCGTGATCGTCGGCACACCGATCGTCGGCAACGCTGCAAGCTTCTTTTCCAAAGCATCATATTCTGGCTCGCCCGGTGCCAGACCGAGTCGCCAACGATAGTTGTGGATCGAAATGGCGACGTGGTCGGGATTGTCGAATGCGGCAGCGGACCGTTCGAAGGTGGCGTCGTCGAAGGCCCATTTCGGCGAGGCAAGCTCCCAGATCAGGCGGGCGAAATCCTGGGTGTACTTCTCATAACCCGCCCGTCCCCGTTCGGTGGCGAAGTAATATTGATACCACCATTGCAACTCGGCCTTCGGCGGCAGCGGCATCCGGTTCAACTCCTGACTGCCGATGAGATAGCCGCTGACGGAAACCATGGCCTTGCAGCGCTCAGGCCAGAGCGCGGCGATGATGTTGGTCGTTCGCGCGCCCCAATCATAGCCTGCGACCACCGCTTTTTGGATGTTCAGCGCATTCATCAAGGCAACGATGTCGGACGCAAGCGCCGCTTGCTGGCCGTTCCTGGGCGTTGCGTCCGACAGGAACCGGGTCGTGCCGTAGCCGCGCAGATATGGCACGATAACCCGGTACCCAGCGTCTGCAAGCAGTGGCGCGACGTCGACATAGCTGTAGATGTCATAGGGCCATCCGTGCAGAAGGATGACCGGGGGTCCATGCGCAGGACCGTCGTCGGCATATCCGACGTTCAGCGGGCCCGCGTCGATCTGCTTCAGTGGGGAGAACGAGGTCCGCGGCTTAACCGGGCGGGAAGCGGTCGTTTCCGTCCCGCTGCCCTGCGCTCCCGCAATACCGATCGCGCCGAGCTGCGCTGCGGCGACCGTCGCGGCAGCCATGCCGAAGAGATGACGACGATGATGGTCGATTTTTTCCGGGGTTCTGACTGCGTTCATTTGTGCACCGCCTTGTCGTAATGACATTTTGCTGAGAGTGGTCACGCTTGATCGATCAATGTGATCGATGGGCTAGACCAAGGTGATTGCGACTTCGATGTTGCCGCGCGTAGCTTTCGAGTAGGGGCAGGTCTGATGCGCCGCATCCACAACAGCCTGGGCAACATCGCGGTCGAGCCCGGGCACGCTCACATTGAGCCGCGCACCGAGAAAGAAGGCGCCGTCGGCAACGTTCAGATCCACCTCCGCATCGATTGCGAGGCCAGCCGGCAGGATAATGTTCATCTTGCGGGCGGCGATTGCCATCGCTCCCTCGAAGCAGGCTGACCAGCCGGTCGCAAGCAGCTGTTCCGGATTGGTGCCCCCGCCTGGGCCGCCGGGCGTGGAAAGCCTGATGTCCAGTCGACCGTCGGAACTGCGCGACGTGCCATCCCTGCCGCCAGTGGTGCGGATTTTGGCGGTATACAACAGCTTTTCAGACTGGCTCATGATGTCTGTGTTCCTTGCAAAAGGGCACTAGGAAAATCGATGGAAAATTGCGCGTGGCTTCGCTATCCACGAGAGCGCAAGCACACGGTAAGGGCTTGCGTCCGAAGCGAGTCGCGCGGCACGAGCGATAACTACAGTGCAGGCATCATCATTCTCCCTGGGCTGGTCAGCGGAAGTTCTTGCTGCTTCGACACATAGAGAAGGATCGCCTGGAGCACCCGTTATGCACTATGATGCGGTGTTAGCGCTCGCCAGTGACCGCACGTCTTGGAACTAGGGCTGGGCCAGTATCATGCCCTGCCTCAAATCGTCGCTCGACGAAATCGGAGTTTCTGCGACACAGGTCTTGGACCTGGACCCGAGATTTGCCTAAGCCATCAGGAAACACGAAGAATGATGCCATGATATCGCCAGCCGCGCCGACGAGCGACAGGATATCGTTTGGTCACTTTACGCTGGCGGCGGGTGAGCGGCTCCTGCTGCGGCAAGGCGTGCCTGTCGATCTCGGCACGCGCTCTTTCGATATACTGGCAGCCTTGGCTGCGCGCCCCAACCAGATCGTCAGCAAGAAGGATCTGCTGGCCCAGGTCTGGCCCGACGTCACTGTCGAAGAAGGCAGTCTGCGGTTTCACATCGCCAACCTCAGAAAGGCGTTGGGCGACGGCAGAGACGGGGCACGCTACATCGCCACTCTGACGGGGCGAGGCTACTGCTTCGTGGCCCCCGTCTCGCGAGTGGATGGTCAAAACAGCGTGCAAAGCGAGGTCGTCGTCAGCTATCCGCAAGCCAACCTGCCAAGTCGCCTGATCCGGATGGTCGGCCGGACCGATGATACTATCGCACTTTCAACGCGACTGGCCGGCACGCGCTTCGTTACGGTCGTAGGCACGGGTGGGGTCGGCAAGACCACTGTTGCCGTGGCGGTGGGCCATGACCTAATCGAAGCATTCGCGGGTGCCGTACATTTCGTCGATCTCGGGGCGCTGAGTGATTCCAACCTGGTTGCTGCGACCGTAGCCTCGACGTTGGGGCTGCCTCTTCAGTCCGACGACCCGACATCCGGTCTGGTCGCCTATCTGGCGGACAAGCGAATCCTCCTGATCCTTGACACTTGCGAGCACGTCATCGACGCGGCGGCAGATCTGGCCGCCCGCATCTTCGCCACTGCACCGCAGGCCCACCTGCTGGCAACGAGCCGAGAGCCTCTTCAAGTCGAAGGCGAGTACATCTACAAGCTGGAGCCGCTTCTATGCGCGCCGGACGATCAGGACCTCGCCCCATCTGTGGCGCAGAGCTTCCCTGCAACCCAGCTGTTCCTGGAACGCGCCGCAGCGAGCGGAGCGCGCCTTGACCTCCAGGATGCGGACGCCGCCATCGTGGCCTCTATCTGCCGCAAGCTCGACGGCGTGCCGCTCGCGATCGAACTCGCAGCAGGAAGGGTTGCGAGTTACGGCCTGCAGAAAACCGCCGAACTTCTCGACGAGCGGCTGACGCTGTTGTGGCCGGGACAGCGTAGCGCGCCGCCCAGGCAGAAGACCCTCCAGGCCACGTTGGACTGGAGCTACGGACTGCTATCCGAGCTCGAGCGCCATTTGCTTCGTCGGCTCGCCGTTTTCGTTGGTCATTTTTCGATTGATGCCGTCCTGGACGTCGTGACGAGCGCGACCATCGATGACGCTCTCGTGTTTGGCACCATCGACAGCCTCATTGCCAAGTCGATGGTAGCGGCAAGACCCGCCGGAGCGACGATGCGTTACCGGCTCCTCGATACGACGCGGGCTTACGCCCTTCAGCTCGACGTCGACGATGCGGAACTCGAGAGCCTCGCCGAACGTCATGCGGCCCACTACCTGCGCTGGCTGGAGGAGACGCGAGCCGAGTGGCCGACTTTGTCGAGCGCCGTGCAACGGTCGCTTCACCTAGCGGGCTTGGCCAATGTGCGAACGGCTCTGGACTGGTGCTTCGGGCCCGACGGAAACACTGAAGTCGGCGTCCGCCTGGCTGCCGCGGCGGCTCCGGTTTTTCTGTCGATGTCTTTGCTCGCCGAATGCCATCGCTGGACGGCGCAGGCGGTCCTTGCCCTCGACGACACTACGGGCGGCGGCTTGGAGGAGATGCGTCTTCAGGCCGCCCTGGGGGTGTCCCTGATGTTCACGCGTGGCGGAAAGGATGCGGCGCGCGTGGCTTTGAACAGAAGCCTTGCCATTGCCGACAGGCGTGGCGACGCGCTCGATCAGCTTCAGATTCTTGGCCCGCTGCAGATGTTCCACCTGCGTAGGGGAGAGTTCACGTCTGCGCTGCACTATGCCGAGCGCTGTTCCGTCATCGCCGGAACCCTTGAGGACTCTGTCTCAACCACATTGGCGCATTCCCTGATGGGGATTTCGCTTCACCTCAGCGGAGAGCTCGATCGTGCCCAAATGGCGGTTGAAGCGGCGTTGCGATACGGGCCGCGCTCCGACCGGACCACGACGAACTATCTCGGTTTCGACGGCAGGATTTTAGCCAGCGCGATTCTGGCAAGGACACTCTGGCTGCAAGGCCATCCGGATCGGGCTCGGGAGCGCGCGCTCCTGACGATCAAGGATGCGGAAGTCCTGAACCATCCGCTGACGCTCTCCATTGCACTTGTCTGGGCAATTTCCGTGTTCCTCTGGGTTGGCGACCTGGAGAACGCGGAGGAACAGATCGATCGTCTTTCCTCGCGCGCCGAATTTCATTCCCTCGGCCCCTATCTTGCGCTTGGGCGCGGCTTCAAGGGGGAGCTGGCCATTCGTCGAGGCAACGCAAGCAGCGGTGTCGAAAGCCTTCGAAGCTGTCTTGCCGAGCTTCACGCCGCGCCATACGAATTGCTCACCACGCCGCTCAACGTAGCGTTCATTCAGGGCCTCGCCTCAACCGGCCGATCCGCGGAAGCGCTGTCACTGATCGATGAGACGATCCGGCAGGTCGAGGCAAACGGCGATCTTTGCTATATGCCGGAGCTGTTGCGGGTGAAAGGCAGTCATGTTCTCGCGGCTTTGCGAGCTGACTCCGACGAAGAAGTAGAATTGTGTTTTCGGCGATCGTTGGAACTCAGCAATCGTCAGGGCGCGCGTGCATGGGAGTTGCGGACCGCTGTCGACCTTGCTTCCCTGTTGGCCGCTCGCGGACAACGCGAGGGCGCCCGAGCACTTCTCGAGCCAATTTTCGCGCGATTTGGGGAGGGCTTGGAGACAGCAGACCTGCAGTCAGCCGCACTCCTGCTGGCGAGGCTGAGCTAGTCGACTTGAGCCTTCGCTAACCAACCCTGCCAGTCCGCCTCATGACAGCGGACATAAGGGCTGCCCAAGGTCCACCTGTCAGATCGATCTCGAGTCCGGACACGGCCAAGATGAAGTTGAAAGTACGCCGCTCTGACGCAGTTGACCGGCGCTGGCGTCGTACTTGGGATTATCACCAAAGGCACGCTCGATCCCTTTGGCGAATTGGAGCCGATTGAGCGGCTGTGCACACATCGGCCTCGACCTTGAAGCTGTTTCATCTACCCTGGTGACTTCGCCTCGAGTTGATTTGCTGGCCTCGCTTGACCTTGGATTTGCTGTGCCCGATTGAATGCGGGAAATCGTAGCTCGGGATGGAGGGGCTGACGCGGTCATCTGTCAGGCGCCTTCGCACTGCAGCGGTAAGCGCTACTTGGTCTCAAATGCCCCATCCCCCGCCGAGGGGGCCCAGCGGCTTGGCTGCGGGGGGAACTGTCAGCTAGAGGCCGCTGGGCCTTGACGACCAGCGAGCGTAAGAGGAGGTCCTGTGCTGGCTGCCAAAAACTTGCGCTCAAGGCCACGGAAAAGCATCATTCGAACGAACACTTGCGTCGAGACGAGGAGGGCAGTGAGGCGGTCGCCGGCGCTTTGAAGGTCTCCGGCAAGCCAAGGCGGCGGCTGTGCGTCGACAGAGAACGCCGAGATCATTCCCGGCGGTCGAGGCATGTTGCCCCGCGGCTCCTCCAGAATCCCGCAGCGGATTTCAGCAACGGTCAGCGAGGCGATGAACAAATCCTGGTCGCGCTGGCTCGACATCCATTCGAGACCGCATCGGGCAAGTCTTTTCACGTCCGGATACGCCCTGCTGCTTCGACAGCTCCTTTTGTCTTGCGGATTTAGGAATTCGAGCTTTTCGGTTGTTTCCGATCATCCATTTGGGGAAACGACGGATGCCGGCAAGCAAGGTTTTATGGGGCCAGATCCTCACCGCCTTTCTGATCATCGTCGCGACAACTTGGGGGGCGACGCAGTGGACGGCAGGGCGGCTCGGCTTTCAAAGCCAACTCGGTCCACCGTGGTTCGAACTGGCTGGACAGCCCGTTTATCCGCCGCCAGCCTTTTTCTGGTGGTGGTTTTTCTACGACGCCTACGCGCCGAAGGTCTTCTTGGAGGGCGCGGCGATTGCGGCGAGCGGCAGCCTCATGGCGATCGCCGCAGCGATCGGGATGTCGCTGTGGCGGGCGCGCGAGGCAAAGGACACCACGACCTACGGCTCGGCGCGCTGGGCGACGCGAGACGAAATCAAGGCCGCTGGGATGATCGGTCAGGATGGGGTGGTGCTGGGTATGTTGGACCGACACTATCTGCGTCATGACGGTCCGGAACACGTGCTATGTTTCGCACCGACCCGAAGCGGCAAAGGCGTCGGCCTGGTCGTGCCATCACTACTGACCTGGCCGGGTTCGGCAATCGTCCACGACATCAAAGGCGAAAACTGGGAACTGACGGCCGGATGGCGGGCCCGGTTCGGCCAAGTGCTTCTGTTCGACCCGACCAATGCTGAATCCGCAGCCTACAATCCTCTGCTGGAGGTGCGACGGGGCGAGTGGGAAGTTCGAGATGTGCAGAACGTGGCGGATGTTCTGGTCGACCCAGAAGGCACATTGGAACGCCGCAACCACTGGGAGAAGACCAGCCTGCGCTGCTGGTCGGCGCCATACTGCACGTGCTCTATGCGGAGAAAGACAAGACCCTCGCCGGCGTGGCGAATTTCCTTTCCGATCCACAGCGGCCAATCGAGACAACGCTGCGCGCCATGATGCTGACGCGGCATTTGGGTGATGCAGGCCCGCATCCCGTGGTGGCGTCGGCTGCACGGGAACTGCTCAACAAGTCCGAGAACGAGCGTTCCGGCGTGCTCTCGACGGCCATGAGTTTTCTGGGCCTCTACCGCGATCCAGTTGTGGCCAAGGTGACGTCATGCTGTGACTGGCGGATCGCAGACCTTGTCGAGGAGGCACGGCCGACGACGCTTTATCTGGTCGTGCCGCCATCGGACATCAGTCGCACAAAGCCGCTGATCCGACTTGTACTTAACCAGATCGGCCGCAGGCTCACCGAAGATCTTCACGCGAAGGATCACCGGCGGAGTCTTTTGATGATGCTGGACGAGTTTCCCGCGCTTGGCAGGCTCGATTTCTTCGAAAGCGCGCTGGCCTTCATGGCCGGCTACGGCATCAAGTCGTTCCTGATCGCACAATCGCTCAATCAGATCGAAAAGGCCTACGGACCGAACAATTCTGTCCTCGACAATTGTCATGTGCGGGTGAGCTTCGCCACCAATGACGAGAGGACAGCCAAGCGCATCTCAGACTCTCTGGGGACCGCGACCGAGTTGCGCGCCATGAAAAACTATGCGGGGCACAGATTGTCGCCCTGGCTCGGGCATCTAATGGTGTCGCGGCAGGAAACGGCGCGTGCACTGATGACGCCGGGCGAGATCATGCAGCTGCCGCCGACCGATGCGATCATCATGATCTCGGGCCAGTTCCCAATCCGTGCGAAGAAGGCACGCTACTTTGCCGACCCGCGTCTTGCCGAGCGTGTCTTGCCGCCACCAAGGACCGGAGGGACAACGCAAAACGCTCGCTCTGACGACTGGACCGACACGACACTTTTTGCTGAGCCGGAAGGGAAATCTCGCGAGCTGGGGCCTGCCAGGGATCAGCAGGACGAGGATCCGGCCAATGGCGGCATTCGCCGCCAGCCCGAGCTTCCCGAACACGAAGACATCGCGCCGGAGCGAACGGAACGGCGCGACGATGAGTTCGACCTCGACCGTGACGAGCCCGACGATGACGCTCTGCGTCGTCGCAGTGTCGATCAGGCTATGAGGCGCGCTGCACGCCAGGCCGCCCTTGACCCCAATGATGGCATTGAGCTTTGAGCGCATGAAGAACGCCAAGAAAAGACGTCTGTCTGCCTATCTCGACCCTGACGTAATGAGGGCGCTGGCAGATTACGCTGGGCGGCGCGAGGTCTCGCTGTCACTGGTCGCCGAGGCTGCGCTCGCGTCGTTCCTGTCGCCGGACGCCGAAGAACGAAAGCAAGCCGCGATAACTCGCCGCCTCGACCAGATCGATCGACGCGTGCAGCGGGTCGAGCGAGACGTCGGAATTGCTATTGAGACGCTAGCATTGTTCGTCCGTTTTTGGCTCAACTCGACTCCAGCCTTGCCGGAATCCGCGCAAGCGGAGGCGCGCGCCAAGGGCTTGCAGCGCTACGACAATTTCGTCGATGCGCTCGGTCGCCGGCTCAGTAAAGGCCCAAGGCTGAGGCAGGAGATAGCCGACGATGTCCCGCCAGCGCCGCCAGCGACTGGATGAGCTGCCGGCAAGACAGGCGCTTCAACAGGTGCCCGATTGGGGAGCCATTTTGCGCAGCTGATACCCATCAGATCACCTTTCATCGGAGTGGCGGGCCTCGGCATTCGTCTCCATAGTCGATCTCAGGCAGGCGGTGTGCGTTGCCGGATTTGAGTTCAGATGACCGCGCATGCTTGGTGAAATTTCGAGCCTCGCGCGCGCCGAAACGGTTCTTGCCCGGGCCGTAACCAAAGATTGCAGATGAAAATCGGTTTGAACTGCCCGGTGACAAAGAAGGCTTATTGACAGCATCGCTGTCGAAACCGGACATCGAGCCACAACCGATGCCCAGGGCTTCTTCTCAGGCGCAATAACTTTGAAACAAATCCTGCCGGCAGGCGTTCCAGCATGGCGGGCGGCGTTGCCGGAGGACCCAATGCCCGACGAATACAATGACATCGTCATCCCCCAAAACCACGATGCATCGCCACTTCGGGAGGAGGAGTATTTCGTCGTCTGCCCGGCGTGCGGCCAGGCGTTCGACATCAGGTGTATGGCAGAGGCGCTTCATCACAACGAGCTGGGCCACGAGCCCTACGACCTCGACTCGTAGGCGGCGGTTACCGACGACCGTCGACGAAGGTCGATCCTGGTCGAGACGAACACCGAGGCTAGTTCTCGCTCTTCTGGCTGGCATTACGGTCTGATCGGCTTACAACGAATCCCCGTCGCGAGGGCGGAGCTTCGCCGGAACGCAATGTCGTGACAGATACCTTGCGGGCTTTCAGCGACGACTTGATTGCCGTTGTGGTTGTTATCGATGTGACGCGGCCCGACCGGGTTGTTAAGCCAGGGCGAGGACGCTTATTCCACCGCAACCATGTCGCCCAGTTCCGTCACGACGCTTCGAAGCAGACCTATTGCCGGCATCGGGGCCGGGACGAACATGTGATCTCCATAATGGGTACGAGCCGGAGCCCATCGCGGTTGAACTCGCCGACCGGCGACCAGGCGGTCATTCTAAAGAAAGGTTACCGTTGAGCGGGATGCCCGCGTTGCCTTCACACGAAATGTGCTGGGCGTCTCCTTTCACAGCGCACACAAGCGACGCGTCCCGGACGGGCGCGCCGCCTGTTGCCGAGAGCGACGATCGCGAATGCGCGAACGCTGGGTGTCAGGTCGCGATAGGGCCAGATCTGACTTGCTTCACTAGTAATCCGAAGACGCCAGCGACGCACTAGGTGAACTCGTGCCCTAGCAGTCGAGCCCATTTATCCCTTCGTCCGCCCATATTCCGGCTGGACAGCGCCGCACCCTTAGGCTGTTCAAAGGCGCTTGCATTTCCCCTAGGCGCACACCGGCCATTGTATCGCCGGAGCGGCAACCCGCTGAAGTCCGGCGGTGCTTTCTCAGCCGAGTGATCGCCGACTTGTCGACCGTGATCACCCCGCCGCAGTCAATCCGCACAGTGAGTTTGTTCCCCGCGCGATCGATGCGGGTAACGTCCCCAACAAGAACCACTCGGTCGCCGGCCCGGACTTTGGGCGGTGGATCAATCGTGTAAGGATGGTCATACGAAGGAATGCTCACCCTGGCGCGCCCGCTGGGGAGAATCGTGATGACGATACCTGTCAGCGCAACCTCATCGCCGACCTCAAATTCGCGAGGCATGTTAACGTGCAGCATGGTCTTCCTCCCGATGCTTTCCTAATTCACGCTTTGCTAAATTAATGCCCGGCCAACCGGGTTGGTTGCTTGCAATCGACTTCGTACGGTTCCGCACAATTCCAAGCTGGTATGCACACCAAGTTGGCCTTGGATTGGCCTTGTGTGCGTCAAATTCTGCAGAAATGGTTTGAGATGCAGCGATGACCTTGGCGCGCCCGCCCAGCCACGTGTTAGCGGAGCGGCGGACTCTTCTCGGTCCAGCGATGGCCATAAACGCCGACCCTGGAGCGGAAATGGATCTTTCGCCTTCAGGTACGTCGTTCCGGTAAATTCGAGGAACGCCGACGCCGAAGCAGGTACCGTCTGCTGTTACCAAACTGACGGCTCCCTCGGAGCGGAAGTTGACCACCGGCCCACCGTTAGGTCCGGCCGGTGGGATTCCAAACGTCATAGAAGCCGGTCGATGCCTTTACCTGCCACGCGGCTATTGGAGCCAGATCATCGATGCTGGTGTCGTGCGCCTACGCGCAGGTCAGTTCTGTTTCATGCGTCGGGAACTTCACGGTCAGCGACGTCATCATCCAGCAATGTTCAGCCAGGCCATATGTTGTTCGCAATCGTTGCACATGGAAGGCTCCGATCGGGGTGACATTTCAATTGCCGGGGGCAACCGGGAAAGACGTTGGAGCGGCGAGCCGGAAAGGCTAGAACGATGGCACAAGCCTTGCCCTTCTTCGCGCCAGGCTTCGAGCTTTTTGGCGAGCGACCCTGAGCTCGGGCAGCGTTGGTTGCCACCAGCCTCGCTGCCGTTCCGTTAACCCGGCAGTACGCCGAGCGGGCCATGTTCTAATCAATTCAGCTAACGTCGCCGAACGCCATCTGCCCCAGACATGGTCGACGTTCGCCTCGATCAAATGCGGATAGAACGCTGCTAGCTCCGAGGCGTCGACGAGTTCACCCGAAATCTCGGTGAAGACCACGATGCCGTATTGCTCCGTTGCCACGGCACGGCCAAGCTGGGGTAAATCGTCAGGGGCAGTGGATAGCGACGTCGCCTGCGTTCGGCATACCGCAATCTGGCGGCTTTATATTCCTCGGAGTCTTTGGACGCTTCCCGTCGCCGTTTCCTCTCCTCCGGTTCCGCGCGGCGTGCGGCCCTTTCGATGCTTGGCCAATGGCGCCTCAATTCCTCGTAGGAACGGAAAGGCACCCTCCAGGCCCGCAGTTCGTCGTCCCAGCTCGCCCATGGAACGGCTCGCAGTTCCTCGAGAACCGTCCGCGAATATGGCGTGCGGATGCGCAGGTCATCCGCGACTTCCAGATACCGGCTCGACAGGGGATCGAAGGCGAAGGCGTCCCGTCCCTTGCTGTCATCATGTGCTACTCGTAGATCCGCCTCTTGCGCAAGCCAGCGCTGGATGCGCCGCGCGGCGGTCTTTCCCGGTACGAACCAGCTTCTGCGCTCGTCGCTCCACCTGGCGCGCGGGAATGCCTGTCGAAACCGCTCTACCGCCGCTCTATCGTACGGAAAGTGCGCTTCGGCACCAGGAGCGGGCTGCGGTGCAGCAGGGGCGTGGGAGTTTTCCATCAGATTGCGAAGCACAGCACTGCTCGCAAACAACGCGGTGCAGCTCATTTGGGTCCAAGAACACCAGAACGTATAGTCAGAGCCGCAAGGGGAGCCGATGAGGCGATCGGTGAAACTGCTCAACGAGCTAGCGCGGCGAAACCTTCGCCGCGCCGAACCGTTTATTCTGCTCCAGGAGAGGTCCATTCATGCCCAGACGAGATGCAAAAAACCCAACGGCCAGACGGCCAACGAGCCCTCGTTCGCATCCCATGAAAGGCGAGGAGACGGAAGTGAACCACATCGTCGAAACGCAAGGTATATCGCCAGCCCAGGCGCGGGAGCTTGTGCGGCGCCACGGAAACGATTGGCGTAAGATCGATGAAGCCGCCAAGTCTTATAAGGACGACAGCTAAGCACTTCCAAGGCGGGGGAAGGGAGCTTTGTCACGGCAATCCGCGGGTGCAATCGAGCGGATCGGCTTGAGGTGACGAATGACCACCATCGCAACCTTCAACGCAAACGGCGTGGCAGCGATCTGGTCCGGGTTCATGTTGCTCGTCTTGAGCAGATGCGCGGCCGTTTCTACCCGTAGGTCCTGAAAATAGGGCAGATGGCTCCGCCGGAGCTCACCTCATACGCAGGCCAAGCGCAAGTTCGGCCCGGTGGCACAACTTCGCGCTTCCACCAGTGAAGGATCGCCGTCGCGCACTTGCCAACGGGTCTCGGCGCCGACGCGCCATAAATGGAGTTCGAGGCGATTTTTGCCCAGGCGCAAGTCGTTCAAGGTGAGTTCCTCTATCCAGTCGGGCAGCCTGGGATCGATGTACAGCTTGCCATTTGGAGCGTCGGGCTGGAAGCCGATGATCGCCTGCAGAAGCGAAAAGCAGGATCCGGCCGCCCATGCCTGCGGAACGTTCGCCCCCTTATACTGCACGGGGAAAGTCGTGGGCGTTCGCGGCAATCCGGCGAACAGCTCTGGCATTCGATGTTGCATGAAGTAGATTGCGGCGCTGCTCACGTCGCGAGAGAGGCGACAGGCTTCCGCGAAAAAGCCATAGCGCCGGAAGCCGAGCGCGATCAACCCGTTGTCATGCGGCCATACAGAGCCGCGTTGATAGGAATGTGGATTGTAGGCCGGGTGATCGGCCGAAAGTGTCCGGACCCCCCAACCACTCCACATATCCGGCCTCGTCAGCCTATGCACCACCCTGACGGCTCGTTCGGGTGGGACTATTCCCGACCAAAGACAGTGACCAGGGTTGGAAGCGACGCTCAGCACCGGCTTCTTGTCGCCATCCAACGCGAATGCGTAGAAGCCGGACGCCTCGTCCCAGAAGACCTGGTTGAATCTATCGAACAAGCTCTTGGCTTTGAGGCGAAGCTGCCCGGCACGATCGCCATCGCCTCTGGCATCGAAGATTTCAGCCATGCGCTGCCAAGCATCATAGACATAGCCCTGCAATTCGCAAAGCGCCTTGGGTCCCTTCACCAGGGTGCCATCAGGATAAACCACGGCGTCACCGGCGTCTTTCCAGCTCTGGTTCTCGTACCCGGCAGCCGAGCGGGTTTCGTATTCCTGGAAACCGTCGCCGTCACGATCCCCATACCGGTCAATCCAATCCAGGCACTTCTCGGCCGTTGCGATATGTCGCTCGAGCAGGCTGGCGTCACCGGTGCAACGCCAGGTGTTGTGGAGCACGATAAGATACAGAGGCGTGGCATCGGCCGTGCCGTAATAGGGCGTATGGGGGATCAAATTGAAATGAGCGAGTTCGCCGGTGCGCAGCTCATGCATTATCTTTCCCGGTTCCGCATCGCGGTAGTCATCGCGTTCGGTGGCCTGAAATCGCCCTAAGACGTCCAACGCGCCGCGCGAAAAATCTGGATAGACCAGGGCATTCTGAAGCGAGACTATCAGGCTGTCGCGACCGAAAAGGCTTATGAACCAGGGCAGTCCGGCGGCCGGCACGTATTCTAGTTCGTCCGTGCCTTCGATCGGCAGCCGCAGCGCGGCCATGTCTTCGACCGCCTGATGGTAGAAGCGGTGAAATTCGTCATTGGAACAGTTGAACTTCAAGGCGCTGCCTTGCCATCCGCCGAGGCGTTTTGCAGCCTTCGACTCGAGGCATTTGTCAATGCAGGCTCGCGGCGCCCGATAGATTGTCTCGCCATTGCCAAAGTCGTAGAGAAGGCAAGCATGCCATGTCGCGCCCGGTTCGAGCTTGATGTCGAAGCTGATCCGGCCATTGGCATAGACGGGCTTTGTGGCCGTCCGGCGGACCTTCACGATGACGTCTCGCTTGAAGTCCCGATTGGCGTAGGAGGTACGAAGGCTCGCCGCTCTGGACAACCATTCCGTGGTAATACGTCCGCGTCGGATGATTGCGTCGGCCTTGACTTCGAAAAGATCGGCAAAGTCGCTGCGCATGGCAACTTCCAGATTGAAGCGCACTGGCTTTTGCCCGTGGTTTACGAGTTCAAAATCCTCATGCAGCCCACCATCCAAGGCGCGGCCGATTACCAGCCCCAGGTTGCCTGCTGGCACATGGTTCGTTTCGGTCGCGAACGCCTGATTGACCAGATAGATCTTGGCGGCGAAGTAGGCGATGTTTCCGGAACTGAGGAGGTCCCATGGTTGCCCATTGGCAAAGATCTGCCAGCTGGATATCAGGCGTGTGTCAGACGCATACAACCCGTTATACGTGGGCCAGGCGATCTGGCCATCCGGTTCGGTGACGAGGAAGCTGCGTCCCTGGTTGATCGCCAGACGCGGTGGTCCGACTGTGATCTCTAGCGTCATCGGTTCAACCGTCACCCGATCGATCAGCATCCACGGGAACAGATTGAACAGCCAGCGTCGGCCGCCGCCGCGATCTTCGGCCACGAGACCTGACGTCTGCCTTGAACGCCTGGCCCCAGATCGTCACGAAATCACGTCCCAGGTAGGCGACCCACCACCCGGTCATCGACGAGTTCGAACAATCGGACCGCTTCGAGCACATCCTCCAGCCGACCCACAACCACGCGCTGCGAGCCTCACCCATTCATCACCAGCGTGTGGGCGAAGCTGTGAGCCCACGGCCATTGCGCACATCTGCCCTTCGCCACCGGAATCGAGCCGGCGAACTGCCATCCTCCAACGCGCGAGCCGGAGAAAGATGGATGCGCTCTGGCGACGCGCGGCGACACTGCAATCTGGTCGCTCGACGGCACGCGTCCATCCGGAGTTGTCCTCGACCGTCTTTCATCAAAATAGTCGCCAGCATCAGGTGCTTGCGGGCGCCAACCTTCGAAGTGTCTTCAGATCAAACTGGTGTATTCTCGGCGAGTGTCAACGAGGAGCCTTGGTGACGAGACTGAGACCGATCCGAGCATTTGGGACACTGCAGACCGTGCCCAGGCCAAAATGGCTTGGCTGGCATGGCGCTGCCACACTGGCGATCTGGATTATTGGCGCTGTTCATCCAGCTCGCCGAGCACCGCGATACTCAGGCTCTGCACGCCAAGATGGACGAATTTGCTTCGCGCAGTCGGCGATGCTGACAATGAGACGGCGAAGATCGACAAGAAAGAACCAAAAGAAATTGAGGCTCAACGAGAGCAAAAACAGCAATGAGATTGAACAAGCCACGGGCTGCCACCATAGTCCCGGCCGGATGCCGCCATGCCCAGAACTCTGATTGTCATTGGTTTGATCATAGTTGCCATAGGCCTATTGTGGGCCTGGTTGTCGCGGGTCGGTCTGGGCAGATTGCCCAGTGATATCGTGATCCAACGTGAGAGCTTCACGTTTTATGCTCCGAACCGGGATTCTGATCAGCATCATTCTGTCGTTTAGTACTGTGACTACTCAGCCGATAGCGAGGACGGCGAACCCGCGTCGCCGGAGGATAAGAACGACGCGGGCCGATCGGAGATATCCGATCTGGCAGCAAAAATATTAGGGAAAGAGTTTGCTGCCGGGACAGAACTTTCCCTGCGCGCCGGTGTTCCATCGCGTGAATAAAAAAAGCCCGCCGCACAGTTTGATGCGGCGGGGCCGATCACGCGCTGTTGCACCGGGCGGGGGCTCGGGGTCGGGCATGCCCTGTGCGCGCGGATCAAGGGAACTTTAGATGCATCAGCTGCAATACGTCCACCAACCGACGGTTGGACAACACGAGGCTTGATTCCGAGAGCTTTCTCTCAGTGCCGAAGGGGCAAGATAGCTGCCAGGAACTCAGCGTTGGCGCGGCACGTTGCTAAGTCGTTGACCTTCGCAAAGGATGCATGCAATGGCGAAAGACATATCTCGCGAGGAAGAGCAACGCGGCACCGAAAAAGTTCTCTTCTGGGGCGCTGCGATTGCCCTTATCCTTTTTGTGTCTCTGCTGACCATCGCCCTCATCGGGACGTCCTGATCTGTTTCGACAGCAGGATTGGACCGGCGGGCGCGAGTCTTGGCGAGCTTAGGGCGGATGCCGGGCTGCTGCCCGTATAAGCCACTCCCATCCGCCGTTTGTCGTCTCGATCGCGAGTGGCAGCAACGCGCAGAATTCAGAAACTGTCCCAATCCGACCCGGTCGGCTGTCCTTCGCTGGAGACGAAAAGCCACGAGCAGACGCTACAGGCCTAACTTCTCCCGCAGTGCATCAATGCGTTTAGAAGCCTCCGCCTTGCTGAGGCCATCAGCGTAGGCGTCAGGGTCGTCGGCCTGTTCGGCAAGAGTTTTCAAATAGGAGGCTTGCGCGGGAGTCATTGGGTCAGCTCCGCTGACCCAATCTTCCGGGTCCTTTTCGACATTTGCCGATGCCTCGATTTTTGGGTTGTGCTGGTCGCCCATGATCAATCTCCCTCGATGATCACCACAATGAGAAATGATCATGATTTGTTCCGCCACATTGGTAGCTTTCTCAGACCGTTTGCACTGGCCCGGTCTGCGGATCGAATAGAACCAGCGAAGGCCGCGTTCGAGCGGCGCCTTTGCTTGGACTGCGCTGCCGTAGAAAAGCTGCGTCGTCGTCATATTTTTTAATTAATTCAGCTACTTCAACAGTCGCAATGGAATCACGTGAGAGCTGTTGCAATCGGCCGCTCCGCCGCCTATTGTGTCTTGCAACAGCTCGGAGCTAAACGTAGGGTAACTGTTGAATTGGCTGATTTTGTTGAATTAAATAACGATCAGCGTCGGGAAAAAGTCAATTCCGACCAGCGCTTCATTGCGCTCAAGGAGGCCCAAAGGAAGGCGAAGAGCTTTCGGGGATCCCTCGTCTGGCACACCGTGAACAGCATCGACCACCTGATGCGAAGCTACTACGACGCCGCGGGCGTACGACACCAAAAGGCAGAGGGTCGGCGCTCGCCGACGAGCGAAGCTCTCAAGGCGGATTGGGAAGCAGCTCGCGCGTCGGCCCAAGAAACGCTCTCTGCGCGACAGGAGCAGATGGAGCGCCAATCTGCTGTCAATCGCGCGCTCCGGCTTGGACGTGTTCCCCTGATCGCCGCAAGAATTATCAGAGCAATCGATGACGCCGGTCTTCTCGGGGAAGGCATTCGTATTGCAGGCACGAATGCGGTCTACGCCTATGAGGCGGCGGCCGGAGTGTTCGTGGATCCCGGAATCACATCGACGCAAGATATCGATCTCCTCATGGACTCGCGCCAGTCCCTCAGGATCATGTCTGGCGCCAACGTCGAACATGGAGCGCTCATCAACCTTTTGCGTAAGGTCGATCGGTCTTTCGAGCGTTCATCCGCCACGTTCCGCGCGGTGAACCGCGACGGATACCTCGTGGATCTGATCAAACCGCTTGCAAACCCGGCGTGGAAGCCGAGCCGGGAAACTGTCGGGAAGGCCGACGACGAATTGGTGGCCGCCGAGATCGCCGGCCTGGCATGGTTGGAAAGTGCCCCTGCTTTCGAAGCAATCGCCATCGATGAAAAAGGCGGACCGTTACGGCTCGTGGTTCCCGATCCGCGTATTTTTGCCGCTCACAAGTTCTGGGTCTCAAAACGAGCGGATCGCGAGCCAATCAAGCGCCGTCGCGACCTGGCCCAAGCGCAAGTGGTTGGCCGGCTGACGACGCAGTATCTCGAGCATCTCCCCTACGAAGCAAGCGAGCTTCGGGTCCTCCCAAGGGCCGTTTTCGACGAGGCTAATCATTTATTCGCGCGACCAGCGTCGCGGCTGTGAATGTCTGAGCTACATGTTGGCCGGCTGAATTGGCCCTCAACTTCCAACCGATCGAAGACGCGGCCCAGCAGCGCCAGATCGGAGGGACGAAAGACGCCAGCTTCCTCTGCTTTGGGACCAATTGGCATGACACCCCTTGATGTAGGCTCAGCCGACAGAATCGAACTAATTGGGCGGCTGCCAGCCGCCGAACCAGATCCTCCACCCCCGCGTGGTCGTTCTCCACCGAGAACGTCTCGCCGGAAGGCAAAACATGCACGTCGAGCCGATCCTTGGAAACGTCGATGCCAACAATGATTTTCTAATCGGGCTTCGCTTGTGGCCGCCCTAGACATAGCGGGCTGTTCTGCTGGAGCGGCGATGGCCAGTCGGGCACCGGGTTGCTGAGCTATCGCGGTCGCGGCACCGCATTTCGCAAGTCTCTGCACGTCATGCCACGATCGCCGGTTTTGCTTGTTGCAAGGCCGGCACTCCTGCCTTTTCTAATGATCCCCGACCGCGCCACGAACCAGTTCGTGGGGAGAAACGGGGACCCGCATGGCGAACAACCATCATGCCAGCAAGGGAGTGGCGTCGCGCGGCGCGCGCATGCTGCGCACCGCCCTCGGCCCGGCCATCGCAGGCTTCCTTGACGATCCAGCCATTGTCGAGGTGATGCTCAATCCCGACGGTCGCCTGTGGGTTGATCGTCTCAGCGAAGGACTCGTTGCAAGCAATGAAATCCTGATCGCGGCCGACGGCGAACGGATCGTCAGGCTGGTCGCGCACCATGTCGGTGCGGAGGTGCATTCGGGCTCGCCGCGCGTTTCGGCTGAACTGCCCGGGGGCGAACGGTTCGAGGGTCTGTTGCCGCCTGTCGTTAAGGCACCAACATTCGCCATCCGCAAGCCGGCAGTCGCGGTGTTCACGCTTCAAGATTATGTCGCTGCCGGCATCATGACCGAAGGCCAGGCTGACGTACTGCAGCTTGCCGTCGAGACACGGAAGAACGTGCTGGTGGCCGGCGGCACATCGACCGGCAAGACCACGCTGGTCAACGCGCTTTTGGCGGAGGTGGCTAAAACCGCCGAGCGCGTCGTGCTGATCGAGGACACACGCGAGTTGCAGTGTGCTGCGCCCAATCTTGTAGCGCTGCGCACCAAGGACGGTGTCGCCTCGCTTTCCGATCTGGTGAAGTCATCATTGCGGCTTCGGCCCGACCGCATCCCGATCGGCGAGGTACGCGGCGCGGAAGCGCTCGATCTGTTGAAGGCCTGGGGCACCGGCCATCCCGGCGGCATCGGCACCATCCACGCCAATTCTGCCATTGGCGCATTGCGCCGCCTGGAGCAGCTCGTGCAGGAGGCCGTCGTTACGGTTCCGCGCGCACTGATTGGCGAAACCATAGATATCATCGCAGTTCTCGCTGGCCGCGGCTCAGCGCGCCGGCTCGTCGAGATCGCCCTGGTCGACGGGCTCGATCCGGCCACCGGCGACTACCGCACCCTGGAAGCAAATTTCGAGACCACAACGACCGTGAATCACCACTCGCCCTATGGAGCTTCAGAATGACCCGGATCCGATTCAATTCCTCGACTTTCCGTAAGCTTGCCGTGGAGCTGTCGTATGCGGCGACCGCTGCGATCATGACGATTGCGCCCGCCCATGCTGCCGGTTCCTCCATGCCTTGGGAGGAGCCCCTTCAGCAAATTCTCGAATCGATTGAGGGTCCAGTCGCCAAGATCGTGGCAGTGATCATCATCATCGTAACCGGCCTGTCGCTCGCTTTCGGCGACACGTCGGGCGGATTTCGCCGGCTGATCCAGATCGTCTTCGGGCTGTCGATCGCTTTCGCGGCAAGTTCGTTCTTCCTGTCCTTTTTCTCCTTCGGCGGCGGAGCGCTGATCTGATGGAGGAAGAGATCCGTGGCTTTTTCGCGCCGGTGCATCGCGCGCTCACCGAGCCGATCCTGCTCGGCGGCGCGCCGCGTGCAGTCGCGATTGCCAACGGCACGCTGGCCGGCGCGATCGGATTGGGACTTCGCTTGTGGATCGCCGGGCTCGTCATCTGGGCGGTCGGGCATCTCGTGGCCGTCTGGGCGGCAAAGCGCGATGCGCAGTTCGTCGACGTGGCCCGCCGGCACCTTCGCTATCCCTCGCATTTCGGCTGTTGAGCTCCTCATCATGATGAACCTCGCGGAATACCGAAAGAGCGGCGCCAGCCTCGTCGACTATCTGCCGTGGGCTGCACTGGTGGCGCCGGGCGTGGTGCTCAACAAGGATGGCAGTTTTCAAAGGACGGCGCGTTTTCGCGGGCCGGATCTGGACTCCGCCACGCCGGCCGAGCTGGTCGGCACGACCGCGCGGCTCAACGGCGCGCTTCGCCGGCTCGGCTCCGGCTGGGCAATTTTTGTCGAAGCGCAGCGCAATCCTGCCGGCGGCTACCCAGACAGCCGGTTCCCGGATTGCGCATCCGCACTTCTCGACATCGAGCGTCGCGAACAGTTCGAAGACTCCGGTGTGCTGTTTGAAAGCAGCTACTTCCTCACCTTCGTGTGGCTGCCTCCGGCCGAGGAAGCGTCGCGAATGGAGAGCTGGCTCTACGAAGGCCGGGAAAAGACGGGCGTCGATCCTTGGGAGCTCCTGAAGATTTTTATCGATCGGACCGACCGCCTGCTCAACCTCATCGAGGGCTTCGTTCCCGAAGCTGACTGGCTCGATGACGGAGAGACGCTGAGTTACCTGCACTCAACCATTTCGACCAAGCGGCATCGCGTTCGCGTGCCAGAAACGCCGATGCATCTCGACGCTCTGCTTGTCGATCAGCCGTTGGCCGGCGGGTTAGAGCCGAGGCTTGGCGATGCGCATCTGCGCACACTCACCATCACCGGGTTTCCGACGATGACCTTCCCGGGGATTCTCGACGATCTTAATCGGCTTGCCTTCCCCTACCGCTGGTCGACGCGGGCGATCATGCTGGACAAGACCGACGCGACCAAGTTGGTGACGAAGATACGGCGTCAGTGGTTCGCGAAACGAAAATCCGTCGCCGCGATCCTCAAGGAGGTGATGACCAACGAGGCATCCGTTCTCGTCGACTCTGACGCCGCCAACAAGGCGGCCGATGCGGACGCGGCGCTCCAGGACCTGGGCTCTGATCAGATCGGCGAAGCCTATGTCACCGCCACCGTGACAGTCTGGGACGCCGATCCGTCGCTTGCGGACGAAAAGCTGCGTCTGGTTGAAAAGATCATTCAGGGCAGGGACTTCACCTGCATCGCCGAAGGCGTCAATGCTGTCGAAGCTTGGCTGGGCGGCATCCCTGGCCATGTCTATGCCAATATTCGCCAGCCGCCGCTTTCCACGCTCAACCTTGCGCACACGATTCCGCTCTCCGCGGTCTGGGCAGGTCCGATCGCGGACGAGCATCTTGGAGCGCCGCCGCTGTTCTTCGCCAGGACGGAGGGCGCCACACCATTCCGGTTCAGCCTGCATGTTGGAGACGTCGGCCACACCCTAGTCATCGGCCCGACGGGCGCCGGCAAGTCGGTCCTGTTGGCGCTGATCGCGCTTCAGTTCCGGCGTTACGAGAACAGCCAGGTCTTTGCCTTCGATTTCGGTGGCTCAATCCGAGCTGCCATGCTCGCCATGAATGGTGATTGGCACAGTCTCGGAAGCAATGCTGAAAGCGGGCAGGGCTCTGACGATCCGTTGCCCTTGCTCACCTTGTCCGATCTGTCGGACGACGTTCATACCGTGGCGCTACAGCCGCTTGCCCGCATCCATCATACGCCAGAGCGGGCCTGGGCGGCCGACTGGCTTGTCGACATTCTGCTGCGCGAGGGCGTGACCATCACGCCGCAGGTCAAGGAACATCTGTGGTCGGCACTGACATCGCTGGCTTCTGCGCCAGTCCAGGAGAGAACGGTGACTGGCCTGTCCGTGCTGCTGCAGTCCTCGCCGCTGAAACAGGCCCTTGGCCCCTACTGCATCGGCGGTGCTTATGGCCGGCTGCTTGATGCCGAGCACGAGCGTCTCGGCGAAGCCTCCGTCCAGGCGTTCGAAACCGAGGGCCTGATCGGCACGGGTGCTGCTCCCGCCGTGCTTGCCTATCTGTTCCACCGCATCGAGCAGAGGATGGACGGCCGGCCAACACTGCTGCTCATCGACGAGGGCTGGCTGGCGCTCGACGATGGCGGTTTCGCCGACCAGCTGCGCGAATGGCTGAAGACGCTGAGAAAGAAGAACGCCAGCGTGGTCTTCGCCACGCAGTCGCTTTCCGACATCGACGGATCGCCAATCGCGCCGGCAATAGTCGAAAGCTGCCCGACGCGGCTGTTCTTGCCGAACGAGCGCGCCATCGAGCCGCAGATCACCGAGATCTACCGACGCTTTGGCCTCAACGATCGCCAGATCGAGATCATCGCCCGGGCGATACCGAAGCGCGACTATTACTGTCAAAGCCGCCGCGGCAACCGTCTGTTCGAACTGGGGCTCGGTCCGATCGCGCTGGCGCTCTGCGCCACATCGTCCAAATCCGACCAGGCCGCGATCGACCGGATAGTCACCGAGGCAGGCCGAGACCATTTCCTCGAGGCCTGGCTAGCGGAGCGCGGTCTCTCCTGGGCGGCCGACCTCATCCCAGGTCTCACCAACGTGATCGACCAGTCCACCAAGGAGATTTCGTCATGAATTCCATTCTTGCAGGCAGCCGTATCCGTCGCATGGCGGCAGCCGGCGCCATCGCCGTCGTCACGGCGCTTTCATCGGCACCAGCATCAGCGCTGATCGTGTTCGATCCCAGGAACTATGCCGAAAACCTGCTTTCGGCATCACGTGCCCTGGAGCAGATTCACAACCAGGTCACCTCGCTGCAAAACGAAGCGCAGATGCTGATCAACCAGGCGAAGAATCTCACGTCGCTGCCGACCTCGCTGCTTGGCCAGATCGAGGGCGATTTTTCCGAGATGAAGACCCTGCTCGGCGAGGCCGAGAAGCTGGCCTATAGCGTCCAGGATATCGAGAGCCAGTTTGCCTCCACTTACACGAATTTCGGTTCGGAACTCTCCAGCCAGCAGCTTGTCGAGGGCGCGCGCCAGCGCTGGCAGACCTCGGTGTCTGCCTTCGAGCATTCGCTGAAAACCGGCGCCGTCGCAGTCGACAACATCGCAGGGACACAAGGGCAGACGAGTGCGCTGGTCAGCGCCAGCCAGTCGGCTGTCGGCGTGCTGCAGGCGACGCAGGCCGGCAACCAGCTTCTTGCCGTGCAGGCCAAGCAAGTTGCCGATCTCACCGCGATGCTGGCAGCACAAGGCAGGGCCGAGGCCCTTGAGCAGGCGAGGAGGGCAGCCGCGCAGGAGCAGGCACGGGAACAGTTCAGCCGTTTCATGACGGGCAGCAGCTACAGCCCGTCACCCGTAAAAATGTTCCACGACTGAGGCGAAGACCGCATGGATCTCAAGATCGCCGCCCGGATGACAGCTGTTCTTGCCCTTGGCGCCGCCATGACCGCCGCCTTCATGGCGCTGCGCGGCGACGGCTCGCAGGACGCGTCCTCCCCGCGCTCCGCACATTCGGGCGGCGAGCCGGCAAGCGTCGAACTTGCCAGATGCCGGGACATCGGCATGGCGGCGATTGATGACGACACCTGCAGGAAAGCCTGGGCTGAAGGCCGCCGACGCTTCCTGCAGCCATCTCGTCCCGTAGCGCCGAATCCGGCTCCGTCGATCGAAAAAGACCCGAGCCGAATGTTGCCGCTGCAACCGCCAACATCGCCCCTCGCGGAAGACCGGCTACATCGGGAAACGGTGGCGCCATGAACGACACCGGCGTCATCGACCGCTTCCTCGAGACTTTCACTCGCTACATCGATTCCGGGTTTGGCCTGCTCGGCGGCGAGGTGGCATTCCTGACCTCCACGCTGATCGTCATCGACATCACGATTGCCGGCCTGTTCTGGGCTTGGGGTGCTGACGAGGACGTGCTGCACCGGCTGGTGAAGAAGACGCTCTATATCGGCTTCTTCGCTTTCGTCATCGGCAACTTCAACCGCCTCGCCGGCATTGTCTTCGAGAGCTTTTCCGGGCTCGGCCTGAAGGCTGGTGGTTCGGCACTTTCCGGCTCGGCATTGCTGCAGCCGGGCCGCGTCGCGCAAGTCGGCATCGACGCCGGCAATCCGATCCTCGAGGCCGCCAGCCAGCTGATGGGCTACGTCTCGTTCTTCGAGAATTTCGTCCAGATCGTAGTGCTTATGATCGCCTGGGCGATCGTACTGATTGCGTTCTTTCTTCTGGCCGTCCAGATCTTCGTCACGCTGGTCGAATTCAAGCTGACGACGCTTGCCGGCTTTGTGCTGATCCCCTTTGCGCTGTTCAACCGGACCGCCTTTCTTGCCGAAAAAGTGCTCGGCAACATCGTTGCCTCCGGCGTGAAGATCCTGGTCCTTGCCGTCATCGTTGGCATCGGTTCGGGCCTGTTCGGCGAGTTCACCCAAGGCTTCGGTGCCGAGCAGCCCACAATCACGGATGCGCTGTCGCTCGTCCTGGGCGCTCTGTCGCTGATGGGGCTGTCGATCTTCGGTCCCGGCATTGCGACGGGGCTGGTTTCTGGTGCCCCGCAAATGGGCGCAGGTGCCGCTATTGGCGCGAGCCTCGTCGCTGGCGGCGTTGGCGTGGCTGGCGCTATGGGTGCTCGCGCCGGATTGAGCGGCGCAGCAGGCGCTCTCAATGCCGGTGCGCGTATGTCGGCAGCAGCCGCACGCGGCGGCGCACACCTGGCCGGCAGCACTTCTGCCGCCTGGGAACTTGGCGCGGCGACATCTGGAAGAGACGGTGCAGGCTCGGTCGCCGCCGGCATGGCAGGTGTCGCCAGGGCTGGCGCCAGAGCTGCCGTTCAACCGGTGAGGCAGGCCATGTCGCGCGCTGCGTCGGCGCTGTCCGACAGCTATGAGCCCGGTCGCTTTGCGGCTTGGACTGCGACGACTGGAAAGCACTCGTCGGGCACGGCTTCCTCCGGTGACTGGCCGACCACCGAGGCCAGTTCCGACGCCCCGCCCGCATGGGCAAAACGCATGAAGCGCAGCCAAGCCATGAGCCATGGCGCCAGCGCCGCCGCCCATTCTGTCCATTCGAGTGATGATGGCGGCGGCTCGATGAATGTTTCCCTCGATCAGGACGACCGCCGATGAACCCCTTTAGACGCCCTTTCGTTCGTTATGCAAAAACGCCTCACCCTGAGACGCCATATCAGCGTGCAGCCCAGATTTGGGACGAGCGCATCGGCTCGGCTCGCGTCCAGGCGAAGAACTGGCGGCTGATGGCCTTCGGCTCGCTCGTCCTGGCCGGCGGTTTTGCATCCGCATTGATCTGGCAGTCGACGCGCGGCTCGGTGGTTCCCTGGGTGGTTCAGGTCGACAAGTTTGGCGAGGCGCAGCTTGTCGCCCCGGCCGTTGCCGACTATCGGCCGACCGATCCCCAGATCGCCTGGCATCTGGCCCGCTTCATCGAGCAGGTCAGAAGCATTCCGGCCGACCCGGTCATCGTGCGCCAAAATTGGCTGCGCGCCTACGATTACACCACGGACAGAGGCGCCATTTCTCTCAATGATTACGCCCGCTTGAACGACCCGTTTGCCAAAGTGGGCAAACTCCAGATCGCGATCGAGGTTTCCAGCGTCATCCGTGCTTCGCCCGATTCCTTCCGCGTCGCCTGGCACGAGCGCCGCTACGAGAACGGCAACCTGGCCGGCACCGAGCGCTGGACCGCAATCCTCACGATCGTGATTCAACAACCTCGCAACGCCGATCGGCTGAAAGCCAATCCGCTCGGCGTCTATGTCAACGCCATCAGCTGGTCGAAGGAGCTTTCATGATGTGTGCGGCACGAACAAGGAGATCGGCGAGACCGGCCACGCGCAATGCGCCCAAGGCACGTAGGCTTGCCCTGGCGCTGCTGTCGGCAACGGCGCTCGCCGGCTGTGCTTCGAAAAAATACATTCCGCCGCAGATCGCCTATGACGATGCGGTGCCGGCCGTGCGCAAGGTCGACCCGCCTGGTCCGGTGAAGGTGGTCGAAGTGCCGAAACCGCTTCCGCTGCCGGGTCAGTTGAAACCGGTCGACGCCACGAAGGTAAAGCCGGAGCCGACCGATCCGAAGCAGCGGATCAGCCAGGCGAACGAGGCAGCAAGAATGCAGCCGGTTCGCGACGGGTTCGTCAATGCCATCCAGCTTTATCCCTGGAGTGAGGGGGCGCTCTACCAGATCTATGCCGCGCCCGGCCAGGTCACCGACATCGCCTTGCAGCCCGGCGAACAGCTTGTCGGCTCCGGGCCTGTGGCCGCCGGCGACACGGTGCGCTGGATCATCGGCGACACACAAAGCGGGGCAGGGGAGCGCCAGCAGGTCCATATTCTTGTGAAGCCGACACGGCCAGATCTCCAGACCAATCTCGTCATCAACAGCGACCGCCGCACCTATCATCTCGAGCTGCGTTCGACCGAAAACACCTACATGGCTTCCGTCTCCTGGCAGTATCCACAGGACCAGCTGATTGCGCTGCGGCGCCAGAACGCGCAGGCTTCCGCCGCACAGCCGGTTGCGTCCGGCGTCGACATCCAGAAGCTGAATTTCCGCTATCGCATCGAGGGCGACACAGCACCCTGGCGGCCGCTTCGCGCCTTCGATGACGGTGCAAAAGTCTACATCGAGTTCCCGTCAGGCATAGGGCAGGGCGAAATGCCGCCGCTCTTTGTCATCGGCCCGTCGGGCGGCTCGGAACTGGTCAACTACCGTGCTCGCCAGAACTACTACGTCGTTGATCGGCTGTTTGCCGCCGCTGAATTGAGGCTCGGCGACAAAACAAGCGAAAAGCGCGTCCGCATCGTGCGCACGGACGGCAAACGAACCTCGCCCAGCACGAGGCTGTTCCGATGAGCGATCCTGCAAATGCACCCAACCAGGACATTCGAGCGGAACTGCGCCTGCGGCCCGAACCGGCCAGGGTCACGCGATTGTCGCGCAAGGTGCTGATAGGCGTTGGTGGAGTTGCCAGCGCTGCGATCCTCGGCACGTTGATTTGGGCGCTCGACACCAGACAGCGCGGAACCGAACAGCCGCCCGAGCTTTTCACCACCGAAAACCGCTCAACGGCCGACGGGCTACAGAAGCTGCCGAAAGACTATGCCGGTGTTCCGCAACTCGGCCCCGCGCTGCCTGGCGATTTGGGCCGGCCGATCTTGCGTGCCCAGGAGCGCGGCCAGCCGGTTGGGGCGTCCAACGTCAGTGGACCGCGCGCCGATCCGGAGGAGCAGCGCCGACTGGCCGAGATCGAGGCCGCACGCGTAGCGAAGCTCTTCACCGATACGAACACGAGAGCTGGGCACGCACGACAGGCTGCTGGCAGCAGTGTCATAGAACCGGACACCCAATCTGGTCTGACTCTGCCCCCCGGGCCGCCACCGATCGATCCTGGTGCCGCGCAAAACATGCAGGATCGCAAGCTGGCCTTCGTCAATGCCGAGCCAGACCTTCGCACCGTCAGTCCCAATCGGCTCGCCGAGAAGGCCTCGCCCTATGTGGTGCAAGCCGGCACTGTCATACCAGCTGCCCTTATCACCGGCATCCGCTCCGACCTGCCTGGCGAGATCACCGCTCAGGTCACGGAAAATGTCTACGACAGCCCAACGGGCTCATTCCTCCTGATCCCGCAGGGTGCACGGCTGATCGGCCAATACGACAGCCAGGTCGCCTTCGGCCAGTCGCGCGTGCTGCTGGTCTGGAACCGGCTGATCATGCCGGACGGCACTTCAATCGTGCTGGAGCGCCAGCAGGGCGCAGACGCTGAAGGATTTTCCGGACTTGAAGACGAGGTTGACCATCATTGGGGCCAGATGTTCCGTGCCGCAGCACTCTCGACATTGCTGGGCATTGGGACATCGCTTGGGTCCAGCGACGACGAAAGCGAAATCGCCAAGGCCATCCGCGAAAGCGCGCAGGATTCGGCCTCCGATATTGGCCAGCAGCTCGTGCGCAATCAGCTCAATGTCCAGCCGACGCTCACCGTGCGGCCCGGTTTCCCGGTTCGCGTCATCGTCAATCACGACCTGGTGCTGGCGCCGTACGGCGGGAAGGATCCATCATGACCAAGCTGAAACTTTCCGCCATTCCCGATGACCGTCCGGTCAAGATCACGGTCGAACTGCCTGCCGCCGTTCATCGCGACCTTGTCGCTTATGCCGATGTGCTTGGCCGTGAAAGCGGCCAGACAATCGCAGATCCGGCAAAGCTGATCGCGCCAATGCTGGCACGATTCATGGCAACGGACAGGGCATTCGGCCGAATGCGTTCCCAGACGAACTCGGGGTAATCAAAGGCAGCGATCGGCCTGATGCTTGTCTGCTCGGCCTGACGGTTGTCCGCACTGAGAGCCACCCCGCATCTGCTCAAGATCAGCATTGCTGTCGGCTGGCGATCAAGGTCGCGTCAGATTCCTATGAAACCGGCCAGACGAAGACCAAGACAGCAGGGCTGACAGACGTGTAGCCTCATCGTGAGGCTAAACAAACAAACCGTCGACCTTCACCACCGTCTCGAGCCTAGGACGAGAGGGGCCTTTTGAGCCTCCGCCCTGACGGGATGAATACCAAAGCTATTCTATCATGTTTGGCCAAGCAGCGCCCGGCCTAAGTCTTGCAGGGGCATCGCTTCAACGCCGTGCTGGAGCGGAAAACGCTCTGATCCGGGAAAGACGACGATGCGCCGCACCGGAGCAAGATCCTCGCAGGCCTGATGAAAACCCTTTTCCACCTTCGGCGTCAGGCTACGCTTGACCTCGATGGCCCAGACGCGTTGGCCCGGCAACGTGAGCAGCAGGTCGATCTCCGCGCCCGCAGCTGTTCGGTAGAAATTGCTCAGCGTGCCGGCAGGGGCGGCCGCGGTGAGGGTCTCGATAACAAAGCCTTCCCAGGAGGCGCCGGCCACTGGGTGCCCAAGCACGTCTTCCTGCGTGGCGAGACCAAGCAGCGCATGGGTGATGCCGCTGTCGCGAACGTAGACGCGCGGGGATTTAACCAAGCGCTTGCCAACATTGGCATGCCAGGGTTCCAGCCGGCGAACCAACAGGAGATCGACGAGCAGGTCGAGATAGGACGCGACTGTCTTGGCGTCGACGCCGAGCGCGCGGGCGAACTCGGCAGCGTTGAGCAGGCCGGCTTGACGGTGCGCCAGCATGGTCCAGAAGCGACGCAACGTCTCGGCAGGGATGCGCGGACCGAGGAGGGGGATGTCGCGTTCCAGATAGGTGCGGATGAAATCCAGCCGCCATCGCTGGCTGGCGCGGTCACTCGCGGCCAGAAAGCTGTCGGGGAAGCCGCCGCGTACCCATAGCGGCCCAAGGTCGGCAGCGCCGACCTCGAGACCGTCGATCGGATGCATTTCGAGATAGGCAATGCGGCCGGCAAGGGTCTCGCCTGACTGCCTCATAAGATCGATCGACGCCGAACCTAAGAGCAGGAAGCGGCCGACTTTGCGACCGCCACGCCGACCGCGGTCGATCAGCCCGCGCAGGTTCTGGAACAGGTTCGGTAGCCGGTGAACCTCGTCCAGGATAACCAGCTTGTCCTGATGCTCGGCCAGATAAAGCTCCGGCTCGGCAAGCCGCGCGCGGTCGGCGTCCGATTCGAGGTCGAGATAGATCGAAGGACGCCGTTCGGCTATTTCCAGCGCCAGGGTTGTCTTGCCGACCTGACGCGGCCCGAGCAGCGCCACAGCGGGCATGCTGTCCAGCATCTCAGTGAGTTCTGTGCTGATGCGGCGTTCAATCATCCTTGCAATTATGGAGTATAGTTCCAGTTTTGCAAGGAGAAATCGACCCAGCGGTGCAAGGCGAGAAGAGGGAAGGGGCGCGTTAAACGTGCGGACGCCTTGGGGGATTGGCACCGAAAACCGATCGCACTGATGCTGACACGATTCATGACGACAGGCAGAGCGTTGCCAGGGCCCGATGCACTTTAAACCGGGTGATTGTTCGGGTCATGCCGGTCGGATGACTGTCAGCACGAATACCGATCTCGCAGGAATGAGATGAAGGTCGGCAGGGCAGGATTGGCGTTGTCGGGGCGCCAACGGGCTAAACTGGAGATCTGGATTGGTTTGCCCCCGATCCGCAGCTTACGACAGACCGCATCCTGAGGAACACTGTCGGCATCTCGGTCGTGGATCAGAGCGACTCCAAGCCCGTTTCCGACAAGGCGCAAAAGGATGCCCGCACTGACGTGATGTTCGACGATTGGAGGAAGCTGCACGCCGCGTCCAACAGCGTCGGCGAGCTGAAATGCTTCGCCCCTGCGCACCAGCAACGTCTCTTGGTGCAACTCGTGCCACTCGATCACTGAACGGCTGGCGAGAGAATGATTTGAGGCAAGAACGACAGCCAGAGTGTCTTTCCACAGCGTCAATTCGAACGCGCCGCCGGTAAATCGGGAGGAGGAGGTCACGACCACGTCGACCTGGGTGGCACCCAGAGCAGCCTCAGGCGAAGGGTAAGGACTCTCCGTCAAGCTGACGGTCACATTGGGATGAGATTGCCCGAACTCGATGATTGCATCCAAGGCTCGCCCGGCAAGCATGATCCCGTTGGAGCCGATGGAAAGCTTTTGTTGGTCATCTTTGGTGCCGGACCTGGCCAGGCTGAGCGTGTTGTCGAGCTCGAGCAGCACGGAGCGTAGACGCTCCAGGAAGCGCTCGCCGGCCGGGGTTGGGCCGACGCCGCGAGCATGGCGATGGAATATCCTCGTACCCACCGCGTATTCCAGATCGCGTATGCGCCGGCTGAGCGCGGAATGATCGATCCCTGCGCGTCGCGAGGCGCGAAGAAAGCTGCCCTCCTCCGCGACCACAAGTGCATAATTGAGGGTCGCGAGTTGGATGGAGCTCCGCATCTCTGCTCAAACTCAAGTTGACGACAAAACGCGTTTGAGCGCTTTTGGCCGCTGCGGGCTATCGCCAAATCTCAGTATTGACACAGGGTGAGCAGTCCAACTCTCCTTACAAGAACAATAATGAAGACACGGTGCATGGTGCACTGTTTCGGAACGGTTGTCAGCATGGCCAACCGCACTCGACGAGTGCTTCTGTGCCTAGTCCAGTATCGGACGCCCTATTCGGCGGGCCGATCTTGTCGATATCTTTGCATGATGCGCTTGCCAGTGGCGCTACCAAGATTTGGCGAGTGACAGCATGGATCAGTCATACGCATCATCTGTCAATTCCAGGTGAGGAGATGACGTGGTGACAAAGACGGGGATGCCGAGATCCGGCCATCGGACAAATTCGAGCAACATCAACAACGAGACTCTCAGGCTGCCTCTGGCGGTAGGAGTCGGACGAGCGCACGCCCATCATGGGGAATTCCTCCAAGGCGTCTTTGAAGGGGAAAACGGAAGGCTTTGCCGCGGACTCGTAACCCTGCCGCTCACTTCGCAAGAGTCGCTGGCGACTTTCTGGCCGCATGAACAAACTGGGATTCGACCGCGGCCTGCAAACCGGACCAAAGCGGCACGCGCGGCGGCCCTCACGCTCGAGCATATCGGAGTAGCTGAAGGAGGTGGAGAACTTACGATCGAAAGCCCTATTACGATAGGGCATGGCTATGGTTCCTCGACCGCAGACGTCATTGCAGCGATTCGTGCGGTGGCAGCTGCAGCGGGCCTCACGCTGCGCCAGTCAACGATTGCGCGACTGGCGGTGGCCGCCGAAGGGGCAAGCGACGCCATTGCGTACGGCGACCAACCTCTCCTCTTCGCCCACCGGGAAGGCCGTACGATAGAACATTTCGGTGGCGAATTCCCGCCCCTTCTCTTGGTGGGTTTCAGGGACGGCAGTGCCCGGCCGTTCGATACGCTAAGCATGCCACGGGCACGTTACGATGGTGAGGAAATCGGGCTGTTCCGTGTTCTGCGGGGACTGGCGAACCGCTCAATCCGACAACAAGATCCCCGCCTGCTTGGACGTGTCGCAACCATCAGCGCCAGTATCAGTCAGAGGCATCTGCCGAAGGCATCCTTCAATACCGTTTTGGATATAGCACGGGCGCATGACGCGTGCGGTGTGCAGGTGGCCCACAGCGGCACGTTGATCGGCATTCTTCTGGATGCCAACGCACCCAGGGCGGCCATGCGCGCTGCTGAGCTCGCAAGGGAGGTGAGCGGCGCAGGCCTCCAAGGCGTCCATACGTTTGCCCTTAATGCCGAAATGGGGCTAATCCAGTGAGCGCGGCGCAAGACTATTTACGCGCTTATGAGACGCCGCGATTTGCCCAACTCGCACCTAACCTCAACGCCGCCTGCTTTTCCCTCATGAAGCTGATCCCCGCCCGGTTCATGGTCGATCAGGCGGAAGCGTCAGGGCGCCTCAGGCAGGAAGGTCACATCATCGAAACGACGTCGGGCACATTCGGCCTCGCCATCGCCATGCTGGCTGCGGTTCGTGGCTATGCGCTTACACTTGTCACGGCCTCCAGCCTCATCGACCTGAAACTCAGGCGGCGACTGGAACAACTTGGTGCCAAAGTCATGGCCATCGACGATCCTCAAGGAGACGGCAATCAGCGCGGTCGGCTCCAGTATCTTCAGCAGACCCTGCAAGATAGCCCGGGCACGTATTGGCCTCGACAATACGACAGTCCGGAAAACCGTCTTGCCTACGCACGCCTGGCCGACCTCGTTGTTCGATCATTCGGCCGCATCGATTGCCTCGTCGGCTGCGTGGGCACCGGGGGATCGCTTTGCGGAACCGGAGGCTTCCTTCGTGAGCTCTTTCCTGATCTCAGGATGATTGCTGTCGATACCCACAGAAGCATGCTCTTTGGCCAGCCTGTCGGACGTCGCATGCTGCGCGGGCTCGGCAACAGTGTTTTGCCGGACAATGTTCGTCATGAGATGATCGACGACATTCATTGGGTGGGCGCATTGCCGGCTTACGCAACGGCGCATGGGCTGTTTCGCGATCACGGGCTATTCATGGGGCCGACCAGCGGGGCCGCAGCGTTGGTCGCCGCCTGGTTCGCCAGGCAAAATCCGGAAGCCTCCACCGTCGTGATTATGCCAGATGAAGGGCATCGTCATTCGGATACTGTCTACAACCCCGACTGGCTCGCCGGTTTGAAGGATTGGCCAATCTCGATACCCCTTGAACCAACTGTTCTCACGCAAATTCGTCCAGCCGAAGAGACGGCATGGACGAGATTCCCATGGAACCGCAGAACTTTAAACGCCGTCCTCGCAGGGCTGGGCGGCCTGTCCCCTGCGCAGTGACAGGTTCGAATCCAGGCCAGGCGACAAACCAACATCGGCCAGGAGTCAGACGGGGTGCATGACCCGGTGAAGAAAATCCCTAGTGCGTTCGTGTTTGGGATGTCGAAGGAGCTCCTTGGCCGGGCCTTGCTCAACGATCCGGCCGCCGTCGAGAAAGAGGACGCTATCGGAAACCTCTCGCGCGAACTGAATTTCGTGCGTAACCACGAGCATGGTCATGTTCTCGTCTGCCAGCGCGCGCATGACCTGCAGGACCTCGCCGACCGTTTCCGGGTCAAGTGCGGAGGTGGGCTCGTCGAAAAGAATGGCCTGTGGGCGCATCGCCAGGGCGCGGGCGATGGCTACGCGCTGCTGCTGGCCGCCCGATAATGACGCGGGATAGGCATTCGTCTTGTCGGCCAGGCCGACGCGATTGAGCAATGCCATGGCCCGCTCGCGGACCTGGTTCCTATTTTCCTTCAGCACGTAGAGCGGCCCTTCCATGACGTTTTCCAGGGCGGTGCGGTGCGGAAACAGGTTGAAGCGTTGGAAAACCATGGAAACGCGAGTGCAGATGGAGTGAACCTGGGGCGAGGCGGCATCCACCACGGTGCCGTCGATGCTGATGCGACCGCGCTGATAGATCTCAAGCCCGTTCACACATCGTAGAAGCGTCGATTTGCCGGAACCCGAGGGCCCGATCAAACATACGACCTGTCCCTTGGCGATCTCGGCGTTGATCCCCTTGAGGACTTCGTGGGCGCCGAAGGACTTGTGCACGTTTTCGAAGGTGATCATCCCGCCGCCCCAAGATAGCTCTCGACTCTACGCATCAACAGGTTCAGCGGAACCGTCAGGCACAGGTAAAGCAGTGCCACCAAGGTAAAAACTGTCATGTTGTCGAATGTGGACGACGCAAGCATCTTACCCTGCATGGTCAACTCCTGAACCGAAATCACCGACACAAGCGAGGAGTCCTTCAGCAGCATGATCATGTTGTTGGCGTAAGGCGGCAGGATAATCTTGACCGCCTGCGGCAGCACGACGCGGCGCATCATCAACGCACGCTTCATCCCGATCGATTTTGCCGCTTCGACCTGACCTTTGTCGACCGCCTCGATGCCCGCGCGGAAGGTTTCCCCGAGATAGCAGGAGTGAGCCAGGCCGAGCCCGATCGTACCGGCCTGGAGCGCAGTCAGGTTGATGCCGATCTCGGGCGCGACAAAGTAGATATAAAAGAGAACCACCAGCAGTGGTATGCCGCGCACGAAGTCGACAAGAAGCCGTGTCGGCACGGCGAGACAGCGTATCTCCGATGTCCTCAATAACGCCCAGACAAGGCCGAGCGCCGTCGCAAGACACAGCGCAAGAAGGGTTATCATGACGGTCAGCCAAACGCCTTGAAGAAGAAGCGGCAGATATTCCGTTGCGTGCGCGATGAAATTGGTCATGGCCGGCTTCCTCTTGGCACGTTCCCGGCCGTCAAGGCCGTCATTTCGATGCGATCCTATGATCCTGCCAGCCGACGCTTGTTTCGAGCTCAATGCGGGATGGCTTCAGAGGCCATATTTGGCGAATATTCGACTTAGTTCGCCGCTCTCCTTCAGCTTGGCGATGGAGGCATTCACCTTTTCGAGAAGCAGTGGATTTTCCTTGGCAACCGCTAACGCGACTTCGCCTTTTTTCATCGGCCGATAGCCGTCGACGAGGCGGACACCCAACTCGGGGTTCTTTGAAAGCTGATATGCGACGATCGGGGCGTCTCCAAAGCCGGCCTTGATGCGGCCCAGGACCACATCACGCATCATGTCAGCGATTGAGTCGTAGAGCTTGACTTGACCGAAGACGCCAAGTGCTTCCAGAGCCTCAGCGTAGGTCGAGCCGATCTGCGCGCCGACAGTCTCACCCCTCAGCTCTTCGATCGTGTAGTTGTTGCTGTCGCCGGCAGCAACAAACATCGCCTCGCCATAGGCGTAAACCGGCGTGCTGAAATCGATCACCTGCTTGCGCTTGTCGGTTATGAACATGCTGGCGGAAATCAGATTGATCTTGTCGGTCGTCAATGCCGGGATCAGGGCTGGAAAAGCGTTTACCTGGAAGTCAGCGGTCGTACCAAGGTTCGCGGCAATCGCACTTGCCAGATCGACCATCGCGCCAGTCGGCTTTCGGGTTGCGGTGTCGACAAACGTGAACGGCACTCCGGTTGGCGTGACGCCGACTCTGAGCGTTTCCTCAGCCATCGTCTGAGTTGCCATTGCGACACTGCTGGCTGCGAGCCAGCCGATGAGTGTTTTGCGAAGCATGAAAATTCCCCTTTCATCATGTTTGAATCGAGGTTCCGCTCGCTAAGCGAGTTGAATTTGCCTCTCGTGGATAGCTTTTGGAAGTCGCAATACCGTCCAGTGATGGACGAGATCATCAGTCGATCAGAAGTCGCATCTGTTCATGATCGTCTCTATCTTCTCTTCAGGACATCTTGGCCGCACGTTGTTCATGAGAGGGCGCGAAATAGTCGTAGTCCCCGGTAAGGTGTTTCCACGCGTCGGCAACTGACCGAAACGATTGTTTTGCTTGGTCCGGGCTGGTCGAACGATCCAAATCCTTGAGGCCGCTCGCTGTCACGATGGCAACGACGCTGTCCGACCGCGCGATCGTGCCCTCGCGTCTCAAGGATTCAATAGCTGCAAGTGGAGTCACCGAGGCAAGCTCGGCAAACACTCCCTCGGTGGCCGCAAGCTGCTGCTGCATGTCTATCAGGCCGCAGTTGCCGACCGGCATTGCTATGCCGCCAGATTCACGCAGCGCGCTGAGCGCCTGAAACGTGCTTCGTGTGGTGCCGATCGAGATGGCAAGCGTGTCGAAACCCGCGGGAACCTCGGCGACCAGATCGGCCTTGCCGGCAAGCGCTTTGGCCAAGGATCCGTGCACTTCCGCCGCCAGGAGTCTCGGCAGCCGATCGATCCTGCCTTGGCTGAGAAGATCCTTGAATCCCGCCCAGAGCCCGGCAAGCGCGTCGCCATAGCAAACAGGCAAGGCGCACCAGTCCGGCACGGCTCCGTGCATCTGTTCGACGATCTCGTAAGCCAAGGTCTTGTAGCCCTCGATCCCGACAGGATGACTGCCAACCACGGGGCTGTGAAAAGGCGACGTCGCAAACCATCCGAGGCGCTCGGTACCGGCGGCAAGCAATGGCCAGCGATGGGATTTGTCGGCCAGGGATACGACGCTGGCGCCGTATTTGCGGATCTGCGCCAACATTGCGCCGGCGGTGCCTGAGAATGTGACAACGACGCATTTCAGGCCCGCCCGTGCAGCATAGGCGGCAAGTGAGGCCCCGGCGTTCCCCGACGAAGCAGTCGCCACCACGCGTGCGCCACTCAAACGTGCCATGGACACCGCCACGGTCGAGAAGCGGTCCTTGTGGGACCACGTAGGGTTTGCGCCTTCGTCCTTGATAAGAAGCTTAGGGACGCCGAGCTGCTTTCCCAGCCTCTCGGCGCTCAGCAGCGGCGTCAGGCCCTCGCCCAGGGAGATTGCATCGCTGAGCCCACAAGGAAGCATGTCGGCATAGCGCCAGAGCGAGGGCAGCGCGGCACCCGCTGCCGATGTAGCTCCGGATGGATCGTAGACGACCTTAAGATTGGCTGGCGCTTCGGCGCAGCATATCGGGCAGCCGCGTGAGTCTATTTTGGTATCGATCCGGAACAAGGCGCCGCATCGAATACAGGAAAAACCTACCGCGCGGCTCATAACGGCACCCGGGTGATTGCATCGTGCGTCTCTGTCAGCCGCTCCACGCCGCCCTGGCGAACAACCACCATGTCCTCAACCTGGAGTCCCCAGCGGCCGATTTCGTAGTAGGGGGTCTCCACGCACAGCACCATTCCTTCTTCAAGGACGTCTGTACTGCGCGCCGAGAGCGTCGGCGCATCATAACCATCAAGGCCGATGCCATGGCCGACGTGATCGCGCTCGTAGTGGGCAATTCCTTCGCTCTGAACCACCCGCACCACCGTCTCGAAGAGCTGTGCTGCTGGCAGGCCGGGTCGGATAATGTCGCAGGCATGCTGAACGCCGCGCAGCAGTGCCTGCTGAAGCCGATGCGCCTGCGGCGGCGGCTCGCCCAGCGTGGCGATGCGGGCAATGTCGGCGCGGTAGTGCCGAAAGCGACCACCGACGTCGAAGCGGATGATTTCTCCAGCGCGCAACTTGCGGTCAGACGGCTGGACGTTCATGAGCGCGCTGCGCTCGCCAAAGCCGATGCATCCCAGTACGGGCAGGGCGCCTTCCTCGACCGTCCTGACATGAAAAGCGCGCGCCAGGTCTGCTTCGGTGGCGCCTTCCTGAGCAACGGCGAGTGCTGCTTGAATTGAGCGTTCGGCGATCTGAGCAACTTGGCCGAGCCGTTCGATTTCATCTGCCGTTTTTACGGCACGAACCTCGCGAAGCAACGCGGTGGCTGGTAGGAACGACGCATTGGGAAAATGGGCTCTGAGGGTTTCCTGGTATCCTGGCGCGAGCCCCGCCTCGTCTATGCCGATCCGCCCACGGCCGAGCTGGGCTTCTTCCAATGCGGCGATCAAAGCCGCAATTGCATCGCCGTGCCTCGGCAGGTCGCGAAGCTGGAGGTGTTGTTCATTGGCGCGGTCCACGGTAGTCGAGGAACCGACATCGGCGTAAAAGTCGCCGTAGCGCCGCACCTTGGTTACCCAGACGTCCTGATCAGCAACGAGGTCAAGGGTGCTGGTGCTGGCGATGATTTCAGGCGTGCCCTTGTCAGGAGCCGGCCACACCACATAGGCCTGCGGGCCACGACGGATCCATTGCGACAGAGCCCAGAAGCCGCTCATATAGGTCACGTTTTCCGGCGTCGTGGCTATAACGGCATCAAGCCCGGCCGCCGACATGCATTGTTTCAGGCGAACCTCGTTAAGCAGCATGGTGGGAATCCCGAGCCTGTTTTGCTTCCGGAAAGCCGAGGCCGGCTGAGATGCGCGCCGCGGCTGCCATTACTGCCTCTCCAACCTCGGCGATCTCCACATGCGGCCCCACAGACCGGGGGTAGGCCACGCTTATCGCCGCGATGATCATGCCCGATGCATCGCGAAGCGGTGCGCCGACCGCTATCAGCCCGGTAAAGTTCTCGTCCAGGGAGGTTGTGTAACCGATAGATTCGGACGCTCTGATCTGAGCCACGAGCTTGTGTGGGTCCGTGACGGTGCGTACGGCAACCTGCTCCAGCGGACCTCGTCCAAGGATACCAATGACTGCTTCGCCGCTCAGCTCCATCAGGAGTGCCTTGCCCAAAGCGGTCGAGTGCAAGGGGAAAATTTCACCAGGGGAAGAACGAATGACGACCGGACTCTTGCTTTGCACGGTCAGGAGATAAATCCCGCAATTGCCCCGCCTGATGCCGAGGAATGCGTTGAAGCAACCTTCGGCGGCCAGCACCTGCAGTTCGATTTCTGCCAAACCAACCAGGCGGTCTCTGCCCAGGACCTTCCGCGCTAGCGCCAGGACAGAGTGACCGAGCCGGTAGCGCCGCGAGTCTGGCGGCTGCTCGACATAGCCCTGCTCTGCCAGGGTATTCAGAATTCGCTGCACGGCTGGAGCACTCTGCTCAAGCCTGCGGGCGAGTTCGCGCACCCCGACCGCTTCGTCCGCTTCCTTGAGGACGTTGAGAACCGCAAGGCCACGTTCCAACGAAAGATTTCCTGTCACTGGCGTTCCTTATTTCGGAATGGCGTTCCGTAATATGATGAGAAAAGCAGCAATGGCGGCGTCTGTCAATGACGAATGTTCACTATAGTGTGTCGTCCTAAAGTGTACGCAGCGACGACCATGCCCTCATGGACCTACGGGTGGTTGTCGGCCTGAACGTACAGAGGATTCGGCGCGCACAAGCCCTCTCTCAAGAGGAACTGTCGTTCCGTTCAGGGTTCACGCGCGCCTATCTGAGTGGTCTCGAGGCCGGCAGGCGCAATCCCACAATTCTGTCGCTTGCAAAGCTTGCCACTGCATTGAGCGTCGACATCGAGGAATTGACCAAACGGCCGGGCAAAGGCGCCCTAGCCGAGACGCCGCGTGCGCGACGTAGCAGAAAATCCTGATCCTCCCGCGGCCTCCTGGCCGGTGGATCACGGCGCGTTGCGACGGATGAGCTGCTCCACATCAACCTGCAATGCCAATGCCAGTACTTCCAGGGTATCGACGGTCGGTGAGTTCTCCTCCCGCTCCAGCTTGCCGACATAGTTGCGATCAAGGCCGGCAAGGTCCGCGAGCTGTTCCTGCGACAAGCCGGTACCTTGGCGAAGCAACCTCAGATTGCGAGCAAAAACCGACCTCAGCCTCATGCGGCGAGGCAGTCAGAACGCGCCCTTTAGTGCCACCTACTATAGTAGTCAAACGTCATGCCGCCGGTTGCGGTCGGGCCTAACTTATTTATTCTTTCTTTGTCTCAGTACATTGAAGGGGCGTGAAATGTCGGCGGTTCATGGGAGCGTCTTGCAGCACCAGTTAACGCAAATCTTTGAAGCAACCGCGCTGATTGATCGTGCAAGCAGCGTCGCAGAAATCATTCGGCAACTGCGCAAGAGCATCGAACGTCACGGCTATGCAGCCTGTCTCGTCACCGAATTGCCACGCCAGGACACCGGATCGCTCGATGGACACATCCTTGTCAACGGTTGGCCGGGGGAATGGTACGACCACTACATGGCTGCCGGACACTATCGCCATGACCCTTGCGTTGCTTTGTGCCGTGGTGCGATCGGGCCGTTCCTTTGGAGGGACGTCCATCACGGCCTGACGAACAGCAATGCCAGGAAGGTGATGGATGAGGCAAAAGAGTTTGGGCTTTGGGACGGGATCTGCATCCCAATCCAGGCTACATTTGGCGATCCGGCCTGTGTAACGGTTGCCGGACGCGAAATTGATTTGGCGCCGACGGTGCGCTGCACCGTTCATGCCCTTGCGCGCCATGCCTACTCGGCTGCCGAACGACTCGTTGGCAGCTCGCTCAGGCGGCCGAGACAAAAGCTTTCCCAACGGGAGCGTGAAATCCTGCAGTGGGTCGCCGGCGGGAAGACCGCATGGGAGGTTTCCCGAATACTTGGTATTTCGGAAAACACCGTGACAACCCATCTGCGCAATATCAAGCAGAAGCTCAGCACCGCCAATGTCGTGCACGCCATCGTCGAGGCTTATCGCAGGCGCGAAATCGAACTTTGATCCATCCTCAGATCTGGGTATTTCATTGGCAATCGTCGCGTGGTCGGATGGGGTTCCATCTCGAGGAACCGCAATGATTCAGGTCCATGTCGTCGACGCGTCAAACAGCTTTGCCTATCGAGGGGATCTCGACAGTTACTTCCGCCTGCGACATGAAATCTATGTCGATGAACGTGGCTGGCACGAGCTGAGGCGCCCCAACAGCCGCGAGATCGACCCGTTTGATACACCAGAGGCGATTCATCTGCTCGGCATCCAGCCGGGAAGAGGTGTCGTTGCCGGATCCCGCCTGGTGCCGAGCCTCAGACCGCATCTGATGAGCGAAATCTTTCCGCAACTTGCCGATGGTGGCGTTCCGCGCCGACCCGATATCCTTGAGTGGACCAGGTTTTTCGTGGCCCGGGATTTTCGCGAGCCCGGCCGACCCTGCCAGGCCGCCGGCGTGATCTACTGCGGAATTCTGGAATTCTGCATTCAAAGAGGCATAAGCAATCTGACGATTGTCTGTGAGGACTACTGGTTCGACCGGTTGGCATCGATCGGCTGGTGCCCAAGGCAGCTTGGGTCTTCGTTCGAGTGCGATGACATGACGATCATCGGCGTGATGGTCGACGTCGGCCCGTCCGCCTTGGCCGCGACGCGACAATTCTATCGCATAACCGGCCCGGTACTTTGGGCCGAAACGCCATTCAAGCGGCTGGCCTGACCGCGGGGCCGCTTTTGGGCGTCACGCCTCGAACGAACATGCTGCCTGGCACTCGCAGAGGGCGGCGACGCACTATCGCGTGCAAATCGGCTGTCTGCCTCGCGCCATAACAGCCATTCAAAGACGGAGGTGTAAAGACGGGCGCGCGCCCAGGCGGGGCAAGCGGTACCAGCCTTGGCATCGAAGAAGGAGGTCTGGGAAAAGGACACACCGGATCTTGAAGAGTACGACTTCTTCCTTCGCTCCAATTTCTTTTTTGGGCAGTTCACGCCCGAGAGCCTGGTGAAGGCGACGGACATAATTCTTGAGGGCCTGGCCAAATTTCCCGACGCGTCGCTGTTATCGTGCGGACTGGCTTGGGATCACGTCTTGGCGGCCAGCCTCGGCTTCGACGAAAAGCCTGACGAACATTGGCGCGTGGCGTCCGAACTGGAAGCAAAGGTTCTTCCGCGGGCCAACCTCGGACCCGACGCAAGAAAAAGCTGCTTGTGGTCATCCGTCTACGTCAGCGCTCATGAGGGCAACTTCGATCTGTCTCTGCGTAGCGCCGATGAGGTGATTGCGCTTTCGCCCGGAGACGCGTTTCGCCGGCCCACTTCAACCCGCGCGACGTCCTTCAAAGCTGGGGGGCGATCTTCACAAAGCGGTCTGCGGCCTCGACCGCAGTTCGTATCCTGCTGCACAGCGCGAAATTCTCGGCCACCATTTCTTCACTGCGTTGAAGTGCGCGCTCGGTCTGGTGGATGCGCTGCCTGGCATTGGCAACTTCCGATCTCAAAACATCGGCCGCTATCCCGTGGCCCTGGGGTTTCATCGTGTCCATGGATCCCAAATAAATGAGAGCCGATATCGCTCCCTGATGTCGGGCGAAACGGGGTATCGCAGTTCCTCCTACCAGTGATGAGCGCTGCAATATGGCCCGGACCGTCATTGCAGCCGCGACAAAGGCGCGATGGCCGAATGACCAGCCAAAACATCCGCCGTTGGGCAAAGCGCTATGGGATCGGGCGGCAGATTCGAGTCTGCCTCTCGAAGGCAGCGACTATTTGCATTACGAGCATTTCGCCAGCTTGGGAGGGGCGGGCGATCTTCTCGTCAACGGTGTGTAAAAAGCGAACGTAAGGCCGGATATGGAATGCTCAACTCGCGGTTGGAATGCCGGCGGGTTTTTCAATGGCGATCTCGCAGCTTTTTCACTGCCTTGGCGAGGTTCTGACGGTCGTTGCCGATCTTTTTAATCAGCTTGCTGACTTGACTTGGCGAAATGCGATTTTCCCGCGCGAAACGTTCCACCTCATAAAACGCATCGACCGACAGGCGGCCTCGGTCGACGTCGTCTCGGGTGCTGTTGTTCTCGTTCATTTCCGTTTTCCTACTCACTCAGCAGCTGCAAATGAGAATCCGCCCGCCACTCCTCGATTTGGCGGGCGGATCCTATCAGCGAAGGAAGGGACTTTAGCTGCGCAGATGCAATTTCTGGGGACTGTTTGGAGCGTCATTTCTGGCTAACGAGCATCAGCTCGCGACTATTCCAACCACCAAGAAGGTGATGGAGATGGCGAAAACCGGTGCAAGCAGCCAGCGAGCTTCGTGAACACTGTTCTCCATAGGCTCCTCCCCTGAGGGACCGCAACGAGTACGAACAGACGCAGTTCCGGACGGCTACACGTGGGGGCCCATTGCGCGCAGCAACTCAGGCTTAGGTCCCTACGCACGGCCAGCCTGAAGGCTCAGTTTTGAACGTCTGTAGAAGCTGTTTGGGCGGGAGTTTTTGGCGCAATGTTTCGCGCCCACAAAACCCACAAGCCCACAAGGAGAGCCGGGGAGCAAGGTCCGCACCCAAGCACTGGGAGGAGGGCTACATCAGAGCAATGAATGCCACCGGTGTAAAAATCAGGAAGATCGCCATTACTATAGTCACGGCAAGCGCAAGGCGCTCTGTTCGCCTGACAAGGGCAGCGACCTCCTCGTCGCTCGACGAAATGAGATCAACAGCCGAGAAATCTGTTGGGCTAGAAGTTGATTGTCATTTGCGGGTCGGCTTGCGACCTCATCGGCGTCCTGTCTGCTCTGGATAAGGGGCACAGTTCTTTCCGCTGTTAAAGCCAACATCGGGTGCCCCTGATGGAGGACTTGCAGTGGGCACCCGGCGAACCACCGATAAGGGACATTGCTCGGCGGCATAATACAATCCATCGGTAAGGTCTTGGTTGCCGCCCTTCAGCCCTAAGTCTTCGACGCAAAGACTTCAGTCTTCCCCCGTTTCGGACCATAGCCCCGTGGCGGAACTAATTACCTGTCGCTCGCGGTACGGCAAAGACGCACTGTTCAGCAGGGTCGGGCGCTTGTCTGCACGAGCTGCGACCGCGCCGGCCGGTGAGGGTGGGATCCATTAAGCTCCGGAGGAACTGAAGCGCTCGCGTTGTGCGGAGATGGCCGGCACCCATCGGGAGCGAGGGAGGGCATGGGATAGGTGCCGGCCAGGCGGAATCAGGTCCGCCGCCGCGTCAGCGTAGCTGACCCATCCCTCGGTGTCATTGGCTGACCACCGGATCGGCGCCCTATCCGTCGCACGCATAGCCCGGTGGCTTCGGAGCTCACCGACGATTCCCAGTCGGTTCCGGGCACGCCGCCGAGCCTGCTCAGCATCCGCGACGGCAAGTCCGGCTACGACGTGACAGCGGCGGCTACCGCGTTCGCGACGTTCAACGTGCTGAGCTATCGCCGCACGCCCGATGAGGTGCTTGGTTGCTTCGACCGGCTTTGCGCCGATGCTGCTTCTGCCTGCCTGGTGGAGCTGAAACGGCGGCGGCATCGCCTGCACGGCAGCAACGCGATCGATCTCGCCGAAACAATTCCCCTAAAGCCTACGAGGCAGTGTTGGACCGTCTCGATGCGGAAGCACGATCAAGGCTTGGCACCGTCAGCGCGCCTCCTGCGGCCGGCGATCTCCCGCCGCCCGAGCAATGCCGGCTGGTTACCGAGGAGACATGGCGATTGAGCCGCTTGCCGAGACCCGCAATCGTCACCGGCTTCGGCTCGATACCTTATCTGCCGACGAATCTTTCGGACAGGCCGGCAGCGGCGAGGTTGCGCGCGATTGCCTCGGACAGCCTTTGCCGGCTGGAAAACGACCTTCTTCGACTGCCACGGAAGACCGGCTTCATACCATTTTGGAGCGGGCGGGGATTGCGGATTAACCAATAGGACGGGTGACGCTTTTCGCGTCTGATCTTTCTAGAAACCAGGCCATAAGCTGATCCGACGCGCTTCAAATCATATTTCAGTCTGATATTGCAATTGCAATTATCATACTGTAGGCTGATTTCTATAGATAGAAAAATCAGGCCGTCATATGAAAACGGATATACGAAAGAGGGCGCGGGAGCGCCTGGATGAGCGGCTTGCGGACTTGCAGCCCGTAAATCGGCTGCGTCCGCCTCCCAAGGGCTGGATACGGGCGATCCGGGATGCGCTTGGCATGAGCGGCGTTCAGCTTGCAGCCAGGCTCGGCGTGCGTCCGCAGACGGTGGAGGCGCTTGAGAAATCCGAGGCCTCCGGTTCAATCCAGCTCAGCACGTTGCGGCGGGCCGCCGAGGCGCTGGACTGCACGCTGGTCTATGCGCTCGTGCCGAACAGCTCGCTGGGGGAAGCCGTCAATGCGCGAGCGCGGAAGATCGCGACGCGCGCGCTTGCGCGTGTTGCCCATACGATGAAGCTGGAAGCGCAGGAAACCGGCGATGCCGGGATGGAAGCGCGCATCGAGGCTTATATCCGCGACCAAGTCAAAGACCGTGATCTGTGGGAGGGGCCGTGAGCGACCTCTTCGCGGAACCCGACGACGCGACGCCGCTGGAGCCGGAGGAGCGCGAAGGACTCCTGCAAAGCTGGATTACGCATCGCGGCGATCTCAACGAGGCCGAGCAGGAGAATATCCTGGCAGGGGTGGCGTGGGCGCGCGGGCGGCGCGGGCGCAAGCTGCAGGACATTCTCAGCATCGACGTCGCCATGACGTTGCACAAGCGCATGTTCGGCGATGTGTGGAAGTGGGCGGGGACTTGCCGCACGACGGCGCGGAATATCGGGGTCGATGCGTACCGCATCCAGACCGATATGGCGGCGCTGTTCGACGACGTGCGCTATTGGGTGGAGAATGGGACGTATTCGCCGGATGAAATCGCCCTGCGGCTGCATCACCGGCTGGTTGCCATTCATCCTTTTCCGAACGGGAACGGGCGTCATGCGCGGCTGATGGTCGACCTTCTAATCGAGCGGCTCGGCGGCGAGCCATTCAGCTGGGGAGGGGGCGGACTCGCGGATACCGGCGAACTGCGCACCAGCTATGTGGCGGCACTGCGGGCGGCGGACAATCATGACATAGCGCCGTTGCTGGTTTTTGCGCGGTCGTAGTTCTTTCAATTTCATGGCGCGTCCTGCTCCGCTTGGGGCTACGCAGGATCGGGCTCTACTCGCCGCGCTCACCAAGCCCCGCCGGTCTTGGTCCGGTGACGATCTCTCGCGCAAGACCTAGTGAGCAGGACAGCCGTGCCGGCTGACCCCTTTCGTTTTGGGGCCTGCGGCCCGACCGCCGTCAAGGCTAGGCCCTGCAGGCGGAAAACGCCGGCCGTGTTGTCGCTGCGCTCCGGCCCGCACCATCCCGGGCGTTTTCCGGCCTTGACCGCAATCTCCCGCTCATTGGCGCGGGCCTAGTCGGTTGCATGCGCAACCGCAAGACTAGGAGAAAGACCAGTGAAAACCGATGTTTATGAACGCATCACCAGCCGCATCGTGGCTGAACTGGAGCAGGGCGTGCGGCCTTGGCTCAAGCCCTGGAATGCCAAACATGCCGCCGGGTGGATTACCCGGCTCCTACGTTCCAACGGCATGCCCTATTAGGGAATCAATGTACTGATGTGGGGCGAGGCCGTGGCCAAAGGCTATTCCGCGCCGATCTGGATGACTTTCAAACAGGCGCTGGCGGGGCTTCTCCAAGTTCAGGTACGCCACTGCATAGACGCTCTTATCAGGTGCAGCACTCTATGCTTTGACGGGTGCCTTGCGCGCCCTCTTCATCGGCGACTTGACGGCCGTTGCGGTTGTTGTCGCCGCTGCCGTGCGAGCAGCTCGTTTTGGTTCTTCCGCCGCAGCTGTTGCTGGCGCTGCCGCCTTGCGCCCAAGCCCGATTGATTTCGCTAGGGCCGAGCGGGTCGCCGCGTAGTTCGGCGCCACCATCGGATAGTCGGACGGCAGGCTCCATTTCTCGCGGTACGCGTCGGGCGTCAGATTGTAATGGACTCCGATGTGCCTCTTGAGGGATTTGAACTTCTTCCCATCTTCCAGGCAGATGATGAAATCGGGTGACACTGATTTCTTGATCGACACCGCCGGTTCCAGTTTGACTGCGGCCGGAGCCACAGGCGTGCCGATCCCTTGCAAAGCGACATAGGTGTCCCCGATCAGCTTCGCCAACTCGCCGACCGGCAGGGGATTGTTCGAAACGTAGGCGGAAACGATGTCGGCAGTAATCGATACGAGATCAGCCAGGTCGCTTTGGTCTGGAGAAACGGTCATCGAGTTTTCCTCTTGTCTAATGGCGCGCGTTGAAATGGATGAGCTGTTTATTGCCAATCACGCAAACAATTCGTTATTTCCGCCAACAAACGTTATTCGCCGCAAATATCAAGCCGGCAAGCTTCGCTTTATCGGCTCCAGGCAAGCTTGGGAGGGGCTCGATGTCGACAGCCTGCTGGTCGAGAAGACTGAAGGGAGCAGCGGCTTCGGGACCTCGATGAAGCAATGCAACAGCAGCTGTTCGGCTGACGCGAGCGGCTGACAAGCTGGACGCAATCGGCGGCGACAGCACTGTCCTATTCCCGTGTGTGAGCACGCCCAGCATGGCGGGGGCGCTGGCTCGCGAGCGGCGGATCATCAGCGCTAGGATCGCCGCAACATAGGGCATCATCAACACATATTGGTAAGGAATGGCGATGCCGATGCCTTGGATTTGCAATTGCAGCGCGTCGAGGAAGGAAAACACTAGTGCCGCTACCAAAATCGGGTAGGGCCGCCACAGACCGGCGATGACGATGATGATCGCCAGCCAGCCGCGTCCGTTGGTCACGTCCGGCACGAAACGCGCCGCTTGGCCGACAGACAGGAACGCGCCAGCGAAGCCTGCCATCACGCCCCGAAGACCACAGCAGCATACTGGACCGAGGCCACCTTCACCCCTTGCCCCTTCGCCTTGGCTGGGGGGCAGGTCCGCGCCGCGGCTGTCAATGCCACGATCGCCCTCCATCAAACAACGGACGGCAGGAAAAGAGCGCCTACGCCGACGGGACGCAGAAACCTCGATGAAATTTCTACGAGGCCTGATCCGGCCCTGAAGCGGATGCTTTCCGACCATTTCGACGAAATGGGCGTCCGCAGCGGCGACGTGTTCGTGATGATGGGCCTGGCAACGTCGGAGGGCCTCTATAACGTCTGGAGCGCTGAAGCGCTCAAATCAGGCATCATTACGAAAGTCTTCTCATACTCGGACGAACCTGGCTATGTCACTGGTGGAACCGATGACGAATCGGGCGACGTCGTTAATATCCCGCCTGAGATCGAGCTTTTGCGCAAATAGGCGGCCAGCCCAGGAGCCAATCAGCCCAGAAGGTTGCGAGCCGTGCGCATGAA
>NZ_JAMYLO010000009.1:0-216934 GCF_040318075.1 Mesorhizobium sp. M1328 | reverse complement strand
TTTACTGCTATTACTTCAACGTTCTCCGGACTATCTTAGCTACTCCACTACTCCCCAACTCCCCAACAGCCCTACTCCCCTCCTCCCCTACTCCCCTACTCCCCTACTCCCCTACTCCCCTACTGCCCTAGCCGAGCATCATGACTTACCAATCCCCAATCTCCCCCGGCCGCTCCTGGTACGAAGACACGGCCGGACCAAGGCCCGAATATCCGGCGCTCGACGGCGACCGGACATGCGATGTGGTGATTGTCGGCGGCGGCTTTACCGGCCTGTCGGCGGCGGCTCATCTCGCCAAGACAGGCGCGAATGTCGTGCTGATCGAAACCCATCGTTTCGGTGACGGCGCATCGGGCCGCAATGGTGGCCAGCTCGGCACCGGACAACGGGCCTGGGCAGAGGAGCTGGAAGCGGAGTACGGCTTTTCCCGCGCCAAGGCGCTGTTCGACCTCGCCGAAGAGGCCAAAGCGCATCTGCTCGATTTCGCCGCAATGCACCAGATCGAGATCGACTATATGCCCGGCCAGATGTCGGTGGCGCACAAGAAGCGCTATGTCGACGACTACAAGGCGCATGCCGAGATCATGGCGAGCCGCTTCGGCTATCCGCACATCTCATTCATGGATGCCGCGGAGACAGCCGAGCGGCTGGGCTCGACGCATTATTTCGGCGGCACCCGCGACACCGGCACCGGCCATATCCATCCGCTGAAACTGGTGATCGGCACCGCAAAAGTCGCGGCACAGGCCGGCGCAAAGCTATTCGAGCAGACGCCGTCGACCGGCATTACCTCCGGCGGCGGCAAGGTCAGGGTTGCGACGCCGAAGGGCACGATCACCGCCGCTAAATGCCTGATCGGGGTCAATGCCTACGGCGGCGCGCTCGAACCGGTGAGTGCCTCGCATATCATGCCGATCGGCTCGTTCATCGGCGCGACGGTACCGCTGGGAGCCGATTCCAAAGTGTTGCCGGGTGGCGAGGCGGTCGACGATTCGCGCTTCGTCGTGCGCTATTTCCGGAAATCGAAGGATGGGCGGCTGCTGTTTGGCGGGCGCGAGATCTACGCTGTCAACGATCCCAAGGACATCCACATCCACATCCGCCGGCAGATCGCCGAGATCTATCCCTCATTGAAGGACGTCGAGATCACCCATGGCTGGGGCGGCTACGTCGGCATCACCGTGCCGAGAAAGCCGTTCGTGCGCGAAGTGATGCCCAATGTGATCTCGGTCGGCGGTTATTCCGGCCACGGCGTCATGCTGTCGAACTTTTTCGGCAAGCTTTATGCCGAGACGGTCGCCGGCAACCGCGATCGGCTGAAGCTGATCGAGGATTTGAAGATTCCATCCTTCCCCGGCGGCCGGCGTTTGCGCGCGCCACTGCTCTTTCTCGCGCTCAACTGGTACGCGTTGCGGGACAGGATTTAACCAGACGTTGCAGAATCCTTAACTGGGACGCAGAATTCCGGCCAAGGGCGCAGTGATGCCACAATCGCGGGCGAAAGATGATGCTCGTGGGCAGCTGAACGGGGAATTTTTGCGGGCCTGCCCGCTTTTGGTTTGGGACCGATGCCGATCGAAATGCCGGCTCTCCGGCATGGATCGTAAGAACATCGGCCCGCAAATGGAGGTGGCAAGAGTGAGAGAGCCCTTCAGTTTGGGCGCGCCGGAACGACGGCGCCTTGCGATGCAATTCGGTTATGATATGCGGCCGACATTCTGGCACGGGGTCCGGTCGAACGCGCATCTGGTAATAGCCGCGCTTGGCACGACAGCACTGCTCGGCGTCGCCGCAGTGGCACTGTGGCTGGCCTTGCCGGCCAATGAGCGGCAGGCGGCGGCGAGCCCTGAGCAGATCGTTCCGACCATTCCGGTCAAGACGACGAAGATCATGCCTGCCAAGGTCGCCGCGGCGCCGCGGACGACGGGCAAGGCCGATGCGGTTTCCCCGGCAGTGGCCGCGGCGGCAGCCGAGATACCGGCGCTCGCTCCCAACGATCCCCGCTGGACGGGGCCAAAGACGGCATCGGCCGCCGCCACCGAAGCATCCGACCAGCTGGCAAGCCAGACCGAGCAGGCGGCCGATAAATCGTCTGCTTCGGTGGCATTCGCCGACCCGGCAGCGAAACCCGACGCTGCGGCTTTGTTTGCCAAGGTGGCGGCTCCCGGAAGCTCGACGAAAAACACCGGGCCCGACGGCGCGCAGACCGCCGCCATCCCCACGCCCAACCCGCAATTGCCGGCAGCGCAGTCCGCGAGTGAGGACGACAATGGCAGCACCAAGGCAAAATCCGGAAAAGCCAATACCGCGGGTACCGGACGCATCCTGAGGTCCGTCACAATGCGCACCGGCCCAAAAAAGAATGCGGCCGCCATTCTCACCGTGCCGGCCAAGACCTCGGTGCAAGTGATGAGCTGCAAGCAATGGTGCCAGATCGTCTACAACGGCAAGCGCGGCTGGGTCTACAAGAGCTACGTCAAAACCGGGGCGTAGGGCCGGCAGAGCGATTGCGGGTCGCTCGCCATCAGCCAGTCCTCCGCCGGATGACCGGACCGTTCAAATACAACGCCCGCCGTCGACTTCCAGCGCCACGCCGGTGATAAAAGCCGCCTCGTCCGAAGCGAGCCAAAGCGCGGCATTGGCTATGTCGAGCGGCGTCGAAAGCCGGCCGAGCGGGATCGACGCGCGGAACTTCTCGCGGATCTCGGGTGTGTCGGCGCCCATGAATTTCGCGAGCATGCCGGTCTCGCCGGCAACCGGGCAGAGGCAGTTGACACGGATATTCTTCGGCGCGAGTTCCACCGCCATCGATTTGGTCGCGGTGATCGCCCAGCCCTTCGATGCATTGTACCAGGTGAGGCCAGGCCGCGGCCTGATACCGGCCGTGGAGGCCGTCGTCAGGATGACGCCGCCGCCTTGCCGCTCCATCACCGGCACCACGGCAAGTGCTGCGTGGTAGATCGCCTTCATGTTGACTGAAATGATCAGATCGAAGGTCGCCTCGTCGACATCCAGCATGTCACCGTTGCGATGGGTAAAACCGGCGTTGTTGACCATGATGTCGATGCGGCCGAAGGCGCCCATTGCAGCATTGACCATGTCGTCGAATTCGGACCGCAGCGAGACGTCGGTCTGGGTCCAGATCGCCTTTTCGCCGATCTCGCCGGCAACGCGCTCTGCGCCCTTGGCGTTCAGATCGGCGACAACTACCCGCGCGCCCTCCTCGGCAAAGCGCCTGGCCATGCCCTCGCCAAAGCCTGAGGCAGCGCCGGTGATGATGGCGACCTTGTTTTTGAGGCGCAAGCTTTTCTCACTCATCGTTGAAGACGATCGAAAACGCGTTTGGCCATGGCCATCGAAAGATGTGTGTCCATTGCCGATTTCTCCTTTGGCTTTCGCCTTGATCCCGCTCTATGCTGCACCTGCGAACGCTCCCGGAAGCATCGCTTGCCGACAAGCCTCCGGCTAGCGCCGGTGTCAAGAGCACACGCGGATGTGACGCAATGGCACTGGCAAGTTTAAATCGATTAGATTATATCAGCCGCGTTATCGCGACCGGCGTCAGAGCGGACAGACCATGACCAGCCAGATCATCCCCGTCGATCCTTTCGACTTCATCATTTTCGGCGGCACCGGCGATCTGTCGGAACGCAAGCTTCTGCCGTCGCTGTACCACCGGCAGCGCGACCACCAGTTTTCTGAGCCGACGCGCATCATCGGCACATCACGTTCGAAGATGACCGACGAGGAATTCCAGTCTTTCGCCAGGCAGGCGATTGCCGATCATGTGAAACCGGAAGATATCGACGCCACGGAACTGAAGACGTTCCTCGCGCGGCTCTCCTATATCCCGGCAGATGCAACAACTGGTGCCGGCTTCGACAGGCTGAGGGAGGCGATTGGCAACAGCGAACACATCCGCGCTTTCTATCTGGCAGTGGCACCGGCGCTGTTCGGCGACATCTCGCACAAGCTGAAGGAGCACGGGCTGATCACGCCGAATTCGCGCATCGTGCTGGAAAAGCCGATCGGCCGCGATCTCGTTTCGGCGCGCGCGCTCAACGATCTGGTCGGCGACGACTTCCATGAAAGCCAGATTTTCCGCATCGACCACTATCTCGGCAAGGAGACGGTTCAGAATTTGATGGCGCTGCGCTTTGCCAACGCGCTCTACGAGCCGCTTTGGAATTCCGCCAATGTCGATCATGTGCAGATCACCGTGGCCGAGACAGTCGGCCTGGAAGACCGCGTCACCTATTACGACAAGGCCGGCGCATTGCGCGACATGGTGCAGAACCACATGCTGCAACTGCTCTGCCTCGTCGCCATGGAGGCGCCGTCGTCGATGGACGCCGATGCCGTCCGTGACGAAAAGCTGAAGGTGCTGCGGGCGCTGAAACGCATCAACGGCAACGAAGCGCCGAAGCACACGGTGCGCGGGCAATACCGTGCCGGCGCCTCGGCCGGCGGGCCGGTGAAAGGCTATGTCGAGGAGCTCGGCAAGAACAGCAACACCGAGACCTTCGTTGCGCTGAAGGCCGAAATCGGCAACTGGCGCTGGGCGGGCGTGCCGTTCTATCTCCGGACCGGCAAGCGGCTGGCGACGCGCGTTTCGGAGATCGTCATCGAATTCAAGCCAATCCCGCATTCGATCTTCGGCGAGAGCGCCGGGCCGATTTCCGCCAACCAACTGGTCATCAGGCTGCAGCCCGACGAAGGCGTCAAGCAGTTCATCATGATCAAGGATCCGGGGCCGGGCGGCATGCGGCTGCGCCAGATTCCGCTCGACATGAGTTTTGCGCAATCCTTCGACGGCCGCGCCCCCGATGCCTATGAGCGGCTGATCATGGACGTCATCCGTGGCAACCAGACGCTGTTCATGCGCCGCGACGAGGTCGAGGCGGCGTGGAAATGGATCGACCCGATCCAGGACGCCTGGGAAAGCGGAAGGCAAGAGGCGCAAGGCTACACCGCCGGCACATGGGGCCCCTCGGCCTCGATTGCGCTGATCGAACGCGACGGGCGGACATGGCACGAGAGCAATTAGGCGGCGCCTACAACTGGCACGAATTTGCCGGACGCCAGGAGTTGGCGACAGCGCTTGCCGGCCACGTCGCCGGTTGCCTGTCAAAGGCGATCGCCGAGCGCGGCACGGCACTGCTTGCGGTCTCGGGCGGCACGACGCCGGCGAAATTCTTCGCGGCGCTTTCGACCGTTCCGATCGCCTGGGAAAAGGTGACGATAACATTGGTCGACGAGCGCTTCGTGCCGCCCTCATCGCCGCGCTCCAATGCCGGCCTGGTTGCCGCCAACCTGCTGCAGAACGCGGCCGCCGCCGCGAATTTCGTGCCGCTCTACCACGCCGCGGCAACTATCGAGGGCGCAGCGGTCTCCGACAGTGAGGCGCTGCAAGCGGTGCCCTGGCCACTCGACGTCATTGTGCTCGGCATGGGAACTGATGGCCACACCGCCTCGTTCTTTCCGGATGCCGACAACCTGGCAAGATTGCTCGATCCGTCGTCGCAAAGGATCGTGCTGCCGGTTCACGCGGCAAGCGCCGGCGAGCCACGGCTGACGCTGTCACTGGCGCGGATCATCAATGCCGCCTTCATCGCGCTGCATATCGAGGGCGCGGAAAAACGCACCGCATTCGAGGCCGCGCTTGGAGCTGGAGCACGAAAGCCCATTCGCGCCGTGCTCGATGCCACTCAAAAGCCCGTAGAGGTTTTCTGGGCACCCTGATCTCAACTTGGCTGCAGGTCCCGGCAACAGCCGGAAGTTGCGGGACCTCGCCTGAAAGGACCGACCGCCATGACCGCAAGACGCGACATCGAAGCCATCACCCAGCGCATCCGTGAGCGCTCCAAACCCGGTCGCGAGGCCTATCTCGGCCGCATCGCCGAAGCCTCGAACCGCACCGCCAACCGGGCCGTGCTGTCCTGCGGCAACCTGGCTCATGGCTTTGCCGTGTGCAGTCCATCCGAAAAGGTGGCGCTTGGCGGCGACCGGGTGCCGAATCTCGGCATTATCACCTCCTATAACGACATGCTGTCGGCGCATCAGCCTTTCGAGACGTTTCCGGCGCTGATCAAGGACGCGGCGCGCGAGGCCGGCGGCATCGCCCAGGTGGCCGGCGGCGTGCCGGCGATGTGCGACGGCGTCACCCAGGGCCAACCCGGAATGGAGCTGTCGCTGTTTTCGCGCGACGTGATCGCCATGGCCGCGGCGATCGGCCTGTCCCACAACATGTTCGACGCCGCCGTCTATCTCGGCGTCTGCGACAAGATCGTGCCGGGGCTAGTGATCGCGGCGCTGACCTTCGGCCACCTGCCGGCCGTGTTCATTCCGGCCGGGCCGATGACGACCGGCATTCCGAACGACGAAAAGGCCAAGATCCGCCAGCTCTATGCCGAGGGCAAGGCAGGGCGCGCCGAACTGCTCGAAGCCGAATCAAAATCCTATCACGGGCCGGGAACCTGCACTTTTTACGGCACGGCCAATTCCAACCAGATGCTGATGGAGATCATGGGCCTGCACACGCCTGGTGCCTCGTTCGTCAATCCGGGCACACCACTGCGCGACGCGCTGACCAGGGAAGCGACCAAGCGGGCACTGGCGATCACCGCGCTCGGCAACGCCTACACGCCGGTCGGGCGGATGATCGACGAGCGCTCGATCGTCAACGGCATCGTCGGCCTGCACGCCACCGGCGGTTCGACCAATCACACCATCCATTTGATCGCCATGGCGGCGGCGGCCGGCATCGCCATTACCTGGCAGGATATTTCCGACATCTCGGAAGCGGTGCCGCTGCTGGCGCGGGTCTATCCGAACGGCCTTGCCGATGTGAACCACTTCCACGCCGCTGGCGGGCTCGGCTTCCTGATCCGCGAACTGCTCGACGCAGGCATCCTGCACGAGGATGTGCAGACAGTGTGGGGCGAAGGGCTGCGCCCCTACGCGGTCGAGGCCAAGCTCGGCGCCGACGGCGGCGTTCTGCGCGAGGCATCGCCGCGCGAGAGCGGCGACGAGAAGGTGCTGGCGCCGTTCAAGAAGGCCTTCCAGCCGAGCGGCGGGCTGAAAGTGCTTTCAGGCAATCTCGGCCACGCCGTCATCAAGACATCCGCGGTCAAGCCGGAGCGGCGCATCATCGAGGCGCCGGCCAAGGTGTTCGACAGCCAGCAAGGGCTGAACGAGGCGTTCAAGGCGGGGTCGCTGACCGGCGACTTCATCGCCGTCATTCGTTTCCAGGGTCCGAAGGCCAACGGCATGCCGGAATTGCACAGGCTGACCACCGTGCTCGGCATCCTGCAGGACCGCGGCCAGCATGTGGCGCTGGTCACCGACGGCCGCATGTCGGGCGCTTCAGGCAAGGTGCCGGCGGCGATCCACGTGACGCCGGAAGCGGCGGAGGACGGGCCGATCGCCAGGATCCATGACGGCGATATCATCAGGCTCGATGCGGAGGCCGGAACGCTCGAAGTACTGGTGCCGGCCGGAGACTTTGCCCTGCGCCGGCCCGCGGACAGCGACCTCATAGGCAATGAATTCGGCTTCGGCCGCGAGCTTTTCGCCGGGTTCCGGCAGTTGGTAGGCCGCGCCGACCATGGCGCCAGCGCCTTCGGTACGGCGTGACTTTTTCGGAGAGCGGCCGATCGCTGCTCTCCCTTAGATCTATTGAACCGTGAGCTCGGCTCGCGCGCCGGCCCTGACAGTTACCGTGCCTTCTTTCGAGCTGTTGTCCGATTTCTCCGAAACCACCGCGTAGTCGCCGGCCGACAGGGTGGCTTCATACTTCTGGTCATAGGCGTAGCCGACCGACTTGCGGGTTCCGTCGATGTTCTTCCTGGCCTCGAATATCTCGATCTTCGAGGCCCCTGGCGCGGTAATCGTCAGCATGCCGGCGTTCATCGCGATCTTCAGATCCTGATGGTCGCCAACCTTGACGCTGAACGGCTGCTCGGCCACCGCAAGGTCGACCGTCGCGACCATTACATAATCGTCGGGCGGCAGATCGAACTTGCTGTCCGGACCGTAGGCATAAGTCACCTCCTGCCTGATTCCGTCGACGTTCTTTTTCGCCTGGAGCACCTTGAAGCCGACGCCCGAACCCTCGGCCTTGTCGCCGCCGGCAGCATAATAGGCGTTGGCGACGATACGCCCGACGCCGACGATGATGTCCTTGTCGATGACCCTGCCGGCGGCAAGCGGGATCGTCTCGGTAACCATGCCCTGGCCGATCGTGACCGTCACCTTCTCGTCACCGGCCGGCAGCACGACTTTCGTGTCGCCGTAATAGGTCGGCGGGGTGTCGACGCCCGGATAGCCGACTACGACAGCCGCGCCGCCGTCAACGTCCGCTCCTTCACTTGGCCTGGGGTGGATGACCAGCGTGCCGGCATTCAGGTTGAAGTGCGGCTTGGCGACCTGGCCAGGCTCGATCTTGATCTTCTGTTCGGCCCTGGCCTCGCCGGCGCGTGCGACGACGATATAGTCGCCCGGCTCCAGATGGCCCTTGTAGGCGCCATATTCGGTGGTGACGGGATCGCCGCGCGCGCCGTCGGAATTCGCCTTGTAGATCTCCCAGGCATTGCCGTCGGTGACGGGATCGCCACCCTCGGCAAGCACGACGGTGGGCACGAAATTGGACTCCGCCGGCTGGTCGGGCGCCGGCTGGAGAACAGGCTGCGGGGCGGGAGCCGGTTCAGGGGCGGGTGGCGGAGGCGCGACGGTCTCGACGAGGGCGTCCTGCAATGCCTTTTCATCCGACGCTTCGAGATATTTGCCGCCGGTGTTGTCGGCGAGGCAAGCGACCTGCTTGCCTTCGGCAGCCGTCAAGCCGAAGCCGACGACATTGACGGTGAAGTCGATGCCGGCAGCCTCCAGTTCCTTGCCGAGCGCACAGGGGTCGCCGTTGCATGTCTCGATGCCATCGGTGATGAGCACGACCGTCGCCTTGTCCTCGGTGTATTTCAACACCTCCGCCGCTTGCTTGACCGCGGCGGTCAGCGGCGTCTTGCCCTGAAATTTCAGACTGTCGGCCGCGGCTGAGATCGCACTTGCCGAGCCTGCCTGCGGCGGCACGATGAGTTCGATGTCGTCGCAACTGGCCTTCTCGCGATGGCCATAGGCCATGAGGCCGATTTCCTCGTCGGCCGGGACCGATTGCAGCACGTTCCGCAGCGATTGACGGGCGATTTCGAGCTTGGGCTTGCCGTCGATCTGCGCCCACATCGAGCCGGAGGCATCGAGAATGACGATGACGCGATCGGCGGCGAAGCCGAACCCCGTCATCCACAGCAGCAGGGCCGCCACAGCGGCGCTCCGCACAAATCCGGCCATCAATATCTCCCCCTCGGTCGCCGCCGCTCGGCGCCGCTCGGCGCCGGAAAGCTATTTGACGCTGCGTCGCGACACAAGCCCGGGCGGAGCATGAAGCTGCGCCGCCTCTGTGCAAAACCCTCAATAGGTCGTGCGGCGTTCCTCGGAAGGCGGCCGGCCGAATTGCAGCCGGTAGCTCTGGGCAAAATAGGAATGCGAGGTGAAGCCGGTGGCGATTGCCACGTCGAGGATCGGCATGTTGGTCTGGCGCAGCAATTCGCGCGCGCGCTCGAGTCTGAGCCGCATATAGTAGCGCCCGGGCGTCACGCTGAGATGGCGCAGGAACAGGCGCTCGACCTGGCGCACTGACAGGCCCGCCGACTTGGCGAGCTGCACCGCCGACAGCGGCTCGTCGAGATGGTCGGCCATCAGCTCGACGATGCGGCGCAGCTTCTCCGACTTGCCGGTCAGGTCGCGCTCCGGGCCGACGCGCTGGCGGTCGCCGGCCGAGCGGATGCGCTCATGCTGGAACTGGTTGGCGACGCCATTGGCGAGGCTCGAGCCGAAATCGCCGCGCACGATCTCCAGCATCAGGTCGATCGAGGTGGTGCCGCCGGCGCAGGTGTAGCGCTTGCGGTCGATCTCAAAGACGTTGCCGGTGCAGTTGATCTCCGGAAAGCGTTCGAGGAAACCGGCGCGGTTTTCCCAATGGATGGTGCAGCGATAGCCATCGAGCTGCCCTGCCTCGGCAAGCAGATAGGAGCCGACCGAAAGCGCGCCGAGCGCATTGCCGCGCCGGCCCCAGCTGCGCAGCGCCGCCAGCACCTTGCTCTTGCCGGGAAATTCCGTCGTCAGCCCGACCGAGACAAAAAGGATATCGACCGGCGGCAGATCGGCGACGGCATAGTCGATCTTGAGCGGCAGGCCGTTGGAGGCCATGACGGCGTCGCCGTCGGCCGACACCGTCGTCCAGCCATAGAAATCGCGGCCGAGCAGCCGGTTCGCCGACCGGAACGTGTCGATTGCCGCGGCCAGCGAGAACATGGAGAACTTGTCGACCAGCAGAAACCCGAACTGCCGGCCGCCCTGAACGGGATCATTGGTGACCGGCCGCTCTAAGGGAACAGTGAGGTTCGGCAAGGACGCTGCTCTCTGGTCAGAAGGAAGGCCGTTTCAACCCGGCTGCGAGGTAGGCGGAAGCTAACGTGTTGGCCATCAGCATGGCAATGGTCATCGGCCCCACGCCGCCAGGCACCGGCGTGATGGCGCCGGCCGCCTTCGCTGCTTCGGCAAAGGCGACATCGCCGACGAGGCGGGTCTTGCCTTCGCCCTTTTCAGATGCGGCGATGCGGTTGATGCCGACATCGATGACGGTGGCGCCAGGCTTGACCCAGTCGCCGCGGACCATTTCAGGCCGCCCGACGGCTGCGACCAGAATATCGGCGGTGCTGGCAAGCGCCGCCAGGTCCCTGGTGCGGCTGTGTGCGATGGTCACGGTGCAGTTGGCGGCAAGCAGAAGATTGGCCATCGGTTTGCCGACGATGTTCGAACGCCCGACGACGACCGCATTGAGACCGGACAGGTCCTTGCCACGCACCCGTTCGATCAGCAGCATCGAGCCGGCCGGCGTGCAAGGCACGAAGGCGGTCTCGAGTTCGCCTGTGCCGAGCTTGCCGACATTGATGAAGTGGAAGCCGTCGACATCCTTCTCCGGCGCGATGGTCTGGATGATCTTGCCGGAATCGATATGGCCGGGAAGCGGAAGCTGCACCAGGATGCCGTTGATGGCCGGATCGGCGTTGAGCTGGCCGATGATCTTCAACAGGTCCGGCTCGGAGGTTTCGGCCGGCAGCGTGTGCTGAACCGAATGGAAGCCGCATTCCTTGGCGGTGCGGGATTTGGAGGCGACATAGACCTGGCTCGCCGGATCCTCGCCGACGATGACCACCGCGAGACCGGGCTGCCGTCCGCCCTTTTCCGCCAGTTCGGCGGTGAGGGCCTTGACCCGCCGCACCACGTCTTCGGCGACGCTTTTTCCGTCAATCAACTCAGCCATGAACCACCCTCGACGCCTATTGTCTAAGCCTGCCGCGTTAAAGCATCCATGCGGCGTGCCCCAGATATGTTTTATGCATGTCGTTGCCCAGAACCACGCGCTGGCGGGCGGACATGCAGCGCGGCATTTTCACGAAAATCGAGCCGGGCAATCCCGTCAATGCGCCGTCCCATGCCGTTAACTCGAAACCGGCATGTTTTATTCGACGCTTAGAAATAGCGGCGGCGCGTGCGGTTTTCGGTGAGCTCGCGAACCGCCTCCCGGAATTCGCGCAGGCTGGCGCAGATTTCCTCGATCTGGCTTTGCTGATCGGCGGCGTCCGAGGCCTGATTTGCCGCCTTCGACCAGGCCTGAGCATGGGCCGAATGCGGCGGCGTGGGTTGCTGCGGGTAAGGTGCCTGTCCGGCATAGAGCGGCTGCGGGTAGAAGGCAGGCGGCATCGCTGCGCTGGAATTTGTGGCGGCGGAAGTCTCGCCGGACGCCATCTCCTCCGGCGCTCTGCCGGGAATGAGCCTGCTCAGCGCCGACAACACTACGCCGATCGGACCCGTACGCGCGGCCCGGTACGCTTTGTCCTCGGCGGAACCGGCATCGGGGCCGCCAAGGGAGCCAGCGGGGTCGAAAACTACATCGTCAGCTGCAGCCTCTTCCATCAGCATGGTGCCGGCCTTTGGCTCATCAGGATGGGGTTGGCTTATGCCGGCGGCTGCCAACAGGATCGGACTGGCACGCGCTTCGCGGCGCGAGCGGGCGAGACGATGGCGTGTGGCGGCATCCTCGCGCCATGACGGGCCTGCACGGTCCTCTAGCGAAACCAGCGATGCTTCGTCTTCGTCGCGCACTGCCTCGACGAGCGACAGCAAAGACCGCTCGTTCCTCCAGTGTTCACGATTATCCCTGTAAGCCATGGTTCCTGGAGCTTTCCCCTAGGGCCGGGACGTAGCGACCGCCACTGGTTAAGCGATGCTAAACAGGCACAGGAAATAAAAGGTTAATTTGGTCGGCCCGCCCCTGCGCGACTACATGTGCATCCCAATCGCAGGTCCGGTTTCCGCCTGATCACAGTCCCAACAGGGGCTTCCCCGCCCTGCCGCGAACGTCTATGGGGAAGCCATCTCTATGGGAGGCTTTCGATGACGATCAGGCTTGTTCTCGCTGGCTGCGGCAATATGGGCTACGCCATGCTCTCGGGCTGGCTGAAAGCCGGCAAGCTCGCTCCGGCTGCGGTGTTCGTGGTCGAGCCCAACGCCGAGTTGCGCAAGCGTGCCGAAGCACTGGGCTGCTCTGCTGCTGCGGATGCCGGCGCCATCCCGGCGGACGCCGTACCGGCCCTCGTCGTCATTGCGGTCAAGCCGCAGGTGATCCGCGACGTGACGGCTGGCTACATCCGCTTCAACGATGGCCGAACCACTTTCCTCAGCATCGCCGCCGGGACGCCGGTCGCCGCGTTCGAAGATATTCTCGGCGACCGCGCGCCAATCGTGCGCTGCATGCCCAACACGCCGGCGGCAATCGGCAAGGGCATGATGGCGGTGTTTTCCAACAGGCTGGTTTCCGACGACACCAAACGTTTCGTCGCCGACCTGCTTTCCGCGAGCGGGCAAGTGGCCGATATCGACGACGAGGACCTGATGGATGCGGTGACGGCAGTCTCCGGGTCGGGGCCGGCGTATATCTTCCATTTCATCGAAGCGCTGACGGTGGCGGCCGAGAAGGCCGGCCTGCCGACCGGGACTGCCAAGCTCTTGGCAATGCAGACGGTCTACGGCGCCGCATCGCTGGCCGCCGAAAGCGGCGAGGAGCCTGGCTTGCTCAGGCAGCAGGTGACCAGCCCCAACGGCACGACGGCTGCCGCCCTTGCGGTGCTGATGGGCGGCGACCGGCTGACGCAACTGCTCACCGAAGCGGTGGAAGCGGCGCGGCTGCGGTCGATAGAGCTGGGGAAGTAGGGCTTTTGGGGGAAGCCGGTCGGCGGCGATGGTCTGCCGTGCGTTTCAGCGGCAATAGCCGCCTTTAGAAAAGCCGCGACGCAGCGCTCCTTCGCCCCCCTCTGTCCGCTCACGAACTGCTATGTTGGAGATTGGCGAAAGCCGGCGTGACGTCCGATCTCCCCCCATGTGAGGGAGATGTCCGGCAGGACAGAGAGGGGCGCTGTCCCGCCGACGTCAAAATCGCGGTAGCCTAGAATGTCGACAAATATCAGCGATCCCCCCACAAGTGGTCGATCTCGTCCTTGTTCACGGGCCGTTCGTCTTTGCCCGCCTTGGCTCTGAGATCATCGGCAATGGCCGCGAGCCGCTCTGCCAGAGAAAGGCGTCCACTTTCCCGCTTCAACTCTGGTTCCCGCACCTCAGCCATCACCCAGATTCCCATACAGCATCTCGTCCTGCAGCCTGCGCAAGGCGAACAGCCTGGTCGTCGGGTCGGGCGCGGCATTGTCGGCGGTGAGCAATTCGCCTTTCCGCACCGGTTTCAGCACCTTGCCGCCTTCGAGCAGACCGACCGGCACGGCGTGGTGGGCGCGGGCCTCCTCGACCGTCATGGTCCAGGAGCGGTAGCAGGTCTCGCCGATCGCATCGAACGTCTCGCCCGCCGCCAGATCGCGTTTGGCCACGGCGCAGACCTCGGCCACCGGCCGCGGCAGCGGCACCATGTCGGGCTTGCCGTAGAGCGCGATACGGGCGGCGGTCAGCGGCACTTCCAGTGAGGTCAGATGGTAGGGCCTGAAGAAGCTGTAATAGGGGCCGTGGCCAATATGCAGATCATCCATGCGCTCGATGATGCGCGGATGCGTCGCCTCGACGATGACAAAGACGCCGGGCGCCACGCCCTTGCCGACGGTATAGTCGACGACGCCCTTTTTCGACAGGATGCCGCCATGCTCGCGCGGGATCAGCACCTTGACCAGTTCGTCGCGATCGGCCTTGGGGCCGTGCATGCCGGGAACGTCGGGCACCAGCCCGGTGGCGTTGGCGATGGCACACATCTCGACCATGGTTTTCGAGCCGTCGACGAACTCGACCAGCATGCGCGGGTTCATGTTGCGGCGCAGCGCTTCCTCGCGGTAGTCGTCCGGAACGGCGTCGTGGTTGAGCGGGTTGTTCTTGCCCTTGCCGGCGGAGACGATGGTGTAGCCGAGCGCCGAGGCGAACTCGATCAGCTCCATGCAGCTCGACGGCTCGTCGCCGGCGCCGACCGAATAGACGACGCCGAGCCGGTCGGCCTGCTGCTTTAGATAGCAGCCGATGGTAACGTCGGCCTCGACATTCATCATCACCAGGTGCTTGCCATGCTGCATCGCCATCAGGTCGAAATCGGCGGCGACGCCGGGCTTGCCGGTGGCATCGATGACGACATCGATAAGCGGATTGGTGACCAGCATCTCGTTCGAGGTGACGGCGATCTTGCCGCTTTCGATCGCCTGGCTGACCTTCGAAGCGCTGTCCGCTTCGGCTGCCATCGCCTCGTCGCCATAAGCAATGCGGATAGCGTCACGTGCCGTATGCGGGCGGCGGGTCGAGATCGCGCAAATCGAAATGCCCGGCATCAGCATGCCTTGCGTCACCAGGTCGGTGCCCATCTCGCCCGAACCGATGACGCCGATGCGCACCGGGCGGCCCTCCGCGGCGCGCTTGGCAAGATCGCGGGCAAGCCCGGTCAATGCGACATTGGTCATACTGGAAACGTCCACTGCTTTTTGATTTGAAGCGGGAATAGCAGGGAACGGCAACCCATTGCCAATCGAAACCGGCCGCGGCGATCTTTTCTTGCGCATGACCCCGGAAACCAGAATTGTTCCTATGAAGATATGCACCCGGCCGAAGGACTAACGAGGGTCCTGTGGCGCCAAAGGCCCGCGTTGAAGCGGCGGAACGGACCGTTAAGCCCGGATGGATCGCAGCCAAGAAATGTACGGAAATTCTTAGTCATTCTTTTATGCAATCCTGCTTTAATAGGGAAATGGACTGGCGTGCCGGCATTTTTAGGTGTTTTTTCCGCGCTATGCGACCGATCGGCGAGAGCGGCAACGTTGCTACTATTTTTGCTCTGTCTTTGCCGATTGTCGTCGGCGGTGCGGGCCTCGGTATCGAGACTTCCTATTGGTATTACAGCAGCCTGAAGCTACAAGCGGTGGCGGATGCGGCGGCCTATGCTGGCGCTTTGGAAAAGGTTTCGGGATCCGACACGCCAAAGATCGTCTCCGCAGCGACAGCGTCAGCGACCACGAACGGCTGGGGACCGTCAGCAGGTACAATAGAGGTCTTCTCGCCTCCGTCAGCCGGTCCAAATGTCGGAAAAAAGGCGGTTGAGGTAGTCGTTCATCAGAACCTCGATCGGTTCTTTACGTCGATATTCACGCAAAACGCAGTTGGCGCACAAGCAAGGGCGGTGGCTCTTATTACGGATGCTTCAAAAGCCTGCATCTTGACGGTCGATCCTTCCGCTTCGAAAGCGGCGCTCTTTTCCGGCAGTTCGACCACAAAACTGACAGGCTGCTCCGTCATGTCGAATTCGATAGCTCCGGACGCCATCAAACTTCAGGGATCGGCAAGCCTTGATGTCGATTGCCTGATATCGGCAGGCGGTGTTTCGTTGAGCAACGTCGTGAAGACTGTTTGCGCCAGCCTGATAACCCAGGCGCTGCCCGCTGCTGATCCTTTTGCCGACCTGCCGGCGCCGCCGGCCACGAACCCTTGTCAAAACGGCAATCAGTCAACCTTGCAACCTGGAACATACTGCAAGGGGCTCAGCTTGAGCGGCAATGTAACCCTCTCGCCCGGGATATACGTCATTGAGGGAGGCGATTTCAAAGCGAGCTCGAATGCAAATATTTCCGGCGAGGGTGTCGTCATTTATCTGGCCGGTACCTCCGGCGTTAGCATGAACGGCACGGCGACCGTCAAGCTCAGCGCACCGACGTCGGGCACCTATTCAGGTGTGCTGTTCTATGGCGACAGAGCCAACCTGGCGGGATCCAACACGTTTAATGGCACGGCGGATTCGCTTTTGACCGGCGCTCTGTATTTTCCAACACAGGGCGTCAATTATCTCGGCAATTTCTCGGGCAAAGGTGGTTGCACACAGGTCGTCGCCAGTACCGTGCAATGGTCCGGCAACGCAAACATCATTCAGGATTGCACGAGCCTTGGTATGCGAGACATTCCGGCCACGCAAACCGTTCAGCTTGTCGAGTAGTTTTCGTGGATCGGCTACAAGTCCGGATGCTCCGGAGTGATTCGGGTGTTGCCGCGGTAGAGTTTGCGCTGGTTCTGCCCATCCTTTGCCTGGTACTTCTTGGCGTCATCGACGGCTGGTCTTTTGTCTCGAGCGCATTGTCGATGCGTGCAGGCGTCAAAACCGCGGCGAACCTCGTGATGCAAGGAGCAGTCGAGGATACGACTATCCAAGCTGTCGCTCTTTCGAGCTGGGAAAACCATCCTGATGGCGCGCAGGTGGCAGTGAGCCGGAAATACATGTGCGGGAACATCGTGGCCGATCCATCGATCCTGTGCGACACTTTGAAAGCCCCCTCGGTCTTCCTCGTAATACAGGCGACAGCCACCTGGTCACCGCCCTTCAGTTTTGGCGCGTTTTCCTTCTCGCGCGAACTCAGTCATCAACAGGTGATTCGTGTCCGCTAAGTCGAGAGCTTTCACGGGGGATGCATCAGGCGGAGCTGCATTAGAGTTCGCGCTGATCGCGCCTTTTCTGATAATGCTTTTGATCGGCATCTTTGCATTCGGCTGGGCTCTGAATGCTATGTCGAGTGTTCGGTACACGCTGGAAACGTCGTCACGTGCGCTGCAAATGAAGAACTCGCTGACGCAGGCCCAGATCCAAGCCATTGCCACGGAAAAATTACTGGATTTGGGATTGAAAGACGTCGACGTAACAATAGCAATCGACGCCCCCAGCGGCGGCTTTCGCATGGCACATCTGACCGCCCAATATGCGTTCGTGATCGAGTTCCCGTATTTCAACCGATATCCGATAAATTATCAGACAACTGTCACAGTTCCCCTGATTGCATCGTGAGCACGTCCCCGGCCAGTCGAGCGGCACCTTTCGCAGGATGTTCGCTGCACGCCGCCTTTATAGGCGATCGCCTTGTACAGCGTACCGTTGCCGGCTTTGTTCCGGCCGAGCGCCCACCCCTCGCCCAATGCTGCGCCGCCGCTACTTGTGTGTTTGACAGGCATGCGAGGCCCACATGTGGAATTTGGCAGCAGAGGGCTGGAGGCTCCTCAAGCAGAGCGTCCTCGGCTTCATCGACGACAATGCGCTGAGCCATGGGGCGGCGATAGCGTTTTATGCCACAACGTCGCTCGCGCCGATCCTGCTCATCGTCGTCGCTATCGCCGGCATGGCCTTCGGGCACGAGGCGGCGCAACTCGCCCTTTCGGCACAGATCGCCGGCCTGATGGGGCCGCAAAGTGCCGAGTTGCTGCAGGCGACGATCGAAAACGCTTCGCAGAAGGAAGCGGGAACCCTTGCCAGCATTCTGGGGCTGGTCACGCTGTTCATTGCCGCATCCGGCGTGTTCGGCGAAATGCAGCTGGCGCTGAACGAAATCTGGAAAGTCAAACCGAGCGGGGCAACGATTTCACGGCTCGTTCGGGCGCGCATTGCAAGCCTGGGCCTGGTCGCCGCCCTCGGTTTCCTGCTGTTGGTGTCGCTGGTCGTAAGCGCTGCAATTTCGGCGCTCGGAGAGGTCATCAACGCCTACCTGCCGTTCGGCACCATCATCCTGAGCGCCATCAACGGGATCGTCTCGTTTGCCCTGATCACGCTGCTGTTTGCGGCAATCTACAAGGTGCTGCCGGACCGCAGCCTGCAATGGCGCGATGTCGGCCTCGGCGCCGTGGTCACTGGGTTCCTGTTCACCATCGGCAAGTCGCTGATTGGCTGGTATATCGGAACCAGCGCTTTCGCATCGTCGTACGGCGCGGCGGGCGCCCTGCTCGTCGTGCTGTTATGGGTCTATTATTCGGCCGAGATATTTCTGCTGGGCGCCGAATTCACGCGAGCCTATTCGGTTCGACACGGCAGCCGGTCCGATTTGAAGAACAAGGTGGAATTGCATGACAAATGAGTTCACGCCGAAATTCGACCTCGCCGGCAAGGTGGCGCTGGTCACCGGCGCCTCGCGCGGCATCGGAGGCACCGGCAGGCGAACTGCACCGGCCAAGCTGGTGTCCAGCTTTCTCATTCATCGCCGGCGAGCCAAAGGACCATGTTCACCATCAGTTTTCCGTAGAACGGCCATTCACGGCGGGCTTTTTGCGCCGGCACCGGAACTTTTAGCGGTCGCTAATCTTCATTCGTCACCGACATTGAAATGCCGATCGGTCCGCGCTCCGCTTCAGTGCGGGCCCGGGAAGCAAAGGAGGAACATATGAACTGGGATCAAATCAAGGGAAAATGGACGCAGTTCAAAGGTAAGGCGAAAGAGCAGTGGGGTGATCTCACCGACGATGATCTTGATCGCATCGAGGGCAACCGAGACCAGCTATTGGGACGTATCCAGGAGCGATATGGCATCGCCAAGGAAGAGGCAGAGCGCCAGGTAGATGACTGGTCCAGAAGCATCAGCTAAGCCCTGAACGCAGCGCCTCCTGCTACCCCACTACCGGGTGAAACTGTGGGTCGCCCGCCGTGCCGCTGGTGCGGCGGGCGCTTTCGACCAGCGAGGCCCGCGAGGAACCTTTAGCCGCATCTAATGTTCTACTTGCGTGGCGGGCGCCCAGCCCGGAGGCAAGGAGCGTAATCATGAACAACATTATCTGGCTGGTCGGCGCCATCGTGATCGTAATCGCCATTTTGAGCTTTTTGGGTCTGCGATAGCGCCTTAGCCCTCTCCTCGACCTCTTCGATTCGGCAACGGCTCCCCTCTCGGCGTGGCCTCACTGCCCGTTGCGCTCAAGCAGGTCAGACTTAGGTCCCAAGCAAAATACTCCAGGATTGGACCGAAGCCCCGGCTGAGGAACGTAGCCCGCCGGCTCACGTTGTGGTGAGCTTTGGCGCGACGAAGATGCGTCCGGGCGGAAGAGTTCAAAGCCAGGGAGGAGAGGCCCGACGCTCCGAACGAGCGTCGGGCCTGGGCGTAAATGCAAACCATCAGCAGACTGTTCAATTCCCATGCCCAGGCAGCACGTGCCGTTGCCAGGCTTCAGGCCGCCGGGATTCGTCGCCGGCAAATCAGCGTCGTCGGATCTTACAACGATAACGATGAACCGATCAGCGTTGCTGGATACTACGACGATGAGATGAGCGCTCTCTGGCGGGGTGCGGTTGCTGGTGCCGCACTTGGCGCGACGGCTGGTCTGTTGGCGGGTTTTAGCGCTTTTGGAGCTCAAGGCGTTGATCCTGCGGGAATGACCGGCATGGCCCTGGTCGGTGCGGCGTGGGGCGGCTTTGCCGGCGTGCTCCTCGGAACTTTCGCCAATTTTGCCCAGAAGCCGCGCAAGCCGAAGATCGCAGAGGGTGTCGTACTGGTGATGGCCCGCGTCGATGAAAAGCAGGCCGGCGCCACGCATACGGTGCTCCGGAGTTCCGCGGAGATGCCTGCCGGGCCGATGAAGAGGAGCGCTTTGCCAAATTCAAGCCGGCTCCGCGTCCGATCTGGTGCCCGATGAAGTTTGTTTCGCGAAACGGGAATTCAAACCGGGGGCGCCCGACGAAAGCTTGGCAAACCAACACGTTGGAAGCATGCGGGCTGCTTGCCGTCGTGCTGTCCTTTATTCTTACCGTTCTGTTGGCTGGTCTCATCCTTGGCTGAACCCATACCCTTGCCACCGGCGACACGATGCCCGGCAACTGGCGAAGGTGTGGCCAGTTCGAAGGATTAAACCATTCGTGCTAAGCGTTAATAGCTTGTAGCCATGGGAGAGGACGCCAACGTGGACAAACGGGCTGAAGGAGACGCGGAGAAATTCGCTCGAGGCGAGTTCGAGCTCAAAGCCGAACGATATGGCGTGAACGCCTTTCTTCTCGTTGTCGAACTTGTAAATCTGCTGGAAAAGCGCGGAACGATCAGCAGCGACGACGTCGCGAAAATAGCCGAGGCCGCAGCACTTGCCGTTGCCGCATCCAGTCAACCTGACATGAACAGCATCAATCTGTTGCAGGCCATCGCTGCCGCACGCCGGCCCAAATAGGCTTATATCAAATCCGCCAGCAATCGGCGCGAACCGATAAACGCTATGTTGAACTGATCTCGGTCGAGCGTACGGAGCCCTTTAATGTGCAATGACTACGAGCAGCACATCGCCTGGGCCGAATACTGCCGGATGATGGAATCGCTGGCGCTCAATATCCCCAGCCATCAAACCGAACCGGATCTGCCGCAGGCGGATGACATCCACATCAACGACCCCGCGCCTGTAATGCGCGCGGCCGGCGACACAATCGAACTGGCGTCGATGACGTTCGGCTTTCCTCCGGCCGGACCAAAAGGCGGACCTGTATTCAACTTTCGCTCCGAGGGCCGACAGTTCGGCAACAGCAAGCGCTGCCTCGTTCCGGCCTCGGCATTCTTCGAATTCACGGGAACGAAGTATCCAAAAACCAAGCACAGATTCACGCTGGATGGCCATTCGTTCATGGCGATTGCCGGGCTGTGGCGCGAGGGTGTCGGCAACAAGCCGCCGACGTTCACGATGCTGACGACCGAGCCAGGGCCGGATGTCGCGCCATATCACAACCGGCAAGTGGTTGTGCTCCCGCCATCGAACTGGGCGGCCTGGATCCATCTGACGAAGTCCGAGGCTGAACTCTTGCGACCGCTGCCGGAGGGGTCGCTCAGTGTGGAAACAGCTCGGGCAGGTTCGGAGTAGGAACCATCGGATAATTGCCCGCTGAGCTGCGGCCGCGCCGCATAGTCACGGCGACGCGCGCCATGCTCAGATCGAATGCCCGCACGATATAAGCGCTTCAGCCCCGCTTGACGTAGCCGGCGGTGACCTCGTCTTTGTGGGCGGCGAAAGCTTCCAAGACTTCGGTTTTCTCAGGCTTCGGAATTTTGAAATGATCCAAGGTCCGCCCGAGTTCCGCTGCGACCTCATCGAATTCTGCGGGGGAAATCCGCAGGTCGCGATGCGCCTCCTCGAGGCCGAGCGGCGTCGTGCCGGGCTTGGTGGCGACGAACTTGAAGGGCCCGCCAGAAACGTCGCAGACCCACAGCGTGCGCATGAACTTGAGGCCGGGCAACCTTTCAAGGTTCTTGGTGTGCCATTTGCGCAATTGTGGGTTCTTCGACTTCTTGCCGACGATCGGGTTCTTCACTACGGCGTCGCTGAAATGATCGATCACCGCCGCGATGGCGAACACACCCCCCAGCCGCTCGTATAGAGTTTTCTCAGATGTGGTTTTCTTGGCCTGGGCGAGCGCGTTGTCGGCAGGCAACACCGCCGTCGATGCGGCGGCCAGCGCCAGCCCGGCGACAACACTTCGTCTTGTCAAAGAGGTCGAAATTTTCATCCCTGGTTCCCTTCGAGGTTAGGCCAGAGCAAGCCCCAGCCTGTCTGGCGGGCTTCATGAAGTGACATTCGGACACTTTGCCGTATTTTAGCATCGTCTAAGGAACTAACGAGCCCTTCGCCCGAATTATTCCGATGGACGGCATTGTCATGGTCGACATGCGTCAAAAGGGCGAAAGGGCGAAGGCCGCGCGGGTGAGGAAGACTTAAGCAGGTGTCGCTGCACGCGGCAGAGGTCGTGAGGCCACTTCGGCCGCATCGGCGGCCCGATCGATGTTGCGGGCACCGTAGTGTTCCTGGCCTCGTTGGCGGCGGTCGCCTGCGGCCAATAGCCTGTGCTTTTCGAAGATCGCTAGCTTCTGCGGATAGGTGATCCGCACCTTTGCGTTGCACCCGTCGCATTTGAAGTGCGCGATCGTTCTTAGTGCAGAGCCCTTTCTTACCGCCGGATGCGAGCAATCCGGACATTCGAATGTGAGCGCGACATCCGATAGGTCTTCGGCTAAGCCCATTTTCATCCCCTTCACAAGCTCGGTGGCTACACTCTGGCGATTCTCAATGAGCAATTCAGATGCCAAACGGCTGTGCCAAAGCGGGACTAGACCAATTCGCCTCGGAACGCCGCCAAGCTAGTGCGCCCTCTCTGTGCCTTTTGAGCGACGAAGAGACCTAACTTCCTCCAGCAGTTCGCGCTCATTGGTAGTCAAGTTTCGGAAGATTGCGACAATCATCACCGCCAAGGCTTCGGCATCCAGGCTTAGAGGGTCAATGTGTTCATCTGTGCAAACCTGATCAAACACGCGTTCACAAATAGCCAAATCGTGAGGGCTGAGGCGAGTGCGATTGAAACGCTGGCGCGACATTTGCGAGCCTTCGAGGCCCGCTGCCGTGCACAAAAATGCGCGCCCTAACAAGAAACGCGAGTCGTTGAGTGATTGTTCCCGACTGCAGCTTTGTTAAGCCGCCTGCAGCAGGGGCAGACCAGAATGCCTCCCCCGCGCGCATCATGGCGCATGCATCGATCGCTTCAGTGTGGTTCGAATGATGCTGGAGTCTGCCCGGGGTACTAGCGACCAGTTGGCGCTGACAGGTGCATGCTGAATTTGCTGGTGCTGCGAGAGAGGATTGAACTCTCGACCTCTCCCTTACCAAGGGAGTGCTCTACCACTGAGCTACCGCAGCCGCCGATGGCGGGGCTTCTGCCATATCGAACCGGCAAGCGCAAGGCCAAGACAAAGACGGGTTGAAAGGCCGCACCGGGCGATCGTTGCGGACATGGCCGTGCCACAATGTTGGCTATCCCTTGATCCGCACCGGCGGGTCGCCGGCCAGGGACGGAACGATGAACGACAAGATAGTTTCTCCGAACAAGGATGGGCCACCGAAGAAGGATGGTTCAGCGAAAAAGGCCGGAACGGGCCGCAAGGACCGGCTGGCTGAGCAGCTGCGCGCCAATCTGCAGAAGCGCAAGGCGCAATCGCGGTCGCGACGGACCGGCGACGCCGACAAGCGGCCGGACGGGCTGCAGGCGGTGATGAAAGAAGATTAACGCGAATCGGCTATGCTGGTCGCCGGTACTTTTGGCCAAGTCAGCGTGGGCCAAAGTGGGGAATAGCCTGTTTCTTGAACCAAGCCGGCCAATGGTCTAGATGGGCGGCAACAGACTCAACCGATTTAAACCGGCCTTTCGGCCGAGGGGACGCTCTTCATGGATCGCATCAGAATTGTCGGCGGCAACAAGCTTGCCGGAAGCATCCCGATCTCGGGCGCGAAAAACGCCGCGCTGCCGCTGATGATCGCCGCGTTGCTGACCGACGACACGCTGACGCTGGAAAACGTGCCGCATCTGGCCGATGTCGAGCAGCTGATCCGCATCCTCGGCAATCACGGCGTCGACTATTCGGTCAATGGCCGCCGCGAAAAGCAGCAGGAAGGCTATTCGCGCACCATCACTTTCTCCGCCCGTAACATTGTCGACACGACGGCGCCTTACGAGCTGGTGTCGAAGATGCGGGCGTCGTTCTGGGTGATCGGGCCGCTGCTGGCCCGCATGGGCGAGGCCAAGGTGTCGCTGCCCGGCGGCTGCGCCATCGGCACGCGCCCGGTCGACCTGTTCCTCGAAGGCCTGCAGGCGCTGGGCGCCGATATCGACGTCGACACCGGCTATGTCATCGCCAAGACCAGGAACGGCCGGCTTGTCGGCAACCGCTATGTGTTCCCGAAAGTCTCGGTCGGCGCCACCCATGTGCTGATGATGGCGGCCTCGCTGGCCAAGGGCGAGACGGTGCTCGAAAACGCCGCGCGCGAGCCCGAGATCGTCAACCTCGCCGAATGCCTCAACGCCATGGGCGCGAAGATCTCCGGCGCCGGTACGGCGACCATCACCATCGACGGCGTCGAGGCGCTGTCGGGCGCCCGCGTCAGGGTGATCCCCGACCGTATCGAGACCGGCACCTATGCGATGGCGGTGGCGATGACCGGCGGCGACGTCGTGCTGGAAGGCGCGCGGCCCGACCTGTTGCAGACGGCGCTGGACATCATTTCGCAGACCGGCGCCGAGATCACGCAGACCAATTCCGGCATTCGCGTCAGGCGCAACGGCGCCGGCATTTCGCCGGTCGACGTGACGACGGCGCCCTTCCCGGCTTTCCCGACCGATCTGCAGGCGCAGTTCATGGGCCTGATGACGATGGCCAAGGGCAAGTCGCGCATCACCGAGACGATCTTCGAAAACCGCTTCATGCACGTCCAGGAACTCGCCCGGCTCGGCGCCCATATCACGCTGTCCGGCCAGACGGCGATCGTCGACGGGGTGGCGAAGCTGAAGGGCGCGCCGGTCATGGCGACCGATCTTCGCGCCTCGGTGTCGCTGGTCATCGCCGGCCTTGCGGCCGAAGGCGAAACCACGGTGAACCGCGTCTACCATCTCGACCGCGGCTTCGAGCGGCTGGAGGAAAAGCTGTCCGGCTGCGGCGCGGAGATCGAGCGCATTTCGGGCTAGAGCCTTTCCGCAAGGCTTGCGGTCCGGTTGCGCGGATCGCCAAGACCGCCTAACAGAAGGCCAAATGTAAACCTTCGCAGGTGCGAATTCCGCATGAATGGCCTCAAGCTTGTCGCGCTCGACGATCAGGATCTGAGCATCATCTCGGCGCATGTCCAGGATGCCGTCATGAAGGTCAGCGATCTCGAATACCTGCCTTCGGTAAAGCGCTTCGTGCTGACCATGAACCGCTTCGTCTGGGAGGCGAAATCCGGCTTCTTGCGCCAGCACAATGAGCGGCGGCAGGCCGTGCTGCATTTCGACCGGGTGCTCGGCGCCAAGACCAGCGGCATTGCCCGCGACAAGCCCGACGAAGTGCAGTCGCTGCTGGCGATCAGCTTTCTCGCGCTCGACAAGCCGGCCGGCATCGTCGAGCTGATCTTTTCGGGCGGCGGCGCGATCATGCTCGATGTCGAATGCATCGAGGCACGGCTTGCCGATGTCGGCGGCGCCTGGGAAGCGACGTCGCGCCCGGTCCACAGGGTTTGAGCCGATGGCCATCATGCTTCGCCAGTCCGACGCCGATTTCGAGCAGCGCTTTGCCGCGTTCCTGCTGACCAAGCGGGAAGTCTCGGCCGATGTCGACGCCGTGGTGCGCGAGATCATCGCCAAGGTGCGCGCCGAGGGCGACGCGGCGCTTATCGGGTACACGCAGAAATTCGGCGGCGGCGACCTGGCCGAGCTCGGCATCGCCGTCTCTAGGGACGACATTGCCAAGGCTTACGATGCAGCCGATCCGCAGACGGTCGAGGCGCTGAATTTCGCGCGCGAGCGCATCCGCGCCCATCACCAGCGGCAGCTGCCGCAGGACGACCGCTACACCGATGCCGCCGGCGTCGAGCTCGGCTCGCGCTGGACGGCGATCGAGGCCGTCGGGCTCTATGTGCCGGGCGGCACGGCGAGCTATCCAAGCTCGGTGCTGATGAATGCCGTGCCGGCTAAGGTCGCCGGCGTCGAGCGCATCGCCATGGTGGTGCCGGCCTCCGGCGGCGAGGTGCCGCCGCTGGTGCTGGTGGCAGCCGACCTTGCCGGCGTTTCCGAAATCTACCGCGTCGGCGGCGCCCAGGCGATCGCCGCCCTTGCCTATGGTACCGCGACGATAAAGCCAGTCGCCAAGATCGTCGGCCCGGGTAATGCCTATGTCGCGGCGGCCAAGCGCCAGGTGTTCGGCACGGTGGGCATCGACATGATCGCCGGGCCGTCGGAAGTGCTGGTCGTGGCCGACGGCAGCAACGATCCGGACTGGATCGCCGCCGACCTGCTCGCCCAGGCCGAACACGACGTGTCGGCGCAGTCGATCCTGATCACCGACGACCGCGCGTTTGGCGCAGCGGTCGAACAGGCGGTCGAACGCCAGTTGCAGCACCTGCCGCGCGGAAAAACGGCGGCGGCGAGCTGGCGCGATTTCGGCGCCGTGATCCTGGTGCCGACGATCGAGGCAGCACTGCCGCTGGTCGACCGCATCGCGGCCGAACATGTCGAGCTTGCAATCGACGACCCCGAGGCTTTCCTGGCGCGGATGCGCAATGCCGGTGCGGTGTTTCTCGGCCGCCACACGCCGGAGGCCATCGGCGACTATGTCGCCGGCTCCAACCACGTGCTGCCGACGGCGCGCTCGGCGCGCTTTTCGTCCGGGCTTTCGGTGCTCGATTTCGTCAAGCGCACCTCGGTCCTGAAGCTCGGGCCGGAGCAGTTGCGGGCACTGGCGCCGGCGGCGATCACGCTGGCCAAGGCGGAAGGTCTCGATGCGCATGGTCGCTCCGTCGGCATCCGGCTGAACATGTAGAAATGTCCGACTACGACCAAACCCGCGCCAGGCTGATCGATGTCGAGCTCGACGAGACGATCGGCCGCTCGACGCCCGATGTCGAGCATGAGCGGGCGGTGGCGATCTTCGACCTGATAGAGGAGAACCGCTTCCAGCCGGTCAATGACGACGGCGCCGGGCCATACCGGCTGAAACTGTCGCTGGCCGAGTCGCGCTTGGTGTTTGCGGTGGCGCGCGAGGACGGCGCAGCCGTGGTCACCCACATCCTGTCGCTGACGCCGCTTAGGCGGATCGTCAAGGACTACTACATGATCTGCGAAAGCTATTACGACGCCATCCGCACCGCGACGCCCAGCCACATCGAGGCGATCGACATGGGCCGGCGCGGCCTGCACAATGAAGGCTCGCAGACGCTGATGGACCGGCTTGCCGGCAAGATCGAGATTGACTTCGACACGGCGCGCCGGCTGTTCACGCTGGTTTGCGTGCTGCACTGGCGAGGCTGAACTGGCCGCCCCGCTGCCCCGCCCGATCCTGCCCCGCTCGATCCTGTTTGTCTGCGGCATGAACGCCGTGCGCTCGCCGATGGCCGAATTGCTGGCGCGCAAGGTGCTTCCGCCCACCACCTTCGTCGCCTCGGCCGGGGTGCGCGGCGGCGAACGCGATCCGTTCGTCGATGCCGTGCTGGCCGAAGAGGGGCTTTCACTGGGCGAGCGGCACCCGAGAACGATGGACGACCTCGAGGACGATTATTTCGACCTGATCGTGACTCTGGCGCCGGAAGCCCACCACACCGCGCTCGAGCTCACCCGCTCGCTGGCCGTCGAGGTCGAGTATTGGCCGATGCCCGACCCGACCGGCGTCAGCGGCACGCGCGAGCAGATCATGGCCGCCTACCGCGACGTACGCGAGCGGCTGAAGGCGCGGATCGGCCGCCGTTTTCTCGGCAACGGGGCTGAAAACGCCGCGGATTAAGCATGTTCACAAGCGGGCGTTTATCATATAGGTTCCGCGCAACTTTCCGGCCGGGGCGCTGGAAGTACCCATCCAAGCAAAGGTATCGAATGCCGAAGGAAGAAGTCCTCGAGTTTCCGGGTGTCGTGACGGAACTGCTGCCCAACGCGATGTTCAGGGTCAAGCTCGAAAACGAACATGAAATCATCGCCCATACGGCCGGCCGCATGCGCAAGAACCGCATCCGCGTTTTGACCGGCGACAAGGTCCTGGTCGAGATGACGCCCTACGACCTGACCAAGGGCCGCATCACCTACCGCTTCAAGTAAGTTCAAGGACCCGGCCGGGATCGCGATGGGCATTTTGCAGAAGCTCGTGCTTGCCTCGGGTTCGCCGCGCCGGATCGAGCTGCTGCAGCAGGCCGGCATCGAGCCGGACCGCGTGCTGCCGGCCGATGTCGACGAGACGCCGCTGCGCGCCGAACACCCGCGCTCGTTGGCCAAGCGGCTGGCGACGCAGAAGGCCGAGAAAGCGCTGGCGTCGCTGAAAACCGAGACGGACTACCTGCCGAGCTTCGTGCTGGCCGCCGACACGGTAGTTGCGGTGGGGCGACGCATCCTGCCCAAGGCCGAGACGCTCGACGACGCCGCCAACTGCCTGGGGCTTTTGTCCGGCCGTTCGCACCGCGTCTATTCGGGCATCTGCCTGATCACGCCGGGCGGCAAGCAGCGCTTGCGGCTGGTCGAGACCAGAGTGCGGTTCAAGCGGCTGCCGCGCGAGGAGATCGAGGCCTACATCGCGTCGGGAGAATGGCGCGGCAAGGCCGGCGGCTATGGCGTCCAGGGGCTTGCCGGCGCCTTCGTCGTCAAGCTTGTCGGCTCCTACACCAACGTCGTCGGCCTGCCGCTCTACGAGACGGTGGCGCTTTTGAGCGGCGAAGGGTTCAAGGTGCACGCCAACTGGCTGTCGGGTACGCGGCTATGAGCCCGGACGACAAGGTCACGCCGCTGCGGCCCAAGCGGCCCTGCCCCGAATGCGGCAAGCCATCGGCGCGCGAAACCTACCCGTTCTGCTCGAAGCGCTGCAAGGACATCGACCTCAACCGCTGGCTGAAAGGGGTCTACGTCATCCCGGGTCGCGACGAGGACGACAGCGACGACCAGAAATAGAGCCGTCCGCCTGCGGTTTTCCACAAGCTTGGGGCGGCTTGCCCGCCCTGACCGCGCCGGTGAACTGGCCCGCATTGAGGGCCAATCGGTTCTGCCTGAAATCAATGTCCAGCCTGTTCCACCCGGATAGAATCGGATGGAACAGGTTCTGGCGTTTTCTCTGAGCATGATCTTTTCCGAAAACCGGATTCCACTTTTCGGGATCATGCTTTTTGTTTGAGCATGATCTTTTCCGAAAAGCGGATTCCACTTTTCGGGATCATGCTCTAAGCGCTGGACAGGCCGAATTCCCGTGCTATAACCCACGCGCTTTCAAGGGGTGCCGACGGCGCTTTCATGAACCCGGTGTGCAGACTGCCGCCCGCCGGGGCAGGCCCAGATAGCTCAGTTGGTAGAGCAGCGGACTGAAAATCCGCGTGTCGGTGGTTCGAATCCGCCTCTGGGCACCATTTTTTCCCGGCCCATTCCGGACACATAGGTCACGGTTTATACTGGAGACATGGGTGACGATCTCGCGCCGAGCGGATTGTCGACGGCGTGCAAGAATTAGTCTGGACCATGGCGCCAGCGACGCCGGCCAAATGTCGATGAAGAACTCTTCAGCATCTTGGATCCCGCTCTGGCCACCCTACAGACCGAGGGCGCAGCCGTCCTTGCGCGGCTCGGAACCGCCCAGCAGCGTCCCGTTTGCCCAATCGATGCGGATAGCCTGCGCACCGCCGATCGGGTCCGTGGCAGGAATGATCTCGAAACCGCGTCGGCTAAGTTCAGCTGCGGTTTCGCGAGCGAGCCCGTGTTCGGCCTGGACGTTCATCGTGCCGCTGACGGGGGCGACCCGCGGCAGATCGATCGCCTCCTGCAGATCCATCCCGAAGTCGAGCACCTTCGTCAGCAGGTGCGCGTGGCCCATTGCCTGGTAGTAGCCACCCATAACGCCGAAAGGCATTTCTGCCCGGCCGCCTCTCGCAAGCATTCCGGGTATGATGGTATGCAAAGGTCGCTTGTTCGGCGCCACTGCATTAGGGTGCCTGGGGTCAAGCGAAAAGCTTTGCCCGCGATTGTGCAAGACGACACCGGAGCGCGGAGAGACCAGGCCCGAGCCAAAGCTGTCGAAGACCGAGTTGATGAAACTGACCGCATTGCGATCCTTGTCGACAACGGAAATATAGACCGTGTCGCTGTGCAGCGGCATGTCGAACGCCGGCAGGTCCGCGCGGGCACGCTTTAGGTCAATCATGCCGGCCAGACGATCGGCCCAAGCATTCGATAACATGTCGGCCACCGGGACCTCGGACGTATCAGGATCGGCGACGAGCAGGTCACGCGCGGCGTAAGCGAGGCGTGTCGCTTCAATTTCCAGGTGAAGCCGGTCCGCGGATTGCGGGTCGCCGTGGGCTTCGAAGCGCGAGAGGATGTTTAGAATCAGCAAGGCGATCACACCCTGGCCATTCGGCGGACATTCGAACACATCGCAGCCTCGAAACGCCGTGCTGATCGGGGTCACGTACTCGCCTGTTGCCGAGGCGAAATCTTCGAGTGTGTGCAATCCGCCGAGCCCACGAAGATAGGCGACCATGTCTTCGGCCACAGGGCCAGTATAGAAAGCCTCTCGTCCCTTCTCGGCAATCAGCCGCAGCGTTGCAGCCAACTCAGGCTGGCGGTGCACTTCGCCAACGCGTGGTGCGCGACCGTTTGGCAGGAAAATCCGTTTCGCGGCAACATCGGAGGCCAGAAGTTCTTCCTCCAACGCCCAGTCACGATGGACCCGCGGTGAAATGGCGTAGCCTTCCTCGGCGAAACGTATAGCAGGGGCCAAGATTTGATCGAAGGGCATATGCCCATGATCAGTGTGCAATCTGGTCCAGGCATCGATCGCTCCCGGGATGGTGACGGAGCCAGGAGAATTGCGGGCCACCTCGGCCATGCCACGTTCGAGGAACCAGTCAATTGTGAGAGCGGCGGGTGTCCTGCCCGATCCGTTGTAGGCGATGACCTCGCCGGATCCGTTTCGCGACAGAAGAGCGAAGCAATCGCCTCCAATGCCGGTCGAGGCTGGTTCGACGACACATTGCACTGCGCAGGCTGCGATGGCGGCATCCATGGCGTTGCCGCCTGCTGCCATGATTTCGACCGCCGTCAGGGTCGCCGACGCATGAGAGGTGGCGGCCATGGCCTTGCGTGAAACGACGACCGAGCGCGTTGGTTTCTCAAAATTTCGCATGCTATGCCCTTCTGATCGTGCTCAAGAGGCGGCGTCGCTCATCGTCGAGGGGCGATGCCGCAGATGCCGCGACATCCAGTATTCGAGTGCCGCCAAGGCACGGATGATCGCGAAGTTCAAAGTGAGATAAATGGCGCCCGCGCAGATGAAGACTTCAAAGGCGCGGTAGGTCTGGGAGATCAATCCCTGGGCAATTCCAGTCACCTCCATCAAGGTCACGATGGAGGCCAGAGACGTGCCCTTGATCATCAGGATGATTTCATTGCCGTAACTCGGCAGAGCCTGGCGAAAGGCCAGCGGCAGGATAACATGCCGATAGGTCAAATAGGTGGACAGGCCGACAGACCGGGCCGCCTCGACAATGCCGCGTGGCACCGATTGAATCGCGCCACGGACGATTTCGCTGCCATAGGCGGTGGTGTTGAGTGTCAGCGCGATGATTGCGCACCAGTAGGGTTCGCGGAAAACGGCCCATAATCCAATTGCCGACAGTTGGTGCCGAAACTGACCAAGGCCATAATAGGTCAGAAAAATTTGCACCAGCAGAGGCGTGCCCCTGAACACGGCAACGAAGCCACGGATCGGCAAGACGACGAATGGCGATTCCGATTGCTGGGCAAGCGCCAATGTGACGGCAAAAACGAAGCCGGCAACGATGGAAGTCAGGGCCAATTCCATCGTGAGCGGCAGGCCGGCGAGGAGCTTCGGCAGGATTTCGAGGAAAAAACCGAAATCTATCATGCCGACCGGACGCGCCACGGCGCCTTTCGTTCCAGACGGTAAAAGGCATGGCCGGTGACGGAAGCGATAGCCAGATAGAGCAAGGCTGCAGCAATGTAGAAGATGAATGGTTCACGGGTCGAACCTGCAGCGATCTGTGCCTGGCGCATCAGTTCAACGAGGCCGATTACCGATATCAGCGAGGAGTCCTTCAGAACCAACTGCCACACATTGCCGAGACCTGGCAGCGCGTATCTCAGGAGCTGGGGAAAAATAACCTGTCGCAGCCGCTGCAGCCGGTTGAGACCAAGCGCGCAAGCGGCATCGTGTTGTCCCTGGTCGATGGCGAGGTAAGCCCCTCGATAGACCTCGGCTTGATAGGCGCCCGAGATGATTGCGATAGCCAAGGTTCCGGTGGCAAAGGCCGGAACGCCGACGAATCCGGACCCGCCCAGGCTATGACCAAGCGAGGTCAGGGCGACGCTTCCTCCATAGTAAAGCAGATAAATGGTCAGAAGGTCGGGCACGCCTCTGAAAACCGTGCAATAGCCAAGGGCCAAGAACCTCAATATTTGGGAGTTGTGGAGACGCCCGGCCGCTGCCAGCCCGCCAAATACAGCACCAAGCGCAAAGCCCAGCACAGACAGAAGCACTGTAACCGAGGCCGCCATGAGAAGAGCTGCCCCCCAACCTCCGTGCTGGAAACCAAGCAGCCGGAATGCGTCAACCATTGATACCCCCGGCAGGGCGAACGGCTCAGCTCCGGAACGGGTCAGGAATGGCCGTTCGCCGACAAGCGCCTACTTGACTGGAGTGACGTCGCTCTTGAGCCATTTAAGCGACAGGGTTTTGATCGTGCCATCGGCGATCGCGCCGTCGATGGCCCCGTTGAGCATGTCTTTCAGCTTGGTGTCTTCTTTGCGCATACCGGCGCCGGAGCCAAGACCGAAGAGCCCCCCGACAAATCCTGGTCCTGCAAGCGTGTAGTCGCTGAACTCCGGTTTGCTCAGCGTGGCGGCCAGCGCTGTCTGCTGTGCGAAGAGCGCGTCGATGCGACCCGCGGCAAGATCGAGATCGTGTTGCTCGGTGGTCTTGTATTCGCGAATCTCGGCGACGTCCGAGAAGTATTTTTTCACAAATTCCAGGTTCGCCGTTGCGGCCTGAACTCCAATGATCTTTCCCTTCAGCAATGGCTTGAGCTTGTCGATTGCCGCCTGCGCAGAGGCTTCATTCTCCAGCTTGAACCGCTCGTTGGAAATGCCGAGCTTGCCCAGTTCGCTATCCTTTGCGACCGCGAAACCTGAGGGATCCACCGCATATGGCTGGGTAAAGTCAATGATCTTCAGACGTTTTTCAGTGATGAACATGCTCGCCATGATCACGTCGAACTTGCCGACCGTCAGCGCGGGGATCATGCCGTCCCAGTCCTGTGCGACGATCTTGCACTCGATCTTCATTCGCCCGCACAGATCATTGGCGAGATCGACTTCGAAGCCGTCCAGTTTGCCGTCGGCCGTTGTGAAATTCCAGGGCGCATAGGCTCCTTCGGTGGCAATGGTAATTGCCTTCGGCGTTTCTTGTGCGACGGCGGCCTGGACCAGGCCGAACAGGACCGACGCAATGGCTGCGATGCGGCTAATTTTCATGTCATTCTCCTCTTTTTGCCGGTATGGCAGTTCCCTTTCGTCGTGCCGGATTATCTTCCGGCTTCAACGAGTTAGATGGTATTCTCTAGCGGCGGCCGGGACTTGCGAAGTTGGCCAGAAGGGGCGCCGTCTCGACGATATGATCCCGCATGACGATCTCTGCCTTGCCGGCATCACCTGACCGCAACACCTCAATCAGGATCTCGTGCTCGGCGCGCGCGCTGGCGGGCTTGTCGACATAGTCGAACCAGATGCGCAGGTAGGGCTCGATCACGACGTGCAGGCTGGCAATCTGCCGGACCAGCTTGGGTCTGTTGCTCAATTGGCAAATCTGCAGATGGAAGGCCTGATGGCGCACGACCCAGTCGCTGCTGCCGGTTTGGCTGGCGCGCTCCATCCGGTCGAGCTGGCGTTCCAGTTCTTCAAGCACTTCGAAATCGATATGCGGCATGGCAAGCCTTACCGCCAACCCTTCGAGCACCGAGCGGATTTCAAAAGTTTCGTAGATCTCATCGAGGGTAAGCCCGGCGACGATGCAGCCACGGTTCGGGCGAATGACCACAAGACCTTCCGCGGCCAGCTGGCGGAATGCTTCGCGAACCGGCATGCGGCTCATGCCGATTTCCGTCGCGATCTCTTCCGGGATCAGCCGGTCCCCGGCCCGATAACGCCCCATCCTCAGGGCCCGCTGAATGTGGCGATAAGCCTCCTCCTCGGCGGTCGTGATGCCCAACGGCTCGATTGCGTCTGCTGCCATGTCCTGGGTCCGATCAGAGCGTATCCGTGTATCCACTTATCCAGTTGTCGCGACCTGTGTCAAGCACCGAAGCTTGGGCGCTTTAGAATTTCTGTTGTGAGAATAACCACTTGGAAGGGAAAATGGGGCAAGCACACCGTGATCAGCTAAGCCGCTGATCGGCCTATTTGGCGGCGTCCGGCAAAAAGGCCCGCCGCTCCATTTGCGAAGCGGCGAGGCCCCATATTCGGGGACATTGCCGGGATTCCCCGGCATTGCTTACAATGCAATTCAGGTGCCAGAATTGTTGACCCAAAACGGGTCACCGCACCGGAGGCGCGAGCGCGGACCTTCCGCGATCACGCTACTGCCGCGCATTGCCATTCCTGCTATGTTATTTTGCGGCGGACCTGATTTTTCCGCCTGGCCGGCGCCCCATCAGGCAACTTACCCCAACGCGCCCCCCAGTGGCGCCGGCCATTTTCACAACATTGGAGCGCGGGTGCGCCGGCGCTGTTAGGCTCTCGGCACCTATGGCAATCCGCCGGCGAGCCGCTTTGTCCAGCCTGCAACCATCAGTCCGCACGCGATTCCCGCGCAGTCGGCCACCCAGTCGAATAGATCCGGGTCGCGCCCTATCAGTTGCAAGGCCTGAATACCCTCGATCGCTGCGCCCGTGAGAACGAGGAGTAGGATCAGCTTCGCCTTGTGTTCCGGCCAGCCGAGACTTCCGAGAGCCGCCAGGACGACGAAGGCGGCGGCGTGATTGAGCTTGTCGTGATCAAACGTGAAAGCCAGGCCAAGACCCTGCAGGAGCTGCTCCGGCAAAAGGGCGAATAGCAGAACGCCGGCAAACGCGGCGGGAAAGGCAATCCTTGCCACGATCTGATAAGAATCCAGGCGCAACAAGGATAGAATGGCCTTTCGTCCGAAAATCTGCAGGGGAACACCACCGGCCGGCGAATCGAGAGCGAGCGCGCCGTCCAATTTCCGCCGTCCGGGCGTCCGGTGCATCGTCAGAATGAATGAATGCCTTGAGTCAGCCGCTGCACGGGCCGGGCTCGTGGCGAGTGGTCTGCAATGGTGTAGCTTCCGCGATCACGCAATTACCTGCTGCGCCAGCGCGGCTACTATCTGGCTGCGGCGGACCTGATTTCCGCTTGGCCGGCGTTGCGTCAGGGCACCTTACCCCATGCCACACGAAGCGGCGCCGGCCAGAATTCCACCGATTGCGCAAGGAGCGACCCGCGTCAAAAAAGCCCGCCGGCCTGTCGGACGACGGGCTCCGTTGCCTGGGCGCCAGGGCGCCACGGTAGCGACTGATGCTACTAATGCTCCCGCAGGTTTCCAATATGCTGCTGCCGGACGGCGTTGCGCATCAGCTAAACAAACGAAGCCCGCGCCTCTGGCGGAGGGCGCGGGCCGACCGGGTTGCACCCCGATCTGCAGCAGAAACCCGGGAGGTTCCCGCTGCTTAAGATAACAATTAGAAACTTCTAATGTTCCACTCTAGGAAAGATGCCGGCTGCACCAGAATCTCATGGTCGGCGCGATGACGATCGAGGCGTCAGTTCGTGCGCAAGTCGATCTGGAAAATCCACTCGTCGAGGTGCCGCGTTTCGACGGCAAAGGTCAAAGCCACTTCAAGGACCAGACCGCCACGGTCGTCCCGGACTTTGACTGCAATTCTGCGGTGAGGAAGGCCATCCCTGGCCATCTCGGCCAATGTGCGAAGAGCTTCTTTCCTGACCAGCGGGAAATCGACATATAGCGTTCCCTGATCGTCGGAATAGACGATTCCGTCTTCATCGGAATCGAAGAAGTAACGGGGCATTGCGCTTGGCCGAAGCGGCGGCATCCGGGCACGTTGTCGATAGCTGGCCGGATCTCGGCCGATCGTGATCAGTGCCTTTCCACCGTTGGCTTCGCCGGCATCTCACTTGCGCTCGCGCAATACCTTCACCGCCTGCGAGAGGATCATCCGGTCGCCACCGGTCCTCTTGATCAGCTTGCTCACCTGGCTGGGCGAAACACCATTTTCGCGCGCGAAATATTCGACCTCATAATACTCATCCGCCGAAACGCGATTGCGGTCGCTGAAGTCTCGCTTGCTCTTGTCGTCGGCCATTTCACTTCTCCTCGCCCCTTCTCTTCGCTTCAGGGGGTCAACTTTGGTCAGAAGCACGCAGCAATTTGAGGGTTCGCCCGCCACAAAGTGACGCGCGAACCCTATCGGCGCAGGAAGGGACAGGGCTGCGCAGATGCCGGTTTCGATCGGAATGGAACAGCCAAGATCGGTGCGAGCAACCGTCGACTTTTTCCATGGAATCCTCCCGGAACGTGCAGCCAGCAACGGCCACGCGCCGCGGCGGTTCCGGGATGCGCGACAAACCCACCCTTTGCGCGCAAGGATCAGACTTAGGTCCTGCGGCAACACGTCGGTTGGTCCCTGCCGGGCGGGACCGAAGCCCCGTCGACGGAACGTTTTCAGCTGCCTTCCGTTCGAGTGAGCCTTGGCGCGACGAGCGGACCGAGTTCGCAAAGGAGACGACTATGAGAATGCATTTTTCCACCGCGGTGGCGGGACTGTTGCTGCTGGCAGGCGTCGGCGCCGCTGCGGCGCAAGACGTTGTCATCGAGCCGGAGCAGGAAACGGTCATTAAGGAGTATGTGAAGAAGCAGCCGCTGGCCTCGGTGAAAATCCCTGGGGTGGAGCTCAATATCGGCTCGACGCTCCCTGACACCGTCGAGCTTCATGAGGTCCCGAGCGTCAAATATCGTTATGTCGTGATTGACAACCGCACCGTTGTCGTCGACCCAGGCACGCGCAAGATCGTCAAGGTCATCGAGTGACGTGAAAGCTCGGGCAGCCATCGCCCGCCGCTCAGAAATGAGCGGCGGGTGACGTTTGCGTTAGGCGGTTCCCCGGCGTCTTCGCTCGGCAGGAACCCCGCCGTACGGTGGAGGGCCGGGGGGCCTCACAGGCAGTTTCAATGCGAACAATCAGCAGACTTTTCGATTCCCTTGACCAGGCGGCGCGAGCCGTCGAAACACTTCAGGTGGCAGGAATTGCGCGCCACCAGATCAGTGTCATCGGACCCTACGATGACGAACTCGGCACCGTCTTGCGCGGTCCAGGCAGCGGTGCCGCCCTTGGGGCGGCGGCGGGTTTGTTGGCCGGCCTCGGCGCCTTTGATATCCCAGGTATCGATCCCCTCGGCGCGGGATGGCTGGCATCGGCCCTCGTCGGTGCAGCCTTGGGCTGCGTTGCCGGCAGACTTTTCGGCACATTGTCCGATATCGGCAAGCAGCCAGGCAAGCCGGATGCCGCACAAGGTGTGATCCTGGTGCTGGCGCATGTCGATGAAAGGCAGGCCGACACCGCACAGGCGGTGCTTGGGGCTTCCGTTCAGGCGACGCAGTCTTTGGCCAGGGCGGCTTGAAGATTCAGCTCGGGCAAAGCGCTTGAGCAGGCCGCGCAGCGGGGCGATCAAAGCGCAAATCCAAAAATCTCTGGCAAGCCGCCGCCAGAAAGTGTTGAACACCGTGCCGATCACATTCGGCGAGCGGTTGCGCTCGGCGAGGCTTGATGATTTGCTGTTGGTTTGCGGAGAACGAATGATGCATGAGCCTGTCGGTCAAGACGAATATGGGTCGACCAGCCCGTTCGATCCGGACGATCTGTCGAGGTTGAACGCGATCGGCCCGAGCGCCGGCAGCAACGATTTCGAAAAATACGCAGTTGCCGTGATCATCGTGTTCGGCGCCCTGATCATCGGTGGCCTGATGGCTGCCGGCTTGAGCTTCGGGCGCCGCAGCACCTTCTTTTTCGCGCTTGGCGGCGCCACCGCGGCATGGATATCCGGCAATGCGCTTCTGCTGGACCGGCCGCGCATCTACGCCCTGTTCGTCGGCATCGCGGCGCTGATGCTGATAGCGTCCACGATCGCGCTGGTCACCTGATTCAGAGCGAAATCTTCTTGTTGACCATGATCTTATCCGAAAACCGGTTCCCACTTTTGGGGTCTAATACCCGATAGCCTTGCCGGATGCGGCGCGGCTGTCGATGGCGCCATTGTAGCGGGCGCCGCCACCCTTCTCGATTTCCGCCAGGCTCTTGCCGCCGACCAGGATGCCGGCCGCCTGGCCCCAGGTCGTGTCGGCAAGATCGAGGCGGTAGCCCATGCCGGTAAGCAGCTTTTCGGTATCGGGCGACAGGCCAAACGGTTCGATATAGACCGTGTCGGGCAACCATTGGTGATGGATGCGCGGCGCGTCGATCGCCTCCTGGATGTTCATGCCGTGGTCGACGACGTTGACGATCGCCTCCAGCGTAATGGTGATGATGCGTGAACCGCCGGGGCTGCCGATGACCATGAACGGCTTGCCGTCTTTGGCGAGGATGGTCGGGCTCATCGACGACAGCGGCGTCTTTTTCGGCGCAATCGCATTCGCCTCGCCCTGGACCAGGCCATAGAGATTGGGCACTCCGGGTTTCTGGGTGAAATCGTCCATCTCGTTGTTGAGCAGGATGCCGGTGCCGGCGGCGACAACGCCGGCGCCGAAAGAGCCGTTCAGCGTGTAGGTTACCGCGACGGCGTTGCCATCATTGTCGATGATCGAATAATGCGTTGTCTCGCTGCTCTCGCCAAAGCCCTTCGGCATCAGTTCCTGCGACACGCCGGCCCGGAACGGATCGATCTTTTCGCGGATTTCCCTAGCGTAATTCTTGTCGAGCAGTTTTGCGACCGGATTGTCGACGAAGCCGGGGTCGCCGAGCGCCGAATTGCGGTCGACATAGGCGTGGCGCATCGCCTCGACCATGACGTGAACCGTCTCGGCCGAACCCGCGCCGAGATAGGACAGCGGATAGAACTCAAGCACGTTGAGGATCTCGCAGATGATGACGCCGCCGGAGCTCGGCGGCGGCGAGGAAATGATCTCGTAGCCGCGATAATTGCAGGTCGCCGGCTTGAGCTCGCGCACCGCGTAGTTTTCGAAATCAGCCTTGGCCAGAATGCCGCCCTTCTCGCCGCTCGCCTTGACGATGGCGTCGGCGATCGCGCCTTTGTAGAAGGCATCCGCCCCGCGTTCGGAAATGGCGGCAAGCGAAGCCGCGAGATCGGGCTGAACGAGGCGCTCGCCGAAGGCATAAGGCTTGCCGTCCGGCTTGAGGAAAATGGCTGCCGCCGATTGGTCCCTCGCCAACCGCTCCGCGCCGCCCTGGAGCGAGGCCGCATCGCCCTGCTCCAGCAGGAAGCCTTCCTTGGCAAAGCGGATGGCCGGCGCCAGCAAATCCTGCCGCGTCAGCGTGCCGTATTTCTCCCGCGCCAATTCGAAACCAGCGACCGAGCCCGGCACGCCGACCGCCAGATAGCCGTCGAGGCTGGCGCCCTTCACCGGCTTGCCGTCCTTGTCGAGATACATGGTTTTGGTCGCGGCCAGCGGCGCGCGCTCGCGGAAATCGAGGAAGGTCGAGCGGCCGTCCTTGAAGCGGATGGTCATGAAGCCGCCGCCGCCGATATTGCCGGCGGTCGGATAGACCACGGCCAGCGCATAGCCGACGGCGACCGCGGCATCGACGGCATTGCCGCCCTTCTTCAGCACCTCGACGCCGACTTCCGAGGCCAGATGCTGGGCGCTCACCACCATGCCGTGCTCGCCCCTCGCCGGCTGCGGCGAGGCGGCAAAGGCGAGGAACGGGACGAAGGTCAGGGTGAGGGAAAGGCTGACAGCGATTAGGGTTCGGCGGGTGTGGTGCATGGCCGTTCTCCGGGCTTGGGATAGGCCTAGGAAACGCGCTTGGCGGGGTTGAGTCTACTGACATTAATGGGAAGATACGGCGAGGCTTCGCGCCTCCGGCTAAGCTGCCGATCTCCGCCTTGCGGGGAGATCGGATTTCGGCTTTGGTTTTCGCCAACATTCAACGCTGACAGGCAATTTTGTTCTTGCTTTGTGCCGGCAGCTATGCTACTAATCTGGCTGTGGTGCTAATTGGCTCCAACGACCGCCCTTCGTGGCGGGTTTTCAATTTTCACCCCAGCTTCAAACAATCCCGCCGCCGACGCTTGCCACCGCCGGCCGTTCCGCTGCGACCTTCGCCCGGTAGCCGGCGGCGCGGTAGGCGGCGACCGGATCGATGGCGCCGCCGGTCTTGAGCCGTGCCATGGCGAGGATCGGCTCGACGTCGGTACGATAGGCTGTCTTCAGCGTCTGCGTCGCCATCAGCGCGTCATTGGCGTCCTGGAAGCCCTCGAGCGCCTTGCGGTCGACCAGCAGCGCCTGGGCATAGGCGCGCTGCACCTCTATCGCCGACAGCATCAGGCTTTCGATCGGATCGGTTACGTTGTGGCTCTGGTCGAGCATGTGGGCCGGATCGAACCCCTCGGCACCGGCAAGCTCGGCATCGACCAGCTCATTGAAGACCAGGAACAGCCGGTATGGATCGATCGAGCCCGCGTCGAGGTCGTCGTCGCCATATTTCGAATCGTTGAAATGGAAGCCGCCGAGCTTCTTGAACTGGATCAGCCGCGACACGATCATCTCGATATTGACGTTGGGGGCGTGATGGCCGAGGTCGACCAGGCAGAACGCCTTGTCGCCAAGCTCTTTGGCGATGATGTAGTTGGTGCCCCAATCCTGCACGACGGTCGAATAGAAGGCCGGCTCGTACATCTTGTGCTCGGTGAACAGATTCCAGTCGTCCGGCAGCCCGGCATAGATCTCCTTCATCGCGTCGAGATAGCGCTCGAACGACTTGGCGAAATTGACCTGGCCGGGAAAATTCGAGCCGTCGCCGATCCACACCGTCAGCGCTTTCGAGCCCAGCGTCCTGCCGATCTCGATGCATTCGAGATTGTGCTCGACCGCCTGCCGGCGTGTTGCTGCATCGGCATGCGACAGCGAGCCGAACTTATAGGAAAGTCTTTGGTCCCTGGCGTCGGAGAAGGTGTTGGAGTTGATGGCGTCGAAGCCAAGGCCGAAGCGGGAGGCCGCCTGCTTCAGCCGGTTCGGATCGGCCTTGTCCCAGGGAATGTGCAGCGAGACGCTCGGCGTCGCCTGCGTCAATTGCCGGATGACGGCGCAGTCCTCGATCTTGTCGAAAATGTCGCGCGGCTCGCCGGCGCCGGGAAAGCGGGCAAAGCGGGTGCCGCCGGTGCCGACGCCCCAGGACGGGATGGCGACGGCGAATTTCTCGACCTTGTCGCGGATTGCATCGATGGCGATGCCGCGGCGGTCGAGGCGCTCGCCGAGAGACTCGTAGTCGCGTTTGAGGTCGGCATCGCGCGCGGCATTGTGCCTGTCCACGAGGTCGGCGGAGATGATGGTTTCGGACATGGTTCCTCCCAAATGCGTTCGGTTGGCGCTGCCCCTCATCCGCCTGCCGGCGCCTTCTCCCCGTATAGTGACGGGGAGAAGGGTAAAGGTCCGGCGTCGGCGCCAACCCTCAAATGACTGCTTATCGCGTAAGACTCTGCGCGTTGCCGGCGTCGACGTTGATGATGTTGCCGGTCGATTTTGCCGACATGTCGGAGGCGAAGAAATAGATCGCCTCGGCGATGTCTTCGGGGAACACCGAGCGCTTCAGCATCGAACGCGAGCGGTAGTGCTCTTCGAGATCATCGGTCGACATCTTGTAGGCGGCGGCGCGCTGTTCCTTCCACTCGCCGGTCCAGATCTTCGAGCCGCGCAGCACGGCGTCGGGATTGACGACATTGACCCTGATCTGCGCTTCCGCGCCTTCCAGCGCCAGGCAGCGTGCCAGATGGATTTCGGCTGCCTTGGCCGTGCAATAGGCGGCGGCGTTTGGCGATGCGGCAAGCCCGTTCTTGGAGGCGACGAAGACGACGTTGCCGCCGATCTTCTGCGCCCGAAACAGCCGGAACGCCTCCCGCGAAACCAGGAAATAGCCGGTCGACAGGATGTCCATGTTCTTGTTCCACAGCGCCAGCGTGGTGTCCTCGATCGGCGCCGACGTTGCCAGACCGGCATTCGACACGAGGATATCGATGCCGCCGAATTCGACCGCCGTTTCGGCAAAACCGGAGATCACCTGATCCTCGGACGTGACGTTGATGACGACGGGCCGCACGAAATCCTTGCCGTAGGCTTTCGCCAGTTCGTCATTGGCGCTGGCGAGGGCTGCTTCGTCGATATCGGCCAGCACGACGCAGGCGCCCTCGCGCAACAGCCGGTTGGCGGTCGCCCGGCCGATGCCGCCGGCGCCGCCAGTGACCAGCGCGATCTGGCCGGCAAGGGCCTTTGGTTTGGGTAGGCGCTGCAGCTTTGCCTCTTCGAGCAGCCAGTATTCGATGTCGAAGGCTTCCTGGTCGGGCAGGCCGACATAGGTCGAGACCGTCGAGGCACCGCGCATGACGTTGATGGCATTGACGTAGAATTCGCCCGAAATGCGCGCCGTCGCCTTGTCGCCGGCGAAGGTGAACATGCCGACGCCGGGCATCAGATAGACGACGGCGTTGGGATCGCGCACCGGCGGCGAATCCGCGTGCTTGCAGCGGTCATAATAAGCCTGATAGCCGACGCGATACTCCGCCACATCGTCGGCAAGACGGGCAATGACGGCATCGACGTCCGGATTGTTGGGATCGAACTCGATGACCAGCGGCCGGATCTTGGTGCGCAGGAAGTGGTCCGGGCAGGATGTGCCGAGTGCCGCCAGCGGCCGCAAATCCCTGGAATTGACGAATTCGAGCACCGCAGGAGAATCATCGAAATGACCGAGCTTGTGGCTTTTCTCCGAGATCAAGCCGCGGATCCTCGGCATCAGTCTTGCGGCCACGGCGCGACGCGCCGGCGCATCGAGCGATTTGACGACTTCGCCGCCGAAGATCGGCTTGCCCTGGCTCTTGCGCTCGAACCAGTCGATCGCCTGGTTGATCACCGAGATCGTCGTCTCGTAGCATTCCTTCGGCGTGTCGCCCCAGCTGAACAGGCCATGGCTGGCCAGCACGACACCCTTGGCCTCGGGGTTCTCGAGGCAGAATTTCTCCAGCCACAGGCCTAGCTCGAAGCCTGGCCGTTTCCATGGCAGCCAGCCGATCGTGTCGCCGAAGATCTCCTTGGTCAGCGCCTGCGAATCCTTGGCGGCGGCAATGGCGATGATGGCATCGGGGTGCATATGATCGACATAAGGCTTCGGCACGAAGGCATGCAGCGGCGTGTCGATGGAAGCCGCGCGCGGGTTGAGGTTGAAGGTGCAATGGGGCAGATAGCCGACCATCTCGTCCTCATGTTCGAGGCCGCGATAGAGACCTTTCAGCGCGCGCAATTTGTCCATGTAGAGCGTGGCGAAGCCGTCGAGCTTGATCGAGGCGCTGTCGCCGCCCGAGCCCTTGACCCACAGCACTTCCACGCTCTCGCCGGTGAGCGGATCCTTTTGCCAGATCTTGGAGGAGGTGTTGCCGCCGCCATAATTGGTGACGCGCTTGTCGGAGCCAAGGACGTTCGAGCGATAGACCAGACGTTCGGGCTCGCTCATTGCTTGCGCTTTTGCGTCATCCCAAAGATTGGCGAGGCGCGTGCCGGAGCGCTTGTCGAGCATAGATATCCTCCCTTTGGGACACGCAAACGGCGCGGGTCCCTTTTGTGCGAATTTCTACGCAAGCGGCCGTCTTGTCAATCACAAACAATCAACATCAATCATATTGCGCTGCACAATGAAATTATCTGATCGGAAATGATTGACACTGCGCGCTTTGGGTGCCTAGATGCTCAGGCAGGGAGGAACCATGCACGAGAAAGAGCGCCACAGGATCATTCTGTCCGCCGTCCAGGAAAAGCCTGTGGTGACGGTGCAGGAGATGGTCGACCTGACGGAGTCGTCCGAGGCGACAATCCGGCGCGACATCGCGGCATTGCACGTGCAAAAGCGCCTGCGCCGGGTGCGCGGCGGCGCCGAGGCGCTCTCGCCGCCGCAATTCATCGGCCTTGCCGGCCGGCCCTTTTCCGTCAACGAGACCATCAACGCTTCGCAGAAGCGGGCAATCGCGCGGGAAGCCGTGGAACTCTGCAAGGACGGCGAGCCGATTATCATCAATGGCGGCACCACCACCTTCCAGATGGTACATTTCCTGACCGGCCGCCGCATGCCGATCTTCACCAATTCCTTCCCGATCGCCGAGCACTTGCTCAGGCACTCCAAGAACACGGTGATGCTGTCGGGCGGCACCATCTACCGCGAGCAGAACATCATCCTGTCGCCGTTCGACAATGACGTGACGCGCAATTTCTACGCGCGCCGCATGTTCATGGGCGCTCAGGGGCTGGGGCCGCTGGGTCTTATGGAAGGCGACCCGCTGCTGATCCAGGCCGAGCAGAAGCTGATCGACCAGGCGGACGAGTTGGTGGTGCTGGTCGATTCCTCGAAGTTCCGCAAGCGCTCCAGCCTGATCCTGTGCGGCCTGTCGCGCATCGCCACGGTGATCACCGACGACGGCATCGAGGATCGCGAGGCCAAGATGCTGGAGACCGCCGGCGTGACGCTGATCGTCGCCCGCACAACGCTGGGCAATAAGGAAGAATCTTCGCTGCAGGCCTGAGAAACCTCACGCCCGCAGCGGCGATGGAATGCAACGCTCAAGGGAGGATATTCGATGAGCTTTCTGAAGAAATTGATGGTTACGGCGGCGTTCTCCGCCGCCATGTTCGTGAATGCCGCCTACGCCGAAAACGTCAAGATCGCGCTGGTGGTGAAGTCGCTCGGCAACGGCTTCTTCGACGCCGCCAACAAGGGCGCCGAAGAGGCGGCCAAGGAGCTCGGCGATGTCGACATCATCTACACCGGCCCGACCAAGGCGACCGCCGAAGCGCAGATCGAAGTGGTCAATTCGCTGATCGCACAGAAGGTCAACGCCATCGCCATTTCGGCGAACGACGCCGACGCGCTGGTGCCGGTGCTGAAGAAGGCAATGGAGCGCGGCATTACCGTCATCTCGTGGGATTCAGGCGTCGCGCCGGAAGGACGCCAGCTTCACCTCAACCCCTCCGACACCAACCTGATCGGCGAGACCATCATCAAGCTTGCCGCCGACTACCTGCCGGAAGGCGGCGATGTTGCCATCCTGTCGGCTTCTTCGACCGCGACCAACCAGAATGCCTGGATCGACGCGGCCAAGAAGGTGCTGCCGGAGAAGTTCCCCAAGATCAAGCTCGTCGCCACCGTCTATGGCGACGACGACTCGGCCAAGAGCACGGACGAGGCCAAGGGTCTTTTGAAGTCCTATCCGAACCTCAAGGCGATCATCGCACCGACCACGGTCGGCGTCGTTGCCGCCGCGCAGGTGGTGACCGATGAAGGCCTGATCGGCAAGGTCAACGTCACCGGCCTGGCGCTGCCGTCGGAGTTCAAGAAGTTCATCGACAATGGCGCCAGCCAAGCGGTTGCGCTGTGGAACCCGATCGATCTCGGCTACTCCGCCGTCTACCTCGCCCATGACCTGGCGGTGAAGAAGGAAGAGGCGAAGCCCGGCGCGACGCTGTCGATCGGCCGTGTCGGCAAAGTCACGCTCGATGACACCAACTCGGCCGCGATGGCTCCGCCCTTCCAGTTCGACAAGTCGAACATCGAAAAGTTCTCCAAGATCTATTGATCCTGGAGCCTTCGAACTGGTGCGGCGGGGCTCAGGTCCCGCCGCGCTTTCAAACGAACCTTGTTTCAGGGCTTGATACGATTATGGACACGACAGCCCAACACGAAGTGGCGAATGAAGCGCCTTTGTCACCCGGACCGCGCCTAACGCTGTCCGGCATCTCGAAAAGCTTTCCCGGCGTGCGCGCGCTGCACGATGTCGGCCTGTCGCTCTATCCCGGCCAGGTAACCGCGCTGATCGGCGAAAACGGCGCCGGCAAGTCGACGCTGGTCAAGATCATGACCGGCATCTACCAGCCTGATGCTGGCACGATCAGCATCGACGGCCAGCCGGTCACACTGCCCAGCGCCCACGCCGCGTTCGGGCATGGCATCACCGCCATCCACCAGGAAACCGTGCTGTTCGACGACCTGACGGTGGCCGAAAACATCTTCCTCGGCCATGCGCCGCGCACGCGTTTCAAAACCATCGACTGGCGCACCATGCGCAAGAACGCCCGCGAGGTGCTGGACACGATGCGTGCCGGGCACATCGACGCCGATGCGCGGCTGAAGGACCTCGGCATCGCCAACAAGCATCTCGTCGCCGTCGCCCGCGCCATGTCGATTGATGCCCAAATCGTCATTATGGACGAGCCGACCGCAGCGCTATCGCTGAAGGAGATCGAAGAGCTCTTCTTGCTGATCGAATTCCTGAAGAGCGAAGGCAAAGCGATCCTGTTCATCAGCCACAAGTTCGACGAGATCTACCGCATCGCCGACCGCTATACGGTGTTCCGCGACGGCGAGATGGTCGGCGAAGGCCTGATTAGGGATGCCGGCCAGAGCCAGATCGTGCGCATGATGGTCGGCCGCGCCGTCGATCATATCTTTCCGCAGCGCAAGGCCGAGATCGGCGCGCCGGTGCTCACTGTCTCCGGCCTGTCGCATCCGACCGAGTTCGACGACATAGGCTTCGAGCTGCACAGGGGCGAAATCCTCGGCTTCTACGGCCTTGTCGGCGCCGGGCGCAGCGAGGTGATGCAGGCGATATCAGGCATCACCCGCACCAGCGGAGGCACAATCACGCTGGAAGGCAAGGCGATCGCGCCGAGATCGGCGGCCGATTCGATCAATGCCGGCATCGTCTACGTGCCGGAGGAGCGCGGCAAGCAAGGTGTGGTGATCGGCCTGCCGATCTTCCAGAATGTCTCGCTGCCCTCGCTCAAGCGTACCTCCAAGTCCGGCATGTTGCGGCTGGCGGAGGAGTTTGCCCTGGCCCGCGCCTACACCGAGCGGCTCGACCTGCGCGCCTCCTCGCTCAGCCAGGACGTCGGCACGCTGTCGGGCGGCAACCAGCAGAAGATCGTCATCGCCAAATGGCTGGCGACCGCGCCCAAGGTGATCATCTTGGACGAGCCGACCAAGGGCATCGACATCGGCTCGAAGGCGGCCGTGCACGGCTTCATGGCCGAGCTCGTCGCGCAAGGTCTGTCGGTGATCATGGTGTCGTCCGAATTGCCGGAAATCCTCGGCATGTCCGACCGCGTCGTCGTCATGCGCGAGGGCCGCATTGCCGCGGTCTACGACAATATGGGGCTCGACGCCGAAACCTTGGTCAAGACGGCAGCGGGGATCGCGGCATGAAGGCTTTTCTCAGATATCGCGAGGTCTGGCTGCTGGCGGCAATCGTCGTGCTGATCGGGCTGATCTCAACGCGTTTTCCAGGTTTTGCCGATCCGGCCAATCTGCGCCAGGTGTTCAACGACACGTCGATCCTGATGATCCTGGCGCTCGGCCAGATGGTCGTCATCCTGACCCGCTCGATCGACCTGTCGATGGCTTCCAATCTCTGCTTCACCGGCATGGTGGTGGCGATGCTGAACGCCGCGCATCCGGCAATCCCGATCCCGCTGCTGATCGTCATCGCACTTCTGGTCGGCCTGGTGCTCGGCGCTATCAACGGCCTGCTGGTATGGCGGCTGAACATTCCCTCGATCGTGGTTACGCTCGGCACGCTCACCATCTACCGCGGCGCCACCTTTGTCATATCAGGCGGCGCCTGGGTCAATGCCGACCAGATGAGCGCTGATTTCATCGGCCTGCAGCGCGCGGCGTTCCTCGGTATTCCGGTGCTGTCGTGGATCGCCCTGCTGGTCATTGCATTGTTTTTCCTCGTGATGACGCGCAGCGCGCTCGGCCGCTCGATCTATGCCATCGGCGTCAACCCGACCGCATCGGTCTATGCCGGCATCGATGTCGGCCGGACCAAGTTCATCGTCTTCTGCATTTCGGGGATGATCGGCGGCCTCTGCGGTTATCTCTGGATTTCGCGCTACGTCATCGCCTCGGTCGAGGTCGCCAATGGCTATGAGCTCAACATCATCGCCGCCTGCGTCATCGGCGGCATTTCGATTGCCGGCGGCATCGGCTCGGTCGGCGGCGCGGTGCTCGGTGCGCTGTTCCTTGGCATCATCTCCAACGCGCTGCCGGTCATCAACATCTCGCCCTTCTGGCAAATGGCGATTTCAGGCAGCGCCATCATCCTGGCCGTAGTGCTCAACGCACGCGGCGAACGCCGGCAAGGCCGCATCATTCTCAAGAAGGCGGAAGCGGCATGACCGACACCCCTGCCACACGCCACATTCCCGATCGGCTCGACAAGCCTTTCACTGCGGCGATTTTCTCATGGGAGGCGCTGCTAATCGCGGTGGCCATCGCTATCTTTGCCGTGAACAGCTTTGCCTCGCCCTATTTCCTCGACGCGTGGTCGCTGTCGGACCTGACTTTCAACTTCACGGAAAAGGCGCTGATCGCGCTGGCCATGGCGCTGCTGATCATCTCCGGCGAAATCGACCTGTCGGTCGCCGCCATCATTGCGCTGGCGTCAACGATGATGGGCATGGCGGTGCAGGCCGGCGCCGGCACTCCGGTGCTGGTGGCAATCGGCCTCGTCGTCGGGCTCGGCTGCGGCGCATTCAACGGCCTGCTCGTCACCAGGCTCGGCTTGCCGTCGATCGTCGTCACAATCGGCACGATGAGCCTGTTTCGCGGCATTGCCTTCATCATCCTGGGCGACCGTGCCTATAAGGGCTACCCCGCGAGTTTCGCCTTCTTCGGCCAGGGCTATGTTTGGTGGGTCGTGTCGTTCGAACTGACGCTGTTCCTGATCGCGGCAGTTATCTACTGGTTCCTTCTGCACCGCACGAGCTTCGGCCGCCGGGTCTTTGCCATCGGCAACAACCCGGTCGCGGCGCGGTTTTCCGGCGTACGCGTAGGCCGCATCAAATTCATCCTGTTTTGCCTGACCGGACTGATGGCGGGCATCGCCTCGGTGCTGATCACATCGCGGCTCGGCTCGACCCGGCCGTCTATCGCGCAGGGCTACGAGCTCGAAGTCATTACCATGGTGGTGCTCGGCGGCGTCAGCATCCTGGGCGGCGCCGGCAGCATTTTGGGCGTGGTGCTGGCGGCCTTTATCATGGGACTGGTGACCTTCGGCCTCGGCCTGCTCAATGTGCCCGGGATCGTCATGTCGATCTTCATCGGCCTGCTGCTGATCATCGTCATCGCGCTGCCGATCCTGTGGCGGCGCGTGCGGCGGGAGCGCTTTGCCTGATGCCGGAGAAATACGCGTTCAAGATGAAGCTCAATCCCGGCATGAAGGCCGAGTACAAGAGGCGCCACGACGACATCTGGCCGTCACTCGTCGCGTTGCTAAAACAGGCTGGTATCTCCGATTACTCGATCCATCTCGACGAGGAGACCAACATACTGTTCGGCGTGCTGTGGCGACGCGATGACCACGGTATGGACGAATTGCCGAAGCATCCGGTGATGCAGCGCTGATGGGCCGAGATGGCCGACATCATGGAAACCAAGCCGAACAACGAGCCGGTGGCGGTGCCGCTGGAAACAATGTTCCATATGGAATGACCCGCTACGTCGCCGTTATCGATATCGGCAAGACCAACGCCAAGGTGGCGCTGGTCGATCTCGCCACATCGAGCGAAGTGGCCCTGCGCACGGTGGCGAACGAGCCGGTTCGGCAAGGCCAGTACCCGCACCATGACGTCGAGCGGTTATGGGCGTTTATCCTCGGCAGCCTGGCCGAGATCGATCGCGAGCAGCGCATCGATGCGATATCGATCACCACCCATGGCGCAACGGGCGTGCTGGTCGACGCATCAGGCGAGCTGGCGCTGCCGGTGCTCGACTACGAATTCGACGGGCCGGATGCCCTTGCCGGGGACTATGACACGATCCGTCCGGCATTCTTCGAGACCGGCACGCCACGCCTGCCGGCCGGCCTCAATCTCGGCGCGCAGCTGTTTTGGCAGCAGAAGCGCTTTCCGGCGGATTTCGCCAGAACCGCCGCGATGCTGATGTATCCGCAATACTGGGCCTTGCGCCTGACCGGCGTCGCCGCCAGCGAGGTGACTTCGCTCGGCTGCCACACCGATCTGTGGAACCCGTGGAAAGCGGATTTTTCCTCACTGGTCGACCGGCTGCAATGGCGCCGGCTAATGGCGCCGGTGCGGCAGGCCAAGGACCGCTTGGGCCCGATCCTGCCCGCTCTCGCGCGGCAAACCGGCCTCGACCCGCAAACGCCGGTGTTTTGCGGCCTGCACGATTCCAACGCCTCGCTGCTGCCGCATCTCCTGTCCGACAAGCCGCCCTTCTCCGTCGTCTCGACCGGCACCTGGGTGGTGTCGATGGCGGTAGGTGGCAGCAAGGTCACGCTCGATCCTGCACGCGACACGTTGGTCAATGTCAACGCGCTCGGCGATCCCGTGCCCTCGGCGCGCTTCATGGGCGGCCGCGAGTTTTCCGTGCTGACCGAGGGCCAATCGGAGAACTGGACGGACGACGATGTTGCCACGGTGCTGGCGCGGAAGACGTCCCTGTTGCCCTCGACCCAACAGGGTTCGGGGCCGTTTCCACATCATACCGCATCATGGGTTAACGCGGACGGTATGAGCGCCGGCCAGCGCTTTGTCGCCATCTCGTTCTACCTGGCGCTGATGACCGCGACCTGCCTCGACCTGATCGGCGGCGAGGGGTCAACCATCGTCGAAGGACCCTTCGCCCGCAACCGGCAGTTCACCCGCATGCTGGCTGCGGCGACGGCGCGCGCCGTCATTGCCTCCGAGGCCGCGACAGGCACCAGCATCGGCGCCGCCTTGCTGGCGTCGGATGGCGCTGCGGCAAAGAACCATGGCGAGCGGACTGACCCGCCGGCCGATCCGGCGTGGCTCGATTATGTTCGGGCATGGCGCACCATGATCGATCCGTGCGATTGAGAGTGGGCGAGGACGACAATCGACGGGCAATCCGCCATGGCAGCTTCAAAGCCGGACACAAGAACTATCGTATGTGGGCACGTCCTTCGGGCGGAGAGATCGATAAAATTGGCCATTCGCCATTTCGACGGCGAGTGGCAGCTAACATGCGGGGAGTATGATCATCCCGCTAACTGTTCTGATTTCCAAGTTGTCGGCTTCGGACATCTTGCTGCCAGGCAAGACAACCTAGCGCAGGTTGTCGAACTTGAACCCGGCTGGCTCGCGGAATGGGTCGTGGGCGAGTGGATACTGGATCGACATGACGATTGATCAATTCCCGTAAAGCAATCCTTGCGGATCGATCTCCGGCTTGCGGCCGGCAACCACGTCGGCGAGGAACTTTCCCGAGCCGCAGGCCATGGTCCAGCCGAGATGGCCGTGGCCGGTGTCGAGGTAGAGATTGTCGTACCGCGCCCGGCCGATGACCGGCACGGAGTTCGGCATCATCGGGCGAAGTCCAGCCCAGAGCTCGGCCTTGCTCTCGTCGAAGGTGCCGGGGAACAGGTCCTTGCCGGTGTTCAGGATCGAGTTGAAATCGCGCGGCTTGAACGTGCGGTCGAAACCGGTGAACTCCGCCGTCGAGGACATCCGCAGCCGATTTCCCAGCCTGGAATAGCCGATCAGCCGGTCCTCGTCGGCGCCGCCCATGATCGGCCCCTTGCTTTCATCTTCTAGCGGAACGGTCACGGTATAGCCCTTCACGGGATAGACGGGCAGGTCGATGCCGTAGCGGCGGCCGAGCAGACCGCTCTCCGGCCCCATCGAGATGACCACCGCATCGCCGGCCACGGGGCCGGCCGAGGTCATCACCGCGCGCACGCGGCCGCCGTCGATGTCGAGGCCTTCGACAGTGGTGCCGTAGAGAAACTGGACGCCGAGTTTCTCGGCGGCATAGGTAGCGAGGCCCTGCGTGAATTGGCTGGAGTCGCCGGTCTGGTCGATCAGCGAATAGACGCCGCCGGCAATCTTGTCCTTGGCGCCGGCGAGGCCTGGCTCGAGCTCGACCAGCCGATCGCGGCCGACGATCTCGATCGGCAGGCCGTGTTCGCCGAGATAGCGGTAATTGTCGGTGCCGGTATCAAAGCTCTGCTGCGAGCGGAAGAAATACAGAATCCCCTTCTTGCGCTCGTCATAATGGATGCCGGTTTCGGCGGAGACGGCGTTGATGCAGTCGCGCGAATAGAGCGCCAGACGCAGCTTGACGTCGGTGTTGGCGCGCATGCGCTTATGCGTGCACTGGCGCAGGAAGCGCAGGCTCCAGGCGAAAAAATACGGATCGAAGCGCAGCCGCACCTTGATGCCGAGATCGTGGTTGTAGAGGCCGCGCAGGAACGTTTTAAGTGCGGCGGGCGAGGCCCAGGCGGTGGCATCGCCAGGAGACACCAGGCCAGCATTCGACCGGCTGGTGCCGCGCGCCGCCGCCGGATGGCGCTCGATCACCGTCACCTCATGGCCGTCGCTGGCCAGACAATAGGCCGCCGCCGTGCCGACGACGCCGGCTCCAAGCACCAGGATTTTCATTCCGCCCCCAGCGCGCTGAACGAGTCCTTGCGGAGAGGCCATATCACCCCAGAGCCGAATTCTTGCTGGTCAGGATGCGCTCCCAGGCAAGCGCATCGGCAACGATCTGGTCGAGGTTGTCGCGCTGCGGAACCCAGCCGAGTTCGCCGCGCGCCAGCTCCGAATTGGCGACCACCGCGGCGGCGTCGCCGGCGCGGCGATCGCCCATCCGTACCTCGAAATCATGGCCGAAGACGCGGCGTACGCTGTCGATGACCTCGAGCACCGAATAGCCGTGGCTGTAGCCGCAATTGGCGACCAGGCTCGATCCGCCGGCACGCAGCCGCTGCAGCGCCAGCCGATGCGCCGCCGCCAGGTCGCTGACATGGATATAGTCGCGCATGCAGGTGCCGTCCGGCGTCGGATAGTCGGTGCCGAACACCTGCATGAAGGGGCGCTTGCCGAGCGCCGTCTCGCAAGCGACCTTGATCAAATGCGTGGCACCGGGCGTCGACTGGCCGGTGCGGCCCTTCGGGTCGGCGCCGGCGACGTTGAAATAGCGCAGCGCCGTATAGCGCAACCCATGGGCAATTGCCGCGTCGCGCAGCATCCATTCGCTCATCAGCTTGGACAGGCCGTACGGCGATTCCGGCGCAAGCCGGGCATCCTCGCGCACCGGCTCCAGGCCCGCGCCGCCATAGACGGCGGCGGTCGAGGAAAAGATGAAATTGGGCACGCCTTCGCGCACCGCGGTCTCGATCAAGGTGCGTGTCTTGCAGGTGTTGTTCTCGTAATAGGCAAGCGGGTCGGCGACCGATTCGGGGACCACGATCGAGCCGGCGAAATGGATGATCGCGTCGACCTTATTGTCGCGAATGATCGAGGCGACCAGTTCCCTGTCGGCGACGTCGCCGACGACGAGCTTTGCTTCCGGAGCCACCGCCCATTCAAAGCCGGTCGAAAGCCGGTCGAGGACGACGACGCTGTCACCCGTGTCCAGCAATTCCCAGACCATATGGCTACCGATATAGCCGGCACCGCCTGTCACCAAAACCGTCATCCGCATCCTCGCTATTCATGATTTATCGGCACTGTCTCAATCGTCGCCTTACTGGAAAACCTGCCGCCAAGCCATTAGAACCTGCGGTAACCGGTCTCATCGGCGCGTGGCATTGTCCTGAAACAAGATTGATCCACATCAAGGGAATAGGCCACGTTCCGTGGTCGTTAGGAACAGGCTCGGGGCGTGGCATTTTGACCAAAAAGGCCAGGTGGACGACGAATGGGCCAATGACTATGATCCCGCGCAAAACTGGGAAGGCGACATGAACTATCAGCGGTTTTTCGAGGAAGCGATCGACCAGCTCCATGCAGAGCGTCGCTACCGCGTCTTCGCCGACCTTGAGCGTATCGTAGGGAAATTCCCGCGCGCCATCTGGCGCGCCAATGGCCGCGCCGAGGAAATTACCGTCTGGTGCTCCAACGACTATCTCGGCATGGGCCAGCATCCGGACGTCATTGCCGCGTTCCAGAAGGCGGCAGGCAAGATGGGGTCGGGGGCTGGCGGCACCCGCAACATTTCCGGCACCAGCAACCCGCTGGTCGAGCTCGAACTGGAGCTGGCCGACCTGCACGACAAGGAAGCCGCACTGGTTTTCACCTCCGGCTTCGTTTCCAACGAGGCGTCGATCTCGACCATTGCAAAGCTGCTTCCCAATTGCCTGATCATCTCGGACGAGCTCAACCACGCTTCGATGATCGAAGGCGTGCGGCGCTCGGGCGCCGAGAAGAAGATTTTCCGCCATAACGACGTCGCGCATCTCGAAAGCCTGCTGCAGACGGCCGGCCGCGAGCGCGCCAAGCTGATCGTCTTCGAGAGCGTTTATTCGATGGACGGCGACATCGCGCCGATCAAGCAGATCGTCGATCTCGCCGAGCGCTACAACGCCATGACCTACATCGACGAGGTCCACGCCGTCGGCATGTACGGGCCGCGCGGCGGCGGCATCACCGAGCGCGAAGGGCTGGCCGACCGCATCGACATCATCGAGGGCACACTGGCCAAGGCGTTCGGCACGCTTGGCGGCTACATCGCCGGCAACACTGCGGTGATCGACGCGGTGCGCTCCTATGCGCCGGGCTTCATCTTCACCACGGCGTTGCCGCCGGCGATCGCTGCCGCGGCAACCACCTCGATCCGCCATCTCAAGCGCTCGCAGGCCGAGCGCGATGCGCAGCTGCGTCAGGCAACACGGACCAAGCAAGTGCTGGCCGCGGCCGGCCTGCCGGTGATGGAGTCGCCTACCCACATCGTGCCGCTTCTGGTCGGCGATCCCGAGCTCTGCAAGATGGCCAGCGACCGCCTGCTCGGTGTGCACGGCATCTACATCCAGCCGATCAACTACCCGACAGTGCCGCGCGGCACCGAGCGGCTGCGCATCACGCCGACACCGTTCCATTCGGACGCGCTGATCGCCTCTCTGCAGGACGCGCTGGTCGAGACATGGGACGCGTTGGGGATTTCCTACGGTTCGGCGGGCCGACCGTCGGTCGCCAAGAGCGACCGCGTCATTCCGTTGCTGGTGCCAAAGTCGGGCGGGTAACTCCGCCGCCACGGGCATCATTGCGGTAGCCGCCTATCGGTGCCGCCTCATTTTTCAGTGCTGCGATGCCTGGCGCGAACCTCAACACACCTCACACACTCTTCATCAATTTCGCCAGCCGGTGCGCGGCTTCCTCGAGCTGGTCGAGACGGCGGTGGAAGCACAGCCTGAGGAAGGCTTCACCGCCGGGGCCGAAGGCGGTGCCGGGAGCCAGGCCGACATTGGCGCGGTCGACCATGTCGAAGGCGGCAGCGCGGGAATCGGTGATGCCGTCGACGGCGAAGAACAGATAGAATGCGCCCTGCGGTACGGTGAACCGGGCCCTGCCGGTTTCGGCGAGAATGCCGCAGACCAAGTCGCGCGCCGCCCTCGCCCGCTCTACCTGTTCGACGATGAAGGCATCGCCCTCGTCGAGCGCGACGACGGCGCCGCGCTGCATGAACTGCGCAACGCCGGAGGTCGAATACTGGACCAGGTTCTCGAACACCTGCTGCAAGGCGGGATGGATCTTGATCCAGCCGATGCGCCAGCCGGTCATCGCCCAGTTCTTGGAAAAGGAATTGACGAACAGGATGCGGTCCTCATCAGCCATGATGTCGATGAAGGACGGCGCGCGGCCATGGCCGTAATGAAACAGCGCGTAGATCTCGTCGGCGATGATCCACAGGCCCCTCTCGCGGGCGAGATCGAGGATCGCCTGCAGCGTTTCCTTGTCGGCGGTCCAGCCGGTCGGGTTGGACGGCGTGTTGACGAACAGCGCCTTGGTTCGCGACGTGATCGCCGCTGCGATCTTGTCGACATCGCAGGACCAGCCATTGCCCGACTGGTCGAGCGTGACCGCGACGGGCACGGCGCCGGCCACCCCGGCGGCGGCGGCGAAGTTCGGCCATGCCGGCGACAGGTAGACGAGTTCGTCGCCCTTGCCGGCCACCGCATCGATGGCCAACTGGATAGCGTGCATGCCGGAGCCGGTGACGATAAATTCTTCGTTGGCGAAAGTCTTGCCGAAATGCCTGGTGTAGTAGCGGGCGAGCGCCTGCCTGAGTTCAGGAATGCCCCGCTGCCAGGTGTAGAAGGTCTCGCCGCCGGCGAGTGCCTTGGCGGCGGCATCGGTGATGAAGGCAGGCGTCGGCAGGTCGCCCTCGCCGGCCCAGAGCGGGATCATGCCGTCGCGGCCGCGGCCACGGTTCATGACGGCGACAATGCCGCTTTCAGGCGCCGCCCGCGCTTCGGCGCGCAGAGTATCGATCAGGGTCATGGATGGATCCGTTTTCGTTTGCTCGACTGCTAGCGTGTTTCAGGGCGGACGAAAACAGAAAACCCCGGCCGCAAGCGACCGGGGTTTTGGTCCAGAAAGGTTCTCGCAGGCGCTATTTTCTGGCGAGGAGATCGCGAATTTCGGTGAGCAGCGCGACGTCGGCTGGCGGCGGAGCGGCCGGGGCGGCCGGTTTCTCGCGCTCCAGACGCTGGCGCAGATTGTTCACCGCCTTGACCATCAGGAAGATGATGAGGGCGAGGATAAGGAAATTCAGCGCCACGGTGATGAAGCTGCCATAGGCGAAGACCGCACCCTGTTTCTTTGCATCAGCCAGCGAGGTTGCATTCACCGCAGAAGACAGGGGTATGAAGTAGTTGTTGAAGTCCAGTCCTCCGAAGATCGCACCTACAATAGGCATGATGATGTCGTCGACCAGCGAGGTGACGATCTTGCCGAAGGCAGCGCCAATGATGACGGCGACGGCCAGGTCCACCACATTGCCCCTGGAAATGAATTCCTGAAACTCTTTCAGCATTCGACTCCTCCTTGTCCTGACCGGCCGTTCTGCCGTCCGCTCCTCCGGCATCGACCGGCAGGCAGAATAGCAAAAACCTGCGGTTGCAACAGGAACAAAAGCTGGTTTCAGCCGGTCACGATTGCCCGACGCAATCGATATGATACGCCGAAAGCCGCGATGGACTCGATCGCCAAGCTGTGATTGCGTCTGCAAGGCCGGATGAAAAAGCCGGCGCAGGGAGGAAGTTCGAGGCGTGCAGGGCTGGTTCATCGTCATCATCGCGATCGCCTATGTGACGTTGCTGTTCGTCATCGCCAGCCTGGGCGACCGCCGCTCGACTTCATCCGGGCCCGGCCGCGCCCGGCCGTTCATCTATGCGCTCAGCCTCGCCATTTACTGCACCTCCTGGACCTTCTTCGGCTCGGTCGGGCTGTCCTCCGAGCGCGGTCTCGAGTTCCTCGGCATCTATATCGGACCGGTCCTGGTGTTCGTGTTCGGCTTTCCGCTGCTGCAGCGCATCGTCAGGCTGGCCAAGACCGAGAAGATCACCTCGATCGCCGACTTTCTCGGTGCCCGCTACGGCAAGAGCTTCGCTGTCGCGGCGATCGCCACGCTGATCGCGACCATCGGCGCCGTGCCCTATATCGCGCTGCAATTGAAGGCGATCTCCGGCTCGGTCAGCCTGATGGTCGAGCACTATACCGGCTCGCCCCCGTCGTTCGATCCGTTCGTCAGCGACATCTCGCTGGTCGTGGCCATGCTGCTGGCGCTGTTTGCGGTGCTGTTCGGCACGCGCCATGCGGATGCCACCGAGCACCAGGACGGACTGGTGCTGGCGGTGGCGGTCGAGACCGTGGTCAAGCTGGCCGCCTTCCTGGCGATCGGCCTGATGGTCATGTTTCTGATCTTCGGCGGGCCGGGCGATATGTTCGACCGGCTCGCCGAAAACACGCAGGTGCGCCAGGCGATGGGCTACAACACCTCACTCGCCACCTGGCTTGTGCTGACATGCCTGAGCGGCTTTGCCATTCTCATGCTGCCGCGCCAGTTCTACGTCACCATCGTCGAGAACCGCAGCGAGGCCGAGCTGCGCACCGCGACATGGGTGTTTCCGCTCTATCTTGTGGCGATCAACCTGTTCGTGCTGCCGATCGCGCTGGCCGGCCTGGAACTGGTCGGCACCAGGACCAGCAGCGACCTCTACGTGCTGTCGCTGCCGCTGTTCAGCGGCCACGACGTGCTGGCGATGGCGGCCTTCATCGGCGGCCTGTCGGCGGCGACCGCGATGGTGATCGTCGAAAGCGTCGCGCTGTCGATCATGATCTCCAACGACTTGGTCATTCCGCTGTTCGTGAGGCGATTGCTGCGGACTACGACATCCGAGAACGAGGACTGGTCGACGCTCATCTTGAATGTGCGACGGGCGGCGATCTTCATCATGCTGTTCATCGCCTTCCTCTACTACCGCGAGAGCACCAACAGCGCGCGGCTGTCCTCGATCGGCCTGATGTCGTTCGCGGCGATCGCGCAGTTCGCGCCGGCAATGATCGGCGGCCTGGTCTGGCGCGGCGCCAACGGAAGGGGGGCGGCACTCGGCATGGTCGCCGGCATCGTCGTCTGGAGCTACACGCTGCTGCTTCCATCGCTCGCCGCGGCCGATACCGGCATCCTCGTCCACGGGCTGTTCGGCTTCGATGCGTTGCGGCCGCAATCCCTGTTCGGCACCGTCGCCGAGCCGCTGAACCATGGCGTGCTGTGGAGCCTGTCTATCAACACGCTGTTTTTTGTGTTCGGCTCACTGTCGCGCGCGTCGGTGCCGCTGGAGCGCATCCAGGCATCGATCTTCGTGCCGCGCGAGGCGGGGCCGCTGCCGAGCCTGCGCCGCTTCCGCACCACCATCACCGTCAACGACCTGAAGGACACGATTGCGCGCTATCTCGGTGTCGAACGCACCGAGCGCTCCTTCCAGTCGTTCGAGAAGAGCAGCGGCACTTCACTGCACGGCAACGAACAGGCCAGCATGGATGTTATCCGCTTCTCCGAGCAGCTTCTGGCCAGTGCCGTCGGCTCCTCTTCGGCGCGGCTGATCCTGTCGCTGCTGCTGCGCCGCAACGACCGCGAATCCAAGGACGCCTTCCGCCTGCTCGACGACGCCACCGAGGCGCTGCAGCACAATCGCGACCTGCTGCAGATCGCACTCGATCAGATGGAGCAGGGCATCACTGTCTTCGACCGCGATTTCCGGTTGATCTGCTGGAACCGCCAGTACCGGGCGCTGTTCGACCTGCCCGACGAGATGGGCCAGGTCGGCGTCTCGCTCGATCGTATCCTGCGCCACCTTGCCGAGCGCGGTGATATACCGGCAGACCAGCGCGTTACCATGCTCAACCGCCTGACCAGCTTCGTCAGCCCCTGGCAGATGGAGTTGAAGACCAGCGGACGCATTCTCGAATTGCGCTCCAATCCGATGCCGGACGGCGGCATCGTCGCCACCTATGCCGACATTTCCGGACGCGTCGAGCAGGATCTGGCGCTGAAGCGCGCCAACGAATCACTGGAACAGCGAGTGAAGAACCGCACCGCCGAGCTCACCCGCGTCAACGAGGAGCTGGCGCAGGCGCAGATGCTGGCCGAGGAGGCCAATCTCGGCAAGACCCGCTTCCTCGCCGCCGCCGGCCACGACATCCTGCAGCCGCTGAACGCCGCCCGCCTCTATTGCTCGTCGCTGATCGAGAAGACCGGCAAGGGACCTGCCGGCAAGGCGGCGATGAACATCGAATCGTCGCTGGAATCGGTCGAGACCATCCTCGGCGCGGTGCTCGACATTTCGCGCCTCGATGCCGGCGCGATGAAGCCGGACGATACGAGCTTCGGCCTCGACGGGCTGCTGCGCCAGATCGGCAACGACTTCCGGCCGCTTGCCGCCGAAAAGAAACTCGAACTCTCGATCATGCCGTCGTCGCTCAGCGTCATGACGGATCGAAATCTGCTGCGCCGGCTGATCCAGAACCTGGTCTCAAACGCCATCAAGTATACGCGCCGTGGCCGTATCCTGGTCGGCGTGCGGCGGCGCGGCGAACTGGCCGAGATCCAGGTTATCGACACTGGCATCGGCATTGCCGGCGACAAGCTCAACACCGTGTTTCGCGAATTCACCCGGCTCGACGAGGGCATGCGCGAGGCGGAAGGCCTCGGCTTGGGGCTCTCCATCGTCGACCGCATCGCCCGCGTCCTGCGCCTCGAAATCCGGATATTCTCCAATCCCGGCAAGGGCACGCGCTTTTCCGTGTTGCTGCCGGTGGTGGCCGTGCAGGCACCGCGGCGCGAGGCCGAGGCGAAGCCGCCTGCCCGTGCCGCGGCCTCGCTTGCCGGGCTGCATGTGCTCTGCATCGACAATGACGGCCGCATCCTCGACGGCATGCGGCTGTTGCTCGAGGGCTGGGGCTGCAGCGTCGACACGCTTTCCGGCGCGGAGGATCTCGACAGGTCCGGTATGCATCGGCCGGACATCGTGCTTGCCGACTATCATCTCGACGACAAGACCGGCCTCGAATTGATCGCCGAGTTGCGTGCGATCCATGGCGAGGACCTGCCGGCCGTGCTGGTCACTGCCGACCGCTCCAGCGAGGTTCGCGCCGCCGCCGGCAGGCTCGACGTGCCGGTGATCAGCAAACCACTGAAACCGGCGATGCTGCGCTCGATGATGGCCAGGGTCAGGCCGCTGGCGCCGGCGGCCGAATAGGAATCAGCCGGCCGTCTGCAACGGGTCGCTGCCGATTTTGGACAAAAGGATCACCGCCTGGGTGCGGCTGTCGACGCCGAGCTTCTGCAGGATGGCCGAGACATGCGCTTTGATCGTCGCTTCAGAGACCCCGAGCTCATAGGCGATCTGCTTGTTGAGCAGTCCCTCGGCCAGCATGCCGAGCACGCGCGTCTGCTGTGGGGTCAGCGCCTGCAGCCGCTTGATCAGGTCGGAAATCTCGGGATCGCGCTCGACGCCGAGATCGACCCCGGCGGGTGCCGCGATATCACCTGCGAGCACCGACTGCACCGCATTGCGGATCTCCTCCATGCTGGCCGATTTGGAGATGAAGCCGGAGGCGCCGAGATCGAGCGCGCGCCGGATCGTCACCGGATCGTCATGCGCCGAGACCACCATCATCGGCACCGCCGGATGGATGCCGCGCAACGAAATCAGGCCGGAAAGACCGCTTGCCCCCGGCATCGAGAGATCGAGCAGCACCAGATCGACATCCTCATTGGCCAGGACCAGCGCCTTGGCGCTTTCGAAATCGCCGGCCTCGTGAATGGCGGCAACATCCCCGATGCCCGCGAGTGCCTCCCTCAATGCACCGCGAAAAAGCGGGTGATCGTCGGCAATGACGAATGTGTAGCCCAACAGTGATATCCCTCCCCGACTCCCATTGGCGATTTTCCGCCTTGCAGGATCTGAACGATTATAACGCTTCGCCTGCTGTTCGGCGTGGCCGGCTTGCTATTCCCGCCCCAGGTCTTTTTGCGAATTGCCTAGGTCTTTTGCGAATTGGGCTTGGCGCCGTCTTCGTCCTTGTCCATGTCCTTGACGATATCCATGAAGCTGCGCAGGAAGCGCTCCATATAGCCCATCGTCTTGTTGAAATCCTCCTCGCTGGGCAAAGTCGATTCGAAACGCGCGGCAAGCGAATTTTCGAGCTTGGCGACGCGTTCGTCGAGCGCCTTCACCGAATTTTGCAGCCGGTCGACCTGATCCTGGAAGGCGGCACGTTCGTCGGCCGCCGTCTTGCAGACGAGCTGACCGGAGCGCTCCTCGCAGAGCGACATGGCGCCGGTTTGCGTATCCATGCGGACATAGCCATTGGCCGATTTTTCCAACCGGTAGCGATCGGCTTCCTCGGAAAAGGCCGACGCCGCGACAAGCGACACCAGTGCTGCGGGGATCAAGACGTGTTTCAGACGCATGTTTTCCTCCATGAGCCAGTTGGCTCAATGTATCACATGTTTGCGCCTGAAATGGGGAAGAGTTCGGAGCCTCCGAAACCCGCTTGCCCCTTCCCCGCATGATCTGTTCGGACTATAGCGCAACCATGTCCGAGATCATCTACAAGATAGTTCCCGAGGCGCTTTGGCGCGAGGCCGAAAGAGAAGGCCGCTTCACCGGCGCGCCGATCGACGTCACCGACGGCTTCATCCATTTTTCCACCGCCGGGCAGGTTCGGGAAACGGCGGCCAGACATTTCGCCGACCGGAGCGGGTTGCTGCTGGTCGCCGTCGACGGGGCGCGTCTCGGCGATGCGCTGAAATATGAGGTCTCGCGCGGCGGCGCCTTGTTCCCGCATCTCTACGGCGCGCTCGGCCTCGATGCGGTCGTTTCGGTGCAGGCATTGCCGCTCGGCGCCGACGGCCGGCATGAATTCCCGGCGCTGGAGGCCGAATGAGCGCGTTCGACCGGATCGGCCAGAAACTGCTGTTCACGCTCGATCCGGAAACCGCGCATGGGCTGTCGATCGCCGCGCTGAGATGCGGGCTGCCGGTCGCCGGTCGTCCGCCGCAGGACAACAGGCTAAAGGTCAGCCTTTGCGGGCTCGATTTCCCGAACCCGCTCGGCATGGCCGCGGGTTACGACAAGAATGCCGAAGTGCCGGACGCGCTGCTCGGCCTCGCTTTCGGCTTCGCCGAGGTCGGCACGATCACACCGCTGCCGCAGACGGGCAATCCGAAGCCGCGCATCTTCCGGCTGCCTTCGGACGGGGCAGTGATCAACCGGCTGGGCTTCAACAATGAGGGCCACGCCGCCGCGGAAAAGCGCCTTGCCACCCGTAAGGGCCGCGCCGGCATCGTCGGAATCAACATAGGGGCCAACAAGGACAGCGCCGACCGCGTCAGTGACTTTGAGAGCGGCGTGATCCGGTTCGCGCGATATGCCAGCTATCTGACAATCAATATCTCCTCGCCGAACACGCCGGGCCTGCGCAACATGCAGGCGCGCGAACAGCTTGGCGAGCTCCTGTCGCGGGTCATGGCCGCGCGTGCGGCGGCACCGGCAAGACCGCCCGTCTTCCTCAAGATCGCGCCGGATCTGGTCGAGGCCGAGCTGGAGGATATCGCCGCCGAGGTCACTGAGAAGCAAATACACGGCGTCATCGTCTCCAACACCACGATCGCGCGAGCCGGCCTGAGCAGCGCCGGCCTTGCCGGCGAGGCCGGCGGGCTTTCGGGGAAACCCTTGTTCGAACGCTCGACGATCGTGCTGGCTAAGATGCGAAAACTGCTTGGGCCGGATCGCGCCATCATCGGCGTCGGCGGCGTGGATTCCGCCGAGACGGCGCTGGAAAAGATTCGTGCCGGCGCCGATCTCGTGCAGCTCTATACCGGCATGATCTATGCCGGGCCTGCGCTGCCGGGACGCATTCTTTCCGGCATGGCCCGTTTCATGGACAGTCATGGGCTGAAGTCGCTGCGCGAGCTTCGCGACAGCCGCCTCGATCACTGGGCAGCGAAACCGCTTTAGCGATCAGCCAAAGGCCGTGCGCATCCGCAGCCGCAATATGGCGAGCAGGCTGAAGCCGCGTACAAGCAGGAACACATGCAACGCCGCCCATAGGCCGTGATTGCCGAAGGCCGGCGACAGGATCAGCAGCGCGGCGCTGAACGCCAGGAACGACACCAGCATCATGTTGCGCATGTCGCGCGACCACGTCGCGCCGATGAAAACCCCGTCCATCTCGAAAGCCAGCGCGCCGCTGAGCGCGGTGAACGCCGCCCAGGGCAAGTAGATGTCGGCAATGGCGCGGACGTCCGTCGAGGTCGTGATCAGGGCGACGAGATCGGTGCCCTCCAGCAGGAGGAAGAGCGTCGCCGTGCCCGCCAGCCCGAGCCCCCAAAGCAGCGTCAGCCGCACCGCCCGGTCGAACGCCGTGGCGGCACGAGCACCGATGGCGCGCCCGGCGAGCTGTTCAGCGGCGGTGGCGAAACCATCGAGGAAATAGCCGGCAATCAGGAAGAGGTTCATCAGCACGGCGTTGGCGGCCAGGGTCAGCGTGCCGAATTGCGCCCCTTGGCGCGTGAACAGCGCGAAGGCGGCGAGCAGCGAAAAGGAGCGGATCATGATATCGCCATTGAGCGACATCATGCGCAGGAATGCCGGCAGATCGAGGACGTGGTGGCGCGGCAACCTGGGCGCCGCCCAAAAGCGCCGGCCGACAATGGCGAGACCAAGCAGCATGGCGACGAATTCGCCGGTGACCGTTGCCGAGGCAACGCCGGCAACGCCCCAGCCGAGCTCCAGGCCAAGCAGGAAGCAGAGGGCGATGTTGATGCCGTTCAGTATCAATTGCAGCATCAGCCCGAGCCCGCCTTCGCCGCGCCCCAGCACGTAACCGAGGATGGCGTAATTGATCAGCGAGAACGGTGCTGCGAGCATCCTGATGTGGATATACACGTCCATCGCCGCGCTGACGCGCGGCTCGGCGCCGATGAACCATTGCCCGGCGGTGGAGACCAGCGGCGCAAGTGCGGCAAGCACAATGCCGGCGACGACCGCGATCAGCACGGCGCGCCAGAACACCGCCTGCTCCTCCAGCGCATCGCCGCGCCCGAAGGCCTGGGCGACCAAGCCGGTGGTGCCGGAGCGCAGGAAGTTGAAGGTGGTGAAGACGACATCGAAGATCAGGGCGCCGGCCGCCAGGCCGCCGAGAAGGGCGGCGTCGCCGAACTGTCCGACCACCGCCGTGTCGACAATTCCGAGCAACGGCGTCGTCAGATAGGCAAGCGTCATCGGCACGGCGATGGCGAGCACCGAGCGGTTGGTGACGACGAAGGCCCTGGCTTCGGGGGCGTGGGCTTCGGTGGGTAAAGCCTGCTCCAAACGCGTGTTGCTTCCTGTTGCCGCTTGATCGGCTAGCCGATGTGCCCCAGTTTGCGGACCTCGCGCAACCATCCACCCCGCTATGGTCAACCGAAACCCGCCTCTGGCGCACCGGCCGTCCCATGCCCTTGCAGATCGTTCATCATCCCGATTACGACGCCGGCTTCGCCGTCAACCACCGCTTCCCGATGAGCAAATATCCGCTGCTGATGGACGCCTTGCGGGCACGCGGCCTGGCGCGGCCCGAAGCGCTCAACATGCCAGCGGCGGCGCGGCCATCATGGCTGAAGCTTGCCCACGCGGCCGACTATGTCGATCAGGTGCTTGCCTGCGAAGTGCCGGTGGGGATCGAGCGCGAGATCGGCTTTCCCGTTGGACCGCGGGTTTCGCTGAGGGCGCAGCTCGCAACGGCCGGCACGGTGCTGGCGGCGCGGCTGGCTTTGCTGAACGGAATCGCCTGCAACACCGCCGGCGGTAGCCATCATGCGCGGCGCGCGCAAGGCGCCGGCTTCTGCACCTTTAACGATGTGGCCGTGGCTGCGCTGGTGCTGCTTGCCGAAGCTGCTGTCCAAAACATCCTGGTGGTCGATCTCGACGTGCATCAGGGCGACGGCACGGCGGATATCCTGAACGACGAGCCGCGCGTGTTTACCTTCTCCATGCATGGCGACCGCAACTACCCCGCGCGCAAGATCGCCTCCGATCTCGATGTCGCCCTGCCCGACGGCGCCGGCGATGCAGCCTATCTGGAGCGGCTGGACGCCACCCTGCCGGAGCTGTCGGCGCGAAGGCGCTGGGACCTCGTCTTCTACAATGCCGGGGTCGATGTCCATGCCGAGGACCGGCTCGGCAGGTTGTCGCTCACGGATGACGGGCTGCGCGCCCGCGACGATATGGTGATCCGCCATTTCCTTACGCTTGGCATACCGGTGTGCGGCGTCATCGGCGGCGGCTATTCAACGGATGTCGCAGCACTTGCCGCACGCCATGCCATCCTGTTCGAGGTGGCCGCTGCCTACGACTGAAAATTCACTTCCGGTAGTTAGCGATCCTGAGCAGGATGAACGCCGGCACGACGATCGCAGCACCGAGCAGGATGTAGCCGAGGAAGCGGTCGATGGCGTGGAAGCCCAAATTCCACAGGTCGATAAAGAATTTGCGGATGCCATAAAGCACGTCCATCGGCGACCAGCCGAAAGCGTTCATGACCAGGCCGACGAGGAACGACACCACAAGCAGCTTCAAGATCACCCGGAGCGGCGTATCGCCGAGAAAGCGGTTCAGTGCGGACAAGGCCTGTCTCCACAGTCGGGTGCCGCGATTCGGGCACATGCCCAGAAATACGCAGTCGACCGCGCTGCATCAAGGCGGCGCCTCAAATCGGATTGCGCATCGGCGCCGGGCCATGATATCGGAGGAACAGCGCGGGTATGATGTAATGGTAGCTTGTCAGCTTCCCAAGCTGAACGCGCGGGTTCGATTCCCGCTACCCGCTCCAGCTTCTGCCCCACTGCATTAAACTTGTTTTGGCCAGGCTGAAAACCAGCGAAATTCACAGGCAATTTTTTTATAGCCCGGCTGGCCGTCTTTCATCTGTTTGGCCGATGTGCCAGTTCGTGGAATATCTCACATTGAGGGTCGGCGGGGCCTCGAATGACCCCAACCGGAAAGTCTACCCTTGGCCCGCTGGCTTCTGCTGGCGGGCTTTTTTAAGCATCACGCAATAGGGGCGGACGTGCATCGGCGCCGCTGCTGGCGGGCCTGTCTGGTCGTCTGGCCGACCACGGGATGCGCCCGCTACCCGCTCCAACCCTCAGCCCACCTCTCGCAGAATAAAATCGTGCAGCATCTTGGCTGCCGGCGACAGCGCGCGGTTCTTTACCGTGATCAGGCTGTAGGGCCTGACCTCGATGTCGAATTCGGTCTGGACAACATCGATGGCGCCGGCCAGGCCTTCCGGGTTCTGGATGAACTTCGCGACCTGGATCGACACCGGCGCGATGGCGTCGGATTGCGCGACCATGACCAGAGTCAATAGCAGCGAGCTGGTGTTGAGGATGCGGTCCGGCAGGGCGATGTTTCGGTTCAGGAAGTTGCTCTCCATCGCCTGGCGCAGCGGCGAACCGCCCGACTGGAAGACCCAGTCATAGGCGGCGGTGTCTTCCAGCCGCACTGCCTTGCCCTTGGTCAGCGGATGGCCGCGGCGCACGATCAGGCAGGCCTTCTCGACGCCGATGACTCGCGCTTCGAACAGCCGCGGATTGAGATCGTCGGGGATGCGGGCGATGATGAAATCGTGGCGCGAGGCGATCAGCTCGCGCGCAAGCACGTTCGAGGTCTCGACCTGCATGGTGATTTCGATGCGCGGATAGAGGCGCCGGATCTCGCGGATCGCCGGCACTGCCAGCTCGATCGCCGGTGCTGTCACCGCGCCCAGAAACACCGAGCCACCCTTGCCCGCCTTGAGCTCGAATATCTCACGGTCGACCTCGCGCATCTCGAGCAGGATCGATCGCGCGCGCCGTGCCAACGCCTTGCCATAAGGCGTCAGCGTGATGCCGCGCGGCAGCCTTTCGCAGAGCTTGACGTCGAGCACGGCCTCCATCTCGGCGATCATGCGCGAGGCGGCCGGCTGCGAGATGTTCATGACCTGGGCCGCGGCACTCACCCGGCCGTGCTCGTCGAGGGCCGCGATCATGCGCATGTGACGCAGGCTCAAGCCGCTGCGCAGCAAGGTTCCGCCATCACCCGGAATCTCATCGTAACCGGCTGATATTCCGCCAGGATTTCGCAGCGCCGCCATGATTTTTTCCCTACTCCTACGCCCGGCGCCCCGGCTGAATCCGGCAGCGTCGTCACTAGCCTAAGCCATATCAGTCTCGATATAGCAACCATCAAAGATCGCATTTGACAGTTATGGCAAAGCGACACACCCTTCGCGCGTCCTGAGACTTGACGATCGGTGACGAGGGAAAATTCGTATCGATTGAAACCAGAGTTTCGGGGCCGATTGGGAGGATACCGGAGATCGATTGACGGCAGCGGCGCGTTTGGCGCTCCTGCACGATTGCGCGGCCCACGAAACCCAAGGGTACGCGTCCATCAACCAGGGAGAGTTAATGTGAAGATTATCAAGACACTGGCCGCCGTCGCGGCCCTAGGCATCGCGGCCATGACGCTGCCGGCGCAGGCGGGCGAAGGCCTGATCGGCGTGCTGATGCCCACCAAGACCTCGCAGCGCTGGATCAACGACGGCGACGCCGTCAAGTCCCAGCTCGAGGCTCTGGGCTACACCGTCGACCTGCAATATGCGCAGGACGACATTCCGAACCAGCTCAGCCAGCTGGAAAACGAAATCACCAAGGGCCCGAAGGCGCTGATCATCGCTTCGATCGACGGCACCACGATGGGCGATGCGCTGCAGAAGGCGAATGACGCAGGCGTTGTCGTCGTCGCTTACGACCGCCTGATCAAGAAGACGCCAAATGTCGACTACTACACCACCTTCGACAATTTCGGCGTCGGCGTCATCCAGGCCAAATCGCTGCTCAAGGGCCTCGGCTATCCCGAGAAGAAGGGTCCGTTCAACATCGAGCTGTTCGGCGGTTCGCCGGACGACAACAATGCGTTCTTCTTCTATAACGGCGCCATGTCGGTTCTTCAGCCGCTGATCGACGATAAGACCCTCGTCGTGAAGTCCGGCCAGATGGGCATGGACAAGGTCGGCACGCTGCGCTGGCTGGCGGCAACCGCCCAGGCCCGCATGGACAATCTGCTCTCCGCCAACTACTCGGACGGCAGCCGCGTCGATGGCGTGCTCTCGCCCTATGACGGCCTGTCGCGCGGCATCATCGCTTCGCTGCGCGCCGTAGGCTACGGTACTGCCGATCAGCCATGGCCGATCGTCACCGGACAGGACGCCGAGACCGCTTCGGTCAAAGCGATCATCGCCGGCGAACAGTATTCGACCGTGTTTAAGGACACCCGCGAACTCGCCAAGGCGACGGTCGAACTCGTCGACAAGGTGCTCTCGGGCGGCAAGCCGGAAGGCCTCGACACCACGACCTACAACAACGATGTCAAGGTCGTTCCCTCGATCCTGTTGACGCCGCATGACGTCGACAAGTCGAACTACCAGGCGCTGGTGGTCGACTCCGGCTACATCAAGGCCGAAGAACTGAAGTAATCGCGGTTACAAAGCCTGGGGTCCTGCGCAGGCAGGGCCCCTTTTCGTTGGCGAGCCAGCCCGGTATTGTTTGCGGACCTCGCAGGAGTGGTATTCTCAATGGCATCGACGATTTTGGAGATGCGCGACATCACCAAGACGTTTCCCGGCGTCAAGGCGCTGTCGAACGTCAAGCTCATGGTCGAGGAAGGCGAGATCCATGCCGTGGTCGGCGAGAACGGCGCCGGCAAGTCGACGCTGATGAAGGTGCTGTCGGGCGTGTATCCGTCCGGCACCTATGACGGCCAGATCATCTATCGCGGCGATGAGTGCCATTTCAAAGGCATCCATGATAGCGAACGCAAGGGCATCGTCATCATCCATCAGGAGCTTGCGCTGGTGCCGATGTTGTCGATTGCCGAAAACATCTTTCTCGGCAACGAGCACGCCAGATACGGCGTCATCGACTGGAATGCCAACGAGACGCGCACCAGCGCCCTGCTCAAGAAGGTCGGCCTCAAGGAAGACCCCAACACGCTGATCACCAATATCGGCGTCGGCAAGCAGCAGCTGGTCGAGATCGCCAAGGCGCTCAGCAAGGAAGTGAAGTTGCTCATTCTCGACGAGCCGACCGCGAGCCTGTCCGAAAAGGACAGCCAGGCGCTGCTCGATCTGCTGCTCGAATTCAAGCGGCAAGGCATCACTTCGATCCTGATCTCGCACAAGCTCAACGAGGTGAACCGGGTCGCCGACAAGGTCACCATCATCCGTGACGGCCGGACCATCGAGACGCTGGCCAAGAAGGACATCTCGGAGGACCGCATCATTACCTCGATGGTCGGCCGTTCGCTCGACGACCGCTATCCGCCGCGCGAGCCGAAGATCGGCGAGACCGTCCTCGAAGTGAAAAACTGGTCGGTCTACCACCCCATCCATGCCGAGCGGCAGGTCATCAAGGGCATCAACCTCAACGCCCGCAAGGGCGAAGTGGTCGGCATTGCCGGGCTCATGGGCGCCGGCCGGACCGAGTTTGCCATGAGCCTGTTCGGCCGGTCCTATGGCCGTCGCATCACCGGCGAGGCGTTCCTTAACGGCAAGCCGATCGATGTCTCTTCGGTGAGCAAGGCGGTGGAGCACGGCATCGCCTACGTTACCGAGGACCGCAAGACCTACGGTCTCAACTTGATCGACCACATCAAGCACAACATCACGCTGGCCAACCTGCCCGGCGTGTCGCGCCACGGCGTGATCGACGATTTGCGCGAGCTCTCGGTCGCCAATGATTATCGCGGCAGGACCAATATCCGAGCCTCGAGCGTCTACCAGATGACCGGCAACCTTTCTGGCGGAAATCAACAGAAGGTGGTGCTGTCGAAATGGCTGTTCGCCAATCCGGAAGTGCTGATTCTCGACGAGCCGACACGCGGTATCGACGTCGGTGCCAAGTATGAAATCTATACGATCATCGCGCGTCTCGCCTCCGAGGGTAAGGCAATCATCGTCATCTCGTCGGAAATGCCCGAACTGCTCGGCATCACCGACCGCATCTACGTCATGAACGAAGGACGCATCGTCGGCGAAATGGCGGCGAGCGACGCCAGCCAGGAAAAGATAATGCGCGCCATCGTCCGCGGAGAAGGAAAAGCATCATGAGCACCGAAAGCGCTCCCGGGCCGCAGACCGGCGTTGCCCAGGACCTACAACAGGGACCTCGCATTGCCGTCTCGGCGCTGGTCACCAACCTGCGCGAATACGGGTTGGTGCTGGCGTTGATCGCAATCATGGTGTTCTTCCAGTTCACCACGTCCGGAACGCTGTTCAAGCCGGTGAACCTCAGCAATCTGGTTCAGCAGAACAGCTTCATCATCGTGATGGCGCTGGGCATGCTTCTGGTGATCGTTTCGGGCCACATCGATCTCAGCGTCGGCTCCGTCGCCGGCTTCATCGGCGCGCTGGCGGCGATGATGATGGTCATCTGGCCGCTTGGCCCGTTGAGCAATCCGCTGGTGGTGTCGATCATCTGCCTGATCGTCGGTGGCGCGATCGGCGCGGCACAAGGCTACTGGATTGCCTATCATCGAATACCGAGCTTCATCGTCACACTGGCGGGCATGCTGATCTTCCGCGGCATCTGCCAGGCGCTGCTGGGTGGCGGGTCTTCCGTGGGGCCGCTCCCCGTCGGCTTCAAGGCGCTCAGTTCCGGCTTCATTCCGGACCTGATCGGCCCATTGACGCTGATACCGCCAACCGTGAACGCCGCCGGCAAAACCATTGTCGGCAGCGGCCTGACGCTGCACCTGACGACGATCGTGATCGGCCTCGTCGCCGTGCTCGCCTATGCCTATTTCGGACTCAGGGCACGGCGCACCCGCGAGAAGCATGGCTACGAAGCCGAGCCCTTCTCGCTGTTCGTCGTCAAGACCCTGGTGATCAGCGCGCTGGCGCTGTTTCTCGTCTACCAATTCGCCACCTATAGGGGTCTCCCCATCGTTCTCATGGTGATGGGCGTGCTGATCGCGTTGTTCGTCTTCGTTACCAAACGCATGACGATCGGCCGTCGCATCTATGCGATGGGCGGCAATGCCAAGGCAGCCCAGCTATCGGGCATCAAGACCGAACGGCTGACGTTGATGGTGTTCATCAATATGGGCGTGCTGTCGGCACTCGGCGGCCTGATTATCGCTGCGCGCCTGGGCCAGGCTGTGCCGGCGGCGGGCCTCGGCAGCGAGCTTGACGTCATCGCCGCGGTGTTCATCGGTGGCGCTTCGGCGATGGGCGGTGTCGGCCAGGTCATCGGCGCGGTGGTCGGCGGCTTTATCATGGGCGTCATGAACAACGGCATGTCGATCATGGGCGTCAATGTCGACTGGCAGCAGGTGGTCAAAGGCCTGGTGCTGCTCGGCGCCGTCGTCTTCGACGTCTACAACAAGAACAAGGCTTGAGAGGCAACCAGGAGGCATACGGGTCATATCGCGGCGCTGCCGGGCGACGCGAAAAAGTCCCCCGAAGGACCTGATCCGCGAGCGCAATCCGGACGAAGAATTTCAACCGAGGCGAGGACAGGGTCCGGGCCGCGCAGGGTAGGGTTTGCCGAGAAAGGCAGGCCAGCCCGCAATTCAGAGAGGGTTACCATGCTGATCTCACAGATCCTCGACGACGCCGAGACGATCCGCGTCGTTGCCCGCAACGGCGGCAAGACCCGCGTCATCAACGGCGCCCGCAGCGTCTATTCGCTGGCGATGGAGGCCGCGCGCACCGGCAGCGGGCTTGTCGCCCTGATCGAGCGCAAGGGCTTTGGCGAAACCGTCGATCTCGACGCAGCCTACAAGAAGGGGCGGCTGCTGTCGCCGATCAACCATCCCGATCCGGCGCATCTCCATCTCACCGGCACCGGGCTGACGCATCTCGGCTCCGCCGCGACCCGCGATTCCATGCATAAGAAGCTCAGCACGGACGGCGAGGAACAGCTGACCGATTCCATGAAGATGTTCCGCATGGGGCTTGAGGGCGGCAAGCCGGCGAAGGGCCAGACTGGCGTGCAGCCGGAATGGTTCTACAAGGGCAATGGCACCATGGCAGTGGCGCCCGGGGCGCCGCTTATGTCGCCGGCCTTCGCCCAGGATGCCGGCGAGGAGCCGGAAATCGCCGGTATCTATGTGATCGGCGACGACGGCGCCCCGTTCCGCGTCGGCTTCACGCTGTCGAACGAGTTTTCCGACCACGTCACCGAGCGCGTGAACTATCTCTTCCTTGCCCATTCCAAGCTGCGCAACGCTTCGTTCGGGCCCGAAATCCTGATCGGCGATCTGCCGTCCGACATCCGCGGCGCCTCACGCATCCTGCGTGACGGCAAGCTGCTTTGGGAAAAGCCGTTCCTGTCGGGCGAGGCGAACATGTCGCACACCATTGGCAATCTCGAGCATCACCACTTCAAATACTCGGCCTTCCGCCAGCCGGGCGACGTGCATGTGCACATGTTCGGCACGGCGACGCTGTCCTTCGCCGACGGCATCAGGACCGAGGCCGGCGACGTGTTCGAAATCGAGGCCCAGGATTTCGGCCTGCCGCTGCGCAACCCGCTTGAAATCGAGCAGCCGGTGAAGGTGGCGGTGAAGGCGTTGTAAACTGGTGACAGAATTCAGGGGCGAAAGATGAACGGCCTGCGGATTGGCACTGTGTTCGTAAGTTTAGTCCTGTTCCTCGCCTATTTCTCCCCAGCGGCTTACAGCGCCGGACAATGCAGCGCAAAATCCTATCGCGAAGCCCGGATGTCGATGACTAACCGGCTTCTGGCCACCGGCTATTCGAAATCGCAAGTGAGCTTTCTGATGCGCAACGCGGATCGCATGACGTCCGCACTCCGCGCTGACAGAATGAACGACAATGGCAGAGCCTGCGGTATCGACTCCGCCAGAGCCCATGTGCTGGGATGTCTCGGCAAGCAGTTGTTCCCCTTGCAGTCCAGCTCAAGCGCCTCACTTGACGAGAAGCAAACCAGAGGATTTTGGGGGAAGAAGCGATTGGCAGTGCGAGAACTGCTCTTTATCGGTCAGTTTCATGGCTGCCTTGGCGCCGCGAAAGAATATCTGTTTCGCGGCTGACGGCTTGTTCGCGGCTGACGGCTTGCGAACAAGCTCAGCGCGCGGCGCGGAAATGCTTGGACAGTTTCAGGCCCTGCGCCTGATAGTTCGAGCCGAGATCTGTGCCGTAGAGCGCTTGCGGCCGTTTCAGCATGTGCTCGTAGACTAGCCGCCCGACGATCTGGCCGTGGTCGAGGATGAACGGCACTTCATGGCTGCGTACCTCGAGCACCGCCCGGCTGCCGGTGCCGCCCGACGCCGAATGGCCGAAACCCGGGTCGAAGAAACCGGCATAATGGACGCGGAACTCGCCGACCAGCGGATCGAAGGGCGTCATTTCGGCGGCGTAGAGCGGCGGCACATGCACCGCCTCGCGCGACACCAGAATATAGAATTCGTCCGGATCGAGCACCAGCTCGCCGGCACCGCTCTTGTAGAGCGGCTCCCAGAAATCGACGACATCCTGCGCGGCGCGCTTGTCGACGTCGACCAGGCCGGTGTGGTGCTTGCCGCGATAGCCGACCAGCCCGTCCTTGTCGCCGTCGAGATCGATCGACAGCGCGATGCCACCGCCTGAGATATTGGGTGGTTCGGTGGCGACCAGCATTTCGGCGCGGTGCAACTCGTGCAGCTCGCTTTCCGACAAAAGCGCATTGCCGGTGCGGAACCTGATCTGCGACAGCCGCGAGCCGGTCCGCACCACGATCGGGAAGGTGCGCGGGCTGACCTCCAGATAGAGCGGGCCTTCATAGCCGGCGGCGATCTTGTCGAACTCGTGGCCGCGATCGGTCATTACCCGGGTGAAGATATCGAGCCGTCCGGTCGAGCTTTTCGGGTTGGCGGAGGCGGAAATATGCACGGGCAGCGCCAGGCTTTCGAGCAGCGGCACGATGTAGACGCAGCCGGTTTCCAGCACGGCACCATCGGCGAGGTTGATCTCGTGCAGCTTCAGCCGGTCGAGCTTATCGACAACCCTGTGGTCCGGGCCGGGCAAGAAGGAAGCACGCACCCGCCAGGCCTTGTCGCCGAGCCTGAGGTCAAGGCTGGCCGGCTGGATCTGATCGGCATCGAGCGTGCGCGGCGATTTCAGCGCGCCCGACTGGAACAGCGCGGAAATATCCTGATCGGGAAGAATGCCTGTCTGCCGCAAGGGTCTGGCTCCGTTCGAACGCCGGGCGAGGTCTTGTTCTGTCGCAGGTCCGACCGTGGACGCCTTTGGCACCTGCTTGGTACAACCCTCTTAATCATGCCGGCAATTGACGCAAGCGTGGCGCGGGTCTAAAGGTCGTTATCCCGTGGTGATTTGGCCGGTCGGCTTGCAGCCACGTTAAACAAGTCGCTAAAGGACCGTCGGGCCGCAAGGCCATATGGACCGGTTGCGACTTTCGCGACCGGTTTTTTGTTGTTTGGACCATTTTTGGTGTTGGATAGAATGATGAACAAGAAGCGCGACTGGAAGCCTCAGACCGCACTCGTGCATGCCGGGACGCTGCGTTCCGGCTTCGGCGAGACCTCCGAGGCGATGTATCTCACCCAAGGCTATGTCTACGAGACGGCGCAAGCGGCGGAAGCCCGCTTCAAGGGCGAGGAGCCGGGCTTCATCTATTCGCGCTATGCCAACCCGACCGTCGACATGTTTGAAAAACGCATGTGCGCGCTGGAAGGCGCCGAGGACGCGCGCGCCACGGCATCCGGCATGGCGGCGGTGACGGCAGCACTGCTGTGCAGCGCCAAGGCGGGCGACCATATCGTCGCGGCGCGCGCGCTGTTCGGCTCCTGCCGCTGGGTGGTCGAGACGCTGGCGCCGAAATACGGCATCGAGGCAACACTGGTCGACGGCACAGACATCGCCAGTTGGGAAAAGGCGGTCAAGCCGAACACCAAACTGTTCTTCCTGGAAAGCCCGACCAATCCGACGCTGGAGGTGGTCGACATCGCCGCCGTCGCCGCACTTGCCAACTCGATTGGCGCCAGGCTGATCGTCGACAATGTCTTCGCCACGCCCTTGCAGCAGAAACCCCTGCAGCTCGGCGCCCACATCGTCGTCTACTCCGCGACCAAGCATATTGATGGCCAGGGGCGCTGTCTTGGCGGCATCGTCCTGTCGGACAAGAAATGGATCGACGAGAACCTGCACGACTATTTCCGCCACACCGGCCCCAGCCTCTCGCCCTTCAATGCCTGGACGCTGCTGAAAGGCCTGGAGACGCTGCCGCTGCGCGTACGTCAGCAGACGGAAAGTGCCGGCCGCATCGCGGATTTCCTCGCCGAGCGCCCGCAAATCGCCCGCGTCATCTATCCCGGCCGCGCCGACCACCCGCAAGCGGCCGTGGTCCAGAAGCAGATGTCGGGCGGCTCGACGCTGATCTGCCTGGATGTGAAGGGCGGCAAGCAGGCGGCCTTTGCCTTCCAGAACGCACTCGACATCGTGCTGATTTCCAACAATCTCGGCGATGCCAAGAGCCTGATCACCCATCCGGCGACGACGACGCACAAGAACTTGACCGATGAGGCTCGCGCCGAGCTCGGTATCGGACCGGGAACGCTCAGGCTTTCCGTCGGCCTGGAAGATGCCAACGATCTGCTCGAAGATATCGAGCAAGCGCTGAGAGCTGCCGGATAAGGACTGGCCGAACAGAGGCGAGCGGGGATGCGCCGATCAGGCGCCGGACGGGGTCTCTTCCAGCTCCGCGACGGCCTTGGTCTGGATGGTCATCACGTTGCCGCGCCAGTCGACGGCGCCGCTCAGCCATCCGCGCGCCCAAATGGCGGGAAGCATCAGGTCTCGCGCCATCATCGCCGGGATCGTGCGCGGCGACAGGTGCCATCCCTTGGCCGAGGCCAAGACGCATTCCGGCAGGTAGGCCGCGACCAGCACGGCGATGGCGGTTGCCGGCAGGCTGACGCCGGCGTCAGCCGCGGCGATCAGCGCAAGCACCAGCGGCGGCGCCGCGCCGATCAGGATTTCGGGGGCAAAGAACAGTGCAAAGGTGACGCGGCGCAGCCGCGCCCAGCGCGCCTGCCGCGACCAGATCTCGCCAAGCGTGCGCCGGCCGAGCGGCTGTTCGAAGGGCGAGGCGACAAGATTGACCCGCAGTCCGAGCCCGTTGACCAGCTTGGTCGCGGCGGCGTCCTCGGCGATCTCGGCAGCAAGCGCGCGGATGCCGCCATTGGCATCGAGCATCGGCTTGTTCCACAACATGCTCTTGCCCTGCGCGAAGCCGAGGCCGAGCGCCTCTCCAGCGTACTGCCAGCGTGCCTGCAGCGTGTTGAGAAAGGCGCATTCGACCTCCCCCCAAAACCCGCCCGGCCGCGAGCCGATCGGCGTCGAGCAGACGAGGCCGGTATCGGGCCGCCATGCCGCCATCAGCTGTTGGACATAATCGCTCGGCATAAGCACGTTGGAATCGGCAAGGATGACCCAGCGATAATGGGCCGCCTCCCAACCCTTCACGCAATTATTGAGTTTTGGATTGCCGCTGATGCGGTCGTCACCGACTAGAAGGCGGGCGCGAATAGCTGGAAACCGCGCCATTGCGGCGGTGATCGGCTTGACCACCGGGTCATCGGTATGGGCGACGCAGAAGATGAGTTCGTAGCGCGGCCAGTCGAGGGAGAAGGCGCGCTCCAGAGTCTCTTCGGCAAACGGCTCGACGCCGCGCGCCGGGACGACGATCGATACCGGCGGCGCGTCGGCCGCGGGCGGTGCAATCCTGGCTGGTCGCTTCAGCTTCAGCGAAGCTAACAGGATGCTGGCGAGATTTGAAAGAAGGAGGGCTATGGAAAGGAGGGCGGCTGCGAATGTCGGTTCCATCGAGATCTGGTCACTCCAGAAATGCCGGCCGCATGACGGCCGTTTTCAACAATTCGACAAAACGCTGAGTCGCCCAGCACAAGCCTGCACACCATCATTGTCATGTGTCACTCAAATGACATTGTTTTTCGGCACCTGCGCTTGAGATCGGGCAAGAAGATGCCGCGCATCGTTGACCAAACTGCGCTGAGCATCGAAAGTTCCATCTACATTGCTTTGGAGCAGTTCATGTACAGCGCCGTCACCCGCAACATCGAAGTGCAGGTCAGGCCGTTCTATCTGGAGGATCACTCCGACCCGCCGCAAAACCGCTATGTCTGGGGCTACCAGGTGACCATCGACAATCAGTCGGATGAGTTCGTGCAGCTTCTATCACGCTACTGGCACATTACCGACGGCACCGGCAAGGTCGAGGAAGTGCGCGGTCCCGGGGTCGTCGGCGAGCAACCCGGACTCAACCCCGGCGACAGCTATCAGTATACGTCTGGATGCCCGCTCTCGACCCCGTCCGGCATCATGGTCGGGCACTACACAATGCGCAACAAACGGGGCGAGACGTTCGACGTTGCCATCCCCGCCTTCTCGCTCGATTTGCCAGGCACGCGGCGCACCGTCAATTGAGGCTCGTCATCCAGCCGCTGCAAACTCCGCCGGGTCGAAGTCATATTGCTTCGAGCAGAATTCGCAGGCGACGTGAATGCTGCCATCCTCGGTGCTGTCCCTGATCTCCTCGGCGGAAAAGCCTTCGAGGATGCCGCGGATCTTCTCCCTCGAGCATGAGCACTGGTCGGCGACCGGCACCCCGCCGAAGACGCGGACGCCATGCTCGTGGAAAAGCCGGTAAAGCAGCCGTTCGGCGCCGATCGTCGGATCGATCAGCTCGGTCGGTTCAATGGTACCAAGCAGCGCCAGCAGCTCCTGCCAGGAATTGTCGGTCGGGTCGTGGATTTCCTCACGCGGATCGCCGTCGCCACCGGGAAGGTCGGGTACGCGCATGCGCTCCGCCGACTGCGGCAGGAATTGTGCCAGCAAGCCACCGGCCCGCCATTGCTCGCGGGCACCGCCGACGCCGGGCGTCAGAAGCTTGGCAACCGAAAGCCGGAGGTCGGTCGGAATCTGCTCCGACTGGCGGAAATAGGTGCGTGCGGCATCTTCCAGTGTGACGCCGTCGAGCTGGACGATGCCCTGGTAGCGTTGCGTGTGAGCGCCCTGGTCGATGGTCAGCGCCAGGACGCCGCTGCCGAGCAGCGTCTGCGGTGACGTCTCGCCGGCAGAAGTCAAAGCCTGCAGCCGGTCGGCATCGAAGCGGGCATAAGCGCGCAGCGCGTGCGGCGTGGAGAAATCCGCGACCAGCATGTCGACCGGCCCGTCGGTGCGGGTCTGCAGAATGAACTTACCCTCGAACTTCAGCGAAGTTCCGAGCAATACCGTCAGCACACAGGCTTCGGCCAGGAGCCGGGCGACCGGCTCGGGATAGTCGTGGCGGCTGAGAATAGCGTCGAGCATCGACCCGAGCTGGACGGTGCGGCCGCGCACGTCGAGCGGGCCGACCTCGAACGGCACGACATGGTCGTCGCCGGCGTAGCCGAATTCGCCGAGCTTGGGTTTATGTTCAGCCAATTGATGAGTTTCCAACATGACAAAGCTCCGGGGCGCGGCGATGCCGCCCTCCGGGGCGCATGCGACGAGACGCGCTCGATTTGCGTGATGCGCCTGAGATAGGCACCACCCACTTCCGGATCAAGGCGGCCCGGATCAAGGCGGCGCAGATCAAGGCGGCGCGGATCAGGCCGGCCCGGATCACCGCGGCCCGTATCAAGCGCCCAGGCACCAGGCCAAGACCGCCTTCTGGGCATGGAGCCGGTTCTCGGCCTCATCGAACACCACCGAATGCGGCCCGTCGATGACCTCGTCGGTAACCTCCTCACCGCGATGCGCCGGCAGACAGTGCATGAACAGCGCGTCCGGCTTGGCTTTCGCCATCAGTGCCGCATTGACCTGATAGGGCAAGAAGACATTGTGGCCGCGGGCACGGTGCTCCTGGCCCATCGACACCCAGCAGTCGGTGACGATGCAGTCGGCCTCGTGAACGGCCTCCTCGGGCGAACGGGTGAATTTCAGCTTGCCGCCATTGGCTTTCGACCAGTCGACATGTTTCTGAGCCGGTTCGCTGCCCTCGGGCACGGCGACGTTCAGCTTGAAGCGGAACCGCGCAGAAGCCTCCAGCAGCGAATGCAGCACGTTGTTGCCGTCGCCGGTCCAGGCGATCGTCTTGCCGGCCACCGGACCGCGATGCTCTTCGAAGGTCATGATGTCGGCCATCAGCTGGCAGGGATGGGTCTCGTCGGTCAGCCCGTTGATGACGGGGACCGTAGCGTTTTCCGTCAGTTCCAGCAGCCGGTCATGCGAGGTGGTGCGGATCATGATGGCATCGACATAGCGCGACAGCACCTTGGCCGTGTCGGCAATGGTCTCGGAACGGCCAAGCTGCATCTCGGTGCCGGTCAGCATGATCGTCTCGCCACCCAACTGCCGCATACCGACGTCGAACGACACGCGCGTGCGCGTCGACGGCTTGTCGAAGATCATTGCCAGCACCTTTCCTTCGAGCGGCTTGGTGCGTTCGCCGGCCTTGAGCCTTGCCTTTCGCACAGCTGCGTCGTCGAGCATGAAGCGCAGATCGCCTTCGGAAACGGCGGAAAGATCGGTGAAATGGCGAAGGGACATCAGGAATTCCAGGATTACTTCGCGGCGGCAGCGACGATGGCATCCGCCAGGCTTTTGGCGCCGGCACGAATGCGCTCGAGCGCTTCGTGGATCTCGGCGTCGGTGACGGTGAGAGGCGGCAGCAGGCGGATAACGTTGTCGCCGGCCGGAACCGTCAAGAGATGCTGGTCACGCAGTGCCACCGTGACCTTGGTGTTGGGCATCGCGCATTTAAGCCCGAGCATCAGGCCGGTGCCCCTGATGCTTTCGATAACATCCGGAAATTCGTCGGCGACACCGGCAAGCCCCTGCTTCAACAGCAGCGCCTTGCGCCGGACGTCCTCGAGAAAGCCGTCTTCCAGCACCACGTCGAGCACGGCGTTGCCGACCGCCATCGCCAGCGGATTGCCACCGAAGGTGGTGCCGTGCACGCCGGCGGTCATGCCGACCGCTGCCTCGTCGGTGGCGAGGCAGGCACCCATCGGAAAGCCGCCGCCGATGCCCTTGGCCACCGCCATGAGGTCGGGTGTGACACCCGCCCACTCATGCGCGAACAGCTTTCCGGTGCGGCCGACGCCGCATTGGACCTCGTCGAAAATCAGGAGCAGCCCGTGCTGATCGCAGAGCTGCCGGAGGCGCTTCAGCGATTGCGTCGGCACTTGCCTGATGCCGCCCTCGCCTTGCACCGGCTCGATCAGGATCGCCGCGGTTTCAGGCGTGATCGCCTTTTCGGCGGCGTCGATATCGTCGAAACCGACCTGGTCGAAGCCGTCGACCTTGGGGCCGAAACCTTCCAGGTATTTGTACTGGCCGCCGGCGGCGATGGTCGCCAGGGTGCGGCCGTGGAACGCGCCTTCGAAGGTGATTGTGCGGTAGCGCTCGGGATGGCCCTTGACGAAGTGGTAGCGCCGCGCCGTCTTGATGGCGCATTCGAGTGCCTCTGCGCCGGAATTGGTGAAGAACACCTTGTCGGCGAAGCTGGCGTCGGCCAGCCGCTCGCCGAGCCGGCTCTGTCCCGGAATCTCGTACAGATTGGAGACGTGCCAGAGCTTGGCGGCCTGCTCGGTGAGGGCCGCGACCAGATGCGGATGGCTGTAGCCCAACGAATTCACGGCGATGCCGCCGGCGAAGTCGAGATATCGCTCGCCCTTATCGGTGACCAGCCAGGTGCCTTCACCGTGGTCGAAAGCCAGGGGTGCGCGAACAAAGGTCTCGAAAAGCGCCGAACCGCTCATTATATGCGTCTCCGGAACCGGAAAAATCAAAAAGCCGCCAAAGCGGCGGCCCTTGTGGCTTATCGTGTTTTTCGGCCGTGAAGTCAACGAAAAGGTCGCGTAAGGACGTGCGGCAAGCCCTCCAGCACAACGCCGGCTCGTAAGCGACCGGGCAAGTTGGGGAAAACCGAAAAAACCGATTCGTGTTGGCCTTGGGACTCTTGTCACCGAGTCAGCGCATAAGGTAATTGTAGTAGAGAAATAACTAGATTTCGTGCGGCGGACCTAATCACCCGATATATGTGGTGTCTGCCCGGCAGAAGCCGGGTCGGGAATGGATTCCGATTGCCGCACGTTTCAGCAGGAGCGCGGTCTCATGAACTGGACTGACGAGCGAGTCGAACTTCTCAGAAAATTGTGGTCGGAGGGCCTCAGCGCCAGCCAGATCGCCGCGCAGCTTGGCGGGGTCAGCCGCAATGCGGTCATCGGCAAAGTGCACCGGCTGAAACTGTCCGGTCGCGGACGCACGACCGCCTCACCGGCACGCCAGAAGAAGACGGTACAGGGATCGACGATCCAGAAATCGGTGTCGCGGGCAGCAAGCGCCACGCGCCATGCCACCACGTCGATGTCGATCGGTGCGACCGCGCTCAAGGCGCAGTTCGATGCCGAACCGGTGGCGCGCCACTATATCCGCCCGGTCGAGAACGTCGTCGTGCCGATCTCGCGGCATCTGCAACTCGTCGAGCTGAACGAGCGCACCTGCAAATGGCCGAATGGCGATCCGCTTTCGGAAGACTTCCATTTCTGCGGCAACGACGCCGCCGAAACCGGGCCCTACTGCAAGTATCATGCCCGCGTGGCGTTTCAGCCGGCATCCGAGCGGCGGCGGAGCAGGTGAATGGTGAATGGTGAATGGTGAATGGTAGCGGGTTGAGCTTGGAGTAAGAAGCAAGGCTCTTGTCTAGCCCTATTCACTATTCACCATTCACCCCACTTCATAGCCACCCATTCTTGCGAAACCGCCAGTAAAGAAACGTGCAGATCAGGGCAATTGCCGCCAGGACGGCCGGGTAGCCATACTCCATCCTCAGTTCCGGCATGTCGCTGAAATTCATGCCGTAAATGCCGGCGAATGCCGTCGGCACGGCCAAGATGGCGGCCCATGAGGCAAGCTTCTTGGAGATCGCCGTCTCCTGGCTTTGACCGACCAGAAGGCTCGCCTCGAAGGCGAAGGCGAGAACCTCACGCAGGCTGTCGATCTTTTCCTGGACAGTGCGGATGTGGTCGGTGACGTCGCGAAACAGCGGGTGCATGGCTGTGTGGATTTGCGGCAGATCGGCGCTGGTGAGCCGCCGGCAGACCTCCACCAGCGGCAGGGCCGCATTACGCAGGCGCAAGAGATCGCGGCGCAGCATATAAAGCCGTTCGATATCGGAGCCGGTCATCGGTTTCAGCAGAACCTTGTCCTCGATCGCCTCGACCTCGTTTTCGATCTGCTCGAGCACCGGCATGTAGTTGTCGACGATGAAATCGAGAATGGCGTAGAGGACGAAATCCTCGCCCTTGGCAAGGGAATGCGGGCAGCTTTCCCAATGCTGGCGAACGGCGGCGTAGGAGGTCGACGGGCCATGCCTGACGCTGACGATATAGCCGGCGCCGACGAACAAATGTGTCTCGCCGAAGGTGACACGGCTGTCGATCAACTGCGCCGTGCGGGCAACGATGAACAGGGCATCACCATATTGCTCGATCTTCGGCCGTTGGTGCGGATGCTCGGCGTCCTCGATCGCCAGCTCATGCAGATGGAATTGCGCCTGGACGCGCAGCAACAAATTGCGGTCGGGCTCCAGCAGTCCGATCCAGACCACGTGGCCCGGCTTCCCGGCCCATTCACCGGCTTCCTCGATCGGTATGTCGGCGATGCGCCGCCCAGCCGTATAGACACCGCAGGCGATTATGCCCGACAGCGGCGGCGCAGGAGCAAACTCGCGGACATATTCCATCGCAGCCTCCTGAAGGCGGGGCCTTCATCGCGGAACTGAGAAGTCGGCGCGTCGAAAGCTTAGCGCAATTTTCTGTCAGGTGGCGAATCCGAAATTCGCATCGGTGTCGGGAGAACTCACTTCGCCGGTGGCGTTGCAGGAAGAATAATCTTGTCCGTCTTGTCGCCCTTTGGACGATCGGCCGGCATCTGATCGCCGGTGACGATATAGTAGATCGTCTCGGCGATGTTGGTGGCGTGGTCGCCGATGCGCTCGATGTTCTTGGCGCAAAACAGGAGATGTGTGCAGGGGGTGATGTTGCGTGGGTCTTCCATCATGTAGGTCAGCAATTCGCGAAACAGCGACGTGTACATGGCGTCGATCTGGTCGTCGCGGTCGCGCACGAAACCGATTTTCTCCACCGACCGCGACGCATAGACGTCGAGCACTTCCTTGAGCTGGGTCAGTGCCAGATTGGCCAAAGCCTCGAGGCCGCGGAACAGACTGTTCGGCTGGCGCCCGTCTGCGACCGCAACCACCCGCTTGGCGACGTTCTTGCCGAGGTCGCCTACCCGTTCGAGGTCCGCCGAGATGCGGATCGCGCCTACGATCTCGCGCAGATCCGTCGCCATCGGCTGGCGCTTGGCGATGATGATGATCGCCTTGTCGTCGATCTCGCGCTGTCCCTCATCCAGAACCAGGTCGTCTCGAATGACTTTCTGGGCAAGCCCCGGATCCGCATTAACCAACGCCGCGACCGCCTGCTCGACCATGCGCTCGGCATGCCCGCCCATCGCCGCGATGCGCTTCGACAGATATTTCAGCTCCTCGTCATAGGCGCTGACGATATGCACGGACTGCATGGACGAAATGCCTTCCCGGGATCTCGTGGTTGAGTCGTTCCCTCGAATCCCCGCTGATACGCTAGCCGGATGACAGAAAAAAGAAACGGCCCATTATGTGCTAGAGATAGTACCGCGTCAGCGAGCCGGCAAATGGACCGTGAACGCAGCGCCCTTGCCGACCTCCGACCTGATGGAGAGCCTGGCGTTGTGGCGGGTCAGGATATGCTTGACGATGGACAGGCCAAGGCCGGTGCCCTTCTGGGTCCGGCTGTTCTCTACGTCGACGCGGTAGAAGCGCTCGGTGATGCGCGGGATGTGTTCTTCGGGGATGCCGGGGCCGAAATCCCTGATGGTGACGTCGATGCCCGGTTCGGGATCGCTATCGCTGCGCGTGATCGACACCACGACGCGTCCGCCCGACTGACCGTATTTGCAGGCGTTTTCCAGCAGATTTTCGAAGACCTGGAAAAGCTCGTCCCGATCGCCGGGCACGTCGAGCGGCCCTTCCGCGAAATCACGCTCGATGACGACGCCGTTTTCCTTTGCGAGCGGCCCAAGCGAATCGATGACGCTGTCGATGGCCTGGCGCAGGTCGACCTCGGTTCCCGGCTTGAGATAGGGCTTCATCTCTAGGCGCGACAGCGACAGAAGGTCGTCGATGAGGCGCGCCATGCGGCTGGTCTGGTTCTGCATGATCTGCAGGAACTGCTCGCGCGCCACGGGGTCGTTGCGGGCCGGCCCGCGCAGCGTCTCGATGAAGCCGGTGATCGAGGCGAGAGGCGTGCGCAGCTCGTGGCTGGCATTGGCAATGAAATCGGCACGCATTCTGTCGATCCGGCGCGCCTCACTCTGGTCCTTGAACACCAGCACGTAGAGATCCGTGGCATGGCCGACAGAAGACGCGCTCACCCGATAGGCTCGTTCGACCGGCAGCTTTTCTATGTAGTCGACGCTGTCCGAAGCGACGTTGCCCGCCAAGATACTATCCAGCAAGGCCTGCATTTCCGGCGCGCGGAATTTCAGCGACAGCGACATGCCGGGGGCAATTCCGCCAAAGGCGGCAAAGGCGGCGGCGTTGGCGTGGACGATGGCGGCGGAGCGATCGAAAATGATCAGCGGATCGGCAACCGCCGCCGCGAGATATTCGCCGGAAAGCCGTTGCAGACCGCTCGCCTCGATGGCCGCGGCATTTTGGGTCGATTGACGCGCGACGCCGGCCGGCAGCATCGCAGCGGCAACCAGCACGACGCCTGCCAGGAGCACCACATAGCCGGACATGCCGGCAAAACCATAGACCATCAGCACCGCAATTAAGGCAGCCGCCAGCAGCCAGCGGCTGTTCCACAGCCGCATGGCGACGGCTTGCGCCCTGCCTTTCCGCTCTGTGCCGATGTCGGCCATTTGCGCTCCGTCTGCGGCCACTTCAAGAACTTCCTGCTGGACCGGCGCTAGAGCACAGTGCGTCCAATTGGGCGCACAAAGGACGCTCTACCACTTTATATGCTGCATCGTTCTTTCCGAAAATCGATTCCGATTTTCGGGCCGATGCAGTAAGGCTCCCAATAGCATGAGTCCGGAAGCTGGAAAGGTTCGCCTCGATGAAAAACGCGAAGGAAATCCCCGCCGCACCCTCATCGGGGCCGCTGAAGATCATGATCGACGGCAAGGAGCGGGAGTTCGACATCGAGGCCCCCACGCTTCCCGACTGGGTCGAGGACCGCAAGCTGACCGCCGGCGGCTATCCCTACGACAAGAAGATGAAGAGCGAGGAGTATGACGAGAGGCTTGAGAAGCTGCAGATCGAGCTGGTCAAGGCGCAGGCGTGGCTGCAGTCGACAGGCAAGCGGGTAATGTCGCTGTTCGAGGGGCGCGACGCTGCCGGTAAGGGCGGCACGATCTTCGTTTTGCGCCAGTATCTGAACCCTCGCACGGCGCGCAACGTGGCGCTGACCAAGCCAACACCCACCGAGCTTGGACAATGGTACTTCCAGCGCTACGTCGACCACTTCCCGACGTCGGGCGAATTCGTCACTTTCGACCGCTCCTGGTATAACCGCGCCGGCGTTGAACCGGTGATGGGATTCTGCACGCCCGAGCAGCACGAGCAATTTCTGGACGAGGTTCCGCATTTCGAGCGGATGATCCGCAACGAGGGCATACATTTCTTCAAATTCTGGCTGAACATCGGCCGGGAAACGCAGCTCGAGCGATTCCATGACCGCCGCTGGAGCCCGCTGAAGAGCTGGAAGTTTTCGCCAATCGACATCGCCGGCATCACCAAATGGGACGACTACACCAAAGCGCGCGACCTGATGGTCGAGCGCACGCACAAGGAGTTCGCGCCTTGGATCATTGTGCGGGCGAACGACAAACGGCGCGCGCGGCTGGCCGTCATGCAGCGCATTCTCCTTTCGCTTCCCTATGACGGCCGCGACCTCGACGTCATCGGCAAGGAGGACAAGAAGATCATCGGCGAAGGGCCGACTTTACTCGAAAAATAAGCTCACCTCATCGATACGCGGCTTTCATGCCGCCAGCCGGGCAATCCGCTGCAGTCGCTTCAGCGTGGTGTCGTCCTGCAGCGCCTGCTGGAAAAGCGAGATCTCCTGGTCGATGCGGTCGCAGAGCGCGCCGGTGTCCCCCCTGAGCAGGTCGCGCGTCTGCAGCAGCGCCGCGACAGGCTTCTTGGCGAGTTGCCTGGCTCTTGCCAGCGTGGCTTCCTCGACGCTCCCGTCCGTCACGATCTCTCCGACAAGGCCCAGTGCCCTGGCATCTTCGGCGGCGAGCGTGTCGCCCAGGCAGAAGAAGCGGAACGCCCCGGCATAGCCGAGCTTCTGCGGCGCCAGGATGCTGGTCGCCGCGTCCGGCACCAGGCCGAAATCGACGAACGGCACCCGAAACGTGCTCTTGCTCGAGGCGATCACCATGTCGCAGTGGAACAGGATGGTGCAGCCGACGCCGACGGCGTCGCCGTCGACACAGGCAAGGACCGGTTTCGGGAACGTCGCCAGCGTGCGGAACATATCGGTGACGGCGGCGATCAGTCGCCGATGTTTGGTGGCGTCGAGAAATTCGGAGAAATCGGCACCGAGGCAGAAGCACCCGGCCAAGCCGCGAAGGACCACAACGCGGACGTCGTCGTCGACAGCGGCTTCGTGGAATGTCCTGGCCAGGCTTTCATAGGCCCGCCTGTCCAGCACCGGGCGGCCGTCACCCGACGACACCGTGACGATCAGCGTGTGATTGCGGTATTCTGTTTTTGAGTGAACGTTCATGGCCTCTCTCCAATCTCACGAGGCGCGTCTCTGTCCGAGCATGTCCGGGTACCCTCTGGCCAGCACCGGCGCAAAGTGGTTGCGGCGCGAACGCACCACGTCGAGCGTGTGCTCGTTGAAGGTGAGCAGTGTGGCAACCACCTGCTGGTTGCCATAGGTACGCTGGTAACCGAGCGGCGTTGCCAGGAAATGCAGCTGCAGCGCGCGAAGCACCCACATCGGCTCGAATTCGATGATCACCTGGTTGACGTTGCGCTTCAGACCCCACTCGACGAAGCCGGCGATCAGCTCGGTGCCGACCGTCGACACGCCGCGCCGACCGTCGCGGAATCCCGGCGCAACCGCATAGCGGGTCAGTTCATAGACATTCGGGCCCGACGGTGGGGTTCCCTCATAAAGGTCCGCCAGCACATCGGTTAGAAGATGTGCCCGGGTCGTCGGCAACATCCGCTGGTAACCGGCGAGCTCGCCATTGCGGATGACGATCTGGTGCACTGCCTCGTCGTGGTCGAATTGATCGATCTCGAGGCCATCGGGGCGCTGCAGATCGGTCCATCCCATCTCTTCGACGAAAACTCTGTAACGCAAACGATGAACTGCCTCCCAGAGGTCGGGCCGTTCCATCAATTCCTGGGTCGTGAGGGAAAAAAGCATTTGCCGTCTCCTAGTTTCAATAGGAAGATACGGCCGTGCTTTCCCGAAAAAATTACGCGATCGCGTAGGCAAGAATTTCTAGGCCGGCGCGGCCGACCTAGTTAATATAGCCGCGCCTTATCGCTTCCGCGACGGCCTGGACCCGGTTGACGGCACCGAGTTTGCTTTTGGCGTTAAGAAGGTGTTTCTCTGACGTGTGTTCCGAAATGCCGAGAATTTGTGAAATCTCCCATTCCGACTTGCCAACGGCGGCCCATTGCAGGCATTCGCGCTCACGCGGCGTCAATTCGACATGGTCGATGGTTTTGCCTGCCATGGTGTGGAGCTGCATGGCGCGGCCAATCGCATAAGTCGAGACCAGCGACACCAGCCCGAATTCGGCGCCCGACAATTCGACAGCCTCGCCGCCCAGCGACACCATGACGATCTGGCCATCGAGCGTGATCAGCGGGAAGGCCAGCCCGTCGCGCAGCTTGAATTCGCCGGCATCGCCCATCACCTCGCCGCCGCTCTTGCCGATGCGGATGCCCTGAGACGCTTCCCGCCACTGGAATGGCGCTTGAAGCTGCTTCATGTGACTGACGACGGGGTCGTGATCGACGTAATTACGCGCGACGTAGCGCTCAAGCCATTCGGCCGGCCAGTCGCAGAGCAGCACATGGTCCTTTTGCTGGTTTCTCGGCGTGCCAGGTTGCGGAACCGTCCCGGCCATCAGCGCCGTCAGCCCGAACCCGCTTGTTACCCCCAGCAGCTTTTCGCAGACGGCGGCGGCTGTGCCGGCGTGCTGCAACTGATCTATCAACTCCAGGGTACGATCGAAATGACCCATCGCAACATCTACCCCATGTTGCCTTCCGCTCTTGAGGCCAATGGCAGTGATCAACCCGCACCACGCCATCAACCCCGGACTGCAAAGCTGCTTCCCCTGTGCGTCCTACTGCTCCTCTTCAGCCGGCATCACGCAGTCACTTGCAAACTCACTAAACAATATCCCTAAATTGCAATGATGAAACCAAAAACCGTTGTACCTGTGTTTTTTTCGTACAAAAACCTGTGTTATTTCGTACGAAAGCCGGGGCAAGACCGGACGGAGTCGTCGCGTGGCATTTCGGCGCATATCCATTTCATTGATCTCGATATTGATCGGAGCGCAATCGCTTGCGGCTGCTGCGCTCGCCGCGGAGCCGCAGGTGCCGGTGTTTTGGGACGCCAAGGAGCGGCTGCCAAAGCCGGACCTTTCTATGCTGCCGCGGCTGCGATTCCTGACCACCACGGATTTCCCGCCGTTCAATTTCCTCGATGGGGCAGGCCGGCTGTCGGGCTTCCATGTCGACCTGGCGCGCGCCATCTGCGCCGAGCTCGGCATTGCCGAAAAATGCCAGATCCAGGCGCTGCCCTGGGCCGAGCTCGAAGGTGCGCTCGGGAAAGGCGAGGGCGAAGCGATCATTGCCGGCATCGCCGCGACGCCGGAGTCGCGGTCGAAATACGCATTTTCACGCTCCTACCTGCAATTTCCGGCACGCTTCATCATGCTGAAGACACAGGCGCTGACCGAACCAATGTTCGACAAGCTGCGCAGCAAGCGTGTCGGCGTGATCGCCGGCTCCGCGCACGAGCGGATGCTGCGCGATTATTTCGGCGACGTCCAAATCGTCCCCTTCGCAAAGCCGGAGGAGCTTTATGGCGAGCTGAAAGCCGGCAAGATCGACGCCGCCTTCGGCGACGGCATGCGTTTCGCCTTCTGGCTCGGCGGTTCGGATGCAGCGGGCTGCTGCCGCTTTGCCGGCGGCCCCTATCTGGCGCCCGAATATCTCGGCTCAGGCATGGCAATCGCCACCAGGGCCGACGATCCGGCACTGGCCGCCGCTTTCGACTACGCGCTGCAGGAAATCTCGGTGAAAGGCACGTTCGCCGAGTTCTATCTGCGCTATTTTCCCGTCAGTTTTTTCTGAGCTTGGCCGCCGGCTCAGGTCAGCGTGCGAAGGCGGGCCTTGGCGGCTCGCGCAATGGCGGCGACCGTCAGCGCATCGAGGTCGAGTTCCCGGCGGACGAGCTGCAGGACGCGCACCTCCTCCAGGCGCATCTCGAGATCGACGGCTGCGACCTCGAAGGCGGCCGCATAGGCGGTGTCACGCAGGCGTTCGGGCAGCGCCTCGGCGACGCGCGCCAGGACGCCCTCCAGCCCGTCCTTTTCCTGCAGCATTTTCTGGCAGGCCTGGGCGACCTCGACCAGCCGCTCCTGGTTGAAATCCTCAAACACCGGCCAGGATCGAACGACGTCGCCGATCCGCGCTAGTTCGACGTCGGTCATGTCGCGGTCTGACGCCGAGGTGATGACCATCAGGTAGATCATGGCTTCGTGTGGCGACAATGGCATTTACAACTCCTTGAGATGGTCCCGAAGTTAGGAACGAGGGACCGGCGCCGCAAGGAAAAACAGCCGCGATCGTTGGCGCTCCGGTCACGCGTTGGAACTTGATCCATCCTGACTATCGGGACGGGGGCTCTTAATCTTCTTGCCTGATCACGGTCCTGCCCGAAAACCGGGTTCCACTTTTCGGGATCATGGTCTAGAGCATGCGGCTGCCGGCATGGATGCTGGCAAAGTTGCAGGAATAGCATCATGGCCGAACAACAGCCGATCGATCTCAGCCCGGAAGTCCTCGCCGCCGCCGCCGAAAGCAAGGCGTGGCCATTCGAGGAAGCGAAAAAGATCGTCGCCCGCTACGCGAGCAGCGGCTACCCGGAAACGGTGCTGTTCGAGACCGGCTACGGCCCGTCCGGCCTGCCGCACATCGGCACGTTCGGCGAGGTGGCGCGCACATCTATGGTGCGCCACGCCTTCCGCGTGCTGACCGAAGACAAGGTCAAGACGCGGCTGCTGTGCTTCTCCGACGACATGGACGGATTGCGCAAGGTGCCGGACAATGTGCCTAACAAGGACATGCTGCGCGCCTATCTCGGCAAGCCGCTGACCAGGATACCGGACCCGTTCTCCAATGAGTATCCGTCCTTCGGCGCCGCCAATAACGCACGGCTGCGCGCTTTCCTCGACCGTTTCGGCTTCGATTACGAATTCGCTTCCTCGACCGACTATTATACTTCCGGCCGCTTCGACGCGACGCTGCTCAAGATGCTCGAGCGCTTCGATAAGGTGATGGCAATTATGCTGCCGTCGCTGCGCGAGGAGCGGGCGCTGAGCTATTCGCCCTTCCTGCCGATCCATCCCAAGACCGGCATCGTCATGCAAGTCGCGATCGACGAGCGCAAGCTCGACGCCGGCACCATCGTGTGGCGCGACCCGGACACCGGCGAGCGCTTCGAGACGCCGGTGACCGGCGGCCATGCCAAGCTGCAATGGAAGCCTGATTGGGCGATGCGCTGGGCAGCACTCGGCGTCGACTACGAGATGTCCGGCAAGGATCTGATCGATTCCGTCAAGCTCGCCGGTCAGATTTGCCGCGCGCTTGATGCTCCGGCGCCGGAGGGCTTCAATTATGAGCTGTTCCTCGACGAGCACGGCCAGAAGATCTCGAAGTCGAAGGGCAATGGGCTGACCATCGACGAGTGGCTGACTTACGCGCCAACCGAGAGCCTTAGCCTTTATATGTTCCAGCGCCCGCGAACCGCGAAGAAGCTTTATTTCGACGTCATCCCGAAGGCGGTAGACGAATATTACACGTTCCTCTCTGCCTATCAGCGGCAGGACTGGAAGGAGCGGCTGGGCAATCCGGTCTGGCACATGCATGACGGCAATCCCCCGGCAGTCGACCTGCCGGTTCCGTTCTCGCTGCTGCTCAACCTGGTCAGCGCTTCGAATGCCCAAAACAGGAGCGTGCTGTGGGGTTTCATTTCGCGCCACGCGCCGGGTGTGACGCCGACGACCCATCCCGAGCTCGACCGGCTGGCCGAATATGCCATCCGCTATTTCGACGATTTCGTGAAGCCGGCCAAAGTGTACCGTGCTGCCGACGCGGTCGAGCGCGAGGCGCTGACCAAGCTTTCGGAAGCGCTCGCCGCGCTGCCGGCCGATGCCGACAGCGAGGCGATCCAGAACGCTGCCCTCAATGTTGCGCGCAAGATCGAGCGGTACCAGGATCATTCCAAGCAGAGCCCGGAGGGCGGACCCGGAGTCTCCGTCGCCTTCTTCCAGATGATCTATCAGGTGCTGATAGGTCAGGAACGCGGGCCGCGCTTCGGCTCCTTCGCCGCGCTCTACGGCATCGCCGAAACGCGCGAGCTCATTCAGCGGGCGCTGGCTGGTCAGCTGGCGGCATGAGGACGCCGTCTTGCTCCTGCAGGATCGAGCTAGGCGCTACAGGCGCGGATCGCGACGCAGCCGGGAGCGGCGGCAGGCCTGAAACGCTCGGCGCCGGCCCGAAGACGCCTTTTTTTGCTGCACGCGCCTTCTCGCCGGCTTCCACGTAAGGGCCGCCCTTGGCGGCGCGCGCCCAGCCATTTTCGACCAGCCATTGGCCGATATCCTGATTGCCGATCCGGCACTCGGCGGCGATCAGATCACGACCGCCTTCGGGCGGCACGGCACAGACCACCGCACGACTGCGGAGAAAGGCGCGGAAGGCCGTTCGGGCCCGGATGCCGCAATTCCAGGACTCGCCGCCGTCGGTGCAAGTCTCCTCCTGCTTGACGATGTCGATACCGGAAACCGCAATCGAATAGCCCTTTGCTTCGATGACCCCGGCGGCCGACGCGACGGGCTGGAATAGTTTCGTGCCTTTCCAGTCGTCGGGCATTTTCGTTTTTGGCGGCTTGGGCGGTCCGGCCAATGCCAGATCGCTCAACGGGGCGCGCGGCTCTATCCGTTCAAGCTCGTTGGAACCGAGCTGCGGCGGCACCACGATTTCTGGATCGATTGCCCTCGAATGCGCCGCCTGCTTGGCCGGCACTGGTTTCGGGATGGCCGACGTAGCCGGCGCGGCGGGGTGCGGTTCAGGGCCGACCTGGATTTGCTCCCAAGGGCCGCCGCTTTCGCTCTGGACGGCGCGGCCGCCGGCGACAATTGCCGTGGCCATCGCCGGGATCGCCAGAACAGCCAAGGCAAGGTGAGGCAGACGCACCGGCCCCGCGCCTACTGGCTTGCCCAGACAATCCGCGCCACCCATTCGACATCGCGCATGGGGATGTCGCGGTCAGGGTGATCGGGATTGAGGGAGACCAGCGCGATCGACCTCGGTGTCTGGCGGTCGAGCACCTTGGCCATCACCTCGCCGGCATTGGTCTTGACGACGACGCGATCACCCTTTCGTATGGTAGCCCCCGGTTCGACGATCAGGACATCGCCATTGCGGTAGAGCGGCAGCATGGAATCGCCCTGGACCTTCAAGGCATAGGAGGTTTCGGTTGCCCGTGCCGGAAGCTCGATCAGGTCCCATCCCTGCCCCGCCGGAAACCCGGCGTCGTCGAAGAAGCCACCGGCGCCCGCCTGGGCGAAGCCGAGCAGCGGCACCGACGATCTCTGCACGGGCAGTGCGCCGGAATTACCCCGACCCTCGACCAGCCCCGCAAATTCATCCAGCGAGGCGCCGGTCGCCTCGATGATCTTGGCCAGCGATTCGGTCGACGGCCATCGCGGCCGTCCATCTGAGGACAGCCGCTTCGATTTGTTGAAGGCGGTCGAGTCGAGGCCAGCGCGCCTGGCCAGTCCGGAGGCCGAAAGCGAATAACGCTCGGCAAGAGCGTCGATGGCGGCCCAAACGCGGTCGTGCGAGAGCACCTTGCTCTTCCTTCGAAACAGGAAAAAATACCTTCCCTGTTCTACCCCTTGGCCGCCATCTTGTCCACCGCCGAAGACGGCGTCACGCTGCCTCCTTGGCCTCGTCCCTGGTATAGGGATCGAAGCGCTCGTAGAAGGTCTCGCCCTTCTCCGCCATATCGAGCAGCAGCTTCGGCGCCTTGAACTCGGTGCCGTATTTCTTCTGCAGGCGCTTGGCGAGTTTGACGAATTTCTTCGCGCCGATGCCGTCGATGTAGGATAGTGCACCGCCTGTATAAGGCGCGAAGCCGAAGGCCAGGATCGAGCCGACATCGGCCTCGCGTGGGTCGGTAACGATGCCCTCTTCCATCACCCGTACCGCCTCAAGCGCGATGGTGACCAGCAGCCGCTGCTTCAGTTCCTCATAGTCGACCTGCTCCGGCGCCAGCTGCGGGTAGAGATCCCTGAGGCCTGGCCACAGCTTCTTTTTGGCCGGTTTTGCCGGATAGTCATAGAAGCCCTTGCTGTTCTTACGGCCCAAGCGACCATGCGTGTCGACCATCGTGTTGATCAGCGCCATCTGCTTCGGATCGACCGCCTTGTCGCCGAGGTCGCGCATGGTCTGCTTCATGATCTTCTGGGCAAGGTCGATCGCCGTCTCGTCGGTCAACGCCAAAGGACCGACCGGCATGCCGGCGGCCTTGGCCGCGTTCTCGATCATTGGCGCCGGAACACCTTCGATCAGCATCTTGTAGGCCTCCGACATGTAGCGCAGCACGCAGCGATTAACATAGAAACCGCGCGTATCGTTGACGACAATCGGCGTTTTCTTGATGGCACGGACAAAGTCGATAGCGGTTGCCAGCGCCTTGTCGCCGGTCTTCTTGCCGAGGATGATCTCGACCAGCATCATCTTGTCGACCGGCGAGAAGAAATGGATGCCGATGAAATTCTTCGGCCGCGCCGAATTCCTGGCCAGCGATGTAATCGGTATGGTCGACGTATTCGAGGCGAAGATCGCCGACGGCTTGAGTACAGCCTCGGCCTGTTCGGTGGCAGCCTTCTTTACGGCCGAATCCTCGAATACCGCCTCGACCACAAGATCGCAGCCGGCGAGATCCGCATAGTCGGCCGTCGGCGTGATCAGCGATAGCAACTGGTCCTTGTCCTGTGGCTTGGCACGGCCCTTCTTTACCTGATCCGAGATCAGGTTGTCGGAATGCGCCTTGCCCTTGGCCGCGGATTCCATGTCGCGGTCGAGCAGCACCACCGGAATGCCGGCCTTGGCCGTCACATAGGCGATACCGGCGCCCATGAAGCCGGCGCCGAGTACGCCGATCTTCTTGAACTTCGTTTCCGGCACTCCGGCCGGGCGGCGCGCGCCCTTGTTCAGTTCCTGCAGCGACACGAACAGCGAACGGATCATCGCTGCCGCTTCCCTGGTCTGCATGATCTCGGTGAAATAGCGTTGCTCGATCCGCAAGGCGGTGTCGAACGGCACCAGCAGGCCCTCGTAGACGCATTTCAGGATGGCGGCAGCGGCGGGATAATTGCCATAGGTCTCGCGGCGCAGAATGGCGATGGCCGGCGGCCACAGATTGGCACCGGCCACCGAATAGACCGGGGCGCCGGGCAGCTTGAAGCCCTTTTCATCCCATGGCGCCACCGGTTTCAAGCCGTTCTTGATCATCGCCTTGGCAGTTTCGACCAGCTTCTGCGGCTCGGCAATCTCATGGATCAAGCCCATCGACTTGGCCTTCTGAGGCGACAGCGTCTGGCCGGAGGTCAGCATTTGCAGCGCCTGCTGCTGGTCGGTCAGCCGCGGCACGCGCTGGGTGCCGCCGGCGCCTGGAAAAATGCCGATCTTCACCTCGGGAAGCGCCATCCTCACCTTGTCGGAATCGGCCGCGACACGGCCATGGCAGGCGAGCGACAATTCGAACGCGCCGCCCATGCAGGTGCCGTTGATCGCCGAAACCCACGGCTTGCCCGAGGTTTCCAGCTTACGGAACAGTCCGTTCATAGTGCCCGCATTATCGAACAGCGCCTTGGTCGCCTTCTCAGGGTCCTTGGCCTTGTCGGCGGCGAAGGTCGCCAGCATCTTCTGCAGCATGGTGATGTCGGCGCCGCCCGAGAACGTATCCTTGCCGGAGGTGATCACCGCGCCCTTGATCGCTGCATCGTTCGCCACTTTGTCGACGATAGCGTTCAGCTCGAGCATCACCTCCTCGGTGAAGACGTTCATCGAACGGTCCGGCATGTCCCAGGTAACCAGCGCGATGCCGTCGGCGTCGATGTCGACGGTGAAATTGGTGTAGCTCATCATCTTTCTCCGTCAGACGCGTTCGATGATCGTCGCGGTGCCCATGCCGGCGCCGATGCAAAGCGTTACCAGCGCGGTGTTGAGGTCGCGGCGTTCCAATTCGTCCAGCACCGTACCGAAGATCATCGCACCGGTGGCGCCGAGCGGATGGCCCATGGCGATGGCGCCGCCATTGACGTTGATCCGGTCATGGGGAATGTCGAAAGCCTGCATGTAGCGCAGCACCACCGAAGCGAATGCCTCGTTGAGCTCGAACAGGTCGATGTCCGACAGCTTCATCTTCGCCCGCTTCAACAGCTTCTCGGTGACGTCGACCGGGCCGGTCAGCATCAGCACCGGTTCCGAGCCGATGTTGGCGAAGGCGCGGATGCGCGCGCGCGGCTTGAGACCGAGCGTCTTTCCCGCCTTTTTCGAGCCGAGCAGCACGGCCGCCGCGCCGTCGACGATGCCGGACGAATTGCCGGCATGGTGGACGTGGTTGACCTCTTCCACCTCCGGATGCTTCTGCACGGCGACGGCATCGAAGCCGCCCATTTCGCCGGGCATGACGAAGGACGGGTTGAGAGCGGCCAGTGACTGCATGTCGGTCGAAGGCCGCATATGTTCGTCGTGGTCGAGGATGGTCAGGCCGTTCTGGTCCTTGACCGAGATCACCGAATTCTTGAAGCGGCCCTCGCCCCACGCCTTGGCGGCACGCTTCTGGCTTTCGACCGCGTAGGCATCGACATCGTCGCGCGAAAAGCCGTATTTGGTGGCAATCAGGTCGGCGGATATGCCTTGCGGCACGAACCAGCCCGGCAGGCCGACCGACGGGTCCATGAACCAGGCGCCGCCGGAGGCGCCCATGCCGACGCGCGACATCGATTCGACGCCACCGGCAATGACGATCTCGTCGGCGCCTTGCGCGATTTTGGCGGCGCCGAAATTGATGGCGTCGAGGCCCGAGGCGCAGAAGCGCGATATCTGCATGCCAGGCGCCTTGGTGTCGTAGCCGGCCTCGAAAGCAGCGGCACGTGGAATGACCGCACCCGCCTCGCCAACCGGATCGACACAACCGAAGATGATGTCGTCAACAGCGGCGGTGTCCAGTCCGTTGCGGTCGCGGATGGCCTCGAGCACCTTGGCGCCGAGCCGCACCGCCGGCACTTCGTGCAGCGAGCCATCCTTCTTGCCCCTGCCGCGCGGCGTGCGCACCGCATCATAGACATAAGCTTCGGCCATTTTCCTGCTCCTTGGGTTTGCTGAAACTCGCTCAGAGCGAGCGCCCGATCAGCAATTTCATGATCTCGTTGGTGCCGCCGTAGATGCGCTGGACGCGGGCGTCGCGGAACATGCGCGCTATCGGATATTCATTCATGTAGCCATAGCCGCCATGCAATTGAAGGCATTCGTCGACGACTTTTCCTTGCAGGTCTGACAGCCAGTATTTGGCCATCGAAGCCGTCACCGGGTCGAGGCCACCGTTAATGTGGCGGGCAACGCAGTCATTATAGAAGACGCGGCCGATGGTCGCCTCGGTCTTCAATTCGGCAAGCTTGAACTGGGTGTTCTGGAATTCGATGATGGCCTTGCCGAAGGCCTTGCGCTCCTTGACGTAGTCGATGGTAAGCGCCAGGGCCCGCTCGACCATGGCGATAGCAGTGGTGCCGATCTGCAGCCGCTCCTGCGGCAATTGTTGCATCAACTGGACGAAGCCCTGGCCTTCGTCGTTGCCGAGCAGGTTCGAGGTCGGCACACGCACGTCGTTGAAGAACAGTTCCGACGTGTCGTTGGCCTTGAGGCCGATCTTGTCGAGGTTGCGGCCGCGCTCGAAACCCTCCACCTCGTCAGTCTCGACGACGATCAGCGAGATGCCCTTGGCGCCCTTCTCAGGATCGGTCTTGGTAACGACGATGATGAAATTGGCGAGCTGGCCGTTGGTGATAAAGGTCTTCGAGCCGTTGAGCTTGTACCGGTTGCCGTCCTTTTCGGCGCGCGTCTTGACGCCTTGAAGGTCGGAGCCCGCACCCGGCTCGGTCATGGCGATGGCGCCGATCAGCTCGCCGCTCGCCAGCCTCGGCAGCCACTTCTTCTTCTGCTCCTCCGAGCCGTAGTGGAGGATATAGGGGGCAACGATCGAATTGTGCAGGCCAATGCCGAACCCGTCGACGCCGACATGGCCGATCGCCTCGATGATGGCGCTCTCATGCGCGAAGGTGCCGCCCGATCCGCCATATTCCTCCGGCATCGAGGCGCAGAGCAGGCCGGCAGCACCCGCCTTCAGCCAGCTTTCGCGGTCGACCATCTCGTTCTTCTCGAACTCGTCGTAACGCGGCGCGATCTCTTCAGACATGAAGCGGTGCGCCATGTCGTAAAGCATGCCGACCTCGTCCGCCGCCCAGGCGGGCTTGGGAAGGCCAAGGATTTCGGCGGGGTTGGTCATGCTTTCTCCCTCGCGCCGACGTTCCCCTCCCCCTCGAGGGGAGGGTGGCCGCGAAGCGGCCGGGTGGGGTCGCCGATGACGTGCTCGACCTTATCTTTTACAACCTGCGCTACGTGCCACGGCATTGCGATCGTTCTCCTCCCAAGGCATGCACCAGAATGGAGGTCGGCGCACTGCACGCAGGACCCCTCCCGGTCCTTCGGGCCACCCTCCCCTCGAGGGGGAGGGGAACGCCGAACCTAGAACGCTTCCGCCGGCAGTGCCATCAATGTGTCGGCACCGCTGGAGATGCGGGCAAGATGCGCCGACGTCTCCGGCATGATCCGCTCTATGAAGAAGCGCGCCGTCACCAGCTTGTTGTCGTAGAAAGACGAAGCGCCGTCGGCGCCATTCGTCAATTTCGCTGCGGCCACCTTGGCCATCTGGGCCCACATATAGCCCAGCGCCACCAGGCCGAAGAGATGCATGTAGTCGGTCGAGGCGGCACCGGCATTGTCGGGCTTGGCCATGCCGTTCTGCACCAGCCACATCGTCGCCGCCTGCAGATCGTTGAGGCCCTTCTTCAGCGCCTTGGTGAAGGGCGCAATCTTTTCGTCGGTGCGGTTTTCCTCGCAGAACTCGCCGACTTCCTTAAAGAAAGCCTGGATCGCGCGACCGCCATTCAAGGCCAACTTGCGGCCGACGAGGTCGAGCGCCTGGATGCCGTTGGCACCCTCATAGATCATGGCGATGCGAGCATCGCGGACGAACTGGCTCATGCCGTGCTCTTCTATATAGCCGTGGCCGCCGAACACCTGCTGCGCCATTACCGCATGATCGAAACCCTTGTCGGTGAGCACGCCCTTGACCACCGGCGTCATCAGGCCGGTGTAGTCGTCGGCCGCCTGGCGATCCTTGTCGTCACTGGAGCGGTGAGCGATGTCGGACTTGATCGCCGTCCACAGCGCCAGCGCGCGGCCGGCCTCGTTGAAAGCCTTCATGGTCATCAGGCTGCGGCGGATGTCCGGATGGACGATGATCGGATCGGCCTTCCTGTCCGGCGCCATCGGCCCTGACAGCGAGCGGCCCTGCAGACGATCCTTGGCGTAGGAAACCGCATTCTGGTAGGCAACCTCCGACAGTGAGAGCCCCTGCAGGCCGACGCCAAGCCGCGCCTCATTCATCATGGTGAACATTGCTTTCAGGCCGCCATTGGCCTCGCCGAGCAGCGTGCCTTCAGCGTCGTCGTAATTCATGACGCAGGTCGAATTGCCATGGATACCCATCTTCTCCTCGATCGAGCCACAGGAGACGGTGTTCTTCTCGCCCGGATTGCCTGAGGCATCGAGCTTGAGCTTCGGCACGATGAACAGCGAGATGCCCTTCACGCCATCCGGCGCGCCCTCGATACGGGCCAGCACGAGGTGGACGATATTGTCCGACATGTCATGCTCGCCGGCCGAGATGAATATCTTCTGGCCGGAGATCCTGTAGGTGCCGTCGCCATTTGGGACGGCCTTGGTGCGCAGCAGGCCAAGATCGGTTCCGCAGTGCGGCTCGGTCAGGTTCATGGTGCCGGTCCAGGCGCCCTCGACCAGCTTCGGCAACCATGTTGCCTTCTGCTCTTTGGTGCCATGGGTGATGATCGCAGCGATCGCGCCCTGCGTCAGGCCGGCATACATCATCAGCGACATATTGGCCGACACCATATATTCGGCAACCGCAGTGTGCACCGCGTAGGGCAAGCCTTGCCCGCCAAACTCGACAGGTGCCGCGAGCCCCATCCAGCCGCCCTCGCGATACTGGTCGAAGGCTTCCTTGAAGCCTTTCGGCGTCGTTACCGAACCGTCGTCATTGTGCACGCAGCCTTCCACGTCGCCGACACGGTTCAGCGGCTGCATCACGTTTTCGGCGAGCTTCGCGCCCTCGGCAAGGATGGCCTCGAGCACATCCGACGTCGCGTCGGAAAATCCGGGAAGATTGGAATAACGCTGATATCCCAGCACTTCGTTCAGCACGAACAGCGTGTCCCGGACCGGCGCTCTGTAGATCGGCATGCGTTTCCTCCACCATGCGGTCTTGGCCCCGAAATCAGCCCCAGCATATGAGGATGGCAGGCGGACCAACGTTACGGTCGAGATAACAAATATTGACGTTTGCGTAAACGTCAATTCTGCGGTGCGGCAAATTTTCTGCCGCGCGCCAAGACGGCAAACGACGAAAGACGGCAAACGACGAAAGACGGCAAACGACGAAAGACGGCAAACGACGAAGAACCGCGCAGCGAAAGCCACGCGGTTCTCATTCGTCGGAAATCGACAGGTTAGTTTAGCTCGCCACGCTGGCCTGCGGCGCCGAGCGCTCGATCAGCATTTGCCGGACGGTCGACATCGAAGCACTCAGTTCGCTGATGGCGTCGTCGATCAGCGCCCGCTGCTTCTGCAGACGGGCAAGCTGCTTCTCCGACTTGTCGAGCGCCAGCCGCAACTGCTTGGTGTTGGAGCCGTTCGGATCGTAGAGGTCCATCATCTGCTTGACGTCGCGCAGCGAGAACCCGACCTTGCGGCCAAGCAGGATCAGCTTCAGCCGGGCCCTGTCGCGGCGCGTATAGAGACGGGTCGATCCGTCACGCTGCGGGTTGAGTAGACCCTTGTCCTCATAGAAACGCAGCGTACGCAGCGTCACTCCGTATTTCTTGGCCATTTCGCCGATGCGGACAAGCTCTTCACCGGCTTCGCTCGACATATCGTTGGTGTTGGCCGCGGCTTGGCCGGGCGAAATAAGTTTCATGGTCACTGGCTTCCCCGTCTGGCGGCGTCGCGGTCGCGGACCTTGCGTCGCCTGAGTGAAAGCGGGGGCGTGCTTCCACTCGTGGTTTCAACAAACAAATCGCAAACGGCGTAATGCGCTCATTTACGTTTACGTCAATTCTATATCGATAGCCGCCTCACCACGCAAGAGCGTTCTGGGCTTGGAACTTTATGCCGCAGCGCCGGCGGATAACCCAAAGGCCGCGGCCGATTTCGGAGGCGATCATGCGGCAGATCAAAATTCTACAGCGTCCTTTGTACGTCCAAAAAGACAGGCGGCGCGGTCGGCGACCAGTCGACAAAGTTGCAACTTCTTAAGCTTGGTTAACGCGTTGTTTACCACGTTGGGGCGAAATGTGCGCATGTCGGTTACCCGTGTCTATCCTGTATTGAATTTTTCACGGTTTTTCGGAGCGCGGATGAGACCCGGGAAGCTCGTCTTCCACTGCAACAAGCCAAGCAGTCGCCTTCGTCCCGGCAGGACTTTGGGAACCTGGTGAAAGCCAGCAATTCTGAAACGGGCGCATTGATGAACAGCAAGCGGTCCTACCTCGATACACTCAACGCCGGCAGGCAACGCCGGCCGCACACGACGCTTGAAGAGCTCAACCGCTCCCTGGAAACGCTGGAGCAGCGACTAGAGCGGACGCGCGAGGAGACGGCAAGCCACCCCGATCCGCGCCGATCAGCGGCAGAACCGCGCTATTCCAGCGCCCAACCCTATGGCCAGCAGCGCCGGTATGAGGATCCACGCGCGCAGCGGCCGAAAGGTCCAGCAGCGGCTTTCGACCAGAATTACCAGGCGATCGCCCGCGATATCGACCGGGTGCGCGGTCAGGAGGACGGCGTCGCCCTAGCCGGCAAGATCGCCGGGGAATTGCGCGGCCTGCGCGAAGAGCTGCGCCAGCAGATGACCTCCGGCCTGCAACGCGAGTTCGATGTACTGCGCAAGAATATTGAGCGAGCCTTCCAGTCAAATGGTGGCGGCAAGGGCAGCGCCGAACTCGGCGTCGAGTTCGAGCGCCTTTCCGGCGCCATCCAGACACTGGCCGAAAAAAGCGACGACAGAAGCGTCAATATGCTGCGGCTCGAGCTTGAGCAGGTCAAGGCCGCGCTCGATACGCTGGCGCGCGAGGAGAGCGTGCAGGCGGTCGGACGCCGCTGGGACGATTTCGACCGCCGCTGGAACGCCTTCGAGGACCGCGTCGAGGCCGATCAGCGCAAGCGTTCCGATGCACCCGGCCTGTCGGCGCTGACGGAGCGGCTCGAACAGATCAGCAATGCCGTCAGCAATCTGCCGGAATCGCTGTCGCTGCGCTCGCTCGAGGAAAAGGTCCGCACGCTTGCCGGAGCGGTCGACCATTTCGCCCGCCAGCAGGACAATCGCGGCGGCGACACATTCAGTCAGATCGACGAGCGGCTCGACGAGATTTCCCGCGCGATCGTCGCCTCGACGGTTGCCGCGCAAGCCAATTCGTTCGACCCCGAGCCCTTCGAACGCATCGAGAAGCGGATCGATTCACTGGCCCAGCAAATCGAAGAAGTGTCGCAGGATCGTCCGGGTCGGGAGGTCATCGACCGTCTCAACACATTGTCGAGCCGTGTGGATGAGCTGGCCGGCCGAGCCAATCTGCCGGAACAGGCGATGGAGCGGCTTGCCAGGCAAGTCGCGCTTATTGCCGACAAGATCGACCATGCACCTGCCATGCCCGACGCGGACTACATCTTCCAGGGGCTCGAGCAGCGCTTCGACGTGCTGTCCAGCATGATGGAACGTCGCCAGGGCGACGCCATCGAACAAGGCAACATGCTGTTTCGCGACCTTGAGCGCCGGTTGGACGAGGTCGCCGACAGGCTCGACCAGCGCATGCCGCAGGTCGACAGCGCCGGCATCATGGATGCCATCGACGCCCGCTTCACCGCGCTGGCCAAGCGGATGGAGACGCGCGTTCCGGATCCTGCCAACGAGGCGGCGATCCGTGGCCTGGAGAGCCGGCTCGAAGACATCTCAAGCCGGCTGGATTCGTCCGCGGCACAGGTCGCCAGCATCGACCCGGCGTTGATCCGCAGCCTTGAAGCGCAGGTCGCCGGCCTGACGGCGCATCTTTCCAAGCCCGGCACGCCGCTGCCGGAATTCGACGACATCAGCCCGCGCCTCAACGAAATCGAGAAGTCGCTGGCCGGAACCCGCGATTCCATCCTCGGCGCGGCGCGCGAGGCGGCTGAGAGCGCCGTCCGCTCGCTGGCCGGATCAAGCGCGAACACGGCGGCCGTTACCGGCCTCGCCCAGGACCTGAAGACGCTTGAGGCACTGACGCGCCGTTCGGACGAGCGCAATTCGAGGACGTTCGAGGCTATCCACGATACGCTGCTCAAGATCGTTGACAGGCTTGGTTCACTGGAGACCGGCGAACCGGCAAGCGCGGAGTTGAGCAAGCGCTTCGGCCGGGCATCCAAGATCTCGGTGCAGGACGCACCGTCGATGGACCTCGACCAGCCGCTGCCGTTGACGGGCAGCATGGCCGATCTCGACGGCCGCGCCGCGGCGCTCGTGCGCGACGAACCAGGTCCGCGTACGCCGGCTGAGGCCGCCGCCGCAGCCGCCCTGGCGGCTCTCGGTTCAGACACGACGCGTGAAAAAACCGAGCAAGGCGGCGGCAGGAAATCGATGTTAGGCGGGCTGGCGCGCGCCTTGAAGGGCAAGAAGGACGCCGAGATGCCGCCGCTTGCAGGCTCGGCGCCGAGCGCCGAGATACCGAGCGTCGATCTCGACGAGCCCCTCGACCCCAAGCTCGCCAACCGGCCACTGGAACCCGGCTCCGGCGCACCCGACCTCAGCGCCATCATGAAGCGCGTGCGCGACGAGCGCGGGCAGCCGTCCCGGGAAGGCGGCGCTGAGGCGGCGAAATCGGACTTCATCGCGGCAGCCAGACGGGCTGCGCAAGCGGCGGCCGCCGAGGCGGACGCCCTCAAGCGCCAGTCGACGATGAAAGGCCCGGTCAAGGCACTCAGGATCGGCGACCTGCTCAAGGCGCGGCGCAAGCCGATCCTGATGGGGGCAATCGCCATCATGCTGGCGCTTGCCGGCCTGCAACTGGGCAAAGCCTTCTTCTCCGACCCGGTCGAAGTCGCCAACAATGAGGCGGCACCGGCCGTGGCCGTACAGCCGGTGGAAACTGCATTGGCCAGCGTTGCCAGCGAGCCGAAGGCGGACGCGCAGACGACAGCACAGGAGAGCGCGCCGTCGCCCACCGTCAGGCAGGCAGAACCATCCGCATCGATGACCAAGGACGACACGGCGGCGCAAACTGGCCCCGCCACAGCGGCAACCGAGGCATCGACGGCGCCCTCGGCTGCCGCGGCATCCGCTGACCTAGCGGCGCCAGACACCACGGCCGCAGTGCCCGCGCCTGCAGCGGCGACGGTCAGCTACGCCGAGCCAATGGCTGCCGCGCCTGTTATCACCACCGCTGCGACGCAGGACACGACGGGCACGGTGCCGCCAGCGGATGCTGCCGCGGCAGCAGGCGCCGAGATCGACGTTCCGGCCGATGCCGGTCCGGTCGCCCTGCGCGATGCAGCGGCCGGCGGCGACGCCAAGGCGCTGTTCGAGATCGGCTCGCGCTACGCCGAGTCGCGCGGTGTCAAGGAAGACATGGCGGCGGCGGCCAAATGGTATGAGAAAGCTGCCGACCTCGGTTTCGCACCGGCAGAATACCGCATCGGCAATTTCTACGAGAAGGGCATCGGCGTCGCACGCGACATCAAGAAAGCGAAGACCTGGTACCAGCTTGCCGCAGAGCAGGGCAATGCCAGCGCCATGCACAATCTGGCCGTGCTGTTTGCGATGGCGGCGGATGGCGTGACCGACAATGAATCGGCAGCGCGCTGGTTCCAGGCGGCGGCGGATCTCGGTGTCAAGGACAGCCAGTTCAATCTCGGCATCCTCGCGGCGAAGGGCGTCGGCATGAAGCAGAACCTCGAGGAGAGCTACAAATGGTTCGCGCTCGTCGCCAAGACCGGCGACAAGGATGCGGCGGCCAAGCGCGACGAGATCGCCAAGGCGCTGAGGCCCGAGCAGCTGGAGCGTGCGCGGGCCGCGGCTGAACTGTGGAAGGCCAAGCCGCTCGATCCAGCCGCCAATTCGGCCGACATTCCTGAATCGTGGCAGGATGGCACACCGCAGACGACGGCCGGCATCGACATGAAGAAAGCGGTCCAGAACATCCAGCGCATTCTCAACAAGAACGGCTACGAAGCCGGCAATCCCGACGGCATGATGGGCCAGAAAACCAAGAACGCGATCATGGCCTTCCAGGCCGACAACGACATGAAGGCAACCGGCGCGATCGACGAAAAACTGGTCAAGGCGCTGCTCGCGCGCAAATAACGGCGGATGCGTCGTTTCCGCGACGTCCCTGCCACAGATTTGCCTGTTAACTGATTGAGTTGTTTTTTGTTTCGGCAGCGCGACGAAGTTTGACTTCACCGCCCGGCCGGCGCAAGAACGAGATAACCTTCTGACGCAAAATGCCCGCAACGGTTGCATTCGCCAGGAGGCAAACTGATCGAGACTGACGGGTGGGCATCTATCTCCCGATCGCGGAAATTTCCGTCAACGTCTTCGTGCTGCTGGCAATGGGCGCAGCGGTGGGTTTCCTGTCGGGCATGTTCGGCGTGGGCGGCGGCTTTCTCATCACGCCGCTGCTGATCTTCTACAACATACCGCCGGCAATCGCGGTCGCCACCGGCGCCAACCAGGTCATCGCTTCCTCCTTTTCCGGCGCCCTGTCGCACATGAAGCGCGGCACGCTCGACTTCAAGCTCGGCGGCGTGCTTTTGGCCGGCGGCATCGTCGGTTCGACCGGCGGCATCTATGTCTTTGCACTCCTGCGCCGGCTCGGCCAGCTCGACCTGTTCATATCGCTGCTCTACGTCGTGCTGCTCGGCACTGTCGGCGGGCTGATGCTGGTCGAGAGTGTCAATGCACTGCGCGCCACCCGCAGCGGCGCCGCACCGGTGTTGAAGAAATCCGGCCAGCACAACTGGATCCACCGCCTGCCGCTGAAGATGCGGTTCAGGGCCTCGAAGCTCTTTGTCAGCGTTATTCCGGTGCTTGGGCTGGGCGCGGCGATTGGCTTCCTGTCGTCGATCATGGGAGTCGGCGGCGGCTTCATCATGGTGCCCGCCCTGATCTACCTTTTGAAAGTGCCGACCAACGTCGTCATCGGCACCTCGCTGTTCCAGATCATCTTCACCTCGGCCTACACCACGCTGGTCCACGCCACCACCAACCAGACGGTCGACGTCATGCTCGCCTTCCTGTTGATGGCAGGCGGCGTCGCCGGCGCACAATATGGCGCCAAGGCCGGTCAGAGGCTGCGGGGCGAACAACTCAGGGCACTGCTGGCGCTGCTTGTGCTGGCGGTCGCCATCCGGCTCGCCATCGATCTTTTCGTCACGCCTCCCAATCTCTATTCGCTGTCCGGCGTGGGCCTGAGCTGATGGCTGGCTTGAGGACGCTCGCGGCCGCCGCCTTGCTGTCGCTGCTGGCCGCGGCGTCACCGGCGAAGGCACAGACGCCACTAACCGAAAACATCCAGATCGGCCTTTCCACCGACAATGTCTCGATTACCGCCGGCTTTTCCGGCGCCGACCTGACCATCTTCGGATCGCTGGAAAATGCCGATCCGCTTGTCGCACGGCAAGGGCGCTACGACGTGATCGTTGTGCTGGAAGGCCCGGCCCGACCGGTCGTCGTGCGCCGCAAGGACCGGGTGCTCGGCGTCTGGGTCAATCTGGAGTCGGAGACCTTCGAAAACGTACCTGTCTCCTATTCGGTGGCGACGACGCGGCCGCTGCAGGACGTCACCGATCCGAACAGCTACAGGCAGCTGTCGCTTGGCGCCTCCAACCTCTATTTGCAGCCGGCCGACGCCGAGGACAGCCCGGCGACAATCGAGGAGTTCACCGCCGCGCTGCGCGAGCGCAAGGCGGCAACAGGCCTCTACAGCGAGAATGTCGGCGGTGTGCAGTTCCTGTCGCAGAACCTGTTCCGCGCCACCGTCAGGCTCGCTCCCAACGTTCCGGTCGGCACCCACAAGGCCCGCGCCTTCCTGTTCAAGAGCGGCCTGTTCATCAAGGAAAGCTCCGCCCAGCTCGAAATCCGCAAGTCCGGTTTCGAACAGTCGATCTTCCGCGTCGCGCACGACTACTCCTTCCTCTACGGTGTCTTTGCCGTATCGCTGGCCATGCTGACAGGCTGGCTCGGAAGACTGGTCTTCAGGAAAGACTGAACTCTCGTAAAAGTGGTTTCCCTTTCCGAGGGTATGGGCTAGACCGCGACCCCCGGCCCGACCGGACACGAGCTGCTGCTCCCCAAATCAGAAATACAGGAACGCACGATGCGACCAGCATTTGCCGGGATCGACTTCGGCACTTCAAATTCCACCGTGAGCGTGGTCAGGAACGGGCAGCCGCGGCTGGTGCCGTTGGAAGACGGCCAGGTCACGCTGCCCAGTGCGGTGTTTTTCAATTTCGAGGACAACCGCACCTATTTCGGGCGACGCGCCATCGCCAACTATACGGACAGTATCGAAGGCCGCCTGATGCGCTCGCTGAAGAGCGTGCTCGGCAGCTCGCTCGCTCATGAAAAGACGCGCATCAAGGCGCGCTCGATCGGCTTCATGGAAATTGTCGGCCTATTTGTCGGCCACCTGAAAAAGAAGCTCGAAGAAAACGCCCTCGACACCGTCGAAAGCGTCGTGCTCGGACGGCCGGTACAGTTCGTAGACGACGACGCCGGGGCCGACGCCGGGGCCGAGCACGAACTCGAAAATGCCGCTCGCGCCCAAGGCTTTAAGCATATCGCCTTCCAATTCGAGCCGATCGCGGCGGCACTCGATTACGAGCAGAAAGTGACGCGCGAGGAACTGGCGCTGATCGTCGACATGGGCGGCGGCACGTCCGATTTCTCTATCGTGCGGGTCTCGCCCGAGCGCGCCCGCTCGCTCGACCGCAAGGACGATATCCTGGCCAGCCGCGGCATCCACATCGGCGGCACCGACTTCGACCGGCTGCTGAGCATCGCCCATGTAATGCCGCAGCTCGGCTATCTGACGTCAACCAAGGACGGCAAGCGCAATCTGCCGGCGAGCTACTTCATCGACCTGGCTACATGGCAGCGCATCAACCTGGTCTACACCGCAAGGGCGATGACGCATCTGCGCCAGATCCGCTACGAGGCGGAGCGCGCAGACCTGGTCGAACGCTTCATCCACATCGTCGAGCATCGTTACGGCCACGCTCTGGCGGCGCTGGTCGAAAGGGCCAAGATCGAGCTGACGCACCGATCGTCGGCCGGTATCGAGGTCGCGCTACCGGAGGTGAGGTTCACGGCAGAGATCACGCGCGAAGGTCTCGAAGCCACTATCGCTCGGGATATTGAGCGCGTTGCAGGTACCGTCGAGCAGACCGTCCGCGACGCGCAGGTGAAGCCCTCCGATATCACGGCGGTGTTCCTGACCGGCGGATCGACCGCGATCCCGCTGGCCAGGCAGCAGATCCTGGCTCTGGTGCCGCAGGCGTCGGTAATCGAAGGCGACGTGTTCGGCTCGGTCGGGCTTGGGCTGGCGCTCGACGCGCAGCGGAAGTTCGGCTGATCGGCTTAAAGCGGCGTGGCTCTCTCAGCTTTGCCGCCGAGATGCGCCTTGAGCGCCATCTGGGCCAGGCTTGGCTGCCGGTCGCGATGCGTGATCATGGCAAATTCGCGCTTCGGCAGATCGATCGGCACGGAACGCAGGCTGCCTTCGGCGACCGCGCGCGCGACGACGAGTTCCGAAATGATGGTGGCGCCGGCGCCGGCCTCGACTGCCTGGCGAATAGCCTCATTGCTCGGCAACACCAGGAATATCTGCAGGTCCGCAAACGAAATCCCGTCGCGTCGGGCAAGGTCCTCCAGCGCCTCGCGCGTGCCCGACCCGCCTTCGCGAATGATCCAGCGAAGCCCCCCAAGGTCCGGATGCCCAGGCGAAACTTCGGCGATCTCGGAATGCGAGCGCGCCACGACCAGTATCATGCGATCGATATCGACCTTGGCACGCCGCAATATGTCGGATTCGGTGCGCCCCTCGACCAGGCCAAAATCCGCTGCGCCATCAAGCACATTGGTCTCGACCTGCCTGGTGTTGCCAATGCTCACGCTCAGCCTGACGGCAGGATAGGCTTCGTGGAAAGAGGCGAGCCGGCGCGGCAGCCAATAGCTGGCGATGGTCTGGCTGGCAGCGATCGAGAGACTGCCTGATATCGTCTGCGAGACATGCTCCAGCACGTTGTGGGCGGCCGCCGCCCGCTCGAGAACCGCCTTGGCCTCCGGCAGGAACCGGCGCCCGGTCTCGGCGAGCTCTATGTTGCGGCCAACGCGATTGAACAACTGGACGCCATGCTGCTGCTCGAGCGAGCGGATCGCGGCGGATGCCGCCGACTGTGAGATGCCCACCAACTCGGCCGCTTTGGTCATGTGCGCCCGTTCGGCGACGGCGACGAAGATCCGCAATTGGTCCAGAGTCATGCCGGCATTAAGAAGCAAATCCGATTGGAATTACAAGAGCAAGTTGTTAGACAGATTGATTGCTTTGTTCTAGATTTTGGCCCGAAATTGGAAAAAAGTCGCGCCAGAACAGTCGAGGCTAGAAATTGGTGAGGCTGTTCAAATCCGTGTTTGCGCACTGGACCCGCAGCCTGCCATGGCGGCTCGTCGGTGAACGCTATCGGCCGGAACAGCATTACATGCGCGGCCCAGGCCCGAAGACGAGAGCCAAGGCCGCGGAACGCAAAAACATCGCCGGATCATGACCAACGAACCGCTGCGCGGCGCCAACTCAGCACCATCCCAACGGCCGCTTGCCGATACGCGCGCGCCCGCTGAAGGCGACGGCGTCGATACTTCGCCCGATGTCTCCGACAGCGTCGCCAAGACCACTTGCTATATGTGCGCCTGCCGCTGCGGCATCGACGTCCATATCAAGGACGGCAAGGTCCGCTACATCAACGGCAACAAGGACCACCCGGTCAACCGCGGCGTGCTGTGCGGCAAGGGCAGCGCCGGCATCATGCAGCATTACAGCCCGGCCCGGCTGAAGAAGCCGCTGCTACGCACCGGCCCGCGCGGCTCGGGTGAGTTCCGCGAGATCGAGTGGGAGGAAGCTTTGTCGATCGCGACGAAGCGGCTTTCGAATATCCGCCGAACCGATCCGAAGAAACTCGCCTTCTTCACCGGGCGCGACCAGTCGCAATCGCTGACCGGCTGGTGGGCGAGCCAGTTCGGCACGCCGAACTTTGCCGCCCATGGCGGCTTCTGCTCGGTCAATATGGCGGCCGGCGGCCTCTACACGATTGGCGGCTCGTTTTGGGAGTTCGGCGAACCCGATTGGGACAACACCAAATATTTCATGCTGTTCGGGGTTGCCGAAGACCATGATTCCAATCCGATCAAGATCGGCCTCGGCAAGCTCAAGGCGCGCGGCGCCAAGGTGGTCTCGATCAATCCCTGCCGCACCGGCTATAATGCAATTGCCGACGACTGGATCGGCATCCGGCCTGGCACCGACGGCCTGTTCGTATTTGCCCTCATCCACGAATTGCTGAAGGCAGGGCGCGTCGATCTCGACTACCTCTTGCGCTACACCAACGCCCATCTTCTCGTCATTCAGGAGCCTGGTGCGGCCGACGACGGGCTGTTCATGCGCGATGATGGCGGCAATCCACTGGCTTGGGACAGGGTGGCGAAGATGCCTGTCGATGCCAGCAATGCCGATGCGAAACCGGCATTGACCGGCAGCGTTCTAGTTGACGGCCGCCGCGGCGTGCCGGTCTTCCAACTCGTCGCCGACCGCTATCTGGACGAGAGCTATTCACCCGACGCCGTCGCTGACCGGTGCGGCATCTCCGCCGACACGATCCGACGCATTGCTGCAGAACTCGCTCATGTCGCCTTCGAACAGCAAATCGAATTGCCGGTGGCCTGGACGGACTGGGCCGGCCGCCGGCACGAGACCATCAAGGGCCGGCCGGTGTCGATGCATGCGATGCGCGGCATCTCGGCCCATTCGAACGGTTTTCACTCCTGCCGCGCCATTCATCTGCTTCAGGTGCTTCTCGGCACGGTGGACGTGCCGGGCGGCTTCCGCTTCAAACCGCCTTATCCACGGTGTGCACCGCCGGGTCCGAAGCCAGCCGGCAAGAATGTGAAGCCGATGACGCCGCTGGACGGCATGCCGCTCGGTTTCGTCTGCGGACCGGGGGACCTGCTGATCGATGAAGCCGGCAAGCCCATTCGTATCGACAAGGCCTACTCCTGGGATGCGCCGCTTGCAGCACACGGCCTCATGCACACGGTCATCCGCAACGCCTGGGCCGGCGATCCCTACACGATCGACACGCTATTCATGTACATGTCGAACATGGCCTGGAACTCGTCGATGAACACGGTCGAGACGATGGCGATGCTGACCGACATGGATGCGTCGGGCGAGTACAAGATCCCGTTCATCATCTATTCCGACGCTTATTATTCCGAGACCGTGCCGTTCGCCGATCTGGTGCTGCCGGATACGACCTATCTCGAGCGTCATGACTGTATCAGTCTGCTCGACCGGCCGATCAGCCACGCCGACGGGCCGGGCGACGCCATCCGCCATCCCGTCGTCGAGCCGGACCGCGAGGTCAGGCCGTTCCAGACGGTGCTGATCGAACTCGGCGCGCGGCTCAGCCTGCCCGGCTTCGTCGACGACGATGGTTCCGCCAAATACCGCGACTATGCCGACTACATCGTCAATCACGAGCGCACACCAGGTGTCGGTCCGCTCGCCGGCTGGCGCGGAAAGGACGGGGCCTCGGTTGGCAAGGGCGAGGTCAATCCCGACCAGTTGCAGCGCTACATCGATAATGGCGGCTTCTGGCACCAGGATTTCGCCGTCGATCAGCGCTACTATAAGATGGCCAACCGCTCGTATCTCGAATTCGCCGAGAGCATGGGCTTCATCCCGAAGGCCGAGCCGATCGCCTTCCAACTCTATTCCGAGCCGATGCAGCGCTTTCGCCTTGCGGCGCGCGGCCATGGCGGGGTGCTGCCGCCGAAGGCAGAGTGCAGCCGTATCGAGACCTATATGGATCCGCTGCCGTTCTGGTACGCGCCCTTCGAAGAGGCTGCGGTCGATAGCCAAGTCTATCCGCTCCACGCGCTGACGCAGCGGCCGATGCATATGTACCATTCATGGGGTTCTCAGAACGCGTGGTTGCGGCAGATCACCAGCCAGAACCGGCTGTTCGTGCATCACCGGACCGCAGCCAGCCTCGGGCTTGTCGATGACGACTGGGTGTGGATCGAGAGCATCAACGGCAAGGTAAAAGGACAGATCAAGCTGGTCGACGGCGTCAACGCAGATACGGTGTGGACCTGGAACGCCATCGGCAAACGGCGCGGCAGCTGGGGGCTCAAGGATGACGCGGCCGAATCCAATCGCGGCTTCCTGCTCAACCACATCATCGGCGACCAGACCTCCGCCGATGCCAGCGGCAAACGCTATTCGAATTCCGATCCGGTGACCGGTCAGGCGGCGTGGTTCGACCTGCGCGTGCGCATCGTCAAATGCGCGCCCGAGGAAGCTGGCTTCACCGAACCGCAGTTCGAGCGGTTCCGGCAGCCGCCGGAGTCTGAGCCCTCGCCCGACAAACTGAGTTTCGGCGCCGAGTTCCGCATGAAAAGAGAAGCCGCCGAATGACTTGCCTTCCCGCCCATACCGACAAGAAGCTCGGCCTTGTCATCGATCTCGACACCTGCGTCGGCTGCCAGGCCTGCGTTACCGCCTGCAAAGAATGGAACACCGGCGGCCATATGGCGCCGCTAACCGACATCGACCCCTATGGCGGCAATGTTGACGGTGTCTGGTTCAACCGCGTGCACAGTTATGAGCACATGACCGAGATGGGTGGGCGCACGGTCAATTTCCCACGCTCCTGCCTGCACTGCGAGACACCGGCGTGCGTCACGGTCTGCCCGACCGGCGCCTCCTACAAACGGGCGTCGGATGGCATCGTGCTGGTCGACGAGGACAAGTGCATCGGCTGCAAACTGTGCAGCTGGGCCTGTCCCTACGGTGCGCGCGAATTCGACACCGATGTTGGCGTGATGAAGAAATGCACGTTGTGCGTCGACCGCATCTACAACGACAATCTGGCGGAAGAAGATCGCGTGCCTGCCTGCGTTGCCGCCTGTCCGACCAGCGCGCGGCATTTCGGCGATCTGGGCGATCCGGCATCGGCTATCTCGCAACTGGTGGCCGAGCGCGGCGGTGTCGATCTGATGCCGGAAATGGGCTATAAGCCGACCAACAAATATCTGCCGCCACGTGCCCACACCACCCGCGCCGCATCGGTACCGGCGCCGGCGCTTGAAGCGGTGCGGGCCGAAGGCGGCTTCCTCGGCTGGGTCGACCGCATGCTTTCGAACTGACCCGTGCCTTCATGCATCCAGCATTCTCCGTCGTCTTTTTCACCACCGCCACGGGCGCCGGTTACGGCCTGCTCGCGCTGCTTGGCGTGCTGGCCGGACAGGGCTTTATCCCGCCCGATTTCTGGCTTGGCCTTACCGGCATGGGGCTGGCGCTTGGCCTGATCTCGGCAGGCCTGCTGTCGTCGGCCGGCCATCTCGGTCGGCCCGAACGCGCCTGGCGTGCCTTCTCGCAATGGCGAAGCTCATGGCTGTCGCGCGAAGGCATTGCCTCGGTCGCCACCTTCGTGCCGGCGGGACTGTTCGGTATTGGCTGGGTGGTCCTCGGCCGAACGAGCGGCTGGGTGGCTGTCGCCGGGCTGCTCGCTGCCATCGGCGCGGTCGCCACCGTTTGCACTACCGGCATGATCTACGCGTCGTTGAAGCCGATCGCCCAATGGCACAGCCGCTTCACCCTGCCCGCCTACCTGATCTTCGCGACGATGACCGGCAGTGTGCTGCTTAACGCGTTGCTGCAGGGATTCGGCGTCGGCTCGGCGGCTGTGCTGGCGTGTGCGCTGCTTGCAACGTTTGCCGGCTGGGGCTGGAAGCTGGTGACCTGGCGGTACAACGACCGGCTGGAGATCCCGACCACGGCCAACACGGCAACGGGCTTGGCCGGCGGCACGGTGCGGTCGATCGAGTGGCCGCATACGGAAGAAAACTATCTGCTCAAGGAAATGGGTTTTCGGATCGCGCGCAAGCATAGTGCTAAACTCCGTCAGATCACACAAGCGCTGGCCTTTGCTTTGCCGGCCCTGCTGCTGATTGCCGCGTTCGCCTTGCCGTGGCCCTATGCGGCGGCTTCGTCGATACTCGCCGCAATCGTGCAACTCGCCGGAATGCTGGTCGAGCGCTGGCTGTTCTTCGCCGAGGCGAAACACACGGTCACGTTGTACTACGGCAGGTAGGTTCAGCCCGGCCTGAGCATCGCGTGGGAAATCGCGAAGATGCGTTCCTTGCCAAGCATATAGGCCATCAGCGTTTCGCGCTTGAACAGTCCCAGATAGGCGCGATCGAGCACGTTGAGCGAGCCGGTATAGGCGCCGAAAGCCGGCATGATCATGCGGCCGCCATCGCCGGCAAAGCAACGACGCCGCACCGAACGGCCTTGCTGCACGATGCGGGCGCACGGATGCAGATGGCCTGATATCTCGCCTTCCACTCTCACCGCCGAAGGCTCGTGCCGGAAGAGTAGCGAGCCTATGGCCAGCTCGCGCACGGTCTCGCCGGGCAGGTCGGCCGGTGCTTCAGGATCATGGTTCCCGGCGACCCAGAACCAGTCGCGCCCGACCATCAGCCCTTCCAGCCTTTCGCGAAAGCTCGCGTGCATACGCGCTGCGCCGCCGCCATCATGAAAACTGTCGCCCAGGCTGATGACGATCGCAGGCTGATAATCGGCGATCACCGCCTGCAGCCGGAGCAACGTCGCGCCGGTGTCGTAAGGTGGGACCAGCGTGCCGCGCCTGGCCAGTGAGGAGCCTTTTTCCAGATGCAGATCGGACACGGCCAGAAGCCGGAATTCGGGAAAATAGAGCACGCCGCGACGGTCGCAGATCGCGCGTTCGCCGGCGATACGGACAGCGCCCGCATCCGCTAGAGGCGCAGCCATGGCCAGCGCGACAGTCATTTCGTCCCCATGGCCTCCTCGACCAGCGTGGCTGCATCCATCAGCAGCGTGTCATCGGCCTCGCCGTGCACCGGCATCTTGCCAATCTCGAGCATGATCGGCACGGCGAGCGGCGAGATCTGCTCGAGGTTCTTATGCATGATTCGACCCTGGACGCGCGAGAGCATCTCGGCAAGTCTGCTGACATCCAGCAGACCGGTCGCGGCATCGGCACGCGTCGCCTGCAAAAGGACATGGTCGGGCTCGTGGCTGCGCAGTACGTCGTAGATGAGATCCGTCGACACGGTTACCTGGCGGCCGCTCTTCTCCTGGCCCGGGTGGCGTTTCTCGATCAATCCCGAGATCAGCGCGCAATTGCGAAAGGTGCGCTTCAACAGCCAGCTGCCGGCGAGCCAGGCTTCGAGGTCGTCGCCCAGCATGTCCTGATCGAAGAGCGCAGCCAGCGACGGTTTCTTCGCCCTGAACATGTGGCCCATATCGGCCAGCGACCATATGGCAAGCGCATAGTCGGTGGCGACGAAGCCGAGCGGCTTGGCTCCCGCCCTGTCGAGGCGGCGGGTGAGCAGCATGCCGAGCGTCTGGTGCGCCAGCCTGCCCTCGAACGGATAGGCCACCAGGTAGTAGCGGTTGCCGCGCGGAAAGGTCTCGATCAGCAGATCGTCGCGTTTCGGCAGCACCGACTTGTCGGCCTGGAAACGCAGCCAGTCGGCGACCTGCTCCGGCAGCTTCTTCCAGCGCTGCGGGTCGTCCAGCATGGCGCGGACCTGTTCGGCTAGGTACGTCGAAAGCGGGAATTTGCCACCGCCATAGTAAGGTACCTTGGCGTCGCTGCCGGGTGCGTTCGAGACGAAGCACTCATTCTCGCGGATGCCTTCGAAGCGCAGCACCTTGCCGGCGAACATGAAGGTATCGCCGTGCGTCAGCGTCTCGAGGAAGGCCTCCTCGATCTTGCCCAGAACCCGGCCGCCACGCGAGGCCGCGCCTCTGCTGCCGGCCTGCACGTAGCGGACGTTGAGCGCCGGCACTTCGATGATGGTGCCGACATTGAGCCGGTATTGCTGGGCGACGCGAGGATTTGAGACCCGCCACAGCCCGTCCCTGTTGAGACGAATACGGGCGTAGCGTTCGTAGTTCTTCAGCGCATAGCCGCCGGTGGCGACGAAATCGACGACGCGATCGAATGTCGGCCGATCGAGATCGGCATAGGGTGCAGCCGTCCGCACTTCCTCGAACAGCGCATCGGCATGGAACGGCGCACCGCAGGCACAGCCCAGTACGTGCTGCGCCAACACGTCGAGACCGCCATTGACCAACGGCGGGGTGTCCTGGGCGCCGAGATAATTGGCGTCGAGCGCCGCCCTGCATTCCAGCACCTCGAAGCGGTTGGCCGGGATCAGGATCGCCTTCGACGGCTCGTCCATACGGTGGTTGGCGCGGCCGATGCGCTGTGCCAGCCGGCTGGCACCTTTCGGCGCGCCGACATGGACGACCAGGTCGACGTCGCCCCAGTCGATGCCGAGGTCGAGCGTCGATGTGGCGACGATGGCGCGCAGGGCGTTTTCGCCCATCGCTTTCTCCACGCGCCGGCGCTGGGCGACATCGAGCGAGCCGTGATGCAGCGCGATCGGCAGGGTGTCCTCGTTGACCCGCCACAACTCCTGGAACAGCAGTTCCGCCTGGCTGCGCGTGTTGACGAACAGCAGGGTTGTCTTGTGGCGCTTGATCTCGTCGTAGATCTCCGGCGTTGCGTAGCGGGCCGAATGTCCCGCCCACGGCACGCGCTCCTCCGAATCGAGAATGGAGATCTCGGGCTTGGCGCCGCCAGTGACGACGATCAGTTCGGCCATCGGCCCCGGTGGATTCTGGTTGACCAGCCAGCGCCGCAATTCGTCGGGCTCGGCGACCGTCGCCGACAGGCCTATCGTCTGCAGGGCGGGCACAAACGAGCGCAGCCGGGCCAGCCCGAGCGACAGGAGATGCCCGCGCTTCGAGGTCACCAGCGAATGCAATTCGTCGAGCACGACATAGCGCAGGTCCTCGAAGAAGCGCCTGGCATCGGGCGCGGCAATCAGCAGCGCCAATTGCTCGGGCGTGGTCAGGAGAATGTCGGGCGGCGCCAGCTTCTGCCGCTGGCGCTTGTGTGCGGGCGTGTCGCCAGTGCGCGTCTCGACGGTGACGGGCAGCCCGATTTCTGCGACGGGTTTGCCGAGATTGCGCTCGATGTCGACGGCCAGCGCCTTCAGCGGCGAGATGTAGAGTGTGTGGATGCCTCGATGCGCCTGCCCCGGCCTTCTCCTCGGTCGGCCAGCCAGTTCGGTCAGCGATGGCAAGAACCCGGCCAGCGTCTTGCCGGCGCCGGTCGGCGCGATCAGCAATGCCGACTGGCCGCCCTGGGCTTTGGCCAGCAAATCGATCTGGTGGGCGCGCGGCGACCAGCCCTTTTCCGCAAACCATTTGACAAATGGCTCGGGCAGGACGACGGCGGCATTCTGTTCGGCAAGGCGCGGCTGCTCTGTCACGCGCCAGAGGTAGCGCGGCGACGCGCAATCGCCAAGCAGAATCGGAACAAAAGGTGATCGATTCGCGTTACGGCCGGCGAAACCCGGTCGGGCCGCCATAGAGATAGCCGATACGGGCGATCGCTTCCTTCAACCCCTCACGCGATACCAGCATGGTGTGCCCGTTGGCGTGGATCATCGCCTCTGCGTCGGTCATAACAGCGACGTGACCTTTCCAGAAGACCAGGTCGCCGCGCCGCAACCCGGCAAAATCCGGCCCGGGGTCGAGCGGCTCGCCGATGGTCGCCGCCTGCATGTCGGTGTCGCGCAGCACTTGCCTGCCAGCCATGTGCATCGCAAGCTGCACCAGGCCGGAACAGTCGATGCCGAAGCCCGAGGCGCCGCCCCACAAATAGGGCGTGCCGAGAAAGCTCTCGGCAACAGCAACGTAGTCGGCGGCTGCCTCGGCGACAGGCCTGAGATGACCCGAGATGACCGCCTGGCCGGACGGCAACAGCGCATAATGCGTGCCGCGCGTTTCGGCTGAGCCCGTCACCGTCACCAACGATCCCATCGAGAGCTGTCCGCTCACCGGGAAGCGCAAGTCGGGTCCTGGATAGAGAAAGGTGCGCGGCACCGAAACGACATGGGTCGGCGCATGGTCCCGCGCGCCCAGTGCCGTGTCGGCGACATAGCCGACATAACCGTCGCGTTCGGCCTGGATCCAGGCCCAGCCTTCGGCGTCCTCGAAGACGAGAATATCGTCGCCGAACAGAAGCTGTGTGTTGACGCCGGCATCCGGCCGCGGCGCCTTGCGGATGTCTGCGACGGAAGCGGTGATGCGAGCCGGCCGGCCGGCGACGAAACGGTCGGCGGAAATCTCGCCTCTCAGCCTGGCGTCGGCGAGATCGGAGCGGAAGGCATGGAGGCGGGCATCCCTGGCGGTCAAATCGGCAACTCGTTCAAATGGACAATTTGGTCAAATGGGCAACTCTTGGGCTCTGGCAATGATAACATCGCCAAAGCGCTCGACAAAGAGCGCGCCTTCGACTGTGCGCCTCACCAGCACGTTTCGCTTGTCCAGCTCGTCGCGGTGGCGCGACACCAGTTTCAGCGCCCCCATCGTATCGAGCGCACGGGTGATCACCGGCTTGGTGACGTTGAGGCGGGCAGCGAGCCCGCGCACCGTGTGTGGCGGCGGATCGAGATAGATGGTGAACAGGATCGCCGTCTGGCGCATGGTAAGGTCGGGCGCGTCGTCGCGCACCTCCGACAGCACCACCTGCTGCCACAGTCGCAAGGCCTGGCTTGGACGCATGATAATCGACATCCGGCCAGCATGACGGAAAATTGTTTCGGTTCCGTTTCAGTCAATACTTTCGTCGGCTATGCCCGAGACATCAGCCGAAGCGGTTCGAAATGACCCGCTCCAGCGCCCTGATGCCTTGCGCCTCGCCACCGGCAAGGCCGTGCGGGCGATCGGACGGGTTCCAGGCGAAGATGTCGAAATGCGCCCAGCCGGCGGTCTTTTCCACGAAGCGCTTCAGGAAAAGCGCCGCGGTGATCGAGCCGGCGAAACCGTCCGATGTGACGTTGTTGATGTCGGCCACCTTCGACGCCAGCTTGGCGTCATAGGGCTTCCACAACGGCATGCGCCACAGCGGATCCTCGACCGCAACGGAGGCGTCCGCCAGCTCGGATGCAAGCGCCTCGTCACCGGTATAGAACGGCGGCAAGTCGGGACCGAGCGCAACACGGGCAGCGCCTGTCAGCGTTGCCATATCGACCAGCATCTGCGGCTCCTCGTCATCGGCCAAGGCCAAGGCATCGGCGAGCACCAGCCGTCCTTCGGCGTCGGTGTTGCCGATTTCGACGGTGATGCCCTTGCGGCTCACCAGCACGTCGCCTGGCCGGAAGGCGTTGCCGGCTATCGAATTCTCGACAGCGGGAATGAGCACGCGCAGGCGGACTTTCAGCCCGGCGGCCATAATCATGGAAGCGAGGCCCAGCACGTTGGCAGCGCCGCCCATGTCCTTCTTCATCAAAAGCATGCCCGAGGACGGCTTGATGTCGAGGCCGCCTGTATCGAAGCAGACGCCCTTGCCCACCAGCGTTATCTTGGGGGCATTGTTCGGCCCCCAAATCATGTCGATCAGGCGAGGCGCGTCGGCAGAAGCCCGACCGACGGCGTGGATCATCGGAAAGTTGGCGGTAAGAAGATCGTCGCCCTTGGTCACCGATATTTCGGCCTTGTGCGTCGCGGCCAAGGTCCGGGCGGCTTTCTCCAACTGCCCGGGACCCATATCGCTGGTCGGCGTGTTAACCAGATCGCGCGCCAGGAAAATGCCATCGGCGAGGCGGCGGATGCGGGCGACGTCGGTGCCAGCCGGCAGCGCGAGGCGCAGCGTCTTGCCTGGCCTCTTGCCGTAGCGGGTGAAGACATAGCCGCCGAGCGCCACGGCGAGTGCCGTAAGCTCCGGCTTGGCGGGTGCCGACGCAAAATGCCAGTCGCCTTCGGGCAAGGCTCTCGCAAGTGCGCCGATGGCCAGTGCGCCCTCGCCATCACCGGTGCCGAACAGGGCTCCGGCAATCGCGCCGTTGTCGCCAGGCACGATCACCGTCCTGCCGGCCTCGCCGGAAAAGGCGTTGGCCTTGGCCCAGGCGACCGAGGATGGCGCAAGGCCCGCCGCCGCCAGAGCATCCTTCGCTACCAGATGAACCGGCAGCGCATTGCTCAATTCTTTCTCGACGAGTTCGACAGGCATTCGCTGGTCTCCGGGCTTCCGAGTCGGCGTTTCTTAACTCTCCGTTAGGGTTAACAGAATATTTCTGCGGGAGGGAAGATGGCCACGCAAATGGTCACGCGATGAACGGAGCCCTGGTGCCGATGCCGACCAACCGCAGGATGAACGCCAGCGCAAATAGGCTGATCACCACGGCGTTGATGATGGTGCTTGCTGCAGGCGTCGCCGGCTGCGGAACCAGCAAATTGACGACTGGCTCGATTTCTCGTCCAAGCGGCAAGCCGCTGGAAACAATGTCGGCGGGCGAACTGCACAACGCTACGATGGCGCTCGGCCAGTCCTATTCGAAAAACCCCACCGACAAGCGGATCGCGACAAACTATGCCGCGGCGCTGCAGATGGACGGCGACGCAGACCAGTCGCTTGCGGTGATGCGCAAGCTGGCGATCGCCTTGCCGAAGGATCGCGACGTGCTCGCCGCCTATGGCAAGGCGCTTGCCGCCAACGGACAGTTCGAGCCGGCTCTCGATGCCGTGCGCCGCGCGCAGACCCCCGAATATCCTGATTGGAAACTGGTATCGGCGGAAGCTGCCATTCTCGACCAGCTCGGCCAAAAGGATGAGGCGCGCCAAGGCTATCGCAAGGCGCTGGACCTCAGGCCGAACGAACCGACGATCCTTTCCAATCTCGGCATGTCGTACGTGCTGGAAGGCGATTTGCGCACGGCCGAAACCTATATGCGCTCGGCCGCCCAGCAGCCGAATGCCGACAGCCGCGTCCGCCAGAACCTGGCGCTGGTCGTCGGTCTGCAAGGCCGTTTCGACGAGGCCGAGAAGATCGCCTCGCAAGAGCTGTCGCCGGATCAGGCGCAGGCGAACGTCGCTTACCTTCGCCAGATGCTGGCACAGCAGAATGCCTGGAGCCAGCTCAAGGAGCAGGACAAGGCAAAGCCCGCCACCAACTGACTGGCTCGAGCGCCGAACCGGCGCGCGAAATTCCGCAACATGTCAAACGCAAAGAGCCGCGCTGCACCGGCAGCGCGGCTCTGAATCATATCAGCTTTGTGGCGACGCGGCTGGCGCTACTCGCTGCTGGATTTCGGCTGGTCGCCAAAGATGCCGCGCTGGCTCACCTGGATGCCGGCGGGACCCAGAATGATGGCGAACAGTACCGGCAGGAAGAACAGGATCATCGGCACGGTGAGCTTCGGCGGCAGCGCGGCCGCCTTCTTCTCGGCGGCATTCATGCGCATGTCGCGGCTCTCACTGGCAAGCACGCGCAACGCATGCGCCACGGGCGTACCGTAGCGCTCAGCCTGAACCAACGCCTGGGACACCGACCTGACGGATTCCAGGCCGGTTCGGCTTGCAAGGTTCTCGTAGGCCTGCTTGCGCTCCTGGAGATAGGAAAGTTCGGCGTTGGTCAGGATGAATTCTTCCGCCAATGCCACCGATTGCGCGCCGATCTCATCGGCGACCTTGCGAAGCGCTGCTTCCACCGACATGCCGGACTCGACGCATATCAGCAACAGGTCGAGCGCGTCCGGCCACGCCATCTGGATCGACTGCTTGCGCTTGGTAGCGCGGTTGTTGACGTAGAGCACCGGTGCGTAGAACCCCGCATAGGCAACCACGATGCACACGAACAGCTTCACGAAAATCGGCTGCTCCGGCAATCCTCCGAGCACGAACAGATACATCGCCGCCAATGCAAAGCCTATGAAGGGCAGGACGAGACGGAAGAAAAGGAAGCGCGTCAGCGGATTTTGCCCGCGAAAACCCGCCACTTTCAATTTCTGCAAGGTACCTTCATCCGCCAGCGCACGCCTGAGATCCAGGCGATCGACAATATTGCGCATGCCGACCGACTGTTCTTCGCGCAGGCCCTTGCGGCGGCGGTCGGCTTCGACTGCCAGTCGCGCGCGCTGCTTGGCGCGCAGCTCATCGCGCTCCAGCGCTACGGATTTCATGCGCGCCTTGAGCTGGTTCCCGCCAAAGGCGGGCAGCAGCGTGAAGACGGTCGCAAACACCGCGATGCCGACCAGCAGTGCGATCAGCAGGGACGGGTCGGTGAGAGTTCTGATGACGTGATCGGTCATACGCGAGTCCTAGACTTCGAAGTTCATCATCTTGCGCATTACCAGGACGCCCATCGACATCCAGATGCCGGAACAACCGAGGATCAGATGGCCGGTGCTGGTGACGAAGAGGGGCATGATGTAGTTCGGGCTCGTCAAATAGACGAGAAAGGCGACGACGAAAGGCAACGCGCCGATGATCACGGCGGATGCCTTGGCTTCCATGGACAACGCCTGGACCTTGGCTTTCATTTTCTTGCGGTCGCGAAGTACACGCGAAAGATTGCCCAGCGCTTCGGAAAGATTGCCGCCGGCCTGAGACTGGATCTGGATGACGATGCCGAAGAAGCTCGCCTCGGTGCACGGCATCGTTTCGGGCATGCGCATGGCCGCGTCGGGGATCGACAAACCCATTTGCTGCGAATCGACTATGCGGCGGAACTCGGTCTTGACCGGTTCGGGGGATTCGTTGGCGATCAGGCGCACGGCATCGTTCAGCGGCAGGCCGGATTTTACCGCACGCACGATGATATCGAGCGCGTTCGGAAATTCGTTGAGGAACGCCTTGACGCGGTGCGCGCGGCGAAACGAGACGAACCAGCGGGGGAGACCCAAAACGCCGACCAGCAGCGCAGCCGGCAAGACCAGCAACGGTGCGCCGATGAAATAGACAAGAGCCGTCAAGACGATGCCGCAGACCGCCGAGTAGACATAGAAGCGCTCAAGCGAGATCTTCATGCCGGCCTGACGGATTTGGATCTTCAGCGGTGGTTTCTTGACCAGGCTCTGATTGGACTTTTGCTTTTGATCGAGATCCTTCAGCGAATCCTGGACGGACTTGCGACGCTTGGCCGCTTCCGCCACGCGATCGCGCGAAGCCTTGACGACGGAACGATCCGTCTCGGCGGTCTTGATCGATTCAAGCCGCTTGCCGACCTGCTTCTCGGTGCTGATCCGGTTGAACAGGAAAGCATAGGCCACAGCGCCGGCGCTGAAGCCGGCGAGCACGACGAATGCCAATGCGGTGCCGTCAATTCCGAACATCGACCCTGGCCCCCAGGCTTCCAGACGGATCAGTCAGCGCGTTTCTCCATTGCCTCTAGCGCAACGGCGAGGCGCTGCTCCTCGCCGTAATAGCGGGCGCGCTCCCAGAAATGCGGACGGCCGATGCCAGTCGACACGTGCTCGCCCAGCAGCCTGCCGTTCGCGTCCTCGCCCTTGATGTTATAGAGAACGATGTCCTGGGTGATGATGACGTCACCCTCCATGCCGATCACCTCGGTGATGTGGGTGATGCGCCGCGATCCGTCGCGCAGGCGTGCAGCCTGTATGATCACGTCGACGGAGCCGACGACGATTTCGCGCACGGTTTTTTGCGGCAGCGTGTAGCCGCCCATGGCGATCATCGACTCTATACGGTTGAGGCATTCGCGCGGGCTGTTCGAGTGGATCGTTCCCATCGAGCCGTCATGGCCGGTGTTCATCGCCTGCAGCAGGTCGAACACTTCGGGTCCGCGCACTTCGCCGACGATAATACGTTCGGGGCGCATGCGCAGACAGTTCTTGACCAGGTCGCGCATGGTCACTTCGCCCTCGCCTTCGAGGTTGGGCGGACGGGTTTCGAGACGCACCACATGTGGCTGCTGCAATTGCAGCTCAGCTGAGTCCTCGCAGGTGATGACGCGTTCCTCGCGGTCGATATAGTTGGTCAGACAATTGAGCAGCGTCGTCTTGCCTGAGCCGGTACCGCCCGAGATGACAATGTTGCAGCGGACACGGCCGATGATCTTGAGAATCTCGGCCCCTTGCGGCGAAATCGAGCCGAACTTGACCAGCTGGTCGAGCGTCAGCTTGTCCTTCTTGAACTTGCGGATGGTAAGTGCGGTGCCGTCGATAGCCAGGGGCGGTGCGATGACGTTGACACGGGAGCCATCAGGAAGACGCGCATCGCAGATCGGGCTTGATTCATCGACGCGGCGGCCGACTTGGCTGACGATACGCTGGCAGATGTTGAGGAGCTGCTGGTTGTCGCGGAAACGGATGCCGGTCTGCTCGACCTTGCCGTTGACTTCGATGTAGACGTTCTTGGAGCCATTGACCATGATGTCGGCAATATCGTCGCGAGCAAGCAGTGGCTCCAGCGGCCCGTAGCCCAAAACGTCGTTGCAGATATCCTCGAGAAGCTCTTCCTGCTCAGCGATGGACATCGCGAAATTCTTGATCGCGATGATGTCGTTGACAATGTCGCGGATTTCCTCGCGCGCGCTTTCGGGATCGAGCTTGGCGAGCTGCGACAGATCGATCGTATCGATGAGTGCGGCGAAGACCTGGCTTTTGGTGTCGTAGTAGGTTTCGCTCTTTTGGCGCTGGATAGTTTTCGGCTCCGGGGCCAATGGCGGCGGCTCGACCGCACGGCGAACCGCCGGCGCGGCAGGCGCGCCGGATGGCGGCAGCGCCGCCGGCCTGGCAGTGACAGCAGCTTCCACAGGGTTCGCGGCCGCCGGCGCAGCAGGTGCGGGTGCTGGCTGACGGAATTCCGGAATGGTCCGGTTGCCGTCGTCGCTGCCTCTTTTACCAAACATGATCGCTTACCAATTCCACCGCTGAGGCATCACTTCTTGTTGCGCGAAAGCTTGCCGATCAGGTTGCCGAGCCCAGCCTTTTTCTTCACCTTGATTTCGCTGCGCCCTGTCAGCACATGGGCGATCTCGTTGATCATGGCGACGACCGGACTCTTGGCATCCATTTCACCGAGCATACGTCCATTGTTGGCAGCATTTCCGAACAAAAGCGGCTCGAACGGGATGATCGACATCGGCGAAAGGCCGAGCGATTCGGAGAAGTCGGACGGCGTAATCTCGGGACGTTTCGGCACACCGGCCTGGTTGATTACAAGCTTTGGCGCAGGATCGTTCGGACGAAGCCGCTTCAGCATGTCGACCAGGTTCTTTGTGTTTCGCAGATTGGCCAGTTCGGGCGTCGCCGTGATGACGATCTCGTCGGCCTTGACCAGCGTGTTCTTGGTCCAGCCGGCCCACACGTGGGGAACATCGAGCACGAGGAGCGGCGCGCTACGCTGGGCTATGTCGATAAGCTGGGTGAAGGCGTCAGGATCGAAATCGTAGACCCGCTCCAGGGTCGAAGGTGCCGCAAGCAGCGACAGGTGCTCGGCGCATTGGGCGAGCAGCCGGTCGAGATAGACCTCGTCGACGCGTTCCGGCGAGAAGACCGCCTCGGCAATGCCTTGCGCCGGATCCTGGTCGAAATTGATATTGGCCGTTCCGAAAGCGAGGTCGAGATCGGCGACAACCACTTCGGATTTGAAAAGGGACGACATGGCCCAGGCCACATTATGGGCAATGGTCGAGGAGCCGACGCCGCCCTTGGCGCCGATGAAGGCAATCGAGCGGCCGATCGGCTCAGCTTCCGGATCGACGAAGATCGAAGACACCACGCTGACGATGTCGGCCATCGATACGGGCGCGATGACATATTCGGAAATGCCCGAACGGATGAGTTCGCGGTACAGGCCGACATCGTTGTAGTGGCCGACAACCACCACCTTGGAGGTCGGATCACAATGCTCGGAAAGCTGGGCGAGTTGTTCCAGCAACAGCTTCGGCTCGCTGCGCGATTCAAGCAGGATCAGGTTCGGTGTCGGCGCAGACTGATAGAATTCGATGGCGGTGGGGATGCCCCCCATATGCACCTTCAAATGTGCCTTGGCCATGCGGCGATCCTCGCCGGCGCGCTCGACCGGATTGGCTACGCCTTCGGTCTCGCAAAATGCCTGGATCGAAATGCGCGGGATCGGCCGCAACGCCTGCATCGCGGCAATATCCTGCTCCGAGGTTTCGCCGCCCGGTACCTCTGTGTCATAGGCAAGATTGCTCATTGTCATCACTTTCCGTGACTTGCGCGGCTTAGGGTTTGTTGAGCCTCAACACTCGTTAATATTCGACTTCCGAATTGCCGAGGAATTCGTCCGAAATACCTCTGTCACGATAGACGTCGATCACCGCGCCGCGATTTTCCGCGTCGATCGGCGTCGGCTTGCGTGGCCCGATCAGATCGGCCGGATTGGCCATCTGGGCAGCCAGGTTGTTCTGATACGAACAGCCGAAATCGGCATAGTGCTTGTTTTCCGAAGTCTGCAGCAGGTCTTCGGGCCAGCGCCCGCATCTATCCGTCTGAGCCTTAACCGAGACGTAGGCAACACGGACCGGTGCGGACGCTTCGGCCGAAACAGACTGATAGGATCGCATGGCGATCCGCTTCCGGCTGATGCCGCTCGCTATGGCTAGCCTGGCGAAATCGCGGCCGGCCGCGGCCGCTGCGATTTCGTTGGCCGAGCCACTCGGAATCTCGATCGTCAGTACCGGAGCTGCGCTCCTGTCGTACCCGTCCAGAAAGCCCAGGAGCGTGTCGCGCTGGGACCTGGTCATGCCGCGGTCGCCGGCGCCGACCGGAAGGTCGATCTTCTGGATCTTCTCGGCGATGACGATCGGATGGGTGGTGCGATAATCGTCAGGTATGGCACCCACCGTGACGCTGTCGCGATTGGCGCAGCCGGCCAGCAATGCCGCCACCGCGATCGCCATGATGGGAACGGCCGGCCGCCAGATTCGCGAATGGACGGACTGTATCGCGGTGACCGCCCTTGCCTTCGATACTGACTGAGACATGTCCACTTCCCCGCTTACTTGTAGATGAAGCCGACAACGCCGTGATAGCGGCCGTTGGGCTTGTCGGTCTGCATGGTGCCGTAGACACGGTTGACGCGGCCAAGGAAAATGCCGGCGCCATCGCTGGCGGCGTTGAAATTGTCATCCGGCTTGGCAAGATCGTTGCGCGCCACCGGCTTCACCAGATAGGGCGTAATGATGATGACGAGCTCGGTCTCGTTGCGGACGAAATCCCTGCTGCGGAACAGCGCGCCAAGCACTGGAATCTTTGTCAGACCAGGCAAGCCGTTGACGGCTTGCCTGAGATCGTCGCGGACAAGGCCGGCAATCATCATCGAGCCGCCCGAAGGCAGTTCCACTGTTGTGTCGGCCAAGCGCTTGCGGAGCGACAGGGCATTCATGCCCGGGCTTGTTACGCCTTCGGACAAAGACACAGACCCCTCCGTTGTCGGCTCGGAGACCGAGGTTCTGACTTTCAGGCTGATGCGGCCGGGAGACAGCACCACCGGCTGGAATTCCAGGCCAATGCCGTATTCGATCTTCTCGACCGAATACGTCTTCAGACCGGTCTGGTTATCGTTGGATACGGCTTGGGAAACGCTGGTCACCATGTTGTATTCGCCGCCAACCTTGAAGGTCGCCTTCTCGCCAGATACGGCCGTCAATGTTGGTTCGGCGAGGGTTTTCATGACGCCGGACTGTTCCATGGCATTGATGTAGGCCTGCAGCGTCGAGCTGCCGATAGAGAGGCCCGAGTTCGACAGCGACTTGCCCAAACCAGTGAAATTGTCGCTTACCGCGCCCCAACTAATGCCGTTGCTGCTGCCGTTGCCGACCATGTTGACGCCGAGCTGCTTCATCACCGAGCGGCTGACTTCCGCGACCGTCACCTTCAGCGTCACCTGGTCGTCGCCGATAATCTGCAGCAGGTTGACGATCTTGCTGACGCGGCGCTCGGCATCCGGGTTATCGATCGCGACGCCGGCTTCAGCCGAACCGCCGGCAGCGGTCTGCGAATATTGACCCGTGGTCGCCTCGCCGCCGGACACGAAAATGGTTGCCAGATCGGCCGCGCGCTTGGCGTCCAGAGGAGTGTCCACGGTCCCGGTCAGAACGACGTTGTCGTTCAGCAACTCGACCTTGACCTCCGATGACGGGATGAAGCGCTTGATATAATCCTCCAGCCCGGCGACATCACGTTCGACCGCCAGGTCGAGGCTGACGATCTGCTCGCCATTCGGGCCAAAGACGAAGATGTTGGTCTCGCCGACCGCCTTTCCGAACAGATAGATACGCCGGGCGGTGCGGGTCACCGCGTCGGCTACAGCGGGGTTGGCGACGAGAATATCATAGGCATCGCTCGGCAGGTCGATGACCACCGATTTGTTGAGCCCGAGCTTGACCCGCTGGGTGGCAGTCGAAGCCGTGACCCTGGCATTGTTCGCCGCACTGGCATCGAGGATGCCATATGCATTCGTTCCAAGGAGAAACAGGCCGATCGCCGCAGCCAGCGTGAGCGGCAGTTTGGTTTTTAGACTCATTTCCTTGCCCCCACTTCGGAAACTTCGCCCGACTTGATCAACCGCACCGTTCCGCGCCGGCCATTGCCGGAAACCAGGTAGTCGGCTTCGCCCACATTCTTGTCCTGACTGTCCTTGATCGAGCGCAGCGCCAGAGTCAGGCGATCCGCCATCTGCTGTGCGACGGTGATGATCTCGGACTGCTGCGGCGTCAGTTCCAGGGTGGCGGTCTGGCCAACCCTGGTCTTCTTGCCTTCCTCGTCCTCCTGAATGGTCTGGTCGATCGCCAGGACGCGAATGTTCTTCAGGATAGTTTCGGTCGTGAAGCCCGGACCACCGCCATTGGCGGGATCGGCTCTGCGGGTCATGATGACGTCGACGAAATCGTTGGGAAGAATAAAGCCGCCGGCCGAGGTGTCCGCCGAGATGCTTGTGGCGACGGCCCGCATGCCGGAGGGCAGGATCGACGACATGAAGCTTTGCCCTTCACCGATCAGCTTCGAGCGCCGCAGCGGCTCGCCGGCGTACAGCGCCACGCGGGCGACGGCGCCCTTCAGCTTGTCCAGCGCTTCAGGCTCGGCGGCGCGGGTGATGAAATTTGCGTTGATGCCGGCGGACGGCCATGACTCCCAGGAAATGTTGTTTTCAAGCGGACTGCCCATCGGAACGTCGCCGGAAAGGACCAGCACATCCTGCAGCGCGATCGCCGGCGCCTGAGGACCGGAATCGACAACCGGAGGCGGCGGAGCCACGACCATGTTCTTCGCGACATAGCCTGCACCACCGGCCGCGGCTATCGCCACGCTCAGAATAATCAATCGGGATGCTGGCATCTGTCCGAACCTCGCCTTGGCAAACCACGTAGCCAAGCCGGACTTTGCAGCGGCAATCGTCAAAACAAGGTTAATGTTATACTTACGATCGTGATTAATTTAACGTTTACATAAATTAGAGCGACAGGCCCGGCCCGAAGGAAAACGTGGCCAACTCGCCTGCTCGGCGCCAACGGCATAAAGCGAAATTCAGCCCGCCAGCCTGGTAAGTGCCCAGGCCATCAACGGCGAGTCGGAATAGGTGAGCAGACCGCCAATGCCAAGCGCGATGCCGTACGGAACGCCGGTCGCCTCATCGGCGAAATGGCGCAGGAACGGATTGTGGCTTGTGACGGCGGCAAGCGGCGATTTTCGATAGGCGAGGATGGCTAGCGTCAGCAGGCCGCCGATGAATGTCGAGGCGACGAGGTACTCGATGAGATGGATGTTCAGTCCCATCCACATGGCAGTGGCGGCCAGAAGCTTGGCGTCGCCGCCGCCCATGCCGCCCAGCGCGAACAGGCCGAACGTCACCGCGAGAACCAGGCCGGCGGCGGCGAAATGCCAGCCATAGGTGGCCCAGTCCATGCCGGTCAAAGGTGCAACCAAGGCGAAGACAACCACAAGCAACACCGGCACGCGATTGGCGATCGTCATCGAAAGCATGTCCGAGATCGCGGCAAAAAGCATGCAGAACGGAAACACGACGAAGATCACGGCTTCAAGCATCAGCGCGCCTATGACCAAATTGCATCTGGCCCCCAGCCTAGTCCTATTCGATTAATGATTGACGAGGCCTAAATTTCAAATCACGCCGGGACTAAATAAGGGCCGCCAATGCGGCGGCCCTTATTTGAGAACAACCGAACCTGTTACGGTCAGCTACCGTTCACCTTAGTGGAGATGGCGGTGAACTTGGCGTTCAGCGAGTTGCCGAGCTGGCCGGCGCCGACCATGATGGCGAGTGCGATAAGAGCGGCGATCAGACCGTATTCGATAGCGGTCGCGCCGGATTCGTCCTTCACAAAACGTGCGATGAGGTTAGACATTCGAGCTCCTACTCCAATTGTTACAGCACTTCCGTCAACTTCTCTTGGTGGTTGATCGGATGCTGCAAATCTAAGGAGAAGCTGTTTCAATCGGCTTAATAAACAGGCTTACCGATTCCTTTCCCGCTTCGACGACATTGCGTGGTTAACCCAGAACTAAAATACCCGCCGCTGGGCCCACGGGCTGACAAAAGGGCGCAAAAGGCGCAATTCGGCAAAGACGTTCCAGCCGTGCCGGCTGAGCCCAAATACCGGTTCCGGCTTAATCCTGAACTCCAGCCGCTTAACGGTTGGTTCACCAATCTCGTTCATGTTCTGTTGAACAGTTTGCCAGGGGAGCGCCTCAATGGCCGGGCCGAGATCATCATTTCCAGTTGCCGTGCTTTTTGCCGCAGCGGCTTTCGCCGTTCCAGCCAAGGCCGGCGCCGGCATCGAGGTGACGATGAACCAGGCAAAGATTATCAAATTGTCGCGCGCCGCCGATACGATTGTCGTCGGCAATCCGGCGATCGCCGACGCCTCCGTGCAGGACGCATCGACGATCGTACTGACCGGCAAGGGATTTGGTGTCACCAATCTCGTCGTCCTCGACCAGGAGGGCAACCCGATCGTCGATGAGCAAATAACCGTCGTGCGCCAGGCAGCGTCGTCGGTGCGCATCTATCGGCGTTCCGAAGTACAGACCATGTCCTGCGCGCCATATTGCGAAAGCTCGTATAAGAGCGATGCCGAGAAGGCCTCTGAAGCCGAAATGAGCGCCGGGCATTAGCTAGCCGACGTCTCCGCCTTTGGCGGGAACGTGCTTCGGTTATCGCCGGGTTAAGGCCTTCCCGTTGAATTTAACGGTCATTCCAACCGGACTTCAATCGGTTCCGACTAAGGGTGGGACCGATACAGAAGCGGCATCGGCGTGTAGAGAACATGAGCAAGGCACGACGAGCAGGTTTTCCCGGACGGTTTTTGGGCGACCGACGCGGAAGCACGGCGATCGAATTCGCCATGCTTGCAATTCCTTTCGCGCTTCTTGTCTTCGCCATCCTGGAGAGCTGCATTTCTTTTGCCGCACAGGAGGTGATGGCAAACGCCACAGACGACATCGCGCGCCAACTGCGTACCGGCCAACTAAGACCGGCCGATGTGTCCGGGACCAAGCTGCGGGACATGATCTGCACAAAATTGGAGATCATGGTTGCCAGCACCTGTCCCGGATTGCTGGTGGATTTGCGCGAATATCCGACCTTCGCCGATGCGGCGCTGGCCGGTTTCAAGATCCAGGATGGCGATGTCGTGCTGACCAAGGGCACGAGCACACAGACCTTCACCGTCGCACCTGGCCTGGCGGAGTCGAGAAACATGCTGCGGGTTTTTTACAAATGGCCGGTGATGACCGACTTCATGGCCAAATCGATGGCCAACCTGAAGGACGGCAAAACGCTGCATTTTGCTTCGATCACTTGGCAGAACGAGCCGTTCGACAACTGAACCACGTAGTCGCTTGAAAAGGGCAAAGCCATGATTCGTGCGGGGGCACAGCTGGGCATCGCAGGGATTTGTACAAGAGTAGTCCGGCTTTGCTCGGACCGCCGCGGTATTGCGGCTGTCGAGTTTGCCCTCATCGTGCCTGTCCTGTTGATCATGTACTTTATGACAATGGAGGCCTCGCAAGCCATCGAGACCAGCAAGAAGGTCAGCCGCATCGGCAGCATGGTAGCGGACCTCGTCACGCAGCAGCAGACCATCAAGGCGGCCGATGTCGATGCCATCATGGCGATCGGCAGTTCCACGCTTCAGCCCTACAACCGCTCGAAACCGAAGATCATTATCACGGCGATACAGGTGACGAACGAGACGACGCCGAAAGTCCTGGTCGTGTGGTCGCGCAAAGTGGTCGATGGTGTCTCTAGCGTCGACGCCGTCAAGGATTCCACCACAACGGTCCCGAGCGCGCTCAAGATCAAAGGCACTTTCCTCATTCGGGTCGAAAGCGATCTCGCCTACAAGCCAATCATCACCTGGTCGGCGGACGGCCAAAGCCGGTTCGGGTTGAGTTCGGTCTTCAATTCGATATCGATGGCGGAAACTTATTATCTGCGGCCGCGCCGGAGCCCGACCATTCCGTGTAGCGATTGCTGACGCCTGAAGCCCGCCAACCGGGCTGTTGCTAATGCTTGCGACCGCGGGCCGAGACTAGGCGCACGATGGCCGCAGCCAGCACATAGTCCCTCGGACCGGCAACGGCGAACCCGCCGGAGTGTCTCTGCTCCAGAAGATCGTAAATGTCCGGCGCGGTTGATCTGAGATTGGTGAGAAACACGGTGAGCCGGCGCTTGGCTTCGGGGTCCAGATCGCTGCGGACGGCTCCACGCCGCGCATTTCCATCGGCAGATCGACCATGCCGCGATTCGTCTCTCTCGGACCAGCACGCCAAGCCGTGCTGTTTGGGTTTCCGAATTGCCAATGGCGGCGCGGAACCCTATGTCTGAGCCAACACACAGGCAATGATGAACCTTTTAATGGCACGCGCCTTCCTTTTTGTCCTTGACTCTTTCGGCATCGGCGGCGCGGCCGATGCCGAACGCTATGGCGACACCGGCTCCAACACGTTCGCACACATCGCGCGGGCCTGCGCGGAAGGCCGCGCCGATCGCGAAGGCCTGCGTGACGGACCCCTTCTCGTACCAAACATGCTCGCGCTCGGCCTCGGCCAGGCCGCGGCAACGGCGACGGGTTTCAGGTTCGAGAATGGCGGCAGTGCCCCGCTTGCCGCCGCCTTTCACGGCGCGGCCCAAGAGGTTTCGAGCGGCAAGGACACGCCATCGGGCCATTGGGAGATAGCCGGCCTGCCGGTCCGTTTCGACTGGGGTTACTTCCCGGACACGATTCCCGCCTTTCCGGCCGAGTTGACCGAAGCAATGGTGCGTGAAGGGAAGGTGCCCGGCATCCTCGGCAATTGCCATGCTCCGGGCACCGAGATCATCGAACGGTTCGGCGAAGACCATATTCGCACCAGCAAACCGATCTGCTACACCTCGATCGACTCCGTCCTGCAGATCGCCGCGCATGAGGTCCATTTCGGCCTGGAACGGCTTTACGAGTTCTGCAAAGTGGTGCGCAGGCTCGTCGATCCGCTGAATATCGGCCGCGTCATCGCACGGCCGTTTATCGGTGAAATCGCCGCTACGTTCGAGCGAACGCATAATCGTCGCGACTATGCCGTACCGCCGCCGGAACCGACGCTGCTCGACCGGCTGACGGCGCGCGGCAGCCGGGTTATCGCGGTCGGCAAGATCGGCGACATTTTCGCCCATCGGGGGATCTCGGAAGTCCGCAAGGCTGCCGGCAACATGGCGATGTTCGACAAAGCGCTTGGTGCCATGGAAGACGCCCGCGACGGCGACCTCGTCTTCGCGAACTTTGTCGACTTCGACACCGAGTTCGGGCATCGGCGCGACGTTGCGGGGTATGCCGCCGCACTCGAAGCTTTCGACCGGCGCCTGCCCGAGGCATTCGCACGGCTGAGGCCAGGCGATCTGCTCATTTTGACCGCCGATCACGGCAACGATCCGACGTGGCGCGGCACCGACCACACGCGCGAGCGTATTCCGGTTATCGGGACACGGCCGGGTTTCAAAGGCGCAGACGTCGGACTGAGGACAACATTTGCCGACATCGGCGAAACCGTGGCCGAACATCTCGGGCTGGCGCGCGGCCGTCACGGCACCTCCTTCCATGCCGCGATAGGTGGCCATGCCTGAGCTACCGGAGGTCGAGACAGTCAGGCGCGGTCTGCAGCCGGCCCTTGAAGGTGCCCGCATTGTCGGTGTCGAGGCACGCCGGCCGGACTTGCGGTTTCCGTTCCCCGAGAGATTTTCGGAGCGGCTGACCGGCAAGACGATTGCGGCGCTCGGCCGCCGTGCCAAATATCTGACGATGCACGTGGACAACGGCCCGGTTCTGATCTGCCATCTCGGCATGTCGGGGTCGTTTCGCATCGAAACGGCCGACGAGAGCGCAACGCCCGGCGCGTTCCACTACGAACGTTCGAAAAACACCGCTCACGATCACGTCGTCTTCGAAATCGTATCACCTGCCGGCGTCCGCTCTCGCGTGATCTTCAACGACCCGCGCCGCTTCGGGTTTATGCTGTTTTCGGAAGGCGAGCCCGACATGCATCCGATGCTGGCGGGATTAGGCGTCGAGCCTACGGGCAATGCACTGGACGGCGCGCTGCTCGCTTCGTTGCTGAAAGGTCGCAAGTCACCGCTGAAAGCGGCACTTCTGGACCAACGGCTGATCGCCGGGCTAGGCAATATCTACGTCTCGGAAGCGCTTTGGCGGGCCGGCCTGTCGCCGCTGCGCGAAGCGGGCACCCTCGCGAGAGCCGGCAAGAAAGCCAAAGAGCAGAGCGAAAGCCTGGCCGAAGCAATCCGCTCGGTCGTCGCCGATGCGATCGCCGCCGGCGGCTCGTCGTTGCGCGATTATATGCAGACCGATGGATCGCTGGGCTACTTCCAGCATTCCTTCGCGGTTTACGATCGCGAGGGGGAAGCCTGCTCCAAGCCTGGTTGTCGCGGCCACATCGAGCGTATCGTGCAAAGCGGTCGCTCGACTTTCCACTGCCGGACCTGTCAGGCTTGAACCAGAAGCGAGGAGGAGGAGCAAAGCATGGGCTACGAAACCATCATCGTCGAAACCCGCGGCAAGGTCGGGCTGATTACGTTGAACCGGCCGCAGGCGCTCAATGCGCTGAATTCACAAGTGCTGGCGGAACTGGTCGCGTCGGTGAACAGCATGGGCGCAAATGCAGACATCGGCGCCATGGTCATCACTGGTTCGGACAAGGCTTTCGCGGCAGGTGCCGATATCAAGGAAATGCAGTCGATCTCCTACGTGGATGCCTATCTGCAGGATTTCTTCGTCGGCTGGGAAGAATTTACGCGGGCACGAAAGCCGATCATCGCGGCGGTGGCGGGCTATGCGCTGGGCGGCGGCTGCGAACTGGCGATGATGTGCGATTTCATCATCGCCGCCGACACCGCCAAGTTTGGCCAACCCGAGATTACGCTGGGCGTCATGCCTGGCATGGGCGGATCGCAGCGCCTGACCCGCTTCGTCGGCAAGTCGAAGGCGATGGATATGTGCCTGACGGGGCGGATGATGGACGCAGCCGAGGCCGAGCGTTCCGGCCTGGTCTCGCGCGTGGTGCCAGCCGGCGAGTTGATCGAGGAAGCGCTTAAGGCAGCGGCCAAGATTGCTAGTTTTTCCTTGCCGTCGGTGATGATGGCAAAGGAGGCCATCAACCGCGCCTATGAGACGACGCTCACCGAGGGTCTGCGGTTCGAGCGCCGGCTGTTTCATTCGCTGTTTGCGCTGGATGACCAGAAGGAAGGCATGGCGGCCTTCACCGGCAAGCGGAAGCCGAATTTCACGAACCGATGAGATGACGAAGGCGCCGGTCAAAAAGAAAGCGCTGCAGCGTTGACGCGCCGGAAAAGCTGAACTATAAGCCGCACCAACCGAGGCGGCCCTGTGGCTGCCCGTTTGTTTTTTGCGCCCTGCGGTATCCCGCAAGCGCCCACCAGATCAGAAGAGAGGCACCATGGCCAATACCTCCTCGGCCAAAAAGGCAACGCGCAAGATCGCCCGTCGCGCAGCGATCAACAAGAACCGCCGCTCCCGCGTCCGGACCTACATCCGCCAGGTCGAAGAGGCGCTCGCGGCTGGCGACAAGGCGGCCGCACAGGCTGCCTTCAAGGTGGCCGAGCCGGAATTGATGCGCGCCGCGACCAAGGGCGTGGTGCACAAGAACACGGCATCGCGCAAGGTGTCGCGGCTGGCCCAACGGGTCAAGGTGCTGTCAGCCTAATATATCCATTCCTGAACTGCGCTTCTTCAAACCCGGCCAATCGCGCCGGGTTTTTTCGTTTGCCGGCAAGTACTTAAAAGAAAGCCCGCAAAACGGCGCTCCGCGAGCATTTCAAAGTTCGAAATGCTTTGCCGGCATATACATGCCCGCTCATATTCGGAGCCTCCGAAACCGCCAATACGAAAATTTCCGAGCGTCACAGATTACCGTTTCTTTTCAGAAGCTTACCGATGGTGATCCACAGCTTGTTCACATCAGCTGCAGCCGATAGGCGACAATTGGCTGTCAAGTGAATTATTTCAGAAAATTTCGCGTTGTGTGGCCTTTTTCATATTCGCCGGAAAAGGGTTTGAATCACAATGGCTTTGTCAAAATCAACTGTTGCAGCATGGCGTTCGAAACGTCCCTTGCTAGTCAGATTCCTTAAAAATCCGTTAGGGGTGGCCTTGCCCTATCCACAGCGATTTCGGTAATGTCTGTCCATCGAAGGGACGGGCCCTTGGCCCTTGACCAGCCTGAAACCGGCCAGCTCAAATTGGCAGAGTTTACAGCGCGGATTCAACTCCGCGGACGGGGTTGGTTTGTCTTTTCGATACGGTAGGGGACTGGCGTAATTGTACATGGCAGGTCGACGGTGCGCCGGCGGTTTTTCGCCGGACGGCATTTTGTTGCCCTGACATGACCAAAGCGGATCGGCTCTTCGGCGCCGGACCGACAAGGAGGCGATTCATCAGCCGGCGGCGGCGATGGTGTCGCAGCGAAGACACGGTCGCCGGAAACATGGATGCAGGAGGCGCATCCCCGGCGGAAAACAGGTACAAGAGACAAGGAACTCGATCATGCAGAGCGGCGGCATCGAAAGGGAGCTTACAGGCGACCTCCCATTTCCTGGAACGTTAATCGGAAGGAACGACATGGCGGCTTCCAATGAAGCTGAACAGAAGTTCGATCGGGTCAAGGCCCAGCTAAAGGCGCGTCTGGGAACCGAGGTCTATTCGAGCTGGTTCGGGCGCATGAAGGTCGCTGAATCCTCCAAGGGCATTGTTCGCATCTCGGTGCCAACCGCATTCCTGCGTTCATGGATCAACGGCCACTATCTCGATCTCATCACCGAGTTGTGGAAGCACGAGGATCCGGAGATCCTCAAGATCGAGATCGTCGTTCGTACCGCCACACGCCAGGGCCGCAACAGCGTCGAGCCAGAAGTGGCCCCGGCGCGCAAGATGACCAGGCAGACGCAAACCGCGCTCTCTGCCGGCACGGCGAGCCCCAGCAGGGTCGAACGGGTCCCGGCACCCCGCCCGGGGATGCCGGCAGAGACCGAGTTCCGGCACAATGTGCTCGGTTCGCCGCTCGATCCACGCTACACTTTCACCTCCTTCATCGAAGGACCATCGAACCGAGTGGCTTTTGCCGCCGCCAAGGCGGTCGCGGAATCGCAGTCGAGCGCGGTGCGTTTCAATCCGCTCTTTCTTCACGCGACGGTCGGGCTGGGCAAAACGCATCTGTTGCAGGCCATCGCCGCAGAATCGCTGAAGCAGAATCCGAAATCGCGGGTCGTCTATCTGACGGCTGAGTATTTCATGTGGCGGTTCGCCACCGCGATCCGTGACAACAACGCACTGACGCTGAAAGAACAGCTGCGCGACATCGACCTCCTCATCATCGACGACATGCAGTTCCTGCAGGGCAAGTCGATCCAGCACGAATTCTGCCATTTGATCAACATGCTGCTCGACAGCGCCAAGCAAGTGGTGGTCGCTGCCGACCGGCCGCCGTCGGAATTGGAGTCGCTGGAGCCACGCGTCCGCTCGCGCCTCAATGGCGGCGTCGCGTTGGAAATGTCAGCCCCGGATTTCGCCATGCGCATCGGTATGCTCAAGCTCAGGCTGGCCACCGCCAAGCTCGACGATGCGTCGCTCGATATTTCCGAAGAGATCCTCAACCACGTCGCCCGCACGGTGACCGGCAGCGGGCGCGAGCTCGAAGGTGCCTTCAACCAGCTTTTGTTTCGCCAATCCTTCGAACCGCAGATCACCATCGACCGCATCGACGAGATCCTCGGCCACATCTATCGTTCGGGCGAGCCCAAGCGGGTGCGTATCGAGGACATCCAGCGCATCGTCGCGCGCCACTACAACGTGTCGAAGACCGAACTTCTGTCCAACCGGCGCACACGCACCATTGTCAAGCCACGGCAAGTCGCCATGTATCTGTCGAAGGTGATGACGCCGCGCTCGCTGCCGGAGATCGGGCGGCGGTTCGGCGGCCGTGACCATACGACCGTGCTGCATGCGGTGCGCAAGATCGAGGATCTTTCCGGTGCCGACAACACACTGGCGCAGGAACTCGAATTGCTGAGAAGGCTGATCAACGACCAGGCCTGACGGCCCGAAAAACCCCGGCTCGCGGACTTCGGCCTTTTTATCCCCAGAAAGCCCGCGCAGCCGGCCCGAACCGGTGGCGCGGGCTTGCGTTTGCCGGGTTTTTCCTGTCAGTTTACGCAGATTCTGAGCCTGTTCAGACCTTTCGCGGGGCGCCGCTTGCCGGAGACCCGTTCATTCATTCAAGCGAGCCTGTTTCGTCATGCGTGTTATCCTGGAACGGTCAAATCTCCTGAAGTCGCTCAACCATGTTCACCGCGTGGTCGAGCGGCGCAACACCATTCCGATCCTGTCGAACGTGCTGCTCAGCGCCGAGGGGGCCAGCCTTGAAATGAAGGCGACCGACCTCGACCTGGAGGTGACCGAAGCAACGCCGGCAAAGGTCGAACGTGGCGGGGCGACGACGGTCCCGGCGCATCTGCTCTACGACATCGTGCGCAAGCTTGCCGACGGCGCGGAGGTGGCGCTGAAGACCGACGAAGACGGCAACGCCATGACGGTGACGTCGGGGCGCTCGAGCTTCCGCCTGCAATGCCTGCCGCAGTCCGACTTTCCCGAGCTTTCAGCCGGGTCGTTCTCGCATATTTTCCGGCTCGATTCCGTTGGACTAAAGGGCCTCATCGAAAAGACCCAGTTCGCCATCTCGACCGAGGAGACGCGCTATTATCTGAACGGCATCTATCTGCACACGCACGAGGCCGGCGGCAAGCTGAAGCTGCGCTCGGTCGCGACCGACGGCCACCGGCTAGCGCGCGCCGAGATCGATGCGCCGGCAGGCTCTGAGGGCATGCCTGGCGTCATCATCCCGCGAAAGACGGTCAGCGAGCTGCAAAAGCTGGTCGACGATCCCGATGTTGCAGTGACCACCGAGCTGTCGGACACCAAGATCCGTTTCACCATCGGCAGCGTCATCTTGACCTCCAAGCTGATCGACGGCACTTTCCCGGACTACCAGCGCGTCATTCCGACCGGCAACGACAAGAAGCTGATTATCGATCGTCAGAGTTTCGCGGCTGCCGTCGATCGCGTTTCGACCATTTCGTCCGAACGCGGCCGGGCGGTGAAACTTTCGATCGCCGAAGGGCAGGTCACGCTTGCGGTCAACAACCCGGATTCGGGCAGTGCCACCGAGGAACTGGCGGCCGACTATTCGTCCGATCCGATCGAAATCGGCTTCAACGCCAAATACCTGCTCGACGTTGCCGCGCAACTGACCGGCACGGAGGCGAAGTTCATGCTGGCGGATGCCGGTTCCCCGACGCTGATCCACGACATGGCCGACGAGACCGCGCTCTACGTGCTGATGCCGATGCGGGTGTAGGGCCCGAACGGGGCCATCTTGCTGTCGTGACCAGATCTGCAAAACCGCAGCAGACCTACATAAGTAAGCTCACACTTACGAATTTCCGCAACTATGCGGCGTTGGCAATCGACCTTGATCCCGGCGCTGTGGTTTTCTCCGGCGACAATGGCGCCGGCAAGACCAATCTGCTTGAAGCGATCTCGCTGCTCACGCCAGGCCGCGGCCTGCGCCGCGCACCCTATGCCGAGGTGGCGCGCGAAGGCGGCGACGGTGGCTTTGCGCTGCATGCTCGGCTTGACGGGCCGGAAGGCCAGGTCGAGATCGGTACCGGGATACCGGGCAGCGACGGCGAAGGCGGCAGGCGGGTGCGGATCAACGGCGCGGCGGCACGCTCAGCCGAAGACATGCTGGAATGGCTGCGCGTGGTCTGGCTGACACCGGCCATGGACGGCCTGTTCCCCGGGCCGGCGGCCGATCGTCGGCGCTTCCTCGACCGGCTGGTACTGGCGATCGATCCCAGCCACGGCCAGCGCGCGCTTGACTACGAAAAGGCAATGCGCGGCCGCAACAGACTGCTCGCCGACGGTTCGCGCGACGGTGCCTGGTTCGATGCGATCGAGATGCAAATGGCCGAGACTGGCGTGGCAATTGCCGCGGCGCGTGCCGAACTGGTGCGCCTGCTCGCCGCCATGATCGACCGGCTGCCCGGCGACGGACCGTTTCCGCAAGCCGATATCGGCATCTCGGGCGAACTGGAAGGCGAAATCGGTATTTTGCCGGCCGTCGACGTAGAGGAACGGTTCCGTCGCGCGCTTGCCCAGGGGCGCGACCGCGACCGCACCGCCGGACGCACGCTCGACGGCCCGCACCGTTCCGACCTCGTGGTGCGCCACCGGCCCAAGGCGATGCCGGCCGAGCTCTGTTCGACCGGCGAGCAGAAGGCGCTGCTGGTCGGCATTGTCTTGTCACATGCGCGGCTAACCGGCGAAATATCGGGCATGACGCCGATCCTGCTGCTCGACGAGATTGCCGCCCATCTCGACGGCGGTCGACGGGCGGCCTTGTTCTCGATCCTGGAGGAACTGAACTGCCAGGCCTTCATGACCGGGACCGATGCCGCGTTGTTTGACAGCCTCAAGGGACGCGCGCAATTCCTGACCGTCGATCACGGCACAGTCAGGCCGACCATTTGAACTTGGTTCATGGCGCACTTCTGAGCGGCATGCATGGCGCTGACAAGCTTTCTCCTCCGCTATATGGTCCGGCGATGATCACAGCCGCCCTCACCGATGAAGAGCTCGAACGCTACGCCCGCCATATCGTGCTGCCCGAAATCGGCGGCGCCGGCCAGCAGCGGCTGAAGCGGGCGCGGGTGCTGGTCATCGGCGCCGGCGGATTGGGAGCGCCGGTGCTCGAATATCTCGCCGCCGCAGGGATTGGCACTCTGGGTATCGTCGACGACGACATCGTTTCGCTTTCCAACCTGCAACGACAAGTGATCCACGCCACGGGCGATGTCGGCATAGCGAAAACCGACAGCGCCAGAGCGGCGATCATCCGCATCAATCCAAACGTCGTCGTGGAAGAGCACAATTTCAGGCTGACCGTGGACAACGCCCCTGCTCTCATCGCCCGTTATGACATCGTCGTTGACGGCTCCGACAATTTCGAGACACGCTACGCGGTGGCCGACGCCTGCGCCGCCGAGAGCCGGCCGCTCGTGCATGCCGCCGTTGGCCGCTTCGACGGCTCGGTCACCGTGCTGAAGCCGTTCGAAACCGGCCCGGACGGCACGTTGAACCCAAGCTACCGCGATCTCTTTCCCGAGGCGCCGCCGCCGGGACTGGTGCCGTCCTGCGCGGTGGCCGGCATTGTCGGCGCGCTGACCGGGGTCATCGGCACGCTGCAAGCAATGGAAGCGATCAAGCTGATCACCGGGATTGGCGAGCCGCTGGTCGGACGACTGCTGCTCTACGATGCGCTGGCGGCACGCTTCGACACGATCCGCTACAAGCGAACCAACCGGTGAGCCTGCCTGCCGACGTTTCCATCGTGCAGCTTGCGGCCGATTTCGACCGTTGGGACGAGGTCTTGGCACTTGTCCTGCGCGCCTTCGCCTTCATGGACGGGGTTATTGACCCGCCGTCCTCGGCGCATCGGCTCACTGTCGAAAATATCAGGGCTAAAGCGATCGAGGAGACAGCATTCCTGGCGCTGAAGCAAAGCGAGATCGTCGGTTGCGTCTTCGTCCTGAAGCGCGCAGACGACCTCTATATTGGAAAGCTCGCGGTCGAGCCGGCTCTTCAGGGACAAGGCGTTGGAAAACGGCTGATGCAGGCCGTCGAAGATCTTGCCCGTAGCCACAACAGGACCGCCATCGAGCTCCAGACCCGGATCGAGCTGATAGGAAATCACGCAGCCTTTGCCCGCCTCGGTTTTCGTGAAACCGAACAGACAGCGCACAAGGGCTACGACCGGCCGACCTCAATCACTATGCGCAAGGTGCTTTCGTAAGCCAACATTATCCAAAGACGAACGCGTGGTTGCCGCGGCAAGACCATGCCGGCATGATGGCAGGTCACGCCCGCAGCGGCAGCACGCGGTCGGGCGGGCGATGACCGTCGAAGAAGGCGCGGATGTTGATGATCACCTTCTCGCCCATGTCGATACGGCCTTCGAGCGTCGCCGAACCCATATGCGGCAACAGCACGACCTTGCCTTTGTGGGCGAGCTTCAGCAGCTTGCTGTTCAGCGCCGGCTCGTGCTCGTAGACGTCGAGGCCGGCGCCGGCGATCTTGCCGTCATGGATGAGCTTGACTAGCGATTCCTCATCGATGATATCACCGCGCGCGGTGTTGACTATGTAAGCTGACGGTTGCAGAAGCGCCAGCCGCCGTGCCGACAGCAGATGAAAAGTTGCCGGTGTCGATGGGCAATTGACCGAGATAATGTCCATGCGGGCGAGCATCTGGTCGAGGCTTTCCCAATACGTCGCTTCCAACTCGTCTTCGATTGCCGGCAGCACCCGGTGGCGGTTGTGGTAGTGGATCGAGAGGCCAAAGGCCTTGGCGCGCCTGGCGACGGCAGTGCCGATGCGACCCATGCCGACAATGCCGAGCCGTTTGCCCCAGATGCGCCGGCCGAGCATCCAGGTCGGCGACCAGCCCGCCCATTTCTTGTCGCCGGTCAGCACGTTGGCGCCTTCGGCCAGCCGCCGCGGCACCGCCAGCATCAGCGCCATGGTCATGTCGGCCGTATCTTCGGTCAACACGTTCGGCGTGTTGGTGACGGTGATCCCTTTCTTGGCCGCTGCCGCAACGTCGATCTTGTCGACGCCATTGCCGAAATTGGCGATCAGCTTGAGGTTGTCGCCGGCCTGGGCAATCAGCGCCGCGTCGATATTGTCGGTCACGGTCGGCACCAGCACGTCGGCCTCCTTGACCGCCGCCACCAGTTCCGGCTGCGTCATCGGCCTGTCCTCGACATTCAAGCGGGCGTCGAACAACTCGCGCATGCGGGTCTCGACTGGGTCGGGCAACTTGCGCGTGATGACGACGAGGGGCTTCTTCTTGCCTACCATTGTTTCCTCGAACCCGATCTCGTTGAGACCTCTTTAACCAAGAACGGCGAAACTGAGAGCCGATCGCGGTACTGGTCATCCATGTAACAAGCGGTTCCGCCGAAGACAAAGAAAAAGGGGCGAAGGCCGATGGGCCGGCGCCGAAAGGAACGAAAGTGTCTGGTTTCGCGTCGCTCCGCCTGACCCTCAGTGCAGCATTCCTCGGCGCTCTCATCCATAGCCCACTGGTGATGGCGCAAAGTGCCGCCGCACCCGCCCAGAGCGTCACGCTCGGACCAAGCGGCTTGCCGCTGCCGCGCTTCGTCAGTCTGAAATCCGGCCGCGTCAACTCGCGCGTCGGGCCGGGCGTCAATTATTCCGTCGACTGGATGTATATGAAGCCAGGCCTGCCGATGGAGATCATCCAGGAGTTCGATACGTGGCGCCGCGTGCGCGATGCGGACGGCTCGGAAGGCTGGATCAATCAGTCGCTGCTGTCGGGCCGCCGCACGGCGATCGTCGCGCCCTGGCAGCGCGGCAAGGACGCCCGCGTCAACCTCCTCGACGACCCGGCAAAAGATGCAGGCGTCATCGCGATCCTCGAACCGGGGGTGATGGGCACAATCAAGTCCTGCGATGGCCAATGGTGCGAAATGACCTTCGACGGCCATACCGGCTGGCTCGCCCAGTCGCTCGTCTGGGGTGCCTATCCCGGCGAAAAGGTCAAGAACTGACGTTTCCGAACCGGAGGTCGGGCCAGCGCTGTAAGCACCGGATCCGGCATTTTGTTTCGCTGATCTTCGGTTCGGGGATGGTTTAGCGGCCGATGCGGCCGAGATGGGTATCCTGGAAACTGCTCGACAGCTTCAAGCCATAGCCCAGAGCGCGGTCGATGGCGATGTGGGCGATCCAGATCAGCGCAACAGCTGTCGCCATTGCATTGTCAAAGACGTTGCCGACAAGCGCCAGCAGAACGGGCAAAATCAGTATGTGCATGGCGTTGTAGGCGACGGCCCCGACGCGCGGCCCGGCCATGTAACCCAGCATCGACAGGTCGGGCGCCAGAATGAGCACTGCAAATAGCCACCAGGAAACACCGGCGATTGCATAGAAGGCAAGAGCCGCCACCGCGACGGCAACCCATTCGAGCCGGAGCGTCAAATCCAGGAATTTCATAAGGCGCCGGTCAGTCGCAGCGTTTCGGACGCAGTCTCACCACGATATCGACATTGGCGATCTCCATGCCTTCCGGCGGTTCCGGCAGGTTGGAAACCGTCACCGGGCCGCTGTCGATATCGAAGATCCTGTTTTCGCCCTCGATGTAGAAATGATGGTGATCGGAGGTGTTGGTGTCGAAATAGGTCTTCGATCCCTCGACGGCGAGGATGCGCAAAAGGCCAGCCTGGGTGAACTGGTGCAGAGCATTGTAGACGGTGGCCAGAGACACCGGCACGCCGGCGGCAAGCGCCTCCTCGTGCAACTCCTCGGCCGAAAGATGGCGGTCGCCCTTGGCGAAAAGCAGATCGGCCAGCGCGATGCGCTGGCGTGTCGGCCTCAGACCGGCCTCGCGAACCCGCTTGTCCACAGCGACATTATCCTTCCGGCAACCCAGATCCATCTATCCGTCGCGCTCACAGTTCCGCCTCAGACACGTCCAAAATGGCAGAAATAGAGCATCTGCCGAAACTGGACGTGTCCTGACATATATTCTGTCGGCCGAATGCGATCAATAGCGCGCATTGACCCGGGCAGACGGGCAGGTTAAGCGCAAACGCCGGTTTCCGGCCTGAAACAGATTGTGTTAGGAAACCACCGACAAGGGCGCCTATCGCCCGGGACGATCACGGGGACGAGATTGATGGCGGGTTCGAAATCCAGCTACGGTTACGAGGAATTGCTTGCCTGCGCCCGCGGCGAGCTGTTCGGACCGGGAAATGCGCAGCTGCCCTATCCGCCGATGCTGATGTTCGACCGCATCACCGAGATCAGCGAAACTGGCGGTGCGTTCGACAAGGGTTTCATCCGCGCGGAATTCGATATCAGGCCGGATTTGTGGTTTTTCGCCTGCCATTTCATCGGCAATCCGATCATGCCGGGATGCCTGGGCCTGGACGCCATGTGGCAGTTGACGGGGTTCTATCTCGGATGGCTCGGTGAACCCGGCAAGGGGATGGCGCTGTCGACCGGTGAGGTGAGGTTCAAAGGCATGGTCACGCCTTCGGTCAAGAAGGTGGAGTATGGCGTCGACTTCAAGCGAGTGATGCGCGGTCGGCTTGTGCTTGGCATCGCCGATGGCTGGCTGAAGGCAGATGGCGAGCCCATATACGCGGCAACGGATCTGAAGGTCGGTCTGTCCAAGCAACCGGCCGCCGTCTGAACGAAGACCCTACAGTACGACGTCTTGGACGTCTGATGGACGCTGTAGCACTTTAATTTTGCGCATGGTTCCGTTCCGGAAATTGATTTCAGGTTCGGAGTCCGCGCTGGAAGGAGTTGCGAATGAGACGGGTCGTAGTCACAGGTCTCGGCATCGTGTCGTCGATCGGTAACAATGCCAACGAGGTGCAGACCTCGCTGCACGATGCAAGGTCCGGCATCAGTTTCTCCGACTCTTTCGCCGAACATGGCTTCCGTTGCCGGGTGTGGGGCGCGCCGACGCTGGATCCATCGGGCATGATCGACCGTCGCGCCATGCGCTTCCTGTCGCAGGGTGCTGCCTGGAACCATGTCGCAATGGACCAGGCGATCGCAGACGCCGGCCTCGACGAGACCGACATCACCAACGAGCGCACCGGCATCGTGATGGGCTCCGGCGGACCGTCGACCCGTGCAATCGTCGAGGCGGCCGAGACGACGATCAAAAACGGCAGCCCCAAGCGGATCGGGCCATTCGCGGTGCCAAAAGCGATGTCGTCGACCGCTTCGGCGACGCTTGCCACCTGGTTCAAGATCCACGGCGTCAACTACTCCATATCATCGGCCTGCTCGACGTCTGCGCATTGCATCGGCAATGGCTACGAGTTGATCCAGTGGGGCAAGCAGGACATAGTCTTCGCCGGCGGCCATGAGGATCTCGACTGGACGATGTCGGACCTGTTCGACGCCATGGGCGCCATGTCGTCCAAGTTCAACGACAGGGCATCGGTCGCCTCCCGCGCCTACGACGTCGATCGCGACGGTTTCGTCATTGCCGGCGGCGCCGGCGTGCTGATTCTTGAAGAGCTCGAGCATGCCAAGGCACGCGGCGCCAAGATCTATGCCGAGATCGTCGGCTATGGCGCGACCTCGGACGGCTATGACATGGTGGCGCCGTCGGGCGAAGGCGCGGCGCGCTGCATGAAGCAGGCGCTCGCAACGGTGTCCTCGCCGGTCGACTACATCAATACGCACGGCACCTCGACGCCGGTCGGCGACTCCAAGGAAATGGGCGCCATCCGCGAGGTGTTCGGCGAGAAGATGCCTTTCATCACGTCGACCAAATCGCTGACCGGCCATTCGCTGGGTGCGGCCGGCGTGCAGGAATCGATCTACTCGATCCTGATGATGCAAGGCGGCTTCATCGGCGAGAGCGCCCATATTGACAACCTCGATCCGGAATTCGAGGGCATGCCGATCGTGCGCAAGCGCATCGACGATGCCAGGATCGACACCGTTTTGTCCAATTCGTTCGGTTTCGGGGGCACCAACGCAACGCTGATTTTCCAGCGCTATTCCGCATAAGGATTTGCCGACCATGGACGGATTGATGAAGGGCAAGCGCGGGCTTGTCATGGGTGTTGCCAACGATCATTCGATCGCCTGGGGTATCGCCCGCAAACTGTCCGAACATGGCGCAGACCTCGCCTTCACCTATCAGGGTGAGGCCTTCGGGCGCCGGGTCAAGCCGCTCGCCGAGAGACTGGGCGCATCCCTGGTGGTGCCTTGCGACGTAGAGGACAGCGCATCGGTCGCTGCCACCTTCGAGACTTTGGGCAAGGCGTGGGGCGGGCTGGATTTCGTCGTCCATGCCATCGGCTTTTCCGACAAGAACGAGCTGAAAGGCCTCTACGCCGACACCAGCCGCGACAACTTCATCCGCACCATGGTGATCTCCTGCTACTCCTTCACCGAGGTCGCCCGTCACGCCGCCACGTTGATGAAGGATAGCGGTTCGATGATCACGCTGACCTATGCCGGTTCGGTCCGCGTCATGCCGAATTACAACGTTATGGGCGTCGCCAAGGCCGGGCTGGAGGCCAGCGTCCGCTATCTAGCCAACGACTACGGCCCGCGCGGCATCAGGGTGAACGGCATATCGGCTGGACCGGTGCGGACGCTTGCGGGCGCCGGGATTTCCGACGCACGCCACATGTTCTCCTATCAGCAGCGCAACTCGCCGCTGCGCCGCACAGTGACCATCGACGAAGTCGGCGGTTCCGCGCTCTATTTGCTGTCCGATCTGTCCTCCGGCGTCACCGGCGAAATCCACTATGTCGATTCCGGCTATCACATCGTGTCCATGCCGACGCTTGACGAGTTGAAGCAGACCGACGGCGGGCGGGAATAGCGCGAGCGACGTGTCGCCGGCTTGCCCCGCAGCGTTTCAGCGCCGCGCCGCGAAGACCTTGAACATGCCGTCGCGGGCGAGCTCCGTATGGCTGGAGAAGGCGGCCGCCAGCACCGGTTCGTAGGGAAGCTGACGGTTCGCCACCATGAACAGCCGGCCGCCCGGCTTCAGCGCCTTGCCTGCCGCGCGGATCATGCCGGCACCGATCTCCGGCTCAGTCGCTCGGCTGCGGTGAAAGGGCGGGTTCATGACGACCGCGTCATAGCGGCGCTCGACCGGCTCGCTCAAAAGATCTATCCAGAAGAAATGTGGCTCCACGCCTGTGTTGCCGACATTGGCCTTCGCCGCCTCCAGCGCCTCGAAATCCGCTTCGTAAAGGTCAAGCGCCGATATGCCGGGTGAGCGGGCGGCGACTTCGGCGGCGACATAGCCCCAACCGGCACAGAAATCCGCAACGCTGCCACGCAGATCGTTGGGCAGATTTTCGACCAGCAGCTTCGATCCCGCATCGATCTTGTCGAACGAAAACATGCCTGGGGCCGTGCGGAAGCGGTCCTCGACGACCAAGTCCGGATTGGCGGCGCGAAGCGTTGCGGCGGCAACGGTATCGGCCGGCCGGCGAAACCAGAAGGCAATGCCGTGATGCTTCGGCAGGTGGCCTTCGAGCGGCACAAGGGCGCCGACATACTTGCGCAGGCTGGCGATACCATCGTCCTTGCCGCCGGCGACGACGATCAACCCGCTTGGTGCTGCGCGTTTGACCGCTTCGGCAACGCGCAACTCGTTTTGGCCGCGATGGCGGCCAGCGAGCACAAATGCCGCGTCGAAAGCGTCGCCTTCGACCTGCGGCGTGACCGCGAAGCCGGACGCCTGCAAGGCGCGAAAGTGCGGCCTGAAGCCTTGGACGAGATGAAGCTTGGCATCAAACCCTTCGGGCAAGCGAAAGCCGGGCTCGGCACCGAGAAAGAGTATGCGTTCATCCTTTCGTGGCAGGGAAACAGCACCGGCCTCGAACGGATGGAAAAGCGTTTTCAGCGGCTCGGCGGACATTCACCACTCTTGAACTGCAAGGCTGTTGTTGAAACGCAAACGGGCGCGACCTTCCGGCGCGCCCGCTTCGATTGCTCTATGCGTTCGACGGAACGCAACCCCGCTTAGGCGGCGTTCTCTTCGCCTTCGCTCTTCTTGTCGCGGACGATTTCCTTGCCGGTAGCCTGGTCGACGACCTTCATCGACAGGCGGACCTTGCCGCGCTCGTCGAAGCCCATCAGCTTGACCCAGACCTTGTCGCCTTCCTTGACCACATCGGAAGTCTTGGCGACGCGGTCATTGGCGAGCTGCGAGATGTGGACGAGGCCGTCGCGCGGACCGAAGAAGTTGACGAAAGCGCCGAAGTCGGCGGTCTTGACGACCGTGCCTTCGTAGATTTCGCCGACTTCCGGCTCGGCGACGATGGTGTGTATCCACTTCTTCGCCGCCTCGATCTCCTTGGCATTGGCCGAAGCGATCTTGACCGTGCCGTCGTCCTCGATGTTGATCTTGGCGCCGGTCTTTTCGACGATCTCGCGGATGACCTTGCCGCCCGAGCCGATCACGTCGCGGATCTTGTCGGTCGGGATGTGCATGACCTCGATGCGCGGCGCGAACTCGCCGAGCTCGGCACGTGCGCCGGACAGCGCATGGGCCATTTCGCCGAGAATGTGCTGACGGCCATCCTTGGCCTGGTCGAGGGCGATCTTCATGATCTCCTCGGTGATGCCCTCGATCTTGATGTCCATCTGCAGCGAGGTGATGCCATAGGCGGTGCCGGCAACCTTGAAGTCCATGTCACCGAGGTGGTCCTCGTCGCCAAGGATGTCGGAGAGCACGGCGAAGCGCTCGCCTTCCTTGATCAGGCCCATCGCAATGCCGGCGACCGGCTTGGCCAGCGGCACGCCTGCGTCCATCAGAGCCAGCGAGGTGCCGCAGACGGTAGCCATCGAGGACGAGCCGTTGGACTCGGTGATCTCCGAAACGACGCGCAACGTATAGGGGAACTGGTCGGCGGTCGGCAGCATCGGCCGGATGGCGCGCCAGGCGAGCTTGCCATGGCCGATTTCGCGGCGGCCCGGCGAACCCATGCGGCCGGTTTCACCGACCGAATAGGGAGGGAAGTTGTAGTGCAGGAGGAACTTCTCCTTGTACATGCCGGTCAGCGAATCGACATACTGCTCGTCCTCGCCGGTGCCGAGCGTGGCGACGACCAGCGCCTGGGTCTCGCCACGGGTGAACAGCGCCGAGCCGTGCGTGCGCGGCAGGACGCCGACTTCCGAGACGATCTTGCGGACCGTCTTCAGGTCGCGGCCATCGATGCGCGAGCCGGTGTCGAGGATGTTCCAGCGCACGACCTTGGCCTGGAGCTCCTTGAACACGGTGCCGATCTGTTCGGACGTGTATTTGGCCTCTTCGCCTTCTGCCGGCGCGAACGCGGCCTTGACCTTCGCCTTGACAGCGTCGACGGCGGCATAGCGCTTCTGCTTGTCGGTGATCTTGTAGGCGTCGCGAAGCTCGCCTTCGACGATCTTGAGCATCTCGGCTTCAAGTGCGGAATAGTCCGGCGCGGTGAAGTCGCGCGGATCCTTGGCGGCGACTTCGGCCAGCTTGATGATCGCGTCGATCACCGGCTGGAAGCCCCTGTGGCCGAACATGACGGCGCCGAGCATCAGATCCTCGCCGAGTTCCTTGGCTTCGGACTCGACCATCAGCACGGCGTCGGCGGTGCCGGCAACGACTAGGTCGAGCTTCGATTCCTGCATCTCGTCGACATGCGGGTTGAGCACGTATTCGCCGTTGATGTAGCCGACGCGTGCGCCGCCAACCGGGCCCATGAACGGCACGCCGGACAAGGTAAGGGCGGCGGAGGTGGCGACGATCGACAGGATGTCCGGGTCATTTTCGAGATCGTGCTGGACGACGGTGACGACGATCTGGGTGTCGTTCTTGTAGCCTTCGGCGAAGAGCGGGCGGATCGGGCGGTCGATCAGGCGGGAAACGAGCGTTTCCTTCTCGCTCGGACGGCCTTCACGCTTGAAATAGCCACCCGGGATTTTGCCGGCGGCGTAAGTCTTTTCCTGGTAGTTGACCGTCAGCGGAAAGAAATCGAGGCCGGGCTTCGGCTCTTTCATCGAGACGACGGTGGCGAGAACCTTGGTTTCGCCATAGGTGGCCAGCACCGCGCCGTCAGCCTGACGTGCGATCTTGCCGGTTTCGAGAATGAGCGGACGGCCGCCCCATTCGATTTCCACTTTGTGGTAATTGAACATGTCTTGTCCTTCGTATGCGGAAAGGGCCGCGCCGTTTCAGCGTGCGCGGATGCCCCTTTCCCTTGGCTTCCTTTCTCGGGCAGCCACGGGCAAGACAACGGGAAGCTCGGCTATTCGGCGCATTTGCCGCACGAGCGTCCTGCAATCCTGCCCCATGACCGTCCATGGGCGGTTTCGAGTGGCCCTCTGCTGTTTCGAAACCGGGTTGGCCAATCGATCCGACTGGCCTTGCGCGTGAACCCGAAAACCAGGTTTTCGGAAAGTATCCTGCGCAAATCTAAAACTTCAGAGCGTCCTTTGCGCATCCAAACCGGTGCGCGGCGCTCTGCTTTCTTCATTGGAGCCTTGGATGATCCGATGCTCCAATGCGCGACCGGCGGGCTCTCGAAAGAACCCGCCGGTCAATTCGTCAACGGCGCAGACCGAGCTTCTCGATCAGCGTCTGATAGCGCGCGTCGTCCTTGCGCTTGAGATAATCAAGCAGGCTGCGGCGCTGGGAAACGAGAGCGAGCAGACCACGGCGGGAATGGTTATCCTTCTTGTGGTCCTTGAAATGGTCGGTCAGGTTCTTGATGCGCTCGGAAAGGATGGCCACCTGGACTTCCGGAGACCCGGTATCGCCCTTGGCGGTTGCGAATTCGCCCATCAATTCCTTCTTGCGTTCGGCAGTAATCGACATCGTGTTTTTCCTTGTCTGTTTGAGGAAACGGGACGCCCTCAGCCGGGATGTCGTCCAGCAGGGGCCGGTGCAAGCAACGCGTCAAAGCGCGAAGCTGCGGCGCATATAGTGCAATTCCGACAAAAAGGCCAGCCCAATTCACAAGCCGGCTTTTTGCTGCATAAACGGGCACTTCCGCCTAGTCAGAGCCATTTCTTCCATTTGAAGTATGCGTAGAGCCCGACCGCAACAATCGCCATGAAGACGAGCGACAGGGGATAGCCGTAATAGGCTTTCAGCTCCGGCATATTCCACGGCGAGGTGTCGGGGTCGAAATTCATGCCCCATACGCCGACGAGAAAGGTGAGCGGCATGAAGATCACCGAGACGATGGTCAAATAGCTGATGACGTCGTTGGTGCGCGCCTGGCTGAGCGACAGGTGCATCTCGATCAGGCCGGTCAGCATATCGCGCTGGGTTTCGACCAGTTCGATCAATCGCAGCGAATGATCCAGCGTGTCGTTCAGGAATAATTTGGTTTCGGCCTTCACATAAGAGACGTCGTTGCGGATCATGGTCGCCAGCGCGTCGCGCATCGGCCAAAGCACGCCCTTCAGCACATTGGCGTCGCGCCGCAATTCGTGAAGTTGCCGCATCTGGTGCTTGTGCGCCTGGTTCAGCATCTGGTCCTCGATGCTGTCGACCAATTCGCCAGCAGCCTCGATCGGCGGGAAATAGCTGTCGACGATAGCGTCGATCAGAGCATAGGCGAGATAGTCGGCGCCGCGCGAGCGCAAGCGGTTGGGCACCGAGCTTGCGATCCGCTTGCGCACGGGATCGAACGGGTCGCCTTCGCGCTCCTGGAAGGTGACGACGAAGTTCTTGCCGAAGAAGACGGCGATCTGTTCGTAACGGTGCGCGGTGACGTCGTCGATCATCCTGACGACGACAAAGGCATGGTCCTCGAAGAAATCCACCTTGGGCCGCTGACCGGTGTTGACGACATCTTCCAGCGCCAGCGGATGCAGGTTGAAGATCCGGCCGATCTCCTCGATCAGCTGGATGTTGGCGAGGCCTGTGCAGTCGAGCCAGATGATCGGCCAATTGTGGCAATGGGTGTTGACGTCGTCGATGCTGGCATTGTCGATCGTCTTGAACTTTTCAGGCGAGATCAAAGTCAGCCTGAGCTCGGAGCGGCGCGCCGCCGGGTCGGCGATCAGCGTGCCCGGCGAAGCCCCGACCGGCGGCCGCCGTGTTTTGAGCGCCGCTCGCTTGTTGACCGTGTCAGCCTTTGCCATGTGCCCCCTCGAGTGCAGCATCGAACGGCACTACAGCACAGCGCATCCTTTCGGACGGCAAACGGCGCCGTAGCCCTGTTGATTTAGCGCATGATCCTTTCCCAAAATAGAATCCGGTTTGGAGATCATGCGCCGGGCGACAGCTGTTACCCGACAAAGACCCGCTTTGGCTTGAACATGCCTTGCTCGATGGCGCCGATGGCGACCAGCTTGCCGCGCGCGGTGGCGCAGGCCTCCTCAGCTTCTACCGGCGCGTCACGGCCGCGAATGATGACCGGATTGCCAAGGCGGATTTTGGTTGCCGCATCGTCGCTGATCGCAACCTGCGGCAAGCATTCGAGCGCCGCCGCGGTGTCGACCAGAAGTGCATCGATGGCACCGAAGTCGATCGGCGCGTCCGCTGCTTGCGAACCTTCCTCGCTCCGTTCGCCGAAGCGGGCGGCTTCCAACTCGGCCAGGGTGACGAAATCTTCCTGCGTAAACGGCTCGACCTCGACCCGCCGCAGCTCGGCGATGTGACCAAAACAGCCAAGGTCGCGGCCCATGTCGCGGGCCAGCGAGCGGACATAGGTGCCCTTGCCGCATTCGACCTCGAAGATGGTGCGATCGGCCATATGCTCGACCAGGTCGAGCCGGCCGATCTCGACCTCGCGTGCTGGAATGTCGACCGTCTCGCCATCGCGGGCAAGGTCGTAGGCGCGCTCGCCCGCGATCTTGATGGCCGAGAATTGCGGCGGTGTCTGCATGATCACGCCGGTATATTTCGAAAGCAGCGCCAGCACTTCGGATTCCGCCGGACGGCGGTCCGAGCTTTTGGTCGCCGGGCCTTCGAGGTCGTCGGTCGAACGCTCCTCGCCCCAGGCAACCGTGAAGCGGTAGACCTTGGCGCCGTCCTGGACGTAAGGCACGGTCTTGGTCGCTTCGCCAAGCGCGATCGGCAGCATGCCCGACGCAAGCGGGTCGAGCGTGCCGGCATGGCCGGCCTTTTCCGCCTGGAACAGCCATTTGATCTTGGAGACGGCTTCGGTCGAGCCCATGCCGACCGGCTTGTCCAGTACCAGCCAGCCCGAGATCGGCCGGCCCTTCTTCTTGCCGCGGCGCGCCACTATTCGCCGTCCTTCTTGTCGTCTTTGTCTTTGTCGTCGGCGCTGAGATCGCGCGCCACTTCGGGCGAGTGCAGCAATTCGTTGATCTTTTGGAAATTGTCGTAGCTGGTATCGAGCCGGAAGCGGAATTCCGGCATGTACTTCATCTGCCGCAGCGCGCCGGAGACGCGGCCGCGGACGAACTTCGCATGCTTGTTGAGCGCTTCGACCACCGCACCGGCATCCTTGGCGCCGAGCGGCGAGACGAAGGCGGTGGCGATCTTCAGATCGGGCGACATGCGCACCTCGGAGACCGAGACCACTGTGTTCTCGATCAGCGGGTCGAGGATCTCGCCGCGCTGCAAGGTTTCGGACAGCGCATGGCGCACCTGCTCGCCGACGCGCAGCATGCGCTGGGATGGGCCTGACGGGGTCGAACGGGGCATTTTCCTCGGTCCTGAAATCGTGAAGCGCGGGATGGAACCGCGCCGCATGTCTCATATGGTTTGGGCGGCGGCCTTTCGACCACCGCCCGGTCTCAATATGTGGTCGAACTCAAGGTGCTCGAATTCAGAGCGTCCTGGTCACCATCTCGACGCGGAAGCACTCGATGACGTCACCGACGCGCATATCCTCGTAGTTCTGGAAGGCCATGCCGCATTCCTGGCCGCCCGGAACTTCCGAAACCTCATCCTTGAAGCGCTTCAGGGTCTTCAGCGTGCCTTCGTGGATGACGACGTTGTCGCGGATCAGGCGGACGCCCGCACCACGCTCGACCTTGCCTTCGGTGACACGGCAGCCGGCGATCTTGCCGACCTTGGTGATGTCGAAGATTTCGAGGATCTCGGCATTGCCGATGAAGGTCTCGCGACGCTCCGGCGAGAGCAGGCCGGAGAGCGCCGCTTTCACATCGTCGACCAGATTGTAGATGATCGAATAGTAGCGGATCTCGATGCCTGCCGCAGCTGCGGCCGCGCGGGCCTGCGCATTGGCGCGAACGTTGAAGCCGATGATCGCAGCCCCGGAGGTTTCCGCCAGCGACACGTCGCTTTCGGTGATACCGCCAGCCCCCGCATGGACGATGCGGGCGCGTACCTCGTCGGTGCCGAGATTGTCGAGCGCCGCGTTGATCGCCTCGATCGAGCCCTGCACGTCGCCCTTGATGACCAGCGGGAATTCCTTCAATCCGCTGGTCTGCAATTGCGACATCATCTGTTCAAGCGAGCCGCGCTGGCCGGCATGCCTGGCCACCGCCTTCTCGCGCGCCAGGCGCTGGCGATATTCAGTGATCTCGCGGGCGCGGGCCTCGTTGTTGACAACGGCGAAGCGGTCGCCGGCCAGCGGCGTACCTTGCAGACCGAGGACTTCCACCGGCATTGCCGGCGGCGCTTCCTTGACCTGCTCGCCGCGATCGTTGACCAGCGCGCGTACCCGGCCCCACTCGTTGCCGGCGACGAGAATGTCGCCCGGCATCAACGTGCCGGTCTGCACCAGCACGGTTGCGACTGGGCCGCGGCCCTTGTCGAGTTGGGCTTCGATGACAACGCCTTCGGCGGTGCGGTCCGGATTGGCCTTCAGGTCGAGGATTTCGGCCTGCAGCAGGATCGCTTCGAGCAACTTGTCGAGATTGATGCCCTTAGTCGCCGACACCTCGACATCCAGCACCTCGCCGCCCATGGATTCGACGAACACCTCATGGCGCAGCAGTTCCGAGCGCACCTTCTGCGGGTCGGCGTCGTGCTTATCGATCTTGTTGATCGCCACGATGATCGGAACGCCGGCCGCCTTGGCGTGATTGATCGATTCGATCGTCTGCGGCATCACGCTGTCGTCGGCCGCCACCACGAGAATGGCAATATCGGTCGCCTGGGCGCCGCGGGCACGCATCGCCGTGAAGGCGGCGTGGCCGGGCGTGTCGATGAAGGTAATTTTGTTACCGTTCTTCTCGACCTGATAGGCGCCGATATGCTGGGTAATGCCACCGGCTTCGCCGGACACCACGTTGGCATTTCGGATTGCATCGAGCAACGAGGTCTTGCCGTGATCGACATGGCCCATGATCGTTACCACCGGCGGACGCGGCTGCAGGTCCTCGGGACGATCGGCGATGTTGAACAAGCCCTCTTCGATGTCGGACTCGGCGACGCGACGGACCGTGTGGCCAAATTCGGTCGCGACCAGTTCGGCCGTGTCGGCGTCGATGACGTCGCCAGGCTTCAGGATCTGGCCCTGCTTCATGAAGAACTTGACCACGTCGACAGCGCGCTCGGACATGCGCTGCGCCAGCTCCTGGATGGTGATGGTTTCGGGCAGGATCACTTCACGCATGACTTTCTCGCGTGGCTCGTTATGCAACGCGCGCTTGAATTTCTCCTGACGGCGGCGCATCGACGACAGCGAGCGGGCGCGCGCATCCTCGTCGGAGAGCGCCGAATTCAGCGTCAGCTTGCCGCGGCGGCGGTCTTCCTCGCCCTTGGTCGGCTTGGCTGGACGCGCCACTTCGGGCGTGACCAGACGGCGCACTGGTGCACCGGCACCCGTCCGCTTCGGCTTGACCTCTTCCTCGTCATCGACTGTCGCCAGTTCGGCGGCCAGGGGCGCACGGCGGCGTGCCTCTTCCTCGGCACGGCGGCGGGATTCGGCCTCGGCTTGCAGCCGCGCCTCTTCCTCGGCCTGACGGCGGGCCGATTCCTCGCGCTCGCGGCGGCGGCGCTCTTCGTCCTCGCTGCGGCGCTTGGCCTCCTCGATGGCGCGTTGGCGATCCTCGACGTCGCGCACCTTCGAGCCTTCGAGAGCCCGGCGGCGTGCTTCCATTTCCTGGCGCGATAATTCGTTCAGCACCATGCCGCTGCGTTCGACTGGCGGCGGAGGCGGCGCCGCCTTGGGAGCTTCCTGCACGGCAGGCGCTGCCGCGACCGGCTTCGGCGTGAAGACGGACACAGGCGCTGCCGCCGGCTCCGGCTTGTCGCCGGGCAGCGAGAACTTGCGCTTCTTGGTCTCGACAACCACCGACTTGGTGCGGCCGTGCGAGAAGTTCTGGCGCACAGTGCCCTGTTCCATACCGGGGCGCTTCAGCGTCAAGGTCTTCTTCGGCGTAACACTCAGCGTCTTGTCGTCGCCCGATTTCGTATCGCTCATTCCATATCCTCTGCGGCATCATCTTCGTCAGCAACGGCCGCAAGCATTGCCAGATCGTCCGGGGAACCGCCCCGATATCGGTCGAGCGCAACCATACGCTTCTGGACCGCCCTGCCCGCGTCTCCCGCGAGAACGGCAGCATGTATCACATTTGTACCCCCCAATGCCAAGCTCAACTCGGCCTCGGAGAAAAGTTTGTAAGCGCGGATCGCAGGCCCGCCGAGGTGGACGGTTGCCCGTCGCGCCTGGCTTATCTTGCGGACGCCATCGTCGGAAGCCTCGGTCGCGTGGAGCACGAAAAGTGCAAGTCCGCCGCGCACGGCGCTCTCGACCTTGGTCGCTCCGAGCGCTATGGCGCCCGCCTTGCGGGCCAGGCCAAGCATGCCCAGAGCGGACCTGGAAAGCAGCGCGTCGACCATGCCGCCAAGATCGGCTGGCACGGTCACCTGCGCCTTAAAAGCACGGGCAAACAGGTTCTTCGCCGCTGCCTTGTCTATATGTAGGCGGTCGGCGGTCACCCAGCAACCGCGGCCGGGCAGGTTTCTCTTGATGTCCGGAACGACGGCCGAATCCGGGCCGACGACGAAACGGATCAGCTCATCCGGTTCGGCTTGCCTGCGGGTGACGATGCAGGTGCGATCGTTCATCTCGTCCAAGGGCGGGTTCGGTGCGATGCGGTTTCACCTCACGCACCGACGGTTTCGTCAGCCGGCACGCCCTCGGCAGCAAGCTCGTCTTCGGTGATCCAGCCAGCCTTTAGGCGGGCGGCCAAGACCATCTGCTCGGCATCGGCGCGCGACACACCATGATTGGCGAGCACACCCGGGAATACCTTCGTCTCGCCGTCCTTGCGTTCCTTCCAGCCGGTCAGGTCGTCGGCGGCGTAGCCGGCGAAATCCTCGATCGTCTTCACGCCGTCCTCGCCGAGCGTCACCATCATGGCGGTGGTGATGCCGGGAATCTCGCGCAGCTCGTCCTTGACGCCGAGCGCCTTGCGCTTCTCGTCATGCTCGGCTTCGATCTTTTCCAGATATTCGCGGGCGCGGGTCTGGATTTCCGAAGCCGTGTCCTCGTCGAAGCCGTCGATCGACGCGATTTCGCCGGAGTCGACATACGCGACCTCCTCGACGCTGGTGAAGCCTTCGGAAGCGAGCACCTGGCCGACCATCTCGTCGACGTCGAGGGCTTCCATGAACAGCGACGACCGTTCGACGAATTCCTTCTGGCGCCGTTCGCTCTCTTCCTGCTCGGTCAGAATGTCAATGTCCCAGCCGGTGAGCTGCGACGCAAGACGGACGTTTTGGCCACGGCGGCCGATGGCCAGCGACAGCTGATCGTCGGGAACGACGACCTCGATGCGCTCGGCATCCTCGTCGAGCACGACCTTGGCGACTTCCGCCGGCTGCAACGCATTGACGATGAAGGACGCGGCCGAAGGCGACCACGGAATGATGTCGATTTTCTCGCCCTGCAATTCGCCGACGACCGCCTGGACGCGGCTGCCGCGCATGCCGACGCAGGCGCCGACCGGATCGATGGAGCTGTCGCGCGAGATGACAGCGATCTTGGCGCGCGAACCCGGATCGCGGGCGACCGACTTGATCTCGATGATGCCGTCGTAGATTTCCGGCACTTCCATAGTGAACAGCTTCGCCATGAACTGCGGATGGGTGCGCGACAGGAAGATCTGCGGGCCGCGCTGTTCGCGGCGCACGTCATAGACATAGGCGCGGACGCGATCGCCATACTTGTAGTTTTCGCGCGGGATCAGCTCGTCGCGGCGGATGATCGCCTCGCCGCGGCCGAGATCGACGATGACGTTGCCGTATTCGACGCGCTTGACGGTGCCGTTGACGATCTCGCCGATACGGTCCTTGTATTCGTCATATTGCCGGTCGCGCTCGGCCTCGCGCACCTTCTGCACGATAACCTGCTTGGCCGACTGGGCGGCGATGCGACCGAAATCCATCGGCGGCAGCTGTTCGGCGATGAAATCGCCGAGCTGGGCGTCCGGATTGCGCTCGCGCGCCGAGGAAATGGCAATCTGCGTCGCGTAATCGTCGACCTTCTCGACCACTTCCATCAGCCGTTGCAGCTTCATCTCGCCGGTGTTGGCGTTGATGTCGGCGCGGATGTTGGTTTCCTGGCCGTAACGCGAGCGCGCGGCCTTCTGGATCGCATCGGCCATGGCGGCGATGACGATCGACTTGTCGATCGACTTTTCACGCGCGACCGCATCGGCGATCTGCAGCAGTTCAAGCCTGTTGGCGCTTACAACCATCTTCTTTCTCCCGAGCTTGTTGCCAACCTTTACGGCCGGCAGCCCAATCACATTTCCTGTTCGGTTTCGTCTTCCGCACCCTCTGGTGCATCTTCGGGTTCGCCGCGGCGTTTCCTGGCTTCCTTGCGCGCCCGATTGTCCTTCGACAGCGCATCGCGGATAAGGTCGTCGGTCAGAATCAGCCGCGCTTCGGCAATCGCATCGTAGGGGACACGCACCGTAGGCTCCTCGCCGTAAGCGGCCTTGTCGCGCTCGATCAGCACACCGTCCGCGTCGCTTTCGGCGATCTTGCCCTTGAAGCGCTTGCGGTCGGCGACGAGAACCGACGTTTCCATCTTCACCAGATGGCCGGTCCAGGCTGCAAAGTCCGATTTGCGGACCAGCGGCCGGTCGATGCCCGGCGACGATACTTCGAGATGATAAGCCTTCTCGATCGGATCATCGACATCGAGCGCCGGCGACACCGCCCGGCTGACCTCTTCACAATCCTCGACCGTCATGGTGCCGTCCTCGCGCTCGGCCATGATCTGCAGCGTCAGCCCGTTCTGGCCCGACAGGTGCACACGCACCAAGCGGAAGCCGATGGCGCGCAGTACCGGCTGAACGATCAGCGCGATGCGCGCATCGATGCCGCTTTCGCGGATGATGCGGTCGTCGCCTTCGCTTGCCGTCACTGTCATTCGGTCCCTGTCGCTCGATTCCTGTTTGGCCGGCAGGTAATAAAAAAGAGCGGGACCGGGTGGACCCACTCTTCGTCATACCGACCAAGAATTTGAAGCTGATATAGACGATCATGGTGCTCGTTTCAAGCCCGTCGTGCATAACAGCAAGGGTCGAGTCCGCAGCGCTGCGCCAAATGCATGGCGCCCATGCAGTGATCCCCCTTTGAGCACCGGCGACGCACGACTATCTATGTTGCATTGCACAATTGGAGCGCTCACTGCGCTCGAAAGGGTACCACCATGAACAATCGTGGATTTTTTTCAGCCATAGGCGATGTCTTTAGCGTGTTCGGCAGCGCCGTAGCAGCGTCGCGGGCTGTGGAAAGCGGTCGCAAGCCGCATGCGCATGATTTGCGCAATCTAGGCATGGAGCCGGCCGCCTTCGACAAGATCCGTCGCTTCTGAGCCATGTGAGCGACGAGAGCCTTCGGCCCGCTCGCCTTTTGCTCAGCTCGGATTTCCTGCTTATTTCCGCACGAAGGTGAGATAGGCGGGCCGTCGGCCTTCGCGAATGGCCTTGGCCTCATAGCGCGTCCCCGGCCAGCCATCATAGGGCCGGTGCCAGTCGGTTGCTTCGCTTGCCTGCCACATGAAGGCGCCGTGCGCCCGGCAATGCAGCAGTGTCCAGTTCACATAGCTGTCGATGTCGGACGCAAAGTGGAACTTTCCGCCTTGCTTCAGGACGCGCGCGAAGCGGTCGAGATTGATCGGGCTGACGAAGCGCCGCTTCCAGTGTTTCTTCTTCGGCCACGGATCCGGGTAGAGAAGATCGATGCCGTCAAGCGAAGCCTGCGGCAGCCAGTCCAGCAGGCGTGTGGCGTCGTCGTCATAGACGCGCAGATTGGCAAGCGGCCGCTCCCGGACCGCCATCATCATCTTGGCCATGCCGTTGACGAAGGGCTCGACGCCGATAAAGCCGGTCGCCTGGCTGGCCGTGGCACGGTGCAGAAGATGTTCGCCGCCGCCAAAACCGATTTCGAGCTGGACAGCCGAAACTTCGGCTTCGAAAAGGCTGCGCAGATCGGCTGGCGGTTCGACCGTCAGATCGAGCCTGTAAACGGCGAAGCCGCTCTCCAGCGCCGCCGCCTGTCGCGGTCGAATGGTCTTGCCGCGCCGGCGACCGAAAAATGCCTCGGTCGCACGGCTTGGCCGGTCCTTCGGGTCCATAGGCGCCGCGGTTAGGCGGCGACTGCTTCGGCGACTGGTTCGGCGAGAGCGTCCTTGAGCGCCTTGGCGAGATCGGTCTTCTCCCAGGAGAAGGATCCGTCGCGGCCGGCCTTGCGGCCAAAATGGCCGTAGGACGACGTCTTGGCATAGATCGGCTTGTTGAGATCGAGGTGGCGGCGGATGCCGGACGGCGACAGGTCCATCACGGTGCGCAGCGCACGCTCGAGCTTTGCCTCGTCGACCTTGCCGGTGCCGTGCAGGTCGACGTAGATCGACAGCGGCTGGGCGACACCGATCGCATAGGAAAGCTGGATAGTGCAACGATCGGCAAGCTTCGCGGCAACCACGTTCTTGGCGAGATAGCGCGCCGCATAGGCCGCCGAGCGGTCGACCTTGGTGGTGTCCTTGCCAGAAAAAGCGCCGCCGCCATGAGGCGCAGCCCCACCATAGGTGTCGACGATGATCTTGCGGCCGGTCAGGCCGGCGTCGCCGTCAGGCCCGCCGATGACGAACTTGCCGGTCGGGTTGATGTACCAGTTGCAATTATCGGCGATCTTCAGGTCGCCCAGTGCTTCGCGAATATAGGGCTCGACGACGTTGCGCACCTTCTTCGAATCCCACGTCTCATCGAGATGCTGGGTCGACAGCACGATCTGCGTCACTTCCGCCGCTTTGCCGTCGACATAGCGGACTGTAACCTGGCTCTTGGCATCCGGCCCGAGCCTGCCTGCATCACCGCTGCCTTCATGGCGCGCAGCGGCCAGCAGTTCGAGGATCTTGTGGCTGTAGTAGATCGGCGCCGGCATCAGGTCCGGCGTCTCGCGGCAGGCATAGCCGAACATAATGCCCTGGTCGCCGGCTCCTTCCTCGCCTTGCCGGTCGGAGGCGTTGTCGACGCCTTGGCCGATATCCGGCGACTGGCCGTGCAGCAGGACCTCGATCTTGGCCGTCTTCCAGTGGAAGCCTGCCTGCTCGTAGCCGATTTCGCGGATTGCCTTGCGGGCGACCGACTTGAACTTGGCCGGGTTGACAAGCGGATGACCGGCCGCATCCTTCAGGATGTTGCCCTCCTTGTCCTTCTTGAGCAGCGTCTCGGGGACGCGCACCTCACCGGCGATGACAACGCGATTGGTCGTCGCAAGCGTCTCGCAGGCAACGCGGACCTTCCACGGGTCCATGCCGGTCTTTCTGGCTTCGCGATAGACGAGATCTACAATCTCGTCGGAGATACGGTCGCAGACCTTGTCGGGATGGCCCTCGGCAACGGATTCCGAGGTGAAGAAGTAATTGTGCCGCGTCACGGGTGTCCCCTCTTGAAAAAATATCGGCAGGCTGCCGATTTTGGCGCGCCAGTTGTTAACGGTGCCGGGCGCCGCTCGTCAAGCCGTGCAGCCGTTCTGGCATGAATTTTGACGTTATTATCTTTGCATCCCGAGATGGCGGCAGGGCGCACTGCCATCAGCCCTTGCACCAACAGACTGAGGAAAATGGCTTCGAGGAAGCGTGTCGGGCAAAATCGATCCGCGCTTTAGCGCATCTGCGGAATGCACATCCCTCGATGCGCGCAGCCGCGAGAAATTACATCCCAGCTACGACGACCTCTTCCTCTTTGAACTCTTCACGGGCCAGTCAATCGACCTCGTCGGCGGAGAGCGACTTCACAAGCTCAATGATCTTGCGGCGCACTTTCACGTCGGCGATCTTGACGAAGGCGCGGTTCAGCTGGAGGCCTTCCGGGCTGCCGCAGAACGCGACGGCGGAGGTCATCGACGCATCCTCGGCAAATCCACGGTTGCCCACGGGCTCCTGACCGGGCGCATCCTCGAAAAAGAAGGCGACGGGCACGCCGAGTATGGAGGCGATTGCCTGCAAACGGCTGGCGCCGACGCGATTGGTGCCCTTTTCGTACTTTTGGATCTGCTGGAACGTTATGCCGAGGTTTTCGCCCAGTTTTTCCTGGCTCATTCCCAGCATATTGCGGCGAAGCCGGATACGGCTTCCGACGTGGATGTCGATCGGATTCGGCTTTTTCTTGTTTTCTTCTGTCATTTTTTCCTCGCCGAATTTTTCCGGCTTTTTCTATTTTGCTGCCCAAACGAAGACGGCGGCCCGTGCCCCAACAGAACGACCTATCGACTTCGATAATTTTTCAGGCGCTTACAGTATGAGTTTCTAATGCGTCGGCTGTCAATTCGCCCGTAGCCTTTGCCTTACGTTCAAAATGCATGCCGCAACGGCAAGCAAAAACATGATCAGCATTCCGTTAATGCGTCGTTGGCCGGAGGAAACGATGGCTTGGTTGGAGATCGGCACACGCACATCGATGGCGCCGCGTGCATCGATTGCCAGCGCGTCGACGATGCGACCGCGCGGGTCGACAACGGCCGAAATGCCGTTATTAGCCGCGCGCAACAGGGGCACCCCATTCTCCACCGCCCGGATCTGCGCCTGCCTGAAGTGCTGGTACGGCCCCGGCGTGTCGCCGAACCAGGCGTCATTGGTGACGTTCACAATAAGCTCGGCTGACGTAGCGTCAACTGCGATCAGATCGGGAAAGATGACCTCATAGCAAATAAACGGCAGCGCCAGGATGCCGCCGGGCAGCGCGATCGGGTGCCGCTCATTGCCGGCCGCGAAGGTCATCGGGCCGGCAACAAGCTGCTCAAGCCCGAAGCGGCCGAGCAGATCGGCGAAAGGTAGATATTCGCCAAAGGGTACCAGATGGACCTTGTCCACGGCATCGACGATTTCGCCCCTTTCGTCGATCGCCACTACCGAGTTGTAGTAACGGCTGCCGGTCGCCGAGCCGCCTTCCTCGCGAACGACGCCGGCAACCAGCATCTGGCCATCGCCAAGCATCTCTCCGATGGCAGGCAGGGCATCCGGACGTTCGGTGAACAGAAACGGCACGGAGGTCTCCGGCCACAGGATCAATTGCGGCCTGTCATGGCCGGGTTCCGGCGCCTTGGCCGAAAGGCCCATCATGGTGGCGAAGATGCGGTCACGCACCGAGGCATCCCATTTTTCCGTGAGGTCGACGGCAGGCTGCACGATACGGACGTCGAGGCTGCGGGCCGCCGGCTTTTCGGGGGCGGCGAGCCTGATATAACCGAAGCCGGCATCGGCGGCGACGAGAACGACAAGCAATGCCGCGCCGAGGCGAAGCTGCTGGCGCGCCGCAAGCAGGGCCGGGAGCGCGAAGACGAAGACCGCAAGGGCGTTCATGCCGACCATGCCGGTCACCGATACGCTCTGCATCAGCAAAGGCACCGGCATCGCCGCATAGCCGACGGCATTCCACGGAAAGCCGGTGAACAGGAAGCCGCGCAGCCATTCCGCCAGCGCAAAACCGAAGGCGAGCGCGGCGATGCGGCCAATGTCGTTGCTCCACAACAGCCGGGCAACCACGGCAGCGAAACCGTAAAAGAAGGCCAGCGCGAGGGGGATGCCGACCACCGCGAACGGCAAGGCCCAGGCAAAGCTGTCGGCCTCGACCAGCAGCGCCGAGCCGACCCACCAGAGACCGGCAAGAAAGTAACCGAAACCGAACCACCAGCCGGTGGCGAAAGCCGGCCGCAAGCGCCGCAGAAAACCGTCCGAGGCTTCGCCGGTCGCGCCGTCGAGGAGCCACACCAGCAGCGGGAACGAAACGAAACAGACGGCGAAGAAATCGTAAGGCGCCTGGGCAAGAACCGCCAGCGCCCCGGCAAGAAACGCCACCAGCGCGCGCCGCCAGCCCCAAAGCAGAATTATCCGGCCGGCCTGGCGCTCCATCTATGCTTCCGAGTCGTGCGAATCAGGAAGCAAGATTTATCAGGCCGGAGCCCCGGTTCCAAATGAACCCTAAGCCTGCTCGGTGCGGACGGCGCGGCGCCGCCGCTCGCCCTTCAAGGTCTCGACGATGCGCACGCGCTTGACGCGGCGCGGATCGGCGTCGAGCACATGGAACTCGAAGCCGGGTATGGCCTGCACCACTTCGCCGCGCGCCGGCACCCGACCAAGCGTGTTGAAGATCATGCCGCCGATCGTGTCGACATATTCGCCGTGCTCGCCGGCGGCGAAATCCTCGCCGATCATCTTGGCGACGTCATCGATCTCGGCCTTGCCGTCGACGATGAAGACGCCTTCGCCGGCCTGGGTAATCATCGGCTCGTCCTCGTCGTGCTCGTCCTCGATGTCGCCGACCACCATCTCGACGATATCCTCGAGCGAGACGAGACCGTCGGTGCCGCCATATTCGTCGATGACCAGCGCCATCTGGGTGCGCGTCGTCTGCATTCGCCCCATCAGGTCGGAGGCGAGCATCGACGGCGGCACGAACAGCACCGGTCGGATCAGGTTGAGATCGCCGATGGTGCGCGCCAGATCGACCTGGGCGAGATCGAGAACCGTCGCGACCGGGGTTTTCCTGGTCGTCCTGCCCTTTCTGACGCGGGCGACCTTGGTGATGTGCGCCAGCACGTCGCGGATATGAACCATGCCGCGCGGGTCGTCGAGCGTCTCGGAATAGACCGGCATGCGGGAATGGCCGGACTGCTCGAACAGCCCCAGAAGATCACCCAGCTTCGTGGTGATCTCGACCGCCTCGATGTCGGCGCGCGGCACCATGACGTCCTCGACCCGCACTTCGCGCAGGCGCAGGATGTTGTTGAGCATGGCGCGTTCGCCGGGCGAGAAGGATTCTGCATCGCTCGCCGTTTCGGCGAGCGCACCGGCAATCTCCTCGCGCAGGCTGGTGCCGTTGCGGTGCCTGAAAAGCCCGAGCACGCGATCGAACAGGGAAGGACCGGCAGGCGATGCCTCGCTGGCGAAGCTGCCGGTCGTGGTACTCGGACTCGAGCCCTCTTCCGTCGTTTCGGAAGGCTTGATCGCACTGCCGGCGTCGGAGCGGGCGGCAGTCTCTGGTTTGTCGTTCATCATCGTCCGGTCAATTGGTCTTTTGTAATTACGTGTAGGGATCGGGAATGGCAAGCCTCGCAAGTGCTGCGCGCTCTGTCGCTTCCATCAGTTCCGCTTCGGCATCGGTTTCGTGATCATAGCCGAGCAAATGCAGCAGGCCATGGATGACGAGATGGGAGATATGGTCCTCGACGGGCTTGTCTTCCAGTGCCGCCTCGCGCACGACAGTCTCGGCGGCCAGCACGATGTCGCCGAGCATCGGCGGCAGAGGCCCGCCCCTGGCAAACGGAAAAGCCGGGAAAGACAGGACGTTAGTCGGCTTGTCCTTGCCGCGCCAGGCGGCATTGAGCGTACGGATATGGGCATCGTCGGAAAAGACGATGCTGAGCTCGGAACGGCCGTCTGCACCGGTTTCGGCAAAGGCGGCCGAGACGGCGCGGTCGACAAGCCGCATCAGCACCGCCTCGTCGGGCCAGTCGCCCGCCTCGATCGCCACATCGATTTCGACGGGAAGCGGCCCCCCCGCCTTTTGCTCCTCAGCCATGCGGCCGCATAATCATATCAACTTTCGACACCCAAGCCCCTGGCCAGCTTGCCGTCACGGTCGTAGGCCTTGACGATCTCGGCGACCAGCGGATGCCTGACGACGTCGCCTTCATTGAAGCGTACGGTCACCATGCCGGTGACGCCGTCGAGGATTCTCAGCGCCTCGACCAGGCCGGACTTGGTGTTTGGCGGCAGATCGATCTGGGTCGGATCGCCGGTGACGATCATGCGCGAGTTCTCGCCGAGCCGGGTCAGGAACATCTTCATCTGCATCGGCGTGGTGTTCTGCGCCTCGTCGAGGATGACGGCAGCGTGCGCCAGCGTACGGCCGCGCATGAATGCCAGCGGCGCAATCTCGATGACCTCGGCGGCAATCGCCCGCTCGACCTTGTCGGCCGGCATCATGTCGTAGAGCGCATCATAGAGCGGCCGCAGATAGGGATCGACCTTCTCCTTCATGTCACCCGGCAGAAAGCCAAGCCGCTCACCGGCCTCGACCGCGGGGCGCGACAGCACGATGCGTTCGACCATGCCGCGTTCGAGCAGCATTGCCGCATGCGCCACCGCCAGATAGGTCTTTCCGGTGCCGGCCGGGCCGATGCCGAAGACGAGTTCCGACCGCTCCAGCGCGCGCATGTAGGCGTCCTGGTTGAGCGAGCGGGCATAGATGGTCTTCTTGCGCGTCGATATCTGGGCGGCGGACACCTTGCCCTTGCGCTCCAGCGTCGGCAGCGTCAGCTGGTCGTCGGTGGCGATCGCCATGCGCACGGCGCCGTCGACATCGGACTGGCCGATATCGGTGCCTTTCTGCAGAATGCCGTAAAGATTGTCCAAGGCGCGGCGTGCCTGCTCGGCGGCCGAGGAAGAGCCCTTGATGGTCAATTGATTGCCGCGCGAGCGGATGTCGACGCCGAGCTTCTGCTCGAGCCTGGCCAGATTCTCGTCGAACTGGCCGTAAAGGGCGCTGGCAAGCTTGTTATTGTCGAAAGTCAGTACGATGTGCGCCATATCCGAGGCCCCGGAGGGTAGATTCTGGGGCAGATTCTTGACTTCAGCAGCGCTCAACCGTCTCTCCTCATCTGCCGAGGCCTTCAGGCCAATTCGGCGAACAGGCTGTTGTAGCCCGTCTTCGTGATTCGTACCTGGATAATGTCACCGATTTCGCCGGCCTTTTCATCAACAATAACCGGCTGCAGCCAGGGCGAGCGGCCAACCTTCTGGCCGGCCTGGCGGCCCGGCTTTTCGATCAGCGTGTCGATAGTCCTGCCGACCAGGCTTGCGCCGAAATCCTGCTGCTGTTTCAGAAGCAGCGCCTGCAGCCGCTGCAGGCGCTCGTCCTTGACGGCCTCCGGCACGTGATCGCTCATCTCCGCGCCCGGCGTGCCGGGGCGCGGAGAATATTTGAACGAGAAGGCCGAGGCATAGTTGACGTCTTCCACCAACTGCATGGTCGCCTCGAAATCCGCTTCCGTCTCACCGGGAAAGCCGACGATAAAATCGCCGGACAGTGCGATGTCGTTCCGTGCGGCACGGATGCGGTCGATCAACGTCAGATAGTCCTTGGCCATATGCCTGCGGTTCATCGCCTTGAGTATGCGGTCGGAGCCGGATTGCACCGGTAAATGTAGATAGGGCATCAGCGCAGGCAAATCACGATGGGCGGCGATCAATTCATCGTCCATATCGCGCGGATGGCTGGTCGTGTAGCGCAGCCGCGCCAGACCCGGAATCTCGGCCAGCCTGAACAGCAGCCGGCCAAGGCCCCATTCCTCGCCGTTTTCGCCTCTTCCGTGCCAGGCATTGACGTTCTGGCCGAGCAGCGTCACCTCGCGCACGCCGGCATCCGCCAGGCGCTCGGCCTCGGCGACGATCTGTGCCACCGGCCGCGAGACTTCCGAGCCGCGCGTATAGGGCACGACACAGAAGGTGCAGAACTTGTCGCAGCCTTCCTGAACGGTCAAGAACGCCGTCACGCCGCGCCTGATCAGTTCGGCGCGCTTTGGCTGCGGAAGATGCTCGAACTTGTCCTCGACGGCATAGTCGGTCTCGACGATCTTTTCGCCGCCACGCGCCCTCGCCAGCACACCGGGCAGCCGGTGGTAGGTCTGCGGACCGATGACCAGATCGACGGCCGGCGAGCGACGGATGATCTCGGCACCCTCGGCCTGCGCCACGCAGCCGGCGACGCCGACCAGCATTTCGCGCCCGGCCTTGGCACGTTCCGCCTTCAACTCACGGATGCGACCAAGTTCGGAATAGACTTTTTCCGCCGCTTTTTCGCGGATGTGGCAGGTGTTGAGCAGCACCAGATCGGCCTCGCCGATGGCGTCTGTCGCGGCATAGCCGTCGGCCGCCAGAGCATCGGTCATGCGCTGCGAATCGTAGACGTTCATCTGGCAGCCATAGGTCTTGACGAAGACCTTCCTGGTCGCGGCAGCCGGAACGACCAGGTCTTCGGCGGCAGCGCCGATGTCGTCGCGTTCTATCGTGTTCAATTCCATTTCGCGGCTTCTAGCGCCTTTCCCTGACAAAAAACAGACGAATCTGGCCGGAACCCGCGCAGCTTACCGGCTTGGGCGCGGTTCGGCGAGCGCCGCCTGCACCATCTCGCGCACCTGGCGTTCCATCTGCTTTGCCGTCTCCTTGCGGCTGGAGCCCTTGGAGAAAGCAATCGCCTCGCCAAAATGCACCTCGACGTCGAGGGCGCCCTCGGCCATCAGCACCTTGAGGTGCGGCATCAGCTCCTCATCGCCAATCCAGGCGGCAACCGGCCGATGCCGGCGGCCGAGCGGCACGCCATGCAGGCGCGTATAGACGATGGCCACCGGCTGGATGAAGACCTGTTCGGCCGCCCCTTCAGCAATCGCCATTGTAGCGGCGCCGAACAGCGTGCTCTTGAACGGCAGGATCATGTTGCCGTCGCCGGTCGAGCCTTCGGCGAACAGTACCATGGCGTCGCCCTTGGCCATGCGGCCGGCGATCTCGCTCGCCTGGTCGCCCGACGAACGCTTACGCTCACGTTCGATGAAGACGGTGCGCTGCAGCTTCGACAGCATGCCGATCAGCGGCCAGCCGGCCATGTCGGCCCTGGCGATGAACGTCACGTCGACCATCGACCCCAGCACCATGATGTCGGTCCAGGAGATGTGGTTGGCAGCAATCAGCAATGGGCGCTGGCCGGACAGCGCTCCCTTGACATGGATGCGCAGCCCCAGCGCCCTGACGATCATCCTGTGCCAGATCTTCAGGATGAAGGTCTCGCGCCAGAGTCCGGTCCTCATCGACAGGATCTGCAGCGGCACAAGCACCAATGAGCCGACGACAACCAGCCCCAGCGCCAGGAAAATCCTGATTTTTCCGATCATCCGCACCACCCCGGCGTTTGGCTAGCGAAGATCGCGGCGCATGACAAGCGCGCCGGTCGGGCCGTGCTCCGGCGACTTGTAATAGTTGGCGCGCTTGCCGACCTCGCGGAAGCCGAGCCGCCGGTAGAGCGCGATCGCGGCGACATTGGTCTCGTCTACCTCGAGGAAAAGTGCCTCGGCGCGCTGTGCGTGCAGTTCACGCAGCACCGCGTCCATCAATTGCCAGCCGAGCCCCCGGCGCCGATGCGAACGTGCCACCGCGACCGTCAGGATCTCCCCCTCGCCGGCCGCCAGCCGCGCGAGCACGAAGCCGACCGGCGGCTTGGCACCCTGTCCGGTCTCGCGCGCGGCATAGCCGAACACCGTATCCTGCTCGAGCAGTGCGGCGAATTCGTCGTCGGTCCACGGCCGCGCGAAATCCTCGCGATGCAGCACCGACATGGCCGCGCTGTCGGCAATCGTCAGCGGCTCGAGCGCATAGTCCCTGCGGCGCGGCTGGAGGAACGGAATGCGCATCAGTTTTTTTGCCTCGATAAAACAAAGCCGGCCTGCGGCTTGGCGTCGGCGCCGCGCAGATAGAGCGGCTTCGGCTTTTCGCCCTCGCCCTTTTTACCGGCACCTTGGGCCGCGGCCAGCCGGGCATAGACGGCGATGTCGGCGGTGGCCCCGATCGGGCCTGTATCAAAAGCGCGCCCGACCGAGGCGGCAATTTGCGATGTCGCGGTGCCGGCAAGAACCGCGGAGCAGTCAACCGCGATGGCGGCGGCTTGCGAAAGCGTGGTCACCGAGGGACCGTAAGTCAAAACGGATGCTTCATCGTAAAGTGCCGCATGGATTTCCTCGCGCCCTGCATCGAGCGCGGCGAGAACGGCGCGGCCGGGAAACGTTACTCTCGCTTGCGCCGCCAGTGCTTCCAGAGTCGTCACGCCGATCGCCGGGATTTTCAGTGCCAGCGCAAGGCCGCGCGCCGCCGAGACGCCGACGCGCAGACCGGTGAAGGAGCCCGGACCGGTGGAAACGGCAATGGCGCCGAGGCCGCTAAAGTCCGTTCCGGCCGCCTTCAACGCCCCTTCGATGACACCCATCAGATGCTCGGCATGACCCTTGCCGAGATCGAGCACCGAACGGCCGAGCTCTTTCCCGTCCGCCGCGTCGTAGACGCAGGCGGCGCAGAGATTGGCGGCACAGTCGATGGCAAGCAATTTCATGAAGCGGCCGGTTGAGACAGTTTCGAAAACAGCTTCCCTCTGCCCGCCAGGGCTGATCCCCGCAAGGGAATAATGGATAAATCGTCAGGCGACTTTGCTTCGGCGCGGGTCCACGAATGTAAGTTTCAACGCACGCAATCGCCACAATAAGTATCGGGACTAGCCGACCTGCTCGATACGCAGCACGTGATTGTCCCAGACATAGTCCGGCTCGGAACGGATCGAGCCACCGGCCTCGACGATTTCGCCGGCGCCGGTCGTCGCCATGAAGCTCTCCCCATCGGGTGCAACGCCGCAGACCTCGACCAGCGCCTTGGTGGCGACGATGCGGCCGCTGGCCGCGTCGATCACGGCAAGCGAATTGCCCTCAGGCGAAGACACGGCGATAGTGCCGGCGGCAGGGTTGGCGGCGACCGAGCCGATATAGTTCCTGAAGCCGGAGAGCACATCCTGCGACATGTCGAGCAATTGCAAGTCCTTGCCACGCGCCGCGCGGCCGACCAGCGGGGGGCGATCGGTGCCCGGCCCCCTATACTGACAGCCGAACCAGACGGTGCCGGAGCGGTCGGCATCCATATGGCGGATCGATAGCTGGTGCAGGGCCGGCGGCAATTCGTGCTTTTCGGTGAGATCGCCGGTAAGGCGGTCGACCAGAACATGGGACGGCTTCATCGTTGCGATATTGAGCTCGGCGCGGCCATAATCCGGATGCGTCTCGATGCCGCCATTGGCCACAGCAATCGTCCTGCCGTCGGAAAGCAGCAAAAGCTCGTGCGGGCCTGTGCCATAGGTCGGGAACTCGCCGATGCGCTTGAATTTCGCATGCGCGTCATAGATGCCGACGACGCCGGCGGCATTGTCGAAATCGTTCTCGGTGGCGTAGAGCAGCGCACCGTCGGCCGAGAACACGCCATGGCCGAAGAAGTGCCGGCCGGCAACGCTGGCAATGGTGTGCGGTTCACCGCGGCCGGTATGGTCGAAGACGACAGCAAAGGTGCCCGGCTGCCTGGCAAACACCACCGAACGCTTGGACACCGGGTCGAAGGTAACGTCGTGGCCCCGATCGGGCAGATCGATCGTGTGCAACAACTTGCCGGCCTCGGACAGGATGGCCGCGCCATAGCCGCCGTCGCGCTTGACGAAAGCGGTGGCGAAGACCGCGTCGGCGTCGAGTGTCTTTGCCCAGGCTGACGGCGCCATCGCCGCGACGAAACCAGCGCCTGCGGCCCTCAGGAAATCGCGCCGATCGATCAGCGGCGTCCTCATGATCAGTCGCCATCCAGTGACGAGAAGCCGGCGGTCAGGCCGAATTCGGCGGTCAGCCTGGTGCCGATCAGGCTCGTCAGGCTGGATGTCACCAGCGAGAAATAGTCGAGCTTCTGGCGCAGCGCCGGATCGGCAAGTGCCTTGTCGATCGGACCCCTGAATGCCTTGGCCGCCTCGATCCCGTTGGTGAGCTGGATGTGGACCGATTCCGCCATCCAGCGCGCATCGGGCGACAGCGCTTCGCCAAGCTGCGAGGCCTGGAATAGCGCGTCCATTCCCGCCAGATTCCCGGTCAGCGAGCGGGCGGTGTTTTGCGAGCGCCAATAGATCGCCTGTTTCGGTTTGTCGGCCTCCGGCTTGGCGCCCAGGAAGCTTTTCAGGCGCACGTCGCGCACCATTTCCAGCTCGTTGATGAAGACGCCGACCAGTTCGGTCACCGCTTCGGCGCCGTCGTGATAGAGCGCGTTCTGCGGACCCGCATTGGCCCAGAGCGCGGCAAAGCCGTCGGGCTTGGTCCAGGCATTGCCGACCTCGCCGGCGATTGCCTCGATATTGCCGGCAATGGCCGCGCCATAGGCGCAGCGATAGGCGTCGTCCCTGCCGGCCAATTGATCGGCGCCGTCGCCATGGAGCACGAATTCCAGTGCGCCGAGCCCTTGCATGGCGACGCTCTTTGTCGCCAGCTGGGCCGGATCGGCGGCTGTCGGATCCTTGCCGGCAAGTGCTGCCTGCACCTGCTTCAGGCCGATGCTCTTGCGGTCCGGCCAAAACAGCATGCGCTCAAGCCGGTTGTTTTCCGCGATCGGCCCGAAACGGATGATTTCCACCACCGACCAGGCATCCACGACACCCGAGAATTCGGCGCGCGCCGCATCGAGATTGTCTTGCGAGGGCGTCTGGCAAAGCGTGTGCATGGCCTCGGTCAAGCTGTCCGCATGGTCATGCAGCCTGGCATAGGCCGGGCGGACGAAGCCGTCGATCGCCCGCTGGATCACATCCGAAGCCTTCACCACCGCGGATGCCGGCAGCGCACCGGCGAGGACCAGCATCAGAACGAGTGCAGACGCAAGACGCTTCGGCATCAGAGCGACTCCAGAAACTTGATCAGCGCGGCGCGGTCGGCCGCATCGGCAGCGGCAAAGCGGTCACGCGCCTTCTGGCCCTCGCCGCCATGCCACAGGATCGCCTCGGCCAGGCTGCGCGCGCGCCCGTCATGCAGGAAGAAGGTGTTGCCGCTGACGGTCTGGGTGAGCCCGATGCCCCACAGCGGCGGCGTGCGCCATTCGCTTCCCGTGGCCTCGCCCACCGCCTGGCCGTCGGCAAGGCCCGGTCCCATGTCATGCAGCAGGAAATCGGAATACGGCCAGATCAGCTGGAAGGCCTGCGCCTTGTTCGGGGTGCCGCGGCGGGTGACGAATTTCGGCGTATGGCAGGAGATGCAGCCCATATCGTAGAACAGTTTTTTGCCGGCGAGCACGTCCGGTCTGTCGAGGTCGCGCCGGGCCGGCACGGCAAGGTTTTGCGAATAGAAGGTCACGAGGTCCATGACGGGCGGCGGCGCTTCGACCGGACCGAGGCGCTCCTGCACACCGTTGGGTAGGGCAAGGCAGGTCTTTTCTACGGCAGTGCAATCGCCCCAGTGCTTCGGCACCTCGGGCGTCGAAATGCCGATATCGCCGGCAAAAGCGTCCGCCGATTGCTGGCGGATCGATGCGGCCTGCGCCTTCCAGCCGAAACGGCCGAGCGTCAGTTCACCGCTGCTGCCGTCGCGTATTATGTTGGGCCTGCCGGAAATGCCGTCACCATCGCGGTCGGCCGGATCGGCGCGGGCAAGGATGTCGGCAGGAGCGATCTGCTCGACCAGGCCAAGGCCGATCATCGGCGGCGTCATGCGCGGCGACAGCGTGGTGTGTGGATCGAGCGGCTCGTAGGCGAGGCCCTCGACCGAATAGCTCGGCTTGCGCAGCGACACTGCGCTACCATCCGCCAGTTTTACTTTTTGCTCCTGATAATCGACATGCATCCTGCCTTCGCCCTGCAGGCCGGGAACGGCTAGCTCCTGAAGTTGCGTGCCATAGACCGGGTCGGGGAAGTTGAGCACCTTGTGATCGGCGAGCGCGGCTTTCTCCTCCTCGGTACTGGCTTCCCTTGCCAGGCGCAGGAACATCGAGGTGGTGCCGCTGTCGCCTTCGGGCGGATGGCCGCGACCGTCCTTCAGATGACAGTTCTGGCAGGCGCGCTCGTTGAACAGCGGACCGAGCCCATCCGAGGCCTGTGTCGAGGATGGCGACGACACCCAGTTCTTGCGGAAAATGGCGTTGCCGAGCTTGAAGGTGCCCTCTTCCTCGAAGCTGATGTTGGCGGAGGATTGCGAGAAGGCGTCCTTGTTGACGTCCTTCTTCGAGGTGCCGGCGCCGCCCTGCATCAGCTCGAATTGCTCGGGCTTGGAAAAATCGCTGGTCGGCCTGGTAATGGCGGTGACGCGCGCCAGATCCTTCGGCGTCAGATCGGTGCGGCTGGTGGCAAGCCCCGCCGGTCGCGGCGCTCCGGCCAGCGCCGAGGCTGTGAGCGTCGCCACCACGACAAGAAAAGCGCCGCGAAGGATACCGTATCGCGGCTTCTTCTGAGGCGGCAGGCCGCAACCTTCGGCCGGCCGCAAGCGGCGCAAGAACTCTAGGGAGCGCCGCATTCCCGCATATCCTTATTCCGCCTCGTCGGCCGACGCCGCGTTGAGCTGGCCGTACTTTTCCTCGCCGATCGAGGCGAGCAGGTCGAGTTGCGTCTCGAGGAAGTCGATATGACCTTCCTCGTCAGCCAGCAATTCCTCGAACAGCTTCATCGTCACGTAGTCGCCTGCTTCGTTGCAAACCTCGCGCGAACGCTTGTAGGCGGTGCGCGCGTCATATTCGCCGGCAAGATCGGATTCGAGCACTTCCTTGACATTCTGCCCGATGCGCAGCGGCGCCACGGACTGCAGGTTCGGATGGCCCTCGAGGAAGATGATGCGCGCCACGAGCCGATCGGCATGGTGCATTTCTTCGATCGATTCAGCGCGTTCCTTCTTCGCCAGCTTGGCGTATCCCCAGTCTTCCAGCAGCCGGAAATGCACCCAGTACTGATTGACCGCTCCAAGTTCCAGAAACAGAGCCTCGTTAAGCCGCTCTATGATCTGCTGTTCGCCTTTCATGGGTTCTGCTCCCGTATTGGACGCGCAGGCCTCTGACGCGATCCAGGTGTGAAACGATGTCCACGCCGCTCGCCGCCGAGCGGGCGTGGTAATTTTCGGTGACCCGAATGATCGTTTCGACCACATTTGGGAAGCAGCCGCAACAGCGACCGCGCTTGTGCATGGCATGATAGACCTTCGCCGGCACGATCAGCTGCCAGGGGTCCTCATCCAGCAGTCCGACGATCGTCTGCTCTATCTCCTTTTCGGTGATGATGTTGCAATGGCAGATCAGCATTTGTCGCTCTGGCTAGCGGCGCTCATTGCGCCGCGTGGCTGTTGGTTTCGAAGTTTACTGGAACACCTTGTCCGGTGAATCGAGGCTGTCCGAGCCCTCGAAGGCGATGGCATTGAGCTTCAGGGTGCCGACGGCGCGTTCGATCGACTTGGTCTGATCGACCAGCGCGTCGATCGCCGCCTGCACGGTGGCGTTGCCGTCAGCGTTGCCCTCGGCGATCTGCTGGTCATAGGCCTCGCCGGCAAGCGCCCGCGCCTTGATGGCCTCCATCTTGGCGATGGTGACATCCAGTTTAGCCGACAATTCCTTGTCGATCGCCGGATCGGCCGCCTTGACCATGTCGGCCACCGACGGCCCCTCGACGACAGTGCCGTCAAGCCGCGTGTAGCTGCCGTGATAGGCGGCACGGATGCCGATCGCGTCATATAGGTGGGAGTTGTAGGTGTTGTCGGAGAAGCAATCGTGCTCCTCTTCCGGATCGTGCAACAAGAGGCCGAGCTTCATCCGCTCGCCGGCGAGCTCGCCGTAGGACAGCGAGCCCATGCCGGTGAAGATGGTCGAAATGGCGGCATTCTGCTCGCCATCGACAAGGTTCTTGCGGGCGGCGCCGCCTTCCTTCCAGTCGTTGACCATATCCTTGAGATCGGAAACCAGAAGGTCGCTCGCCGATTTCAGGTACTGTCCGCGACGGTCGCAATTGCCGCCGGTGCAATTGGCGAGGTCGTAATCGGTGTAGGGCCGCTCGCCGGCGCCCGGACCGGTGCCGTGCAGGTCTTGCCCCCAAAGCAGGAATTCGATGGCGTGATAGCCGGTCGCCACATTGGCCTCGATACCGCCGGCCTCCTGCAGGGTGCCGGAGAGGAACTCCGGCGTCAGATTGGTGGCGTCGACCTTCTTGCCGTTGATCTCGATCGACTTGTTGGCGATCACATTGGCGGTGTAGAGCGCGTTGGCGTCCGACTCGGTGCCGTAGCTCTTGGCGACATAGTCGATCAAGCCCTCGTCGAGCGGCCAAGAGTTCACCTTGCCTTCCCAGTCGTCGACGATGGCATTGCCGAAGCGATAGACCTCGGTCTGCTGATAGGGAACGCGCGATGCCTTCCAGGCCTCGCGGGCGGCGTTCAACGTTTCGGCCGATGGCTTGGCGAGCAGCGCATCGACAGCCTTGTCGAGCGCCTCGGCCGTGATCAGCGAATCCTCGTATTTGGCGAGCGCGATGTCGGAATAAGTCTTGATGACCGCCTTGGCATCGGTTTGCGCCTTGGCCGGCAGCACGAACACCGCCGCAGTAAGCATCGCGGCGGCGCCGATCGCCGCAAGCCTGCCGCCATACCGCGCGGTCATCATCGTTCTCATGACTGTCTCTCCTCGGGAATCAATGAAATGCCGGCGCCGCGGCGGGCAGCTGCCAGCGGGCAAAGAGGGGTCGCGCCATCGCGCGCTTCGCGGAAGAAAGACACCGAAATGCCTCCAATCGAAAGGGTTCAAGGCCCAGACATCAAAGGGATGCGCTGACGCGCGAGCTTCCATAAAACGGCGAAGACGCCGGATGTCAACTGGTGGCGCAGAAAAAATTCAATTGAAACAATAGTTTAGAATTATTCTAAACTAGAACTGTCAACTTTAACATCGATGTATAGGGAATGCCGGCGCATGACGCGGTTGACAGGCGGCCGTTCCGGGTGCGACCCGGATCGGCGCTCTTGCGGCGGCGCCGGACAATCGCCACCTGGCGAGACGTCCTAGATTTGGATGAGGAATCGGGCTGTTATGAAGAACGGGATCGTCATTGTCGGTGCGGGACATGCGGGCGTGCAAGCGGCCGCCAGCCTGCGCGAAGAGGGCTATGAAGCCCCGGTGATCCTGGTCGGCGACGAAAACGAATTGCCCTACCACAAGCCGCCGCTGTCGAAGACCTTCATCAAGGATCAGCAAGCAAAGCCGCAGCCGTTGCGCGGCGAGGCTTTTTATACCGGCAGCGCCATAGACTACCGGCCAGGCCTCCGGATCGAGCGCATCGATGTAGGCGGCCGCAGGCTGGAGATATCGGGCGGCGGTGTGTTGCCGTTCGACCGGCTTGTCCTCGCCACCGGCGCGCGGCCGCGCCTGCTGCCGCTGCCGGGTTCGGAGCTTTCCGGCGTTGTGTCGCTGCGCTCGCTCGGCGATGCCCGCCTGATCCGCGAATTGAGCGCGCAAAGCGAGGACGTCGTCATCCTCGGCGGTGGCTTCATCGGCCTGGAGATTGCCGCGACGCTCACCGCGGCCGGCCGCAAGGTTGCGGTGGTCGAGGCGGTCGACCGGCTGCTCGGCCGCGCCGTGGCGCCGGTCATCGCCGGCCATGTCCGCCAGCGGCTGGAAGCCACCGGTGTGCGCATCCTCACTGGCACCACCATCGAACGGCTGGAGGGCGAGAACGGCCGTGTTTCGGCTGCAATCACCTCATCCGGCGAAAGATTGCCGGCGCAGATGGTCGTCATCGGCATCGGCGTCGTGCCGAATGTCGAATTGGCCGAAGCCGCCGGCATTGCCATCGCCAACGGCATCCGCGTCGACCAGCAGATGCGCACGTCGGTGCCGGAAATCCTTGCCATCGGCGATGCCGCCTCCTACCGGCACTGGTTCACCGGTGGCGATGTGCGGCTGGAATCGGTGCAGAACGCCACTGACCAGGCGCGGCTCGCCGCGCGCACCATCGTCGGCCACGCCGATAACTACTCAGCGGTGCCGTGGTTCTGGTCCGATATCGGCGACATGAAGCTGCAGATGGTCGGCCTGATTTCGGGCGGCGACAGCCATGTCGTGCTGGGCGACGTGGCCGAGAACAAATTCTCCATCTACCACTACGCCGGAAGCCGGCTGCTCGGCATCGAATCGGTCAACCGGCCCGGCGACCACATGCTTGGCCGCAAGATGCTCGGCGCCGGCTTTTCGCCGTCGCCGCAGATTGTTGCGACCGGGCCCGACGGGCTGAAGGCAGCGCTCGCCGCCTTCCAGCAGGCAGAGCCTGCCCGCGCGGCAGGATAATCGTATCGCTCAGGCGGCGCGGGCCTCGCGGATCGAACTTTCCAGAATGTCGAGCGCCTCGTTCATGACGCCATCCTGGATGGTGATCGGCGCGAGGAAGCGGATGACGTTGCCGTAGACGCCGCAGGTCAGCAGGATCAGGCCCTTGTCGAGCGCCTTCAGCCGGACCGCATTGGCGAGTTCCGGCGACGGCAGGCCCTTCGTCACATCGTTGAACTCGACCGCGTTCATGAAGCCTGGGCCTCTGATGTCGACGATCTCCGGCGCTTCGTCGCGGATCGATTGCAGGCGCTGCTTCAGCCGGTTGCCCAGCGTATTGGCGCGGTCGCAGAGCTTCTCCTCGTCGATGACGTCGAGCACGGCATGCGCCGCGGCGACGCCGATCGGGCTGCCGCCATAGGTGCCGCCGAGCCCGCCGGGGTTCGGTGCATCCATGATCTCGGCACGCCCGGTGACCGCCGCCAACGGGAAGCCGCCGGCCAGGCTCTTGGCCATGGTGGTGATGTCGGCCGCCACCTCGTGGTGGTCCATGGCGAACATCTTGCCGGTGCGGGCAAAGCCGGTCTGCACCTCGTCGGCGATCAGCAGCATGCCGTGCTGGTCGCAGATCTTGCGCAATGCAGTCATGAAATCGCGCGGCGCCTCGTAGAAGCCACCCTCGCCCTGCACCGGCTCGACGATGATCGCGGCGACGCGGGCCGGATCGACATCGGCCTTGAACAGCCGGTCGAGCGCGGCCAGCGAATCGGCGACCGACACGCCGTGCAGTGCCACCGGGAACGGTGCATGGAAGACATCCGCCGGCATGGCGCCGAAGCCGACCTTGTAGGGCACGACCTTGCCGGTCAGCGCCATGCCCATGAAGGTGCGGCCGTGAAAGCCGCCGGAAAAAGCGATGACCGCCGGCCGGCCGGTGGCGTTGCGGGCAATCTTGATCGCATTCTCCACCGCCTCGGCGCCGGTGGTGACGAAAATCGTCTTCTTGTCGAACTTACCAGGCAGCATGCCGTTCAGCCGTTCGGCCAGCCTGATATAGCTCTCATAGGGCACGACCTGGTAGCAGGTGTGGGTGAAGCGGTCGAGCTGCGCCTTGACCGCTTCGATCACCTTCGGATGACGGTGGCCGGTGTTGACGACAGCGATGCCGGACGAGAAATCGATGTAGCGGCGGCCTTCCACATCCCAGATCTCCGAGTTTTCGGCGCGATCGGCATAGATCTGCGTGGTCATGCCGACGCCGCGCGAAATCGACTGGCTCTTGCGTTCGGAAATGGCTGAATTTGTCATCGTATCCCTTACCGGGCCAGCGCCCGCTCTCGTTTGATGGCTGTTGAGACTCTTCTGGGCTTATTTCAGGTTTTCCTCAAGTTGGCACTGGCGGCGGGTGATTGGGCCTGTCGCCGATGCGTTAACTGGCCAGCTTACCCAACCGCCTATACGCGTACGAGAAGAGGTTTCCTTTTTGCGGGGATCAATTATCCTCGCCATTGTCCGCGCCGTCTTGCTACAGGGGGCGGTCCGCGCGGTTGAGGGAGTTATGAGCAGGAACGCGACATTGTCCGTCTCGCCGCCGTCGGTCAAAACCCCCAGCCATTTGTCTTTTCCTGCCTCCACAATTCTAGCCTGCGCAATGGCAATGCTGCCTTTGCTTCTGGCCGGCTGCCAGAAGCAGGAGGCTGCGGCGAAGAAACTGCCGATCATGGTCCTCACCGAGACCGTGGCGACCGCCAACTATGCGCCAAGGACTTCGCTCACCGGCGTGATCGCGGCGCGCACGCTAAACAATCTTTCGTTCCGGGTCGGCGGCCGCGTCGCCGAACGGCTTGTCGACGTCGGGCAACATGTCGATCAAGGTACCGTGCTCGCCCGCATCGATCCGCAGGAACAGGAATTCGACCTGCGCTCGGCGCAGGCCGATCTCGACGCCGCGCAGGCGCAATTGACCCAGGCCGCCGCCGCCTTCGAACGGCAAAAGACACTGCTTGCCCAGGGCTACACCACGAGGCGCGACTATGATGCGGCCGAGCAGGCGTCGAAGGTGGCGCGAGGCAGCGTCGATGCCGCTCAGAGCGCGCTCGCCAATGCAAAAGAGGACCTTTCCTTCACCGAACTCAAGGCGGGTGCGGCAGGCGTGATCACAGTGCGCCAGGTCGAAGCCGGGCAGGTGGTGCAGGCGGCGCAGACCGTCTTCACCCTTGCCGAGGACGGCGACCGCGATGCGGTCTTCAACGTAGAGGAAACGATGGTAGCAAAGACGCCGGCAGCACCCGCGGTGACAATCACGCTGTTGTCGGATCCGCAGATCAAGGCGATGGGCAAGGTGCGTGAAATCTCGCCGGCGGTCGATCCGACTTCAGGCTCGATCCGGGTCAAGGTCGCCATTCCCGACACGCCCGCGGGCATGCCGCTCGGCGCGGCCGTCATCGGGTCGGTCAGCGCCCAGCCGTCGAAGGCCGTCATCGTGCCGTGGCAGGCATTGACCTTGAACGCGGGCAAGCCGGCCGTCTGGGTCGTCGATCAAGCGACCAAGGCGGTGGCAGCGAGACAGGTGGAGGTGCTGGCCTTCGGATCCGGCTCGGTCATCATCGACAAGGGGCTCGAGGCAGGCCAAACCGTCGTCACCGCCGGCGGCCAGTTGCTCAGCCCCGGCCAGACCGTCGAGATAGCGGGAGCGGAGCAATGAACCGGCTCCTGCGCAGCCCTGCCCCGCTTGTTCCTGCCCTGTTTGGGCTCGTGCTCGGCGCCTGCTCGCAATCGGAAGAGAAGCCGCCCGAGATCATCCGGCCTGTGCTGTCGGTGGTGGTCGAGCCCCGCACCGTAGAGACCTTCGGATTCGCCGGATCTGTCGAACCGCAGTTCAGCGCCGACCTTGCCTTCCGCCTGCTTGGACGGGTCGTCGTCCGCGATGTCAAGGTCGGCGATATCGTCACCAGGGGCACGACGATCGCGGCGCTCGATCCGACGGCGCTGGAGCTTGCCGTGCAGGCGGCGAAGGCAGAACTCTCCAACGCGCAGGCGCAATTTGCCAATGCCGCCGCAAGCGAGGAGCGCCAGCGCCAGTTGCTTGTCGCCGCCAACACCTTGCAGGCCGTCTTCGACGCCGCGCGCCAAGCCAGGCAGGCCGCCGCGGCCGGTGTCGAGCGGGCCAATGCCGCACTGGCCAAATCGCAGGAACAGCTTGGCTATACCAGGTTGTTCTCGGACTTCGATGGCGTGGTCACCGCCGTCGGCGCCGAGGTCGGCCAGACGGTCTCGCCCGGCCAGACCGTCGTCACGGTGGCGCGCTCTGACCCGCGTGAAGCAGTCGTCGACATTCCCGACCAGTTGACCGGCGATCTCGCCTTCGGCACCCCCTTCCAGATCATCCTGCAATGCCTGCCTACGATACTCAGCGACGCCAAGCTGCGCGAGATCTCCCCTCAGGCCGAAGGTTCTACCCGCACGCGCCGCGTCCGGCTGATGCTCATCGATCCGCCGCCGGCATTCAGGCTTGGTTCGACGGTGACGGCGACCCGCATTGCCAAGATCACGCCGACGATCGAGTTGCCGCTGTCGGCGCTGCTGGAGAAGAACGGCAGAGAAAAGGTCTGGGTCGTCGACCAGCAGACGTCGAGCGTGAGTGCCCGTGACATCAAAATTGCCTCCAAGGGTGCCGCCACTTTCACCGTCGCCGAGGGCCTCAATGCAGGCATGCGCGTCGTCACCGCCGGCGTCCACAGCCTGACCGAGGGACAGAAGGTCAAGATCTCTGAGGGAGAGGCCATATGGAGGGCTTCAACCTCTCCGACTGGGCGCTGAGCCATCGCTCGCTGGTGTGGTATTTCATGCTGGTCTTCGTCGTGGCCGGCGTCTTTGCCTATCTCAATCTCGGCCGCGAGGAAGACCCCGCCTTCACCATTAAGACCATGGTCATCCAGGCCAACTGGCCGGGCGCATCGGTCAACGAGACGGTGCGGCAAGTGACCGACCGCATCGAGAAGAAGCTCGAAGAGCTCGACAGCCTCGACTATACCAAATCCGTCACCTCTGCCGGCAAGACCGTCATCTTCGTCAACCTGAAGCCGACGACCAAGGCGCGCGACGTCGTGCCGACCTGGCTGCAGGTGCGCAACATGGTCAACGACATCTGGGCGCAGTTTCCGCAAGGCGTGCAGGGACCATTCTTCAACGACCGCTTCGGCGACGTCTACGGCAACATCTATGCCTTCACCGCCGACGGGCTGACGCCGCGCCAGTTGCGCGACTATGTCGAGGATGTCAGGACGAAGATCCTGACCGTGCCGAATGCCGGCAAGGTCGATCTGGTCGGTGCCCAGGACGAAGCGATCTACCTCGAATTCTCGACCCGCCAGATCGCGGCCCTCGGCCTCAACCAGCAAGCGATCGTGGCCAGCCTGCAGGCGCAGAACGCAATCACCCCATCCGGCGTCATCCAGTCCGGGCCGGAGCGCATCAGTGTGCGCGTCGGCGGCCAGTTCACCTCGGAAGAGAGCCTTCGCGCCATCAATTTGCGCGTCAACGATCGCTTCTTCCGGCTGAGCGACGTGGCGACGATTTCGCGCGGCTATGTCGACCCGCCGACGGTCTTGTTCCGCTTCAACGGGCAGGACGCGATCGGCCTTGCCATCGGCATGAAGCCCAATGCCAATCTGCTGGAGTTCGGCGAGGCCCTGCACGAGGAGATGAACAAGGTACTGGCCGACCTGCCGGTCGGCGTCGGCGTGCATCTGGTCGCCGACCAGCCTGTCATCGTCGAGGAGGCGGTTTCCGGTTTCACGCGCGCCCTGTTCGAGGCGGTCGCCATCGTGCTTGCCGTGTCCTTCATCAGCCTCGGCATGCGCGCCGGCTTCGTCGTGGCGCTGTCGATCCCGCTGGTGCTGGCCATCACCTTCACGGCCATGGCCTATCTCGGCATATCGCTGCAGCGCATTTCGCTGGGCGCGCTGATCATCTCGCTTGGCCTTCTGGTCGATGACGCCATGATTGCCGTGGAGATGATGGTGGCGCGGCTGGAGGTCGGCGACAATCTGCGCAAGGCGGCGACATATGTCTATACCTCGACCGCCTTTCCGATGCTGACCGGCACGCTGGTGACGGTCGCGGGCTTCATCCCGATCGGCCTCAACAACAGCGCCGCCGGCGAATACACTTTCACGCTGTTCGTCGTCATCGCCGTGTCGCTCCTGGTGTCATGGATCGTCGCGGTGCTGTTTGCGCCGCTGCTCGGCGTCACCATCCTGCCGGCGACGATGAAGCAGCACCATGAAAAGCCCGGCCGCTTCACCGCGCTGTTCCGGCGCGTCCTCGTCGGCTCGGTGCGCCATCACTGGCTGACCATCATCGCCACGGTGCTGTTGTTCGCGGCGTCGCTGGCCGGCTTTGGCCTCGTCCAGCAGCAGTTCTTTCCACCATCCGACCGTCCCGAACTGATCGTCGACTGGAATCTGCCGCAGAACTCCTCAATTGCCGAGACCCGGGACCAGATGGAGCGGTTCGAACAGCGGGCGCTGGTCGGCAATCCCGATATCGACCACTTCAGCTCCTATATCGGCCAGGGCGCGGTTCGCTTCGTGCTGGCCTATGACGTGCAACCGGCCAATCCCTATTTCGGCCAGACCGTCATCGTCACCAAGAGCATCGAGGCGCGCAATCGGGTCAAGCCGGCGCTCGAAAAGCTGCTGCGCGACGAGTTCGTCGGCACCGACGCCTTTGTCAAGCCGCTCGAACTCGGGCCGCCGGTCGGGCGGCCGGTGCAGTACCGCGTCGGTGGTCCTGACGTCCAGACGGTACGGACACTGGCGCAGGAATTCGCCGGCATCATTTCCGCCAATCCGCAGCTGGCCGCACCCACTTTCGACTGGAATGAACCCGAGCGCGTGCTGAGGGTCGACGTGCTGCAGGACAAGGCACGGCAACTCGGCATCACCTCTTCGGATATCGCCAGCGCGCTGAACAGCACGGTCGGCGGCTCCACCATCACCCAGGTGCGAGACGCGACCTATCTGATCAATGTGGTGGCCCGTTCGCGCGAGGCCGAACGGGGTTCGATCGGCACACTGCAGAACATGCAATTGCCAACCGGAACCGGCGAGGCGATCCCGCTGGCCGCGGTGGCGAACTTCCGCTACGAGCTCGAACAGCCGACAGTGTGGCGCCGCGACCGCATCCCGACCATCACCGTGCGCGCCGGGCTGGTCGGCGACGTGCTGCCCGCCACCGTGGTCAACGAGGTGAAACCGTCGGTCGACGCCTTCATCGCCAAATTGCCACCGGGCTATTCGATCGCCACCGCCGGCTCGGTCGAGGAAAGCGCCAACAGCCAGGGGCCGATAGCCGCCGTGGTGCCGCTGATGCTGTTCATCATGGCGACCATCCTGATGGTGCAGTTGCAGAGCTTCCAGCGCCTGTTCCTTGTCGTGGCGGTGGCGCCGCTCGGCCTGATCGGCGTGGTGGCCGCGCTGGTGCCGAGCGGGGCACCGCTCGGCTTCGTTGCCATCCTCGGCGTGCTGGCGCTGATCGGCATCCTGATCCGCAATTCTGTCATCCTGATCGTCCAGATCGAGGATCTTGTGAACGAGGGCAAGGACCGCTGGGCCGCCGTCATCGAGGCGACCGAGCATCGCATGCGGCCGATCGCGCTGACCGCGGCGGCCGCGAGCCTGGCGCTGATCCCGATCGCACGCGAAGTGTTCTGGGGGCCGATGGCCTATGCCATGATGGGCGGCATCATCGCCGGCACGGCGATCACACTGCTGTTCTTGCCAGCGCTCTATGTGACGTGGTTCAGGATCAAGGAGCCGAAAGGAACGCCTGAAAACGAGGAGAGCGCAAACGGTGGCGACGAGGTTCCTATAGGCAGCGTGGCCTGACCGCACGGCTGCGAATTGAGTCGCAGCACGTGGAATAGAAAGATACCGCTAAGCCCTGACAAACCCGTCGCTCGCCCTCAACAGGTTGCGCGTATAGTCCTTGGTCACGTGACGCTCGACAAGGTCACTCGCCGCCAGATTTTCGACGGCCTCGCCGTTCTGCATCACCATCAGCCGCTCGCACATGTGAGTGATGATGGCGAGGTCGTGGCTGACCATCAGGAAGGTCAGCTTGCGCCGCCGCCTGATCTCTTCCAGCAGGTTCAGCACCTCCGCCTGCACCGAAGCGTCGAGCGCCGAGGTCGGCTCGTCGAGCAGCAGGATCGACGGTTCCAGAATCAGGGCGCGCGCGATCGCCACGCGCTGGCGCTGGCCACCGGACAATTGATGCGAATAGCGAAAACGGAAGCCGGTGCCCAGGCCGACCTCGTCGAGTGCCCGCTGGATGCGCTTTTCGCCGTCGGCGAAGCCGTGAATGGCGAGCGGCTCCTGCAGCAGGCGGTCGACGGTCTGGCGTGGGTGCAGCGAGCCGTACGGGTCCTGGAACACCATCTGCACCTCGCGGTAGAACGCCTTGTCGCGGCGCACGCCGAGCGTTTTGCCGTTGACGGTAATGGTGCCTGATGCGGCCGGCGCCAGGCCGGCGATTGCCCTGAGCAGCGTCGACTTGCCGGAGCCGGACTCGCCGACGAGGCCGAAGGATTCACCGGATTCGACTTCGAGACTGACGCCTTTCAGCGCGCGGAAGCGGTCGAACATCACCTCCAGCCTGTCGACGGAAAGGGCTGCCGTCATGCCGCCCACTCCGGCTTGCGGTCGAGTACCGGCAGCGGGTGGCGGTCGGCGCCGATCTTGGGCATGCAGTTGAGCAGGCCGCGCGTATAGGGATGCTGGGCGCGGCCGAGCTCCGAGGCCTTGAGCTGTTCGACCACCTTGCCGGCATACATGACGATGACACGATCGCAGAAGGACGAGACCAGGCGCAGATCGTGCGAGATGAAAATCAGCCCCATGCCGCGCTCGCTGACCAGCCGGTCGAGGATGCCGAGCACGTCGAGCTGCACGGTGACGTCGAGTGCCGAGGTCGGCTCGTCGGCGATCATCATTTCCGGCCCGGCGATCAGCATCATGGCGATCATGGCGCGCTGGCCCATGCCGCCGGAGACCTCGTGCGGATGCAGGTCGAAGACACGGGCCGGATCGCGGATCTGCACGGCCTCCAGCATGGCCAGCGCGCGGTCTCGAGCCTCGGCCTTGGAGACCTTCTCATGCGTGCGCAGCGTCTCGACGATCTGGCGGCCGATGCTCATCACCGGGTCGAGCGAATATTTCGGATCCTGCAGGATCATGGCGATACGCTTGCCGCGCAGCGCGCGGCGCTCGCGCGACGAGGCGGCAAGCAGGTCGATGCCGTCAAAAGCGAGCGTCTTCGCGGTCACCTCGGCCTGCGGCGGGGTGACGCCCATGATGGCGCGGCCGGTCTGCGACTTGCCCGAACCGCTCTCGCCGACGATGCCGAGCCGCTCGCGGCCGAGCGAGAAGGAAACGCCGCGCACCGCCTCGATCAGGCCGGTGCGCGTCGGGAAGGTGACGCGCAGGTCGTCGACTTCGAGAAGCGTGCTCATTGGTCACCGCTTCGGGGATCGAGCGCGTCGCGTAGGCCGTCGCCGAGCAGGTTGAAGCCGAGGCTGACGATGAGAATGGCAAAGCCCGGCGCGCCCGCAACCCACCACTGGTCGAGCACGAAGCGGCGGCCCGATGCGATCATCGCGCCCCATTCCGGCAGCGGCGGCTGCGCGCCGAGGCCGAGGAAGCCGAGGCCGGCGGCGGTCAGGATGATGCCGGCCATGTCGAGCGTCACCCGGATGATCAGCGAGGAGATGCAGAGCGGCATGATGTGGCGAAGCACGATGCGGAACGGCGAGGCGCCCATCAGCTGCACGGCCTTGATGTAGTCCGAATTGCGCACCGTGAGCGTTTCGGCGCGCGCGATGCGGGCATAGGGCGGCCACGAGGTGATGGCGATGGCGAGCACGGCGTTTTCGATGCCGGGGCCGAGCGCGGCGACGAAGGCCAGCGCCAGGATCAGCTTCGGAAAGGCGAGAAAGATGTCGGTGATGCGCATCAGGATCGCATCGGTCCAGCCGCCGGCATAGCCGGCGACGGTACCGACCAGCAAGCCGATTGGCGCGGCGATGATGGCAACCAGAATGACGACGTAGAGTGTCCAGCGCGAGCCGAAGATGATGCGCGAATAGATGTCGCGGCCGAGATCGTCGGTGCCGAACCAGTGCGCGGCACTCGGCGCCAGCAGCCGCGAGCCTTTGAGGTCGCCGAATGTCGGCGAATAGGGCGCCAGCACATCGGCGAAGGCCGCGACCACCAGCAGCGCGATGATGATGAGCAGACCGATGAATGCCAGCCGGTTGGCGGAAAAGCGCCGCCATGCCACATAGGCGCGGCCGAGCCTTGCCTGCACGCGCGACGCCGGCCGCTCGCTGAGCAGCCAGTCGCGGCGGGTTTGAATCGCTTCGGTGCTCATCCCGCCTTGGTCCTTGGGTCAAGCACCCGGTAGAGCAGGTCGGAGAATAGGTTGATGGCGATGAAGACCGAGCCAATGATGATGGTGCCGCCAAGCACAGCATTCATGTCGGCGTTCTGCAGCGAGTTGGTGATGTAGAGGCCGATGCCCGGCCACGAAAACACCGTCTCGGTCAGCACCGAGCCTTCGAGCAGCCCGGCATAGGACAGAGCGATCACCGTGACCATCGGCACCGCAGCGTTGCGCAGCGCGTGACCCCAGATGATGCGCGTTTCCGACAGGCCCTTGGCGCGCGCCGCGACGATGTATTCCTGGGTAAGTTCGTTCAGCATGAAGGAGCGCGTCATGCGGCTGATATAGGCGAGCGAGAAATAGCCGAGCAGCGAGGCCGGCAGGATGATGTGGCGGAAGGCATCGGCAAATACGTCCCACTGCCGCTGCCAGAGTGCATCCAGCAGGTAAAAGCCGGTAATCGGCGTGAAGGTGTATTCGTAGACGACATCGAGGCGGCCGGGAAAGGCGACCCACTGCAACTTGGCATAGAACAGCACCAGCGCCAGCAATCCCAGCCAGAAGATCGGCACGGAATAGCCGACAAGACCGATGATGCGCACGATCTGGTCGATGATGCTGCCGCGCCGCACGGCGGCCAGCACGCCGAGCGGCACGCCGATCACCGAACCGATCAGCGTCCCCAGCGTTGCCAGTTCGAGCGTCGCCGGAAAGGCGCGGCGGATGTCCGTCATCACCGGATTGGTGGTCAGCACCGAGGTGCCGAAATCACCGTTCAGGGCATGTTTGACATAGATGTAGAACTGCTCGACCAGCGGCAGGTCGAGGCCCATCTCGCGGCGCGTGCGTTCGACGACATTGGCCGGCGCCCGGTCGCCGAGCACCGCCAGCACCGGGTCGATCGGGATCACACGGCCGATGAAGAAGGTCACCGCGAGCAGACCGAGATAGGTCGTTATCGCGATGACCAGGAACCTGGCGATCGATGAGGCCACGGCAACGGCGCGGGCGCCGCCGCGCCCTGCCATCGCTTCGCTTTCAGCCACACTCATACGGCGCGTCCGCCGCCGTCACTCCTTCGAGACGGGGCCGACGAAGTTGGTGTCGAAGCTCGGGCCGAGGGCAAAGCCCTTGAGGTTCTTGCGCAGGCCGGCCACTTCCAGCTGCTGGTGGATGATGACGAACGGGCTGGTATCGAGGATCTTCTTCTCGAGATCCTGGTACATTGCGGCGCGCTTGGCCGCGTCCTTCTCGAGCAGAGCCGCTTCGGTCTGCTTGGTCAGGTCCGGAATGTCCCAGGCGTTGCGCCAGGCCAGCGTCTTGGTCTTGCCTTCATCCGAATTGTCGGGGTTGCTGGCAAAGGTCTGGGCGTTGGAGTTCGGGTCGAAATAGTCCTGGCCCCACTGGCCGATATAGATGTCGTGGTTGCGGGCGCGGTATTTGGTCAGCGTCTGCTTGCCGTCGCCGGGGATGATCTCCAGCTTGATGCCGGCCTGTCCCAGCGTCTGCTGGATGGATTCCGCCATGCCCGTCGTCGGCTGCCCGGTGCGCACGTCCATGGTGACGCTGAAGCCGTCGGCGAGACCCGCCTTGGCAAGCAGTTCCTTGGCCTTGGCGACGTCCAACTTGAACGGGTTCTCGTCCAGTTCGCCGAGCACGCCCTTGGGCAGGAAGGTCTGGTGGATCTCGCCGATCCCCTTGAGGATGGTCGAGCTCAAGGCGTCGTAGTCGACCAGATATTTGAAGGCCTGGCGAACCTCGGGCTTGGCGAGATTCGGGTTCTTCTGGTTGAGGCTGATATAAAAGACCGTGCCCTTCGGTGCGCTGGTGGTGGTGAGGTCGGCATTCTTGGCGATCGCATCGAGGTCGTTCGGCTCGAGATTGCGGGCAACGTCGATGTCGCCGGCTTCCAGCGCCAGACGCTGGCCGGAGCTTTCCTTCATGTTGCGATAGATGACCCGCGCAAGCTTTGCCTTTTCACCGTTGTAATTGTCGTTGCGCTCGAGGACGACGGCCTCGTTGGCGCGCCATTCGCGCAGCTTGAAGGCACCGGAGCCGGCATAGCCGGTCTTCAGCCAGGCATTGCCGAAATCATTGTCCCATTTGTAATCGGCGCTCGGCGTGACCGCGGCGACATGCTCCTTGACCAGCTTGGCGTCGACGACCGAGGCGACCGTCGCCGACAGGCAGTTCAGCACGAAGCTCGGCGCATAGGCCTTGTCGACGGTGAACTGGAACGTCGTATCATCAACAGCCTTGGCCTTCTCGGTGACGTTGCCGCCATCGATGCCGAACTGGCCGATAATAAAGGCCGGGCTCTTGTCGAGCTTGATGGCGCGCTCGAACGAATAGGCGACGTCCGCCGCCGTGATCGGATTGCCGGAAGCGAATTTGAGGCCGGGCTTGAGCTTGAATGTGTAGGTCAGGCCATCGTCGGAGACGCTCCAGCTTTCCGCGAGATCGCCCTTGACCTTGGAGGTGTCGCTGAGGTCGAGGCGCACCAGAAGATCATAGGTGTTGCCGGTGATTTCGGCGGTCGACAATTCGAATGCCTCGCCCGGATCCATGGAGATGATGTCGTCGATGGCGAAACCCTCGACCAGCGTGTCGGCGGGCGTGACCGCGAAGGCAGGCGCACCGGCCAGAAGTAGCGCGGACATTGCCGCGCCCGCGAGCAAGAAGCGGGAGCGTAGAGCAAACTTTTCCATCATCATTTTAACTGTTCCCTGTTTTTGTTGACCTGAGTTCCCGGCTCAGGGTTGTGGCATTTCTTGCCGCGTCGAACGGTGATCCCCGGACCGTTGTCTAGGCAATTTTTTGTGCAGTTCCGGCTCACCATATCCGGCGGTTTCGAGCGCGGCAACGAGCATTTGCAGAACGGTTGATTGGGCCAGACCGGCGGTGCGAAAACCCGGCTATTTCAGCGCGGTAACCAGGCCGGCGTCGGGAAAGCAGGTGGCGGAACGGCCGTTGCTGGCCTGCCATTTGCCGATCGAGCGGCGCGTCTTGAAGCCGGGCAGGCCGTCGGCGCTGCCGACATCATAACCCTTTGCCTCCAGCGCCCGCTGCAGGGCGGCGATGTCGGAGCGGTAGAGCCCGCCGACCGCGCCCCAATTGCCCGAGAAATTGCTGTCGCCATGGGCGATGCGATCGGCGCCATGGCCGATGAACAGGGCATAGAGATCGCTGGTGTTATACTGCTTCAGCACATAGAAATTGGGGGTGACGATGAAGGCCGGGCCGCTGCGTCCCGCCGGCATCAAAAGAAAACCTTCGGCTTTCAGTTCGCTCGCCGGAAACGGTTTGCCCGACACGCGCCTGATGCCCATATCAGCCCATTGCGAAATCTTCCTGCCCTGGTCGGGACCTTCGAGCGAGCACGAGACGCTGTCCGGCACCGTCACCTCGAAGCCCCAGCCGCGGCCCCTGACCCAGCCATAATGCACGAGATAATTGGCGATCGATGCCAGTATGTCGGGCGTCGAATTCCAGATGTCGGTGCGGCCGTCGCCGTCGAAATCGACGGCATGCTTCAGAAACGATGTCGGCATGAACTGCGGCTGGCCAAGCGCGCCGGCCCAGGACGATTTCATCGCGTCGACCGGGGCAAGCCCGCGCTCGACAATCTCGAGCGCCGCCAGCAGCTCGGTGCGGAAGAACGCCTTCTTCGTCGACATGAACGCCTTGGTGCCCAGCACCTCGAAGGCGTCATAGGGCAGCTTTGCCGCACCGAAGCCGCTCTCGCGGCCCCAGATCGCCAGCAGCACTTCGCCAGGCACGCCGTAGCGTTTCTCGATCGCGGCAAGCGTGCTGGCGTTGGCCGCCTCGCGGGTGCGGCCGCCGGCGGTCACCGCTCGGACTATCCTTTCGGCGAAATAGGCGCCGGGCGAACCGAACTCGGCCTGATGCTGCTTCTGCGGCGTCGTCGCCCTCTCGCCCGGCTTCACCAGGTCGGGCAGCTTGAGGTTCGGCTTGACGCCGTCGAAGGCGGCATCGAAGGTTTTCTTTGAGATACCTTTGGCCTTGGCTTCGGGCCAGAGGTTGTTGCCAAGCCAGGCGCGGAACTGGTCGTCGATCTTTGCCCCGGAGGCGGGGGTGGCGAGGAGGAAGGCGATAAGGGCTGCAAACAGGGAAAGCAGAGCCAATCGGAGAGGTTTGGGTTCCTGCGGACGGAGTGCCAAGTTTGCAGTCATCATTCGCACCCTCCCCGCAGCTCGCCTCAAAACGCCGTCCGCGAGCGCAGTGCGGCGGCCAGCGTGCCTTCGTCGAGATAATCGAGCTCGCCGCCGACCGGAACACCGTGCGCCAGGCGCGTCACCTTGATGTCGAAGCCGGAAAGCTGGTCGGTGAGATAATGTGCGGTGGTCTGGCCCTCGACGGTGGCATTGACGGCGAGGATCACTTCCTTGACCTCGCCGCCGGCGACGCGATCGACCAGCGAGCGGATGTTGAGCTCATCGGGGCCAATGCCGTCGAGCGGCGACAGCGTACCGCCGAGCACATGGTAACGCACGTTCATGGCGGTCGCCCGCTCCAGCGCCCAAAGGTCGGCCACGTCCTCGACGACGATGAGCGTGGTGGGGTCGCGGCGCGGGTCGGTGCAGATCATGCATGGATCTGAGGTGTCGACATTGCCGCAGGTCGAGCAGATGCGCACCTTGTCGACCGCCTCGCCCATGGCGGCGGCGAGCGGCGCCAGCAGCTGCTCCTTCTTCTTGATGAGGTGGAGCGCGGCGCGCCGTGCCGAACGCGGACCGAGCCCCGGCACCTTGGCCAGCAGCTGGATCAGGCGTTCGATCTCGGGACCGGCGATTCGCTTCGACATCGCACCGGTTTAGACCATGATCCCGAAAAGTGGAAACCGGTTTTCGGAAAAGATCATGGTCAAACAAGACGATAGAGCCCCATTCCGATCTTTCGGAATGGATCAGGCTCTATGATTTTTCAACGGGTTTTGGAACACTGCTGGGGCGCGTGCTGTTCAACGCGCAAAGAGGCAATCGCCCGGGTTTGCGCCGCCCCTCATTGCCCTGCCGGGCATTTCTCCACGTATAGTGACGGGGAGAAAGGGCTGACCGCAACCTCGGCACCCTTTTTGTAGCGCCGGAAATTGGCGAAATCCTTGGCAAAGGCGTCCTGCTCCCCGTCACTATACGGGGAGAAGATGGCGGCAGCCAGATGAGGGGCGGCGCCGACGTTGACCGCCTCAGTTGTCTTCTAGCGGCCGGGTCTGGCCGGCGATCATCGCGCCGATGGCGTCGGTGTTCTCGGGCGTCGCCTCGAATGACATTGTCGGCTCTGCCGGCGCGGCCTGGAAGGAGGTGACAGGCCGCTCGCTCACGGTTCCGCCAAAACGGGCCGCATCGGGCTCCTGCATTGGTTCTTGCAGCGCCACAAGCATCGGCTTCTCCGCCGTCGCCCTCTCCGCGGTTGCCATTCCGGCAGTCACCCTTGTCTGCTTTGCCGGCTGCGATGCAGCGGCGGTCACATAGGTCGCCTTGGCGAATGTCGGCTTGACCTCGCGTGCCGGCTCCGCCGAGGCGACAAGTATGGCCTGAGCGGCAGGCGCTTGCGGCTTGGCCTGGGCAATGGCAATCACGGGCTCGTCCGGCAGCGGCTGCCAGTTGCGGCCGCGCTTTTCATAAAAGGCATTGCCGCCCGCGACCATGGTGTAGTGCATGTTCTTGTAGGGGAAGCGCAGGCCGGCGGTGTGGAAATACATCGTGTTCTTCAGCTTGGCTTTGCGCTCGCCCTTGAGCACCGCCTCGGCGGCTTCCTCGACGTCGGGCATCGCCTTCGAATTCATCGGCCGTGTCATGACGCCCGGCGCGAACTGGCCGCGCTCGCCAACCACTTCGCAGATGGTGTCGCCGTGCTTGCCGGACCGCAGCCGGTTCATCACCACCGTGCCGACCGCAATCATGCCGTCACGGCTCGACCGGTTAGACTCGAAGAACATTGCCCGCTCCAGGCACTCCTTCTCCTTGGGCGTGGAATTGTAGGAGCGCGAGCTCAGGAAACCCGGCGTAATGGCATCGGTCAGGCTGGACATGCCGTGCGAGGCGGTCTGACTGCAAGCGGCCAAAAACAGCGGCGAGACAACGACGCCGAGCCGCAACGGCGTCTTCCATCGGGTAGAGATCAAACAGGCGTCCCCTCATTCTGCTGCCAGCCCGCCCCTGGTTGCGGCAAGAATGAGACACTTTCGGGCAAAAAGATGGCTAAAGCGTTATTAAGTGTGGGGAGTTGCCCAATAGACACAGCTGGCGGGCGAAGAGCGTTGGATCGCTGCCCTCTTCGGTCAGGTGCCGGCATGGTTCCAAGGATTCATGCCGTGACCTTGGGGCGCCGCAATCTCCGCAGGAGGGCTTGCCCAAGCCTGGAGAGATTGGTTCAGTCGACGCGGTAACTGTAAACACAGCTCGAGGTGTGCTGAGATTCAGGTCAGGCCGAGCCGAAAATGGTGGCTTCCGAGAACCCGGAGCGGAGCGTACTTTTCGTACGTGAGCACCGGAAGCGCAGGAAGCCGCCGTTTGCAGGCCGGCATCACCTGAATATCAACACACCTTAGAACGGCAGCTTCATTCCCGGCGGGATCGGCAGTCCCGCGGTCAGCGCCTTGGTCTTCTCCTGCATGGTCTGCTCGACCTTGGTCCTGGCGTCGTTGTGGGCAGCGAGCAGCAGGTCCTCGAGAATCTCGACCTCGTCCTCCTTGAACAGCGCCGGGTCGATCTTCAGCGACTTCATCTCGAATTTGCCGGTCAGCGTCACGCTGACCAGGCCGCCGCCGGCCTGCCCGGTGGCTTCCAGCGTGGCGATCTCATCCTGCATGGCCTGGAACTTGGCCTGCATTTCCTTTGCCTTGCCCATCAGGCCAAGAAGATCTTTCATCGCACTGTCCTTTGCAGTTGGTGCTGGTTGTTCAGGTTTCGTCGTCGTCAGGCGGCGGCTCGACCGGCATTTCGGCCTCGGCCGCATCGGCTTCCGGCGCGTCGGGAATGCGCACGTCGATGATCTTGGCGCCGGGAAAGCGCGCCAGGATGGCGGCGACCGTCGGGTCGCTCTTGGCATCGAGGAAGGCGTTTTCGCGCTTTGTCGATTCCATCTCTGCCAGCGTCTGGCCGCCCTCCTCCCTCGACAGCGACACCAGCCAGTTCCGGCCGGTCCAGGCGCGCAGCTTGGCGGTCAAATCATTGAGCAGCATCTTCGGCGCATCGTCGGTCAGGCTGACGTCGATACGGCCGGGCTCGATGCGCACCAGGCGCACGCAACGCTTCACCAGCACCTTGAAGGCCATGTCGCGCTGGGCGTCGGCAAGGGCGACAATGTCTGCCAGCGATTTCACCGGCACCGGCGGCGCCTCGACCGCCGGCTCCGGCGGAGCAACGAAGTTCGTCGGCACGGGCTCGGCCTCGATCAGGCGCATCGTCTGCGCGCCGCCATTGGCCGTCGGCATCCGCGCCTGCGCCACGGCGCCGGCACCACCGCTTGCAGGCGCATGGTTTGCAGGGCCGGGGCTTGCCGGCGTGCCATTCACGCGCGGCGCGGCGCCCAGCAGGGTACCGCCGTTCTCCAGCGATTTCAGGGCCTCGTCCAACGTCGGCAGGTCGGCGGCATGGGCCAGCCGGATCAGCACCATCTCGGCGGCGCTGACCGGGCGGTTGGAGGTCTGCACCTCGGGAATGCCTTTCAAGAGCATCTGCCACGTCCGCGACAGCACCTTGACCGACAGCGTGCTGGCGAAATCGGCGCCGCGCCGGCGCTCGTCCTCGGACAGCGAGGCGTCGTCGACGGCAGCCGGCACGAAACGCAGACGGGTGACCAGATGGTTGAACTCGGCAAGGTCGGTCAGCACAGCGGCAGGATCGGCGCCCGTATCGTACTGCGCACGGAATTCGGCAAGTGCCGCGGCGACGTCGCCCTTCATGACATGTTCGAACAGGTCGACGATGCGGGCACGGTCGGCGAGGCCGAGCATGGCACGCACCGCTTCGGCGCTGACCGCGCCGCCGCCATGGGCGATCGCCTGGTCGAGGATCGACTGCGCATCGCGCATCGAGCCTTCGGCCGCGCGCGCGATCATCGCCAGCGCATCGTCTTCGACTTCGATACCCTCCAGACCGGCTATCCTGGCAAGGTCGGCCTTGATCATCGCCGCATCGATGCGCCTGAGGTCGAAACGCTGGCAGCGCGACAGGACCGTGATCGGCACCTTGCGGATTTCGGTGGTGGCGAAGATGAACTTGACGTGCGGCGGCGGCTCTTCCAGCGTCTTCAGCAGGCCGTTGAAGGCCTGGGTGGAAAGCATGTGCACTTCGTCGATGATGTAGACCTTGTAGCGCGCCGACACCGGGGCGTAGCGCACACGTTCGATGATGTCCCTGATGTCGTCGATTCCGGTATGCGAGGCGGCGTCCATCTCGATGACGTCGACATGGCGGCCTTCCATGATCGCCTGGCAATGCTCGCCGAGCACAGCAAGGTCGACGGAAGGCTGGTCGACCGTCGGTGTTTTGTAGTTCAGGGCCCGCGCGAGGATGCGCGCGGTCGTCGTCTTGCCGACGCCGCGCACGCCGGTCAGCATCCAGGCCTGGGCGATGCGGCCGGTGGCAAAGGCATTGGTCAACGTGCGGACCATCGGCTCCTGGCCGATCAGCTCGGAGAAATTCGACGGTCGGTATTTGCGCGCCAGCACGCGATAGGCGGCAGGCTTGTCCAATTTCCCGGCCTCGTTTCCGGCTTCGCTCATTCGCCCGTTAAGCTCCAAGGGCTGCCACTGGAGGCGGCCGATTCCTGCGCATAGTTTCGCCCGCACGGCTTGGCGCCGTCAATGTCGGGGCAAAAGGCGAAGAGGCGGGAGGCTGGAACAATGACCCGTTCCGGGCTCGTTAGGGCTGCTTCCTTCCGGACCTGACCCGGTTGGCGAGTGGACCGTCCACCACCAACCTCCCAGCCTCCATATCGGCAATCCGGCGATGAAATGCAAGTGCGGATGATAGAGGTCGTGAGCGACGACGACAGCTGAAACCAAAAACCCGCCTCGGCGGGCGGGTCGTTGGTGCGAATAATCACCATAGCGAGATTAGTAGCATAGCTGCCGGCACAAAGCAAGAACAAAATGTGGCCGTGATCAAAATTGTCGACCTCGGCGGGGCAGCGCCCAACCTGATGCAATTTGCCCGGGCCCTCACTTCTTCGCGCACAATAAGCGCCACGACGGCCAATGTTGCTTGCTGCCCCTTGCGGCCCTTCGGAAGCCGCTCTAGCGTCGATGGAGTTCAAAAAACGTCAAAAGTGAGGGAAACGCCGATGCTGCCGGGCCTCAAGGCCGGATTCACGCTTGACGCCCAGCTGGAAGCCGACAGCGAACAGCTGATGTGGCTCGGCCTGTGCGAATTGCGCGTCATGAACGACCGCCGCTGGCCATGGCTGCTGCTGGTGCCGCAGCGGCCGGGCATCGAGGAAATCCACGATATGACGCCGCTCGACCAGGCGATGCTGACCTTCGAGACCAACATGGTGGCGCTGGCGCTGAAGCGCGTGACCGGCTGCACCAAGATCAACACCGGCGCACTCGGCAACATCGTGCGACAGTTGCATGTACACGTCATTGCGCGCTCGGAAGGCGATCCCGGCTGGCCCGGCCCGGTGTGGGGGCACGGCCTGCGTGAGCCCTATCAGCGCTCCGACCTTCGCAAGTTTGCGGAAAAGATCAAGGCAGCGCTATAAGCCTCTCCCGTGTCCACCTTGAACCTTCCCGAGTCTGCATGAGCTTTCGCCTGTTTGACGCGCCCTTGCGCGAGCCGAGCCAGTTCGTCGGCTTCGCCGGCAACATTATCGACCGGCAGTCCGAAAACCGCGCCGATGATTCCGTCGAAAAGGCGCTCGCCGATCCCTCGGCGCGGCTTTTGCTGATGCGTGGCGGCCGGCTCTATTTGAAGCTTGCGCAAGGCGCATTCGACCCCTGGTTCGGAGCGGCCGAAAGCCGGCCGCTCGAAGCATCGCTCGAAAACGGCGTCCTGCTCGGCTTTTCCGAAAGCGGCCCGGTGCTGGCGGTGCCGGCCGGGGTCGAGCCCGAGCAGCTTCCCGAGGCGATCAAGGCGATCGACTATCGCTCGGTCTATATGCAGGGGCTGATCGACGAAGCGGCGGCCGGCGCGCTGGCGCAAGGGGCGGCGCTGCTCGCCTGGCATGCCAGCCATCGCTTCTGCAGCAAATGCGGCACCGAAGCCGAGATGCGGGCGGGCGGTTACAAGCGGCGTTGCCCGGCCTGCGGCACCGAGCACTTTCCGCGCACCGACCCGGTGGCGATCATGCTGACGGCAACGCCCGAAAAATGCCTGCTCGGCCGCGGCCGGCACTTCGGGCCCGGTATGTATTCGGCGCTCGCCGGTTTCATCGAGCCGGGCGAGACGATCGAGGCGGCGGTGCGCCGCGAAACGCTGGAGGAAGCCGGCATCCGGCTTGGCCGCGTCGTCTACCACGCCAGCCAGCCTTGGCCGTTCCCCTATTCGCTGATGATCGGCTGCTTCGGCGAACCGCTCAACGACGATATCCAGCCCGACCTCAACGAGTTGGAAGATTGCCGCTGGTTCTTTCGCGACGAGGTGCTCTCGATGCTGGCCCGCGAGCATCCGGGCGGCCTGGTGACGCCGCCGAAGGGGGCGATCGCCTATAACCTGATCCGCGCCTGGGCCGACAGCGCATAGCAGGATCGACATCGCAGGAGCAGAAAATGATCCGTCACACCGTCGTGTTCACGCTAAAACACCCGCCGCATTCGCTCGAGGAAAAAAGGTTCCTCGCCGACGCCAAGAGGATCCTCACGGCGATAAAGGGCGTCACGCATTTCGAGCAGTTGCGGCAGGTCAGCCCCAAGAACGACTACCGCTTCGGCTTCTCGATGGAGTTCGCCGACCAGCGGGCCTATTCCGGCTATAACGACCATCCCGACCACGTCGCCTTCGTCCGCGACCGCTGGATCCCGGAGGTCGCGGCGTTTATGGAGATCGACTACGTGCCGCTTGGCTGGGGCTGAGACTGGAAAGCGGCGCTCTAGAAAATCAATACCCCGCGTCGCGATCCACCACATTTTCCAGCGCTTCGCCGCGCTCGAAGGCGTCCATCTGGCGCAGCATGATCGGCGCCAGGTGGACCGGATCGGAGGTCGCCGCCGCATGCGGCGTCACGAACACTTTCGGATGGCTCCATAGCGGGCTGGTCTTCGGCAGCGGCTCGACCTCGAACACGTCGAGGCTGGCTTCCTTCAGCGTGCCGTCGTCCAGCGCGCGCAAAATGTCGGCGTCCTTCTGCAGCCTGCCGCGCCCGGCATTGATCAGCACCGAGCCGCCGAGCCCGTTGCGCTTGCGCAGCTCCTTCAGCACGCCGTAATTGATGATGCCGTGCGTCTGTGGCGTCAGCGGCAGAAGCACCACCAGGATGTCGGTGGCGTTTAGGAACGGGATCAGGCCGGCCTCGCCCGCGTAAGTCGAGACACCTTGCATCGGCCGGTCGCTGCGCGACCAGCCATTAACGGGAAAGCCGAGTGACAACAGCACCGATGCCGCCGCGCGGCCAAGCGTGCCGAGCCCCATAATGCCGACCGAGATGTCGCTGGCCGGCCGCTGCTGCGGTTCGTGCCAGATCTTCTTCTGCTGCTGGGCGCGGTAGAGCATGCCCTGGCGATGGTGGTCGAGCACCCGCCAGACGACGTATTCGGTCATGTACTGGGTCAGGTTGTCGGCCACCACCTTGACGACCGGTACGTCGGGCAAGGTGGGATCGGCGAAAATGTGGTCGACGCCGGCGCCGATCGAGAAGATGGCCCGCAGATTGGGCAGCGACGACAACAGGTTCGGCCGCTGTTTCCACACCACCGCATAGGTGATCGAGGGATCGCCGGCGCCATTCGGCTCGAGCACCACTTCGCGTTCCGCCGACAGCAGTTCGCGCCAGCGCAGCGGATGAATACCGGTGAGGGCAAGCAGTATGCGGCCTTTTTCCATTGCGGATTGTTTATCCCTTTTTACCAACAGCGTTCGCGTCCCAACGTGCAAGGGCGCGGCAGCGTTTTGATTTTGTGCATGATCTCTGGCGAAAATCTACTCGCTGACGATGCCGACCGGCGCCGTTTCGATCTTGAAGGCGGCCGAGATCAACGCCTTTGTATAGTCGGTCCGCGGGTTGCCAAAAATCTGTTCGGAAGGGCCGGCCTCGACGATCCTGCCATTGCGCATGACGATGACTTCGTTGGCCAGCGCGCGGATGACCCTCAGATCGTGGCTGATGAAGAGGTAGGCGAGGTCATGCTTGGCCTGCAGGCTGCGCAAGAGGTCGACGACCTGCGCCTGCACGCTCATGTCGAGCGCCGAGGTCGGCTCGTCCAGCATGACGAAGCGCGGGTTGAGCACCATGGCGCGCGCGATTGCGACGCGCTGGCGCTGGCCGCCGGAGAATTCGTGCGGATAGCGGTTGCGCGTCGCCGGATCGAGGCCGACTTCCTTCAGCACGTCGACGACACGCTCGTCGCGCGCATCGGGCGACAGTTTCGGCTCGTGGATCTTCAACCCTTCCTCGATGATCTCGGCGACCGACATACGCGGGCTGAGCGAACCGAACGGATCCTGGAAGACGATCTGCAGCTCGCGCCGCAGCGGCCGCATTTCGTTGAAGGACAGCTGATCGATGCCGCGTCCGTTGAACTGGATGGTCCCGGTCGACGAGATCATCCTGGCCAGCGCCAGGCCGAGCGTCGTCTTGCCGGAACCGGATTCGCCGACGACGCCAAGCGTCTGGCCGGCCCGCACCGTGACGTCGATGCCGTCGACCGCCTTCACATTGTCGACGGTGCGCCGGAAGAAGCCCTTCTTGATCGGAAACCAGACCTTGACCTCCTTGCCGACCATCACCGGCTTGGCGGTTTGGTTGGCCGCCGGCGGCTTGCCTTTCGGCTCGGCGGCAAGCAGATGCCGCGTGTAGGCGTGCTGCGGATTGGCGAATATCTCCTTGGTCGGGCCGGTCTCGACGATCTTGCCCTTGGTCATCACGCAGACCCGGTCGGCGATCTTCCTGACGATGCCGAGATCGTGGGTGATGAACAGCATCGACATGTTCTTGCGGCTTTTCAGGCCGGCGAGCAGTTCGAGGATCTGCGCCTGGACGGTGACGTCGAGCGCCGTCGTCGGCTCGTCGGCGATCAAGAGTTCAGGCTCATTGGCCAGCGCCATGGCGATCATGACGCGCTGGCGCTGGCCGCCGGAAAGCTGGTGCGGATAGGCGTCGAGCCGTTTCTCCGGTTCGCGGATGCCGACCTCGTGCAGAAGTTCCAGCGTGCGCGCCTTGGCTTTGCGGTCCCCCAGGCCCTGGTGCAGCTTTAGCACCTCGACGATCTGCTGCTCGATCGTATGCAGCGGGTTGAGCGACGTCATCGGTTCCTGGAAGATCATGGTGATCTTGTTGCCGCGCACCCGGCGCAGGTCCTTCTCGTCGGCGGCAAGCAGGTCGGCGCCGAGGAACAGGATCTTTCCCGACGGGTGGCTGGCGGTCGGATAGGGCAGCAACTTCAGCACCGACAGCGCGGTGACCGACTTGCCGGAGCCGGACTCGCCGACCAGCGCGACCGTCTCGCCCTTGGCGAGGTCGAAGGAGATATGGTCGACGGCGATCGACTGGTCGCCGCCTTGCGTGAAGGCGACGCTGAGGTCTTGTACGGAAAGGAGAGAGGCGGTCATGGCTCAATTTCCGCGACAACCCTGTCCAAGGCGGAAATTTCCGGTCGTATGATCGAAATTTTGGCTGCCATTTGAGGGGGAACGAGACGATTTGGCGCGATAGAATAGGTCTCTTTCAATCTCGTATCCGCAGTCAGAAATTGGGTGCAGCCGAAGTGCATCGCTGTGGAGAGATGGATCGCGTCCGGTAATCTCAAGGAAACGAATTCCGAACGCAACTGTGCTGCGTGCCAGAGAACCTCGCGAGTTACCGCCCCAATTGAGATGAAGGCGTTGCCGATTGATATATTGTCGTAGAGTTCGATCAGTCGCTCATTGTTCTTTCTCAAGGGATCGACCATCAACTCTGCGAGGACGATCTCACTCGTCGTCAGGAAAGGCTGCTTTCTGCCCCCGTTCAGTGAAATGACCTGAAGCAGTTTTTTTGCAAGCGCATCGTTGTTTTCAAAGGCATAGATGAAAATATTGGTATCGACATAAATCCGGACTGCAGCCATCAATCCTCCCACTCATCGCGGAGGGCACGAACACGCGCGACAGCCTCGTCGAGGCTTGTTCCCGGCGCGTTGGCCTGAGCATTCCGCATGAGTTCAAGCAATTGTTCGCGGCCAAGAGGCCTGTTGGCCTCCTCTTCCACTGTCACTTTGACCGAAGCGCTCGGAGCTATGCCTTTTCGCAGTTCATCCGGGAGCTTCGATGCCGGGTAGTGTTCAAGGATGACCCTATTCATAACCCTTTCCTTCCCCAACGCCTTGAGGATACGTCCGCTTTTGTCCGGATTGCCATTCTCGGGAATATAACATGCCGAATGCCAGCCCGCATCGCCCTCATCTGAACGTCTTGCGCGGATCGAAGGCGTCGCGCGTGGCCTCGCCGACGAAGACCAACAGCGACAGCATCAGCGAGATGACGACGAAGCCGGAAATGCCGAGCCATGGCGCGTTGAGATTGCGCTGCGCCTGCTTCAACAGCTCGCCGAGCGAGGCGGCGCCGGGCGGCAGGCCGAAGCCGAGATAGTCGAGCGAGGTCAGCGTCGAGATCGAGCCGCTGAGCAGGAAGGGCAGGAAGGTCAGCGTCGCCACCATGGCGTTGGGCAGCAGATGCCGGAACATGATGGTGACGTTGGACACGCCGAGCGCGCGCGCCGCATTGACATATTCGAAGTTGCGGGCGCGCAGGAACTCGGCCCGGACCACGCCGACCAGTGCCACCCAGGAAAACAGCAGCATCAGCCCGAGCAGGATGAAGAAGCCGGGCGGCAGGATGGCAGCAACGATCAAGAGCAGATACAGCACCGGGATGGCCGACCAAATCTCGATGAAGCGCTGGAACAGAAGGTCGGTCCAGCCGCCGAAATAGCCCTGCAAGGCGCCGGCCGCCACACCGATCAGCGCCGAGCCGGCGGTCAGGATCAGGCCGAACAGCACCGAGACCCTGAACCCGTAGATGACGCGCGCCAGCACGTCGCGGGCCTGGTCGTCGGTGCCGAGCCAGTTCCAGTTGCCGACGATGCAATTGGGGTCCGCCTCGCCTTTCGGATACTGGTTGCAGCGCGTTTTCTTGTCGTAGAGCCAGGACGGCTTGGTCGGTGCTGCCTCTGGAATGGAGTTGTTGACGGTCTGGTAGGAGTAGCGCACCGGCGGCCAGATCATCCAGCCATTGGCATTGATCTCGTCCTGGATGACCGGGTCGCGGTAGTCGGTGACCGCATAGAAGCCGCCGAACTTCTCCTCGGGATAGGCGACCAGGACCGGAAACAGGATCTCGCCCTTGTAGGAGGCGATGATCGGCTTGTCGTTGGCGACCAGTTCCGAACCCAGCGACAGCACGAACAGGAACAGGAAGATCCACAACGACCAGTAGCCGCGCCGGTTGGACTTGAAGTTCTGCAGGCGCCGCTGGTTGAGCGGCGACAGAAAGGGCCGCGCGATCCGTGCCGGCGCCGTTTCGGCTGTGGCCTGCGCCATCAGACGTCTCTCCGCTCGAAATCGATGCGCGGATCGACCCAGGTGTAGATCAGGTCGGACAACAGCCCGACGAACAGGCCAAGCAGCGAGAAGATGTAGAGATTGGCGAAGACCACCGGATAGTCGCGCTGCACCACCGAGTTGAAGCCGAGCAGGCCGAGCCCATCGAGCGAAAAGATGTTCTCGATCAGCAGCGAACCGGTGAAGAACGCCGAGATGAAGGCACCGGGGAAGCCGGCGATGACGATCAGCATGGCGTTGCGAAAGACGTGGCCGTAGAGCACCCGCCGTTCCGACAGGCCCTTGGCGCGGGCGGTGACCACATATTGCTTGCGGATTTCCTCGAGGAAGGAATTCTTGGTCAAAAGCGTCGTCGTGGCGAAGGCCGACAGCACCAGCGCCGTCAACGGCAAGGTCATGTGCCAGAAATAGTCGCCGATCCGCGCCGGCCATGACAATTGGTCCCAATTGTCCGAGGTGATTCCGCGCAACGGAAACCAGTCCCAGAACGAGCCGCCGGCAAACAGCACCATCAGCAATATGCCGAACAGGAAACCCGGAATGGCGTAGCCGACGATGACGACGCCGCTGGTCCAGACATCGAAGGTGGAGCCGTCCTTGACTGCCTTGCGGATGCCGAGCGGGATCGAGATCAAATAGGACAAAAGCGTGATCCACAGCCCGATCGAGATCGACACCGGCATCTTTTCCAGGATCAGGTCGAGCACCGATATGTCGCGGAAATAGCTGTCGCCGAAATCGAAACGGAGATAGTTCCACAGCATCATGCCGAAGCGCTCGAGCGGCGGCTTGTCGAAGCCGAACTGTTTCTCCAGCTTCTTGATGAATTCCGGATCGAGCCCTTGCGCACCGCGATATTTCGAGCCGACGTCGCCGGCCACATCGAAATTGGCGCCGCCGGCATCACCCCCGCCGCCGCCGAGGCGATCGCTGCCGCCCTGGTTGGTCAGCCTGGCGATGACCTGCTCGACCGGCCCGCCCGGAGCAAACTGGATGACGGCAAATGACACCGCCATGATGCCGAACAGGGTCGGGATCATCAACAGGATGCGGCGCAGTATATAGGCGCCCATCAGGCTCTCTGCCTCGCTTGTGCGAAAATCTCAGGCTTTGCCAATCTGTGCCGCCTTGTCTTTGTCGAACCACCACAACGTCTCGACCGGAAAGCCGTAATCCGGCTTCTGAGCGGGAAAGCCGAACATGTCCCAATAGGCCGCTCGGTGATTCGCCTGATAATATGTTGGAATCCAGTCGAGCCGCGCGCGCAAGACCCGATCGAGGGCATTGAGCGCGGTGACGAGTTCGATGCGGGTCTGCGCCTTGCCGGCTGCCTCGATCAGCGCGTCGATGGCTTTGCTTTCCGTACCTGGATAGTTGCGCATCCCCGGCGTTTTCGCCATCCGCGAAGCATAGAGGATCTCTAAACCGTCGGTGGTGGGCGTCGCCCCGATCAACCATGCGAGCATGTTGAAGTCGAAGTCGAAATTGCTCTGCCGCGCTTCAAATTGCGTCGAATCGACCTGCCGGACCGAAGCGTCGATGCCAATCGCCTTCATATTCTCGGACCAGGGCGCCAACATGCGAACCAGGCCCTCGTCCTCGGCCAGCATTTCCACCCGCAGCCGCTCGCCTTTATCGTTGACGACGAAATTGCCCGCTCGCTTCCAGCCGGCTTCGGCAAGCAGCCTCGAAGCCTCGCGCAGCAACTTACGGTCATGGCCAGAACCGTCGGAGACGGGTTGCATCACCGGTTCGCCAAAGGTCTCCGGCGGCAACTCGGCTCGAAATGGCTCCAGCAGTTTCAGTTCCTGGGGCGAGGGTAGGCCCTCGGCCTTGTAATCCGATCGTTCGAAGTTCGATTGCGAACGCTCGTAGGCGCCGAAAAACAGCACCCGCCTGGTCCATTCGAAGTCGAAGCAATAGGCGATTGCCCGTCTCACGCGTATGTCGCGGAATTGTGGACGGCGCTGGTTCAGCGCGACAGCCTGCATGGAGGGCGATTTCTCGCCGGGAAATTCCCGTTTGATGACCCTGCCATCCTTCAGCGCTGGAAAGTCGTAACCGGTCGCCCACACCCGCGATGTGAATTCTTCGCGAAAATGCGTGTCCCCTTTCTTGAAAGCTTCAAACGCTGCCTGGCGATCAAGATAGAAATCGATGCGGATGCGGTCGAAATTATTAAGCCCGCGGTTCACGGCCAGATCGCGGCCCCAATAATCGGCGACGCGTTCATATTCGACAGTCTGCCCGGCCGCGACCCGTCCCGCCCTGTATGGTCCGGAGCTAAGCGGTGGGGTTAACGTCGAGGCGTCGAAATCGTTGGCCGTGTAGAAGGCTTTCGACACGATCGGCATAACAACGATGGCGAGGATATTCTGCGCGGACTGTTGGCCGTTGAAGGCAAGGCTGACTGTAAGCGGATCGATTGCGACCGCATCCGTCATATGCCGCAGCGGTTGGGAAAGATTCGGATGTCCGCGCTCTTTGTAGAGGTTCAATGCGAAGGCAACGTCCTCCGCGGTTAGCGGCGAGCCGTCATGGAAGCGGGCTTGTGGCCGCAGGCTGAAGCGGAAGCCATTGCGGTCCTGCGACAAGGTAACGGATTCGGCAAGCAGGCCGTAGACCGCATCCGGCTCGTCAAGTGCGCTTGTCATCAGCGAATCGAAACAGAGCTCGGTGCGCGGCGGCGAATCCCCCTTCAACACCAGCGAGTTCAACGTGTTGAAAGTCAGGAAGCTTTGATTGAAGGTAGCGTTCGGCGGGGCGAAATTCATCCGGCCGCCCTTGGGAGCGTCCGGGTTGACATAGTCGAAATGCTTGAAATCCGGCGCGTATTTGAGATCGCCGAAGGCGGACAGGCCGTGCAGTTTCACGCCGGTCGGGATCGTGGCGAAAGCCCGGCCGGGCAGCCATGCAGCTGCCGCGGCGGCACCGCCCAGGGCGAGGAAGTAGCGACGGGGCAGCGCCGCCATCAATTGCCACTCTTGTATTTGGCCGCCAGCGCCTTTTCCTTGTCCGGATCGATCCACCAGGAATCCGTGTCCACGCCTAAATAGGCAGGCTGCTTTTCAGGCATGCCGAACTTGTTCCAGTAGGCCAGCCAGACCACCGGCCTATGCCATTGCGGCACGACATAGTAGTTCCATAATAGAACTCGGTCGAGCGCATGGGTGGCAGCAACCAGATCGTCGCGGTCGGTGGCGTAGATAACGCGGTCGACCAGCGCGTCGACAATCGGATCCTTAATGCCCATCAGATTGCGTGAGCCAGGTGCGTCGGCGGCTTTTGAACTCCAGAAGTCGCGTTGCTCGTTGCCGGGCGAATCCGACTGTGGGAAGATCCCCGTCACCATGTCGAAGTCGAAGCTGCGGGTGCGGTTCACATATTGACTGGGGTCAACAATGCGAAGTGCGGCATCAATACCGATCTTTCGCAAATTATCGACGTAGGGATTTGCGATGACTTCGTCTGTCGGGTCCCGTCCCAGGATCTCCAGCTTGAATTGCTGGCCCGTTTGGGCATTGACCATTTTGCCGCCCTTGATGACCCAACCAGCCTTGGCGAACAGGTCGACCGCGGACTTCAGGTATTTACGCTCCGCCTGCGGCGTGTCGTAGACCGGCAGTTTGAATTCCTCGGTGAACACTTCAGGCGGCAGCTTGTCACGATATTGCTCGAGAATCTCCAGCTCCTTGCCTTTCGGCAGGCCGCTGGACGCCAGGTCGGTGCCCTGGAAATAGCTGCTCGTGCGGGTGTTAAGACCGAAGAACAGCGTACGATTCATGCTTTCGAAATCGAGCACGTCGGTCAACGCCTCGCGTATGCGTCGATCCTGAAACTGCGGACGTCGCAGATTAAGCGCGAAACCCTGCATCGGCTCGGGCGACTCGGTCTTGAACTCCCTCTTGATGACGTCGCCTTGCTTGATCGCGGGAAAGTTATACGCCGTCGACCAGCGTCTGGAGCTGTTTTCCGCGTTGATGTCCTCAAGCCCTCCCTTGGTGAATGCCTGCCAAGCTGCATTCTCATCGAGGATGTAGGTGTACCGCTTCGTGTCGAAATTCTCTCGGCCGATCTTCACCGGCAACTTGGCGGCCCAATAGTCAGGCACGCGCTGCCATACAATTTCCGAACCTGGCTTGAAGCTGGCGATCTTGTAGGCGGCCGAACCCAGCGGCGGCTCCAGCGTCGGCCGGGTGACGTCGCGCTTCTTGCCGTTGGCGTCATTGCCTTCCCACCAGTGCTTGGGCAGTACGACGAGATCGCCGAGAATCTTGGGCAGTTCGCGATTGCCCTTCTGGCTGAAATGGAACTCGACCTCTCGATCGGAGATTGCGACCGCATCGGTAACGTTCTCGAAATAACGGCTATATTGCGGGCTGTTGGCCTTTAGCACCTGGAACGACCAGATCACGTCGTCGACGGTAATCGGCTGACCGTCATGCCACTTCGCCCGCGGATCGAGCCGGTAGGTCGCCGAGGAATAATCGGCCGGATATTTATAGGCTTCAGCGACCAGCGAATGGCTGGTGCTGCCTTCGTCGGTCGCCTGCTCCATTAGCGTGTCGTAGAGCAGACCGCCGCCAAAAGGGACGAAGCCAGCGGCGGCAGAACCCTGGACGATGTAGGGATTGAAGCTGTCAAACGTGCCGGGCGCCACCGAATTCAGCGTGCCGCCCTTTGGTGCATCTGGATTGACATAATCGTAGTGTTTGAAATTGTCGCCGTATTTGGATTCGCCGATCAGCGACGAGGTCGTGCGCCATTCGTCCGCGAAGGCCGCCTGCAGGCCGCCGGCAAAAGCAGCCAGCATCAGCACCGATTTCAGAAGCGTCCGCGCTCGGCCAACCGTCATGCGTTCTCCCCTTCGCGATATAGCGCCGTCACCATAGCGTCTGGGCCCAATCTAGATCATTTGGCGCCGCTGAAAACCGCAACCGAGCGGCTTTGTCGTCGCATATGCATTTTTCCTAACGAAAAAGCCGGGCTGAACCCGGCTTTTTCAAGGATTATGTCATTACAGTTTTGTTATTTTGCGGGTGCGGCCGGAGCGGCTGGCGCCGCGCCTTCTGCCGGCTTGGCAGGGGCTGCACCTTCGGCCGGCTTGGCGGGCGCGTTCTCGGCCGAGGCGCCGGGTGCCGGCAGCGGCTTCGGATTGTCCGACAGCGTGCGCAGATAGGCGATGACGTTGGCGCGGTCCTCATCTTTCGGCAGGCCGGCGAAGCCCATCGCCGTGCCCTTCACGAACTTCTTCGGCGAGGTGATGAAGTGGTTCAGGTTGTCGTAGGTCCACTTCTCGCTGCCGCCCTTGGAGAACTCTTTCATGCCGGCAGAATAGGCAAAGCCCTCATGCTCGGCGACCGGACGGTCGATGATGTCCCACAGATCGGGCCCGACCTTGTTGGGGCCGCCCTTTTCGCCGGAATGACACGCCTGGCATTTCTTGAAGATGGCGGCGCCGGCTTCGGCGTTGGCGGTGGTCAGCAGCTCGGCGATCGGCTTGGCCTCCGCGGCGGGAGCGGCCGGGCCGCCTTCGGCGGGCTCGGTCGCCTCGATGGCGAAGCCGGGCTTTTCCGGCGCTGGAGAGGCAAACAGCGCGTCGGACACGATGCCAACGGAAAAGACAATGAACACGGTGCCGAGGAAAGCGGCGAGCAGCTTGTTGACTTCGTTGGAATCCATACGCCCCAGGCTCCCTTTTCCGGCGGACCGATCCGTCCACTCCGTCCGTCGGTATCGTGAACCACCCTGCGAGGCGGTCAAATCGCGCGGAAACTAGGTCTTTTGCTCCGGCGTTGCAACACCTATAAGGGCGCTGCCAGTGAGACCTTTTGCCACTTTTGTCCTCCTCTTTTTCGAGCCCCTGCCCGCCTCATGTCCACGCTCATCCTGATCCCGGCCCGCATGGCCTCGACCCGCCTGCCGGGCAAGCCGCTGGCCGACATTGCCGGCACTCCAATGATCGTCCACGTCGCCCGCCGCGCCGCCGAAGCGGGGCTCGGCCGGGTGGTCGTCGCCACCGATACGCAAGGCGTTGCGGAGGCGGTGCGCGCGCATGATTTCGAGGCGGTGATGACGCGGGCGGACCACGAAACCGGTTCCGACCGCATCTTCGAAGCGCTGACCATTCTCGACCCTGGCAACAGCGTCGAGACGATCGTCAATGTGCAGGGCGATCTGCCGACTATCGACCCCCTTATTATCGGCGCCGCGCTGAAGCCTTTCGAGGACGCTGCGGTCGATATCGCCACGCTCTGCGTCGAGATCGTCCGCGACGAGGAAAAGACCAATCCGAATGTCGTCAAGCTGGTCGGCTCGCCACTCTCGGCGACACGGCTCAGGGCGCTCTATTTCACCCGCGCCACCGCGCCCTGGGGCGAAGGCCCGCTCTACCATCATATCGGCCTCTATGCCTATCGCCGCGCCGCACTCGAACGCTTCGTTGCGCTGAGGCCGTCGCCGCTGGAGCGCCGCGAGCGGCTGGAGCAATTGCGGGCGCTGGAGGCCGGCATGCGCATCGATGCGGAGATCGTGCAGTCGGTGCCGCTTGGCGTCGATACGCCGGACGATCTCGAACGCGCCAGGGCGCTCCTTTCCAACTAAGAAATTCTTCCCCAATTCCCGAGACTCTGCGCATGCCTGAAAAGACCAACAAAATATCCTTCCAGGGCGAGCCGGGCGCCAATTCCGACACCGCCTGCCGCAACATGTTCCCGTCGATGGAGCCGTTGCCGTGCCCGACCTTCGAGGACGCCTTCAACGCGGTCGAGACCGGCAAGGCCGATCTGGCCATGATCCCGATCGAGAACACCATTGCCGGCCGCGTCGCCGACATCCATCACCTCTTGCCGGAATCGAAGCTGCACATCATCGGCGAATATTTCCTGCCGATCCACTTCCAGCTGATGGTGCTGCCCGGCGTCAGGCGCGACGAGATCAGGACCGTGCACAGCCACATCCACGCGCTCGGCCAATGCCGCAAATACATCCGCAAGAACGGCTGGAAGGCGACGGTTGCCGGCGACACCGCGGGCGCCGCCAAGATGGTCGCCGCGATGAAGGACCGCACCATGGCCGCGCTGGCGCCGGCGCTGGCCTCGACGCTCTACGGGCTCGACATCATCGAGGAGAATGTCGAGGACACCGACAGCAACGTCACCCGCTTCGTCGTGCTGACTAAGAACAAGCAATGGGCCGAACGCCCCTCGGCCGACGCCAGGATGATGACGACCTTCATCTTCCGCGTCCGCAACGTGCCGGCGGCGCTCTACAAGGCGATGGGCGGATTCGCCACCAACGGCATCAACATGACCAAGCTGGAAAGCTACCAGCTCGGTGCGTTTACAGCGACGCTGTTCTACGCCGACATAGAGGGCCATCCCGACGATCCGCTGGTGAAGCTGGCACTCGACGAGTTGCGGTTTTTCTCGCGCGAGATGCGCATACTCGGCGTCTATCCCGCCAGCGCCTCGCGGGAGCAATGGAAGGTGGCGGATTAGGATCCGGTCAGGTCAGGCCGAACTTGTTCTGTTTGGCCGGCTTGCCGCATTCGCGGCGGCTGATCGACCGGTTCATGGCGTCGATCTTGCCGCTTGCCTGGTCGGCGTCACGCTTGGCTTTTGAGCGCGTGTCCGGCGTGAACGGGCCAAAGCCCGTCGCCGGGTTGGAGAAGGACGGCTTGGCGTCCACCGGCAAATGATATTGCTGCGCCAGGCCGTTTCGTTGCGCCAGCAATTGATCGCAAGGCACCTTGTCATATAGCAGCGAGGACTGGACGTTTTCGTCCTGCCGTTCGGACATCGAATTGCCGACGCAGCCGGCCATCGCCAGGCAAGACGCCAAGACCATCATGTTCCAGCGCATGAACGTGCTCCTTGTCTTTCGCAGCTGCCGCGCTCCTGCGCAGCGGCAGGAGTCTTAGCCAGATTTTACGCTGCCGGAAAGCAAGCTTGCCACTACGGCCAGCCCTTCGACCGGTTCGCGGCGATCCTGCCGGATAATCGTTGCCTGCAGCGACAGGACCGAAAAGCCGTTGGCGTCCAGAACCCGCTCTACATAGCTTTGCGAATGCGCGTAGCGGCGGGACGGCAGCAAGGCGAAATCGCCGCTGCCAGACGAGTCGCCGCCGGCGAGCGTCTCGACGGAGAACGCAAACAAACCGCCGCCGGCAAGCATTCCGGCAATCTTATTCACCACCTTGTCGAGTGCGCCGACATAGATGAACACATCGGCCGCCGTAACCAGATCGGCTTTCGGGCCAGAATAGGAAAACTCCTGCAGGTCCGCCTTGACGAGCAGATCGTAGACACCCTTGGCGCGCGCCTGCCTCAGCATGCCGGCCGAGATGTCGTAACCCTCCAGCCGATCCGCTATCGGCCGCAGCTTCTGGCCCATGAGGCCGGTGCCGCAGCCGAGATCGAGCACCAGCGAAAACCGGCCCGCCCGTGCTGCCCGGATGGCGCGGTCGAGGCATTCGGGCAGACGATAGCCGAGCCTGTCGACCAGCTCACCCTCGAAGCTCCCGGCATAGTGGTCGTACAGCGTCTCGACAAAGGCGCTGGGCGGCGCCTGGGCCGCCGCTGTCCTGCCGATCAATTGCAGCTTGAGCACCGCGCCGAGCCTGTCCGCCGGGTCGAGCCGCAGTGCCGTCGTCCAGGCCTGCGCGGCGAGATCGGGCGCGCCCGCCGTCTCCTGCATCTCGCCGAGGCGGAACCAGCCGGCTGCCCATTGCGGCGCCAGTTCGAGCGCGCCGAGCAGCAATTCCGCCGCTGCCGCATGATCGCCGGATGCATAGAGCATTTCGGCATAGTCGGCGCGGCGGTCGGCGGTCAAATCGCCGGACGAGGTCTGGAGCGGTTTCATTGTGATCGAGTTCCGCCGGGTGTTGCAGCCGGCTTGCGCTCTATGCTGGAGTCAGCAGTGACTTACAAAAGGCTTCCCGCGCCGGAATTAGCGCCTATCTTGGGGCCATGCGCGCCAGCGACCTGCTTCATCCCCGGCCGGAAGGGCTGTATTGCCCGCCCGGCGATTTCTTCATTGACCCGGTGCGGCCGGTCAACCGGGCGCTGATCACGCATGGCCATTCCGACCATGCCCGCTCCGGCCACCGCTCGGTGATGGCGACGCAGCAGACGCTCGACATTATGGGCCTGCGTTACGGCGAAGGTTTTGCCGGAACGACGCAAGCCGCGGTGCTCGGCGAGACGATTGCGCTTGGCGGTGTGGCCGTCAGCTTTCACCCGGCCGGCCATGTGCTGGGCTCGGCGCAGATCAAGGTGGCGCATCAAGGTACGTGCATCGTCGCGTCCGGCGACTATAAACGCCAGAAGGACGCGACCTGCGAGCCGTTCGAGCCGCTCAAATGCGACGTCTTCATCACCGAAGCGACGTTCGGCCTGCCGGTGTTCCGCCATCCGCCCGATAGCGAAGAGATCGCCCGGCTGCTGAGATCGACCGAGCAGTTTCCCGAGCGCACGCATCTGGTCGGCGCCTATGCGCTCGGCAAGGCGCAGCGCGTCATGCGCCTGCTGCGCGATGCCGGCTACGAAAAGCCGATCTACATCCATGGCGCGCTGGCCAAGCTCAGCGAGTATTACCAGAGCCAAAATATCGATCTCGGCACATTGGAACCGGCGACCGTCGAGACCGGCCAAAAAAGCGACTTTGCCGGCGCCATCGTCGTCGGCCCGCCATCCGCCTTCGCCGATCGCTGGGCGCGGCGTTTTCCCGATCCGATGTCGTGCTTCGCCTCAGGCTGGATGCGCATTCGCCAGCGCGCCAAGCAGGGCGGCGTCGAGCTGCCGCTGATCATCTCCGATCACTCCGACTGGGACGAACTGACGGCGACGATCAAGGAGACCGGCGCGGAAGAAATCTGGGTAACGCATGGCCGCGAGGAGGCGCTGGTGCGCTGGTGCGAACTCGAAGGCATCGCCGCCAGGCCACTGCATCTCGTCGGTTATGAGGACGAGGGCGATTGATGGCAATTGTTGAACCACCAATCGCGGGCGCCGCGATCCTTCACACCCCCCTCTGGGGTGTGACAGAGCGCAAACCTATCCTGTTGGCGCCCCTCCCATGAACCGCTTCGCCGAGCTTCTCGACCGTCTCGTCCTGACGCCGTCGCGCAATGGCAAGCTGACGCTTTTGACCGACTATTTCCGCAGCGTCGAGGATCCGGATCGCGGGCTGGCGCTGGCGGCCATCACCGGCGATCTGTCCATCGCCGCGGTCAAGCCGGCGATGCTGCGCACGCTGGTGATCGAGCGCATGGATCCGGTGCTGTTCGGCTATTCCTACGACTATGTCGGCGATCTGGCCGAGACCGTGTCGCTGGTCTGGCCGCAAGCGCCGGTCGATATTGCGAACCACGAGCCGACGCTGGCCGAGGTGGTGGCCAAGCTGCAGGCGGCGAGCCGTTCCGACGGGCCGCAAGTGCTGGCCCGGCTGCTCGACAGCGCCAGCACTTCGGCGCGCTTCGCCATCATAAAGCTGGTCACCGGCGGCCTGCGCATCGGCGTCTCGGCGCGGCTGGCCAAGCAGGCGCTGGCCGATTTCGGTAAGGTCGATATCGCCGAGATCGAGGAACTCTGGCACGGGCTGACGCCGCCTTATACGGCGCTGTTCGCCTGGCTGGAGGGCAAGGCGGAAAAACCCAGGAAAACGGCGCTGGCGCTGTTCAGGCCAGTGATGCTGTCGAATGCCGTCGGTGACGGCGATCTCGAAAAGCTCGACCCGGCCGACTACGCGGCCGAATGGAAATGGGACGGCATCCGCGTCCAGGCGGTTTGCGAAGGCGGCATTCGCCGGCTCTATTCGCGCACCGGCGACGATGTCTCCGGCGCCTTTCCGGACCTTGCCGAGGCGATGGATTTTTCCGGCGCCCTCGACGGCGAGCTTCTGGTCGGTGACCCCAGGCAGGCGACGGGCACCTTCTCGGACCTGCAGCAGCGGCTGAACCGCAAGAGCGTGTCACCCAAGATCCAGCAGCAATACCCGGCCTTCATGCGCTGCTACGATGCGCTGCAGATTGGTGACGAGGATGTGCGGGGATTGCCCTTCCGCGAACGGCGCGGCCGGCTTGAGGCCTTCGTGAGGACACTCGATCCGAGTCGCTTCGATATCTCACCACTGGTCGAATTCACCGACTGGCAGGCGCTGGAGGAATTGCGCCGCAAGCCGCTGCATCCGGTCATCGAAGGCGTCATGCTGAAGCGCTGGGATTCGCCTTATGTGGCCGGGCGGCCGAAGGGTCCGTGGTTCAAATGGAAGCGCGATCCGCACACGGTCGACGCGGTGCTGATGTATGCCCAGCGCGGCCACGGCAAGCGCTCGAGCTTCTATTCCGACTACACATTCGGCGTCTGGTCCGGGCCGGAAGGATCGGAGGAGCTGGTGCCGGTGGGAAAAGCCTATTTCGGCTTCACCGACGAGGAACTGAGGCAAATCGACAAATATGTCCGCGACAACACGATCGAGCGCTTCGGCCCGGTCCGCTCGGTGCGTGCCGACCGCAGGAACGGGCTGGTGCTTGAGGTAGCCTTCGAAGGGCTCAACCGCTCGACGCGGCACAAATCCGGCGTTGCCATGCGCTTTCCGCGCATTTCGCGGCTGCGCTGGGACAAGCCGGCGGCCGAAGCCGACCGCATCGAGACTCTGCAGGCGCTGCTCGATAGTTAATGCATGTCGCGCAAGGTGTGCAGCGGTTTTGCGATGACGACATGCGTCAAAACAAGAACCTAAAGCGTGTCGCATGAGGCAGGTCGAACGCGACGTGCTTTAGAGCGGTTCCCCCTTTGACGGAATCAAAGGGGATTCCAGATTTATCTGTTTTGTGATTCAAGATGCTGGCTGGAGTGGAGGCCAGCATCGGATGACCCGAC